>CAZLQR010000012.1:0-14536 GCA_964561915.1 uncultured Gammaproteobacteria bacterium | reverse complement strand
ACTGGAGTCCAAAAGACAGCCGTCCGATTGGCGCACCAGGACCACCCGACCTTCATCAGGCACCAAAATGACGCCGTCCAACACCACCGGCCGGCGAAACCACGTGCTCGTAAAAACCCACCGTTTCATCTTGCACGCTCCATCGGGTGCATACACCCGCAAGCCACACCGGCTCCCATTGCTGTGTGCCACCAGCACGTCACCATTCGAACACACGTGCAAAAACGACAGGAAGACGCCGTCATGTGGACTCAGGTGCACACGCCACTGACGCAAATACAGCCCGTCGGCCAACCGAAAGACTTGCACCCGGCAATTGCACGTGTCGGCCACAAACAGTTCGGTGTCACTGGCCGACGCATGTTCTGGAAACAAGAATTGGCCCTCGCCCGAGCCCCGGGCTTGCAAGGCGTACACCGTTGTGCCACGCAAGTCACACACCTCCACGCGATGCAAAGAAGAGTCGACGATGAGCAGTCTACTTCCATCCCGTGACACCGACACGTGATCCAGCGTGGTGCCAAAGTCAGGAATGCTGGCGAGAACGCTCAACGTGGTCGCATCCAACACATACAAGGTCTCGTGTGGACCCAACACCACCAAGACATTATCCGTGGCAAACATGTTGTTGCAAGCGAATGAAGTGGTTACTCCCGTCCAAGTTTGTGGCAACGCCACATCACGAAACACACGGACGCGACGGCGTAGATGCCGCGGCACGAAGCGCCACGCCATGGCTTTGCGCCTTCCAACAGCGGGTTTTTCATTCGTAGGCGACGACCTCACCGTGGTGTGCTTGGCGTGCCGCGGCGTGGCACGGAGTAACCACGTACGCCGGCGTCCGTAATGGATGTGGCAGCCGGACGCGTCAGTTTGCGTCGTTTCCACACCACATCCAACATGGCTTGCAAGTCTTGCATCAACAGAGGCTTGGGCAGAAAGCCCTTCATGCCGGCTTGCTTGCACTGGTCCCGCTCGCTGCCCATCACAAAGGCTGTCATGGCAATTACAGTCGGGGCGACTTTGCGACTGCGCGTGTAGTGCTCCAAAATCAAGCGCGTGGCTTGGAATCCGTCCATCACAGGCATCTTCAAGTCCATGAGAATCACGTCAAAGACAGTGCGCTGGCACGCATGCACCGCCAGTATGCCATTGGCAGCCGTGTGCACTGTTCCTGGGGCATACCCCAGTTGCCGCAGCGTTTCAACCGCCACGCGCATGTTGGTGTCGTTGTCTTCGACCACCAGGATCTTGACATCGGTATGGGCTTCGGTGGCGGTGGCTGATGAGTTGGTTACCGTAGCACGCGGTTCCTGGGCCGGAGATGTCACCAAAGACTGGTGCAAGGCTGCTGTCACCGCCAGTTCCGAACCTGTGGCCAGACCATCGACCAAACGGATGACCACAGATCCGGGGGGACAAAACGGCCCCAACTGGGGATCCACCACAACAACATCCACTGCCGTGTTGCGCACATACAACTGCCCTTCTTCAACCGTACTGCACGCCAACAACCGTGCACCCAGCCGCATCAACATCTCCGAAAGCCGGATGCGACGGGACACGTTGCCGTCCAAAATCAAAACGGTACGTTGGGACAACAGCCGGGACAACGCTTGCAAGGCCTGTTCATCCAAAGCGTCGGTGCGTGGCAAGGGCAGTCGGAAAGCCATACATGTGCCCACACCCACTTTACTCTCCTTGACTCCGATCTGTCCGTTCATCAGTTCAACCAGTCGTTTGCATATGGCCAACCCCAGTCCTGTGCCTTCGGACGCCTCCAACGCGGTGCCTTTGATTTGAACAAACGTCTGAAAGATGCGCTGGAAGTCGGCGGCGTCAATGCCGATGCCCGTGTCTTCGACTTCCGTCACCAAGTGGCCTTGGGTTGCGTCGTACCTCACACGGCATATCACCTGGCCCTGTTCCGTAAACTTGATCGCATTGGTCAACAGATTGATGAGGACCTGGCGGTAGCGCTTCCGGTCGCCCAGCACAAATTCAGGCACATCGGCCTGCAAATCCAATTTGATCGCAAGGTTGTGTTCTTGGGCCCGCAAACCCACCACTTCCAAGGCCTCGTGCACTGCGTCGCGCACCCCAAAGGGCGTTTGCTCCAGTTGCATGCGGCCCGCATCCATTTTGGAGTAGTCCAGAATGTCATTGATGATCTCCAGCAATTGAAAGCCACAGCGGTACACGATGTCGACGTATTCGCGCTGCTCTGGCGTCAAGTTCGTGGCGCTTTGCAGCAGACGCGACATGCCAATGACGCCACACAAGGGCGTGCGGATCTCATGCGACATCATGGCCAAGAAAAACTGGTGCGCGTCACTGGCTTCGCGTGCCGACCAAAAACTGCCCAGCAAATTCGACGTGGCGATGGGCACCAGAGGTTTCAACAGGGCGAGGAGGGACACATCGTCCAAACCCGACGTATTGGACAGCATGACCGCACCACACACCTTGCCCCGCCACGCCAAGGGCACATGGATGAGGGCGTGGTAGGAACTGTGATCGGGATCGGCATCCGAAGTCGCATGGGCCCACGCTGGGTCAAACAAACTGTTCAGCCGGTGCTCAGGAAACGCCAACGGCGTGGCGTCCCGCAACGCCAACACGTACCACTGGTCTTCGCGCAACGACCGCTTGCCCGCCACCAGCCCTTTGGTGCACTGGGCCGTGGCCAGGATGGCCCGCAACAAATGCTCGGCCAACCCATCCAGGGTGTCAAACGACAAGCCCAAGGTCGCTACGATTTGGTCCATTGCCGACGCGGCCATAGGCCTTCTTCACAAAAACCAGAGAGAAAAAACACAGACAAAACGAATGGCGCTTCAATTGTGGCAACGTGACATGCTCGATGTGGACGAGCAAGTTCCACCCGATGTGTTGGTGCCGCCGCATCCCGATTTCTTGCCCCTGTTGCAATTTTTCCGGAATCGCCAACCGCTGGCCCTGGTGCCGGCACAACACCTCACGCCCACGTTTTGGCGTCGCATGGTGCGGCAGTTCAACCACGCACCGTGTGCCTTGTTTGGTGTGGCTGGACACGACGCGCTGCCCCTCCGCGTAACCACCGACGCCCATCCGTGTCCCGCAGCAACTTCGTGGCTCATTGTGGCCAACACCAATTTGCTGCAAACGTGGTTTCCGCAGCGCGGTGTGGACGAACTGGTTGCTGAGTATTGGCACACCTCCATCAACCGTACCCAGCCCCACCCAGCGTACCGACGTACCGCGCATTCCGCGCATAGCCACAAAAGTGACCCGACAGATTGTCCACCGGAGTTTGTTCGAACGCCGGCAAATTGTGTCCTGGAAACCGAGGGTTCTGGCTCATTGGAGCACAGGGAGCGTGGGACATAGCATCGGCCGCCGCACAGCACGCACGGCGTTGGCCCATCCGTTGGAACAAGTGCGGCAACCCATCCGAACCACAGCGCGTCGTGCACGTGTCCGCCACTGGGAAGTTGATGCCCTGGTACGCCGGCTGCATCAACGACGAATGCGTCAACACGCGAAACAAATTGGGATCAGACGCCAACTCCAACGTCGGGTACGACATTTGGTGTTGGGGCACTGAAAAACAAGGACTGGCACACCAATGTATTGGCATCAAGTGGACGCTGGGGCCAGGCGATGCGTGAAGACGATGAGCATGTTCTGGGCGTGCTCCACTTCGTCCGCCGAGTAGTGGGGCATTCCCAACACCACCACCCGTAAGTGTACCAAAGCCAACGGCTGCAGTCGGCTGTCCAGTTGCCTCACCACCGCCACATCCGCATCAAAATGCGACATGGCACCCGCTTCTTGGTAAGCAGTTTGCAAATCCGACAGCCATAGTGCATTGGCACCATTGAAATTGGCCATGCCCACCACGATTGGAACTTTGGACCACGCAGAACGGGTGCCACGGTGTCGTTTGGTTCTTTTCCTACACACATCTCGTCGACCATGGAGCGAGCGCAGAACGCCACCGACGAACAATTGCGCGAGCGGTGGGTGCGTGCCACCCAGATCGGATGGTACATCAAGGACAACGGCTACATCAAGGCACCGGACCACTTCGAATGCGAACAAAACTACTGGGCGGCCAGGTACACCGCCATGACTTTGAACGGCGCTCAAGTTGAGGTGCCACACTGGTTCTGGGACGACGCTGTACTGGAAACAGGGCGATGGCGACGGTGAACCAACATAAAACAGGGTTTCCATGATTCATTCATTCATACACATCGTGTCGCACGGGGGTGCATCCATGGGCACGCGTTGTTGCAACACCAGTGCAGGCACGGGTGTTGTTTGGGCCCTTGGTTCGAACAGGGTGGCGGGGGTAGAGTGGCAGACATGGCTTTGCACATGACGCTTCAAGTACGTTGCAGTTCGAAACCGCTTGCCACAACCCGGCCACATGCAGGCATAGGCCAGATCGTCCGTGTGCATACGGTAATGCTGGGCACAATTGGCACTGGACGCAAACCGACGGCAGCACCCAGGCCACGTGCAAGCATAGTCCAGTGGTGGGGCGCCGTGTTCGGCCTCGTCTTCAACCTTGTCTTCAACCTCGTCTTCACTCGGCAAATCTTGTGCCAACAAGGCTTGTGCTAGCGTCCATTCATCAACTTGCGTCATCTTGCGGCACAATGTCAAACTCAGGAATGTATTCAAAGAGACAAACTTGGTTTCTGCAACGGTGGGTTTACACCAACACCAGTTCAAAAGGCTGGTAGGTGATGGCCAAAGCCAGACAGGTCGCCAAAATCCACAGCACGGCTTTGTAATACACCAGCAAACTCGATGCATTTTGTTCGTAAAACGTGTGGCATGTGTCCGATTGGTTGTTCCACGACACTGTGCGTGGCAACAACTCAGTGGTGATGATCAGACCCCACACGAAAATCACCGACGGCACAGCCGCGTCAAGTTTGTGCAAGTGCACGGGCGTAATCGAGTAATGCACCACGATGAACATGACACGCAAAATGAAAGTCACCGAAGACACCAAGCACCACCACCAAAGGCCACCACAGGCGTTAACGGTGTCCGTGGTGTCGCCCAACAGAATCCAGGTACACGCGGCATAGCCACACACCGACAGCGAATACACGGCGACCCAAAACGGACTGATCACGATGCTCGTTGGCATAGGAGAAGGAGGGGTGGCGTACGGTGCTATGCCCTCATTCGAAACAAGGGGCTACCCACAAACACCCAGACTTGGCCTGGATGCATGCAGACTCGTGGCGTGCAACCCGAACCGAGCAAAAAAAAATAAAACGTACAACGTCAGAAACAAATCCATTGTGATGGCAGAAGACGCCATGGCTTCTGAGCCACCCAGTACACCGCTCAGTTTGGCGTTGTCTGCGCAGACGCGTCACAGGCGCATAGAAGATGTGCCTACCATAACCAGCGCTGCGGCCCAAAGGTGGTACCTCGGGTTGTCACTGACCCGTGTGTCCAAAATGTGGGGCGGCCGCATTTTCTACAACCCCCTGTCTCGGTTGACCGTGTGTGTCACGGCCACACTGCCCCATGGCGCACGTTTTTGTGGACCCGTATCCAATCCCACGTTGTCTTTGTCCGGCTCCGACAGTCTCCAAATCTTCGTGCGGAGTGCGGAGCAAACCATCCAAGAACAACTTAACTTGGGCCGAACCAAGCACAGCACCTATCGCAACAGCATATTCAAGTTAAAACGACCGACTGCCTACAACAACTGTTGGTTTGACCAGCGCACGGGGGCGGGAGTAGCGGCCGCGCGAATCACGATGCATGATCAGGTTACGGCAGTGTTCAAACTCAAATGGATCTGGAAGGAACTCGGTGGTCTTGATGGTGCTTGGGGCTGTTCCTGGCAGTTGATTTTGTGCACAGTCAACTTGCCGCCGCGCGAAGTGCCTGTGCTGCCCGTACCGCGCACCGCCAAAGCCGTGGCCTCGGCGGAACCCACGTGTTCGGTGTGCATGGATTGGGAAGCCACCATGGCCTTTGTCCCCTGTGGTCACATGTGCGTGTGTCAAGCGTGTGCCGCACGGCTCAAGCAAGATCCGGCTCACCTTTGTGTCATCTGTCGTACCCCCTGGACCGCCCTGGTGTTCAGGGACCGTGTTGCCGCAGACCAACGCCTATTTTCCGATGCCAGTGGCGCAGTTTCTCAGGTTTAATAAACCGAATAACCCTGCCCGGCCAGACCAGGCACGATCTGATGCGTGCCGATGACCGGCACCCGGTCTGGTGGATTGAGCGGAATCTGGGGCGGCTGCATGTAAGTTTGTACGTTGCGGCTCTCGTCGCGCCAAAAGCCCGAAAAGGGCTCTTTCCAGTGCGCATCGGGCGCTTGCACGGGGTTGGAAAACTGCAAGGCCGGTTGTCCACTGTAGCCGCACCGGGCCAAGGCTGCTTTGCACTGCTGGGGGTTGTCAAAGGGTGCCGACGGCAAGTACGAGAGGTCGCACCGGCCGCGGTCGGCGTCCACGTACCACTTGGCGCGGGGCCGGTCAAACGAGGGCAACACCTCGAGCGCACCAGTCAAGGCACTCGAGTCCTGGTTGTTCTCGGGTGCCCGCACACACTCGTCGTACGTGGCGTACACCTTGTACGTGAAGGGCACGTCCACGTTTTGGGTTTCGATGCATGTGCCCAGCACAGGGTTGGTGCAAATCCAGCCCTTTTCGCGCTGGGGGTTGGGGTAAGCACTGTAGCGGGCCCGATCGCTGCTGGCACACTCGGTACCCGTGGCATATTCGGCGTACGGGTCCAACGTCGGGCGGCACTCGCCCGCCACGTCGCCGCTGGCACACGCGTACCCCGACGAATTGACCACGTTCCACCGCATCTCACGGTGTTCGGGACGGGCAAACCGTTGGCACTCCTCCAGGCTGCCAAACGTGGCATTGGGCGAAGCACTGGGCACACATAGCCCTTGCGACAAGTTGGCGATCTCCCATCGGGTGGGAACCGCAGCCGACCGACACTGGGACAGCATCGATGCTTTCTTTCTGTCCGAGTCATTTTTCCCAGTCACTGCGGCGGGTACAACAGCATCTGAAAGGCACCCGCAAAGTTGGTCAACGTAAAGTCCACCGGAACTGGAGTGTACGACGCGAAAAAGTTGTCTATGGGTGCATCCGTGATGACAATGTAGATTTCCATGGTGTACGACCCCAAGAAACTGTGGTTTTGACTGGGGACAAAAATGTGATACGGGACGTTGGGATTAGGAATCGCCACGCATTGGATCTGTCGCGTGCGCGTACTGTCCACATTTGATCCTCCGCCCACTAGTGTGAACAACGTGGCATAAAACGTGCCCACGCCGCCCGACGTGCGCGTGATGTCTACACCCATGTCACACTGGATGTATTGGGCCAAACGGTACTCGTTGAAAGCACCCACACCCAAAGCCCACTCATCTCCACTGCCCGACACTTCCAGAGTAACGCCGGGCTGTGGATGAATCGTGACCGCAATTTGCGACGGCTGTTGCAAATGTGTTTCTCCAGTGGCCACAAACGACAACGGTCCAACGTTAGCAAACGTAAACAGCGTGGGCAACACTGTGGGCTCTACGAATTGCGACACGACCATGGAATCGGCCGGCAATGTGAGCAAACTGATGATAGTGTGCGCCACGGCGAACGACACACTGAGAACGCCACCAGGGTGTGTGAATCGAATGAACGGATTGATCGTCGCTGAATATGGGTTGTAGTACGACACCCCATCGATGATGTACGTGATGTTGGGTGGCGGGAATTCACCCATCTGAAAATTCAGAATGTACTCACCCGCCGGAACATTGGGCTTGAAGAACGAAAATGCTGTGAACGATGAAAACGTGTAACTCGTGTACGACTGGATGTACCGAGATGAGAAGAACGGAGGATCAGCCAAACTCTGGTAGTACGCCAAACTGCCTGTCACAGCCGAAGGAAACAAACCCAACGACACTTCGGTGCCGTTGAGATAGACCGACGCAAACCGTCCATCGTCAATAGCATTGACGCTGTTGCTGGACAGTGTCCCATCCACCGCATTGAGGTCTTCACCCGTGGTCACCGATCCACCCGCGTCCACCGTTGTGTCGGCCGTCACACTGGCACCAGCCACATCCTGGCCCGAATTGACATTGCCCTGGGCATTCACCGCGTTGCCAGCCGACACACTGTTGCGAACCACCAGATTGTTTTGGGCCACGATGTCCATGACGGCCAATCGGGCCAAATTCATGGCCGTAGCCGACAGATTTTGCTGCACCGACATGTTGGTGTAGGCCGCATCCTTGCCGCCCGCCAGTCCAAACATGCCGTTTGGTTTTTCAACAACCGAAAAATGGCCCACGAATGGTTCAAGCCTCAACCCACGGCACCAGCCGCACGGATCTGTTGGTCGATGCGGGCAAACACCGCCTCCGGGTTCTGTCCTGGTGCAAACACAGGCACAACACCAGGCGCATTGGTCAACCCGGGCAGTTTGTTTTGTGCCATGCGATGCTTTTGCGGGCGGTTCAAATACACGCGTTTGCCCTTTTGGTTGATGTAGAACAAGCCACGCTTGGGCCCCGAATACAAGCGTTTGGGCACCACTGGAAGACGGACGTACCCAGCCTCACACTGTTTTAACGACAAGTCACGAGCCAAGCCCCGGACCAACTCGCTGTGCACCGCGGCTTCTACGGGTGGTGGCGGCACCGCCATGTGGTAACGTGATTTGTTTTTTAACACGTTGGAATAATCAAAGAGGCATGTGTTCCTTCACGCCAGATCGCTTGGCTTACCCGGGATTGGGACAGTGTGGGGACTATCTGACCCATCGCCCGCACCTCAGCATGTACCCCTACCGCGACCAAGCGGCGCCGCTGTATCCCCAGAGCAACCCGGCCAAGTTCGCCGAAGCCTTCCGGCCCAACCAACCGTGCTCCAATGGCCAGTTGCAAGGTTCTTGGTCCTACCCCACGCCTTCGCAAGTGCCCAGCACATGCGGCTGTGTGCCAGGAGTCCCCCACGCCCACTGAGGTACCGTGGGGAGTGAAAAACACACGCAAAACTAGGTCAATTCACAAATGGAGACCAGGTCAATTCACGACCAGTTTTCTCAAGTAGTATAGTCAAAGCAGTTTGCTTGACATGTCTCGACCCCTGTCTGATTACAACCGGTTTGTGGCTTCGTTCAAGGGAAAGATGCCTGGAATGAGCCCCCAAGATCGCATGCGCGCCATTGCACAGTTGTGGAACGAGCGCAAGGCTTCCGGTGGAGTGCGGGCGGCGAGCCCCCGTGCCCGCCCGCGGTACAACCGCAAGGCCACCGCCGCAGAGAAACTGGCGGGTTTGCTGGGTGCCGAGGCCAAGGCTGACGATTCGTGGAAATATCCTTGGGGCGATCCGTATGGCAAAGGCAATTACGCCGTAAGTCCGTTGTCGCGTGGTGGCAGCGCATGCAACGCTTTGGCAAACAAGGACGAGTGCAACAAACACCCTGCATGCGACTGGATAGCGCCCCGTGGCAAGACAGCCCACTGCAGACGCACCACGGCCGCCAGTGGCCGCGCGCGCCAGTCCAAACCCATGTCGGCACAACTGAGAAGGTTGCTGGCTGCACGTTAAGCAAAGCACACAGTCTCAAACGCGATGGATTTCCTACGTCGTTGTCGAATGTATTCACGATATCCTTCGTCATTTCGTTTGTTTGCCTCTTCTTCCTTCACAGCATGACAGGCGCGTCGTACTTCGTGTCTTTGGCGTCGCGCTTCAACTTGTGGGCATTCACCTTCCAGCACAGGCCTTGGTTGTTGATGATCAACCCCTTGTCGTTGTGTTGCGCAAAGAACTCGGTCAGCCACTCCAGCCATTGCTTGGGCTCGCCGAGGTGGTCAGGGATGGTCAGTTTGGTGAAGTGTTGGTGCTGGTGGATCACCAACGTGTCCGTGTCCACACCCGCCGTGCCTCCAAACGACGGGCCCACCAACTCCACCGAGTAGAAGGGCTTGGTCAACTTGCCCTCGGCCACCGCCTGGTCCACCACACGGTACATGGCCGCCGTGAGTCCCGCACCCGACCGACGCTTGGCCGTACGCGGCATGTGGCGCAAGTACAACCGCGCCGGAGGCAGGTGGCTGGTGTACTCGGACGTGTTGTTCTTGCCCGGTGGCAACGGGCGGTAGCCATCCGGGATCTTGGTGCCGTCGGCAAACTTGTTCTTCTCGTCGTGGTAGCGCTGCCAGATCTCGTACTGCTTCTCGTCCTCGTTGTAGAAGAGCGCGCCGCACACGCCATGGATGAGGCGGTAGACCAGAGCCTCGCCACTCTGCATGGCCTCGATGGCAGCCTTGGCCTCGTCGCACAGGTACTCAGCCGTGTACGGCGCGTCGCGCTCGGGCGAGGCAAACACATCCAGCACGCGGCCGCAGTCGTACGCCGGGTACACATTCTCATCCCACGGACCATCGTAAAACTCGCGGATTTCCGCATCCGTACGGTCCTTTTGCACTCCCGCGTGAACCGCCGCCGTCGCATTGACCAGATCCGGAATGACCATGTAATCTGCCGCGCACAGCAGATCAATCAAGTTGGCGTGACGGTCGCCCAGGTACATGCGCTTGCGGAAGAACTCCACCAGCCAGGTGTCCACCACCTTTTGTGGCGGCAACGCAAAGATGTCCTTGAGCACCTCCAACGTGTTGCCGATGTTGTTGGGGTCGTCGTTGTCTGGATCACGCTCGATCCACCGCGGCGTGGCTAGCGGCTTCAGCGGCGCCTCGGACGGCAACCCGTCGCGGTACTTCATGTACTCAACAATGGCCGCCAACGACTCCTCCATGGAGATGCAACCCAGTGCCATCGACGTGGCGTTGGGGTCTTCGGACATGGCACGGAAGACAAAGTCCGAAATGGTGGCTTGGCGACGCGTCACCTCGTAGTAGATGGGCGGCTGGCCGTCGACCGGCGTACGGTACAGTCGAATGATGCCCGTCTCATTGTCGATCTTGCGCACCACGGGAGGGGCCTCGGACATGCCAAACAACGAACGGGGCATGGCATCGGCTGCCGGCGCCGTCCCCGCTGCCGCTGCCGCCGCAGCCGTGCCGGGTGGGGGCGTGTCTTTCTTTTCATCGCCTGGCTCTTCATCCAACCCCAACACACGCTCCTCCTCCTCTTCCATGGGAGCCGCACCCGTAGGCGCCGCCGCATCCAAAATGGACGCGGCTGCGGCCGAAGCCGATGCCGAGGTCGGATCCGCCTCCACATGCATGGGTTCCGCTTCGTCAGCCATGAGAAAGGGACAAGGAGTGATCACAGGGATGTGTGTTGGAAGAGGGCGGGAGGAAACCCAAAGTGTGAGGTGTCCGTGCGTCACGCGCGGCCAACGGCGGCGCATGTGACATTCTGGATACGGGTTGCCAGAATGTCTGCAAAGACTTGGCACTGTTGTGTATTCTGGGTAGCCTCACAGTACGTAACGGTCAACACGCATCGGTTTCGTTTTTCTACGTGGATTCGTACGCCGGTTCGTTGCATCAAACCGCAAAAAATGCCCACCGTGATCGTCCACGTTCACAACACCAAGCCTAGCGAGGCGGGCCGCAAAGAGGCGCACTGGCTGGTCGACGAACAAACTGACGGAGGGCCACTCGTCCAACGATGGATGGCACGCAACACCGTGCTACGGCACATCAAACTTCAAACAAGTCAAGGTCATCTGGAACCCTCGTACACCATTCGGCATACCAGCGCAATGCTGCTGACCGGACCATTGCCCCGCGGCTTGACCCGCAAGGAAGCGCCACTCTACGCCCAACGCTACGTCTTTTGGCAAGGCTTTGAGCAACCCACGCTCATGTTGGTCCAAGATTTGAAATGAAAGTTCATTCCAACACGCACCAGTACAGTTGTCGTTGTGTCGTGTTTCTGGACACAAATTGTCAACGTAGTTTGAATCCGGCACAACCCACTCACTCGCTTGTTGGCACGACGAGATATGGCGTTTCGCCGCGTGCCAGTGCATTTGCAGCACGCCATCCGGACTTACCACCGGCTGCCACCCCTTCGGGGACACGTCATCGCCACGTGGACCTTGTCGTTTCGCCCCTTGCGCATGGCCGTGTCCCCCGACGACGAAGTGTTGGTCATCGATTCAGACAGCGATTTCGTACACGTGTTTTCGTCCCAGGGTGTGTTTTTGCGGCGGTGGAGGGTCTACGACGGCTATTTGCCCTATGCGTCCGCACCCAACGGCATTGCAGTGGCCCACACTGGTGAAGTGGTCATCACAGACTGTTTGGACAACCGCGTCCTCGTGTTTCGCGCCGACGGGACATTGGTGAGGGCCTGGGGATCGGAGGGTCACGGCAACCGCCAGTTTAAGTTTCCACGCGGCGTGGCAGTCAGCCAAGATGGGTTGGTGCTGGTGACCGACATACAAATATGTCGCGTCCAAGTGTTTCGGCTGTCTGACGGCGCCTTTGTGCGCAAATGGAACACGCGCCAAGCATCTGGCGTCCAGCACGATCCGCGTGCCGTGTGCATCGCCCCCAACAACGAAGTGATCGTAATCGATCACAGCGCGTGTCGCGTGCAAGTCTTTGCCCCAGACGGCGTGTTGGTGCGCCAGTGGGGCTCGCCGGGGTTGAGCCCGGGCCAATTGGGCGGGCCCTGGGGTGTAGCCCTGCGCGGCTCAGACGTCGTTGTTTCCGACCGTGGCCGCGTGCAAGTGTTTCGACCGGATGGCACGCCAGTGATGGTGTGCCAAACAACGGCCGGCTATTCAGAAGACCGCTGGGCAGATGTTTCACAAGACGTAGCAGTTTTGCGATCGGGTCAAGTTCTTGTCTGTCTGTGTGCCGGGGATCGCATTCATGTCCTGGAATAAACCACACGTCGGTACTGGTCATTTTATTCCCGATGCAAAGGCACAGATGCACAGGAACACCAGCCCGATCACGATGAGAAACAGCAGAGCGATGACGACTCCAGGACCCCTGAAATTGCGCCGGATCTCACGCGGATCTTGCAAGTCCGCCCACGACCGTTGGCAAAAGGTCCAACAGGGCGGCCGTTGGTCAGAAACGTTGCACTGGCACACCGCACCACAAAACTCCAACTGGGAAAGGGTCTGTGCCGCCGTCGCGTTCCTCCACCAGTTGCAATGTCCCGCAGACTCGGCACACGCATCGTGCACGCAATCAAACAGTCCGGATTGCAATACATCCGTGGTGTGGTCCACCGTTTCCAACGAACCGTAGTACACCACACACACCAGTCCGGCGACAAAGCCCGCACACACCGGGATTACGATCATGAAATACGTACACTCGGACCAATTGCACGACTGGGCACGCCGCAACATCGGGATACGCGCCGCATCGTTCTCACGACGCATTGCGATTAGATCGCCAATGAGTGAGGGTTTAGAAACGATGAACACCGGTGGCTACATTCTGTATTCATGGAAACTCCATTTGATCAGCAAACCGACTCATGGCAGCAAGTGGCTGCCAGGCGCCGGTGGCCGCTTCGTCGGCGATGACACTCGGACCGTAGGGCACATGAAACAATTGGCCGTGCTGCTCCACGAACTTGAACGTCATGATGGGCCCGCGCACGATGCACCCGGTGAGCGTTCGCCACGCCTCGTTGATTCGCGGACGCAAATGCGGTGCCGTTATCGCCGGATGCAACACATAGATCCGTTTGCCGTTCAATTCGAACGACTCAGTTTCCACGTGGACGGCGCGGGGCAACCCAGCCAGTCGACGAAAGTGCTCCTCCACTTCAAGGAAGTTGCCCCATTGCAACTTGACGGTGCGTGGGCCGTCGTCAACTAAACAGCACGTCATCGTAGCCCGGAGATCCACCACGACTGCCGCCACCTCCGTGGCCACGCACGCGTCGCGTGCCATGAATGTCTTTTGATTGAATCAGTGTGCACGTGTTTCATCATGAGTTTGCCCAGAAATGCCAAATGGGTTGCGCCAGTGGCTTCGTTGGCTTTGTGCATGAGGTTTTCGGTGTCTGTGTGGCAAGCCAGGCATGAAACGACAACTTGTGAGCACAAAAGATACATCACACATCACCAAGAAGCCAAGATCTTGCTGTGCCTTTGAAACGTGTACGAAACAACCAGTTTTCAACCGACCCGGCGAGGCCAAGGGGCTGTACTGTGCGACGCACAAGCACGACGGCATGGTTGATGTGAAACACAAACGGTGTGCCCAGCCCGGGTGCACCAAAGAACCAGCCTTTAACCAGCCCGGAGAGGCCAAGGGGCTGTACTGTGTGGCGCACAAGCACGACGGCATGGTCAATGTGAAATCCAAACGGTGTGTCCAGTCCGGATGCACCAAACAACCCACTTACAACCAGCCTGGAGAGGCCCAGGGTTTGTACTGTGCGGCGCACAAGCACGATGGCATGGTTGACGTGAAAAGCAAACGGTGTGTCCAGTCCAGATGCACCAAAATACCCACTTACAACCAACCCGGCGAGGCCAAGGGGCTGTACTGTGTGGCGCACAAGCGCGACGGCATGGTCAACGT
>CAZLQR010000011.1:0-63862 GCA_964561915.1 uncultured Gammaproteobacteria bacterium | reverse complement strand
CCTGCTCCTTCGGAATGCGTAAAATATGCGGTTCTCATACACAATAAATACCCATGAACTCGGTAACCGTCTGTTTGGTTTGATTATTCTCTTCAACTGATATCCTGCGGTGTCTTGAGAACCGCATATATTTACGCATACCCTTGAGTCGTAGGTATAACAAATACATAATTATCCGACGTAATCCGTACACTACTTCTTGTTCTCATTGTGCTACCACAAGAGGAGAGTAAGCATATGAATCAGGAATCTGTACCAACAGTAACCAGTTCCACCTCTGGAGCACAATCGGAGGTGCTTTGAGAAGAAGAAGTATGGACGGATACGGAGGAAAGGAAGTGAAATCCATGAGGTGTGAAATGGAAGGAATACTGCGGGATGTGACATATTCTCACCGCGCCGGAAGGGATAACAAACAAAATGATAGTAAAACAATAATGAGGTTGAGCGGTCAACGGGTATTTATTGCGCTTTGAGAATATGGCAAAGAACGCAGTATTCCTGAGGAATGATATCGAGGTGGATATTTTTATCTCTACTTCATTTTGATGCGGTGGAAGGGGTGCCAGTGGAGGCGGTTTTCTGCGACAAAAATACCGACGAATACGAACAATGCGCCGATGAGATACATCGGCCCGGGATATTCGTGGAGCAGGGGAATGGCGATCAGGACGGCAACGACGGGATCAACGTATGTGAATATGCCGACCTCTTCGGCTTTGATCCGGGCCAATCCGTATATATAGAGCACATAAGCTATAGCGGATACGAAAATGATCCCGAATACGAGCCCGATGATTCCTCGCAGGTCAAGCTGTGCGAAAGACCAGCTCCGGAGTTCCCAGAGAGAAAACGGATAAAATCCCAGCGTCGTGAACAGGAAACTCACGGTGGTGAGGTTGACGCTATTGAGCCGGTGCGCTACTTTCTTGAACATGACGACTCCGACGGTGCCTGCAATGACGGCGATGAACAGATAAAGGTTGCCGATGAGCTCGTCGGTCACGAGCTCATCGGCACCGATTCCACCGACGGGAGAAAATATGACGAACAACGTACCTATTAGGCCAATGAACATCCCGAACAATACTTTACGGCTTCGCCGTTCCCGGAGGAACTTGATCGATGCAAAATACAAGAGGATCGGACCGGTTGAGCCGATCAGGGGGGCATTGATACTGGGAGCTTTCAGGAGTCCGAGCAGGAAAAGCGCTATATGCAGGAACATCCCGACGATCGATCCGATCGCGATATAGATCCAATGGCGGCCGGAGAGATGTTTGAATTGTTCCGCCTTCACGAACGGGAGGAACAGTATTGATGCGACAAGAAACCGCACGAATCCGAGCGTGAACGGCGGAATATTCTCAAGTGAATATTTGAATATCGGTGCGGCCGCTCCCCATATTGCGTTCGTGATAATCAACGCGACTACAGGGTTCATACCAATTCAGTATACAGAGAAATTATCCGTTCTTGGAACGCTTGTGAAGATATACGACCAGTTCCGCGAGAATACCGGTGAGGAATATCTGGAGGCCGACGATGATGAGGAGCATGCCGAGCAGCACCATCGGCCGTTTATAAAGCTCCCCTCCGATAACAATACGTCCGATACCGAGATACAGCGTGATTAGGGTGCCGGCCAGGAATGAGATGAGGCCTATTGGTCCGAAGAAGTGGAGCGGTTTCTCCGCAAACCGGTAGATAACGTATGTGGTGAGCGTATCAAAAAATCCGTAGAGCATCCGCCAGAATCCGTATTTTGACACCCCGTGACGGCGCGGATGATGCTGTACCTTCACTTCCGTCACCCGATACCCCTGTTCGTACGCGATGAACGGGAGGAACCGGTAATTGTCACCATAAAGGGGATTTTTTTGCAAAATTTCGCGTTTCATAGCCTTGAAACCGCAATTGATGTCGTGATATGGGGAGTGAAGGAGTTTGTCCAATAGAAGATGATTGAAAATTGCCGACGGCAGTGTCTTGGATATCGGATCGTTGCGCGTGGCACGCCAGCCGTTCACGAATTCGTAGCCGGCATCGATCTTGGCGAGGAATGCGGGCAGATCTGCAGGATCATCCTGCAGATCTGCATCCATGAAAACGATAACAGAACCTTTGGATTTATTGAATCCGGTCGTGAGCGCCCGCCCCTTCCCGAACCGCTTGGGGTGGGTGAGCACCGTCACTTCCTCATGCGCGCCTCCCGGATTGGTACCGTCGGTCGATCCGTCATCCACATATATGATCTCGAATTTCTGCTTGTGTCTGCGAAGCGTATCGACAAGACGGTTGGTAAGCTCGGGGAGACTGTCTTTCTCGTTGTGAAACGGTATGATGAGAGAGATCATAGTGATTATTATACCGCGTTCCGCCTGCGGAACACTTCCAGTTTGTTGCTTTTGAAAATCAACTCGTACCGCGGATCGGACGCAAGCGACTGATATTCATCTTTGAGGTCGCTATATGAGTGTGGATCCCGGAGCTCGCCGCTTGAGACCAATATGTAGTCGGCGAGCCCATAATGCGTCGAAAAATTATAAAAATAGCGCCGGTTCGTGAAAAACGGCGCATAATGCCCGGTGGTCGAAACCTTGATACTCTCATCCTCCAGCAGTTTCGCCCACCGCATGATTTCATGCCGCTCCTCCTGCGGATACTTGATCGGGTGAATATTGGCCCGCCGTTGGAAAGGGAGCGGCCCCATCGTATAAGCAAACCATGACGTTGTCATGAGTAAATACACACACACCGGGATCAAAAATCCGTGATGTTTTTTCAGCAGCCGCTTCACACCATACATAGCCGAAATGAAAATGAATGGCTGTATGACTGCCGTGTAATGAAAAATAATATTGCGCATATTGTCGTTATTAGACAGCGAATTGATCGCCAGTTCGGGAATCGTGATGAACAAATGGGTGGGGGAGAGGAATGACAAATAACCCACGGATCCGAACAACTCGTTGATGTATTGGGGAATTTCATTTTTACTGAGCATGGCAATAACCGCAGCGGGATTGGTGAACACCGTAAGCAATATTTCTTTAGGACTCTCACCGAATTCGCTGAATCGTTCGGTTGCGAAGTGGTTGCCTCCGCGGAATGTAGGGATGATGATAAAAATTGAAAGTGCAAACCACAATACGCTCGCAGCAGCTATGCCGTATCCGTAGGAAAGTTTTCTTGGATCCTTCTTACGCGTAATCCACACGGACCAGAGTGCGTGGTACCCGAACATCATCGTCGTGAGTGCGACCTGCTCTTTACTGAGTATGCTCAGTATGAAAAATATGACGCTCCACCAATAGCGTTCCGTGAGATAAAAGTAATACATCCATAGGAGCAGACTCGTCGCGAGGACCACGGCGTGGAAATCGAAAATGTTGGACTGCTGCATCGGAACATACATAAGGTAAGAGAAGGCGAATATGAGGGATAATACGCGATGTCGTCTATATTGTTTGAACAATAAATTGGCAATATTATAGGTCGCAAGTGCACCGAGTGCGAGTATGACGGTTTGGAGCACCACCAAGGCTGAAGGCGTGTTATTAATGAAGTAAAACGGCGCAAGAAGCGCCAGAAGCATATCGTTATGTATCGCCATGCGCTTAACCTGGGCAAATCCGAGCGGATCGGTGATTTCAAGAACGCGGCTGAAATCAAATGTCTGCAGGGCTCTGTAGGTATTGTAAACCGCCTGATGCATGATCCCCAAATCGAAGTATGAAGCGTAGAGAGTCTGATACCGAAGCACCGTAAACCAAGAGAAGTAGGCGATGTATGCGACAATCATGATCCACAGCACAACCGTCGATTTCTTCATGCCTATATTTTACTATACTTCCGGTCGCGTATAACTTCCCGAAAAAGGAAGAGGAAGCGGTGGCGGCAGTAGAAGGGAGCGGCTTATTTATTCCCCGAGTGGAACTTTTTGTGCACTTCGCGGAGACCGCGGTTGGTAATGTGTGTGTAAATCTGTGTTGTCGAAACATTTTTGTGCCCGAGCATCTCTTGGACGGAGCGGAGGTCGGCGCCCTGGTCGAGGAGGTCGGTCGCGAACGAGTGGCGGAGGACGTGCGGGCTGATGTGCTCCACAAGGCCCGCACGCAACTGCCACTTGTTTACCAGCCGCTGTACGGAGCGGACTGACAATCGTGATTTCTCGTCGGTCAGCTCTTTCTTATCGTTTGGCCCGGAGTACCGGAGGAACAGTGGTTTGTACGGATCGGTTCGTTTGGCGAAGTAGGCGGCAAGGCGTTCCTTGGCTGCTTTGGTGAGGAACACGACGCGCGCCTTGCCGCCCTTGCCGATCACGCCGAATTCACCGCTTTCGAGATTCACATCTGTGCGATTCAATCCGACGAGCTCCGAGACGCGCAGACCGGTCGAGAAGAGGACTTCGAGGATGGCGCGGTCTCGGAGCCCTGCCTCACTATTCGTCTTGACACTTGCAAACAATTGTTCCAGTTTGGCAGGCTCCAAAAATTTCAGTTTGCGGTCACGTGCCTTGCCCAACTCGATCATGTCGGCAGACATTACATTGAGCTTTTGCCTCGTCAGATATTTGAAAAACGACCGGAGCGCGACAAGAAAATAATTTTGTGTTTGTCTTTTAAGGGCACCTTTGAACGGATTCTTATAATTATGCGAAAGATACAGCCGGAACTCGCGGATCGTATTGTCGTCAATTCTCTCAACGTTAAATTTCCGCGCTTCGCCGCCTTTACTATCGAGGAGCCAGGTTTCAAAAAACACCAGGTAATACCCGTACATCTTGACCGTTTTGAGCGAGAGATTCTTATCAAGTTCACAATATTCCAGGAATCTAAGTACCGCTTCATGGATATCCATACCATTCATATTAAACGACGTTGTGTTGATATTTCAACCCATAATTATTATTATGCTTAAATGGAAAGAGGATCCCGACAAGACACAAGTTGGATGCAGTTTGGAGCATGTCGAAAGTATCCCCCTGATCTATTCATACCTAAACAAAGCGGAGCAGGAGTAGGGAGAGCCAAACGGATATGCAATACAGAGTGTGATCCGGAAGTTAAAAAACGCTGTCTTGAATATGCGCTTACCAATAAGCCTGTTGGTATTTGGGGAGGAACAACTGAACGAGAGCGGCGAAGGATGCTTAAAGAACAAAAACTTAAGGCTGTTGAAGCAGCTCGATTGGCGCTTGGAAACTTGCAAGTGCAACCTCCCGCGACTTCCTAAAGTGATACAATTAGCTTCATGGCAATAATTCACGTTGACAAGCTCTCCAAGACGTTCCGCGCGTACAAGAAAGAGCCGGGTATTGTGGGCGGTTTCAAATCACTGTTTAAGAGAGAACATTTTGATGTACCGGCGGTTAAGGACGTGTCGTTTGATATCGAAGAAGGGGAGCTGATCGGGTTCATAGGACCCAACGGGGCCGGAAAGACGACGACTCTCAAGATGCTTTCCGGCCTTATATACCCTTCCGGCGGCGAGATCTCCGTACTCGGCTACACACCGTTTGACCGCAAAAAGGAATTTCTCAAGCAGATCTCGCTCGTCATGGGGCAGAAAAATCAATTGTGGTGGGATCTGCCCCCGATGGATTCCTTTCTTCTGAACAAGGAGATTTATGAAATCAACGATACTGATTTTAAAGAGAGGGTGGAGGAGCTTTCGGACCTTCTTGACGTAAAAGATATTCTTACTGTGCAGGTCCGAAAGCTCTCGCTCGGGCAGCGGATGAAATGCGAACTCATGGCTGCCCTCCTGCACCAACCAAAAATTTTATTTCTCGACGAGCCGACTATTGGACTCGATGTCGTCGTCCAACAGCGCCTCCGCCGCTTCATAAAAACCTACAACGAAAAATATAAAGCAACAATCCTGCTCACAAGCCACTACATGCAGGACGTGGAAGAGCTGTGTGACAGGGTGATAATCATCGATCATGGTACTCTCAAATATGATGGAGCACTTGACGACATCATCAAAAAATATTCGAGTAAAAAAGAAATATATATTACGACAACCGTGCCGATTGAACAATCAGACCTGAAAAAATGGGGAGGAGTAAAATCCATTGATGGGAATTCGATCGTGCTTTCTGTAGACGATACAATTGCAAATAAAGTAATCGGATCGCTTTTCAAGAAGTATCGCGTGGAGGATCTTGCTGTTCATGATGTAGACATCGAAGATATCATCCGGCGCGTATTCACGAAGGGGAATATATGAGATTTCTGAAAATTTTCACGCTCCATGCGCAGCACGTATTCCAGTATCGGCTGCGCAATTTCGTATGGTTTCTTAATTCGCTTATAAATCCACTCGTATTGCTGATGTTTTGGAAGGGAATTCTCAAACCGGGTCACGTACAAAACGGCTGGACGAATGAATCGATCCAGAGTTATTACCTTCTGCTGATTGTCGGTCTGGCACTTCTAATTCATCATGTCGAGCTTATGGTCGGGTATTACGAAATTAAACAAGGCAATCTAGTGCAATCTCTCCTTCGGCCGTATTCACACCTCAAATTGCGATTTATCAGTGAATCTCCGTGGCGATTAATACAAGGTTTTTATGGGTGTATTTCGCTAATAATTTTATATCTATTTTTCGGACTGTCACTGTCTATCACATCAGATCCGATTATGCTTGGCACATCGATGGTGATTATGGTGCTCGCATTTTTTCTGTCGTTTATCGTGAAAATGGTAGTCGGACTGACTGCATTCTGGCTCACGAATATAGACGGGTTGTTAGAATTTATTGATGTTTTATTTATAATGTTCGCCGGGATGATCATACCGATCAATCTATTCCCCGATTGGCTTGCGGTAGTAGCATATGGCACACCGTTTCCGTACATGTTGTATTATCCGATAGCTTCAATCGTCGGTGTACACACCGAAACACAACTCATTCAAATTATCACCATGCAACTCGTGTGGATCGGCTTATTCACTTCGTTGTACGTCTTGATGTGGAATAAAGGACTTAAGAAATTCAGTGGGGTAGGTCAATAACTATGAATCATTACATTAAAACATATAGGGCGGTTCTATCAATAAGTTTCCACAGATTTCTGTCCTATCGTATGGACGTGTTCATCAATTCTGTTTTAGCATCCGGTATGTGGACGTTTTTTAACGTTTTATCAATGTTTATAGTATCATCCCGGGCAAAGACCATTTTCGGCTGGGAACAGGGAGAATTAATCCTCATATCCGCTCTGTACAATATCTTTATCGGTATTTACGCGTTTTTTTTGGCGAGGGGAATATCAGAATTTTCCGACTTGGTAGATAAAGGGATGCTTGATTCAATATTGCTTAAACCGCTCGATTCACAGTTTTATACTTCCGCAAATGCCGCGCAATATAACAGTCTCATACGGTTGATATTGGGAACATGTCTCGCTGTATTAATAAGCATTCATTACAATATCACGGTTCATCCGATAAATATGATCTACTTTGCGTTCAGTATTGTTCCTTCAATGATATTGTTGTATTCAGTGCTATTCCTAATAAATACCCTTATTATTTGGTCACCGCGGACAGATAATATCACTGAATTATTTTATACACTCAGGAGTCTCGGCCGGTATCCTCGGGAGTCGTTTCAGCGTGCGGGTGAATTGGTGTTTGTATTCTTATCGCCATTTGTGATTGTGCTGTCGACGCCGTCGCGGATATTGCTTGGCAAAGCGACGGCGTATGATGTGATGGAATTGTGTGTGGCGGCGGCGGTCGCATTCGCCGCCGCCCGAATGTTTTGGAAATACGCGCTCCGTCACTATACAAGCGCGAGCAGTTAGTTATTTCTTGTGCTTCAACGCTTCGTTTTGAAAATACACACTGTAAAAAAGAATTTGTGACGCATTGTCATTTACGTTG
This sequence comes from uncultured Gammaproteobacteria bacterium, assembly GCA_964561915.1. Lineage (GTDB taxonomy): Bacteria > Patescibacteriota > Microgenomatia > UBA1406 > GWC2-37-13 > CAZLQR01. The sequence goes on along the minus strand of CAZLQR010000011.1, from coordinate 55,961 downwards.
GTGTGGTCGAGCAGGGAAGTGCATTTATCGAGTGCGTCAGTGAGAGTAGGGTCGACCGCACCGCGGTCGACCTCACCGATCCGTTTCCTGGCCTCGCGGACAAACCGCTCGGCCATCGTGTCCGACCCCCGTTGATATCCCATCGCGGCTCTATGTAAATCCATTGAGAGCGAACTTAATATTTTATAAAGCGTCATGGCAGTGAGAAGAAATATTTCATATGGTTATAAAAAATCTTCCTGATTGATTCTATCGTTATTTCATTGGTAAAATTGCCGTCCCGTGGACGGATATTGATAAACGAATTGCAGTCCAGCGCCATCGATGTGAGATCGATCCCGCCTCCCCAGAGATCTTCCTGGCGGGATCCCTGCTCCAGCAAAATCTGTTCACTGTCATAGTGCCGGTCACACCCGCCGCTGCACACCGCCTGCTCAATATCAATGACTGTTTTTATGTACACACCGTCGAAGTTCCTGCTCATGGTAACGATTTCATCTTTCGTAAACGGAGATTTTTTCGTGATGATATTCACCGGTTAATTGTAATACAGAATTGCATCAAGAATGGCAGCGATTTCTTGAAATCGTTGGACTGATCCTGTTGAAGATCTTTTCATCTCACGTAATAAGTGAGACCTTGTGACATTTTTAATATGCCCCTTTCTCAATTCTTCAAGCACTTTCGTTAACGCACTTGATACTCTTTTATCAAATACTCCTCCATCAAGAATTGCGTCAAGAGCAATCGACAATTCGACAGCATCGAATCCTGCATCTTCAACTCCCAAATGGTAATCTCCATACGTCTTATCTCCTTCATCAAAAACTTGTGCATCGAGTGATAAATCTGTACCGAATTCTGATTTACTCATTTGATCAGCTCTGAATTTCCCGATTGCCCACCGGATCCAAAATGTAGCATAAGTAGAGAACGCATTTCCACTCGTACCATCATATTTTTGTGCTGCACGAATTAGCCCTTTTTGACCTACGGACATATATTCTTCGAATACGTAATCATTATTACTCTGTGGATATTTGGAGCATATTTTCCTCAATAGTTTCTGGTTATGAAGTACCAACATGTCAACGGCATTCAGGAACGCCGCGCCATCAGCGCTCCGCTCCACTTCGCCACGATCATACGAGAAAGTACGCAATTGCTTACCAATTTCAGGATTGTCAATACCAATCCGGTGCCGTGTCGTGAAAATAATGCGGGACAAGGCTTGATTTTGAAACGGATCTAACAATGGATGATCGGAAGGATTCGGCGTATAATAGTTTTTTTGTATTTTCTTCATTATTTTTATTTCGTCTTTTAAATCCCGATCCGTGATCGTATCTGTTACCGGTATTTTTCCATCTGTGGTAATGAGAGTGACTATTGAACTATTCGGGGTCAATTTTAATTGCTGAACACCGGAATCTACCATTTTATGTAATATTGCCCGGGTTGTTTGATCCGATTGTCCAATATCAAATTCCGGTCCGAACAGTGCGTCGGGATCTATACAGATCGGTTTCTTGCTATTTGAAGACTGAGAATGCAAGCGACCCACTGTCGTCAGGTAGTCAATACACTCATCGGTTTGGACATAAGGTAATCTAATATTTTTTTCAGTACCCTTTTTGTGCAAAGTTGGGGATTCTTTTATCATTACGGTCCAGTAGTGTATCAGCTAATAATTATCTTGTCTATACGGTACGATACAATATGTGCGAAAATGGGCTATACTATACGCTGGAGCCGATGTGGCGGAACTGGCAGACGCGCAGGTTTTAGGAACCTGTACCGCAAGGTGTGGGGGTTCAAGTCCCTCCATCGGCACCTTGACGATCAGTAATTCGTATTTAAGATCATATAGAGTTCTTCCTCATTCATGCGTCGATACGTTTTTCGGGATACGTTATATCCCCGCTGTGAAATATAAGAAGGTTTATATCGCGATGGTATTTTATGCGCCACTTCCCGTACACGTTTCATAACAGTATCAAAACTTGTGCCATTAGTAGATTTATATGCGCGCATAAGCGTCCAGGCTCCAGCTAAAGGGAATTTTCCCAAACCACTATCAAACGCGTCTTTTAACTGCTCTCTATTATCCACATCTGTTGGTGAATACCAATTACCCTGTACAAACATTGTGCCGGAAGGCGTAACCACATCTGTAAGACAAAGACCGGTCATGACACCGTTAAATTTCAGTAAAAGATGTGGTTCTTGCGATCCGATGGCCATGACAGCTTTGTCCCTGACGGACTTGGTGAACAAAGGCTCCGATGCTGGGCAAAGCTCCCATGATGCGTTTGAAGTATTAATCGTTGCGTCTTCGGATGTATACACTGGATGCAGAAGATCAAATAATGCCTGTGGAAAATCTCGTATACCGACCTGGCTGAAGACGACACCCAACTGCAATCTGTGTTGATCCGGCGAAGACATCATATCCACCAATTCGGATAATAAGCTTCCATCAGTCAGAATACGTGGTACATCCTCCGGACTTAAACCGGCAAACTGAATATGTGTCCTAAAATCCTTCGTAGAAGTCATCGTGCGTAAATAATTAGTGAAGTTCGCGCGACCCCTTTCGGATATCGGAATTCCACGTATGATTTCGGACATAATAGAAAGCTATTATATAATACCCTCATGGAACCGCTTGCCGCGCGCACAAGACCCACATCACTCGACGGATTCGTCGGTCAGACTCACTTGGTGGGAAAAGGGGTAGGGGGTTCGACGGACGGACCTCTGAGAGTGGCGATTGAGCAGAAGCATTTATTTTCATTTATCCTGTGGGGACCGCCGGGTGTAGGGAAGACCACGTTGGCGCGGATATATGCAAGAGCACTCGGCGCCAACTATCATGAACTATCCGCTGTTTCCGCCGGCAAGGACGATATTCGGAAAATTGTAGAAGATACCGGCGAACTGCTCGGACCGCGCGTGTTGTTTCTCGATGAGATCCACCGGTTTAATAAAGCTCAGCAGGATTATCTGCTCCCGTATGTGGAATCGGGAAGGTTGACACTTATCGGGGCAACGACGGAAAATCCGAGTTTTGAAGTGATTCCGGCGTTGCTCTCGCGGTGCAGGGTATTTGTGCTGGAAGATTTAAATGAACAGGATCTCAAGACGATTTTAAAACGGACGAAGGTAAAAATGGACAGCAAATCGGTGGACTGGCTGATCAAAATGAGCAGGGGAGACGCGCGACAGATGCTTGCAATGGTGGAGAATACCGAGTCGCTGTATGGGAAAATTACGGTCGAAAATCTCACTCAGACATTACAGTCAAAATTTCTCCGGTACGATCGGCAGGGAGAAGAACATTACAATACGATTTCGGCGTTTATTAAAAGTATGAGGGCGGGCCAGCCCGATGCAGCGATCTATTATCTGGCCCGCATGCTGGAGGCGGGCGAGGATCCCGTCTTCATCGCCCGCCGCATGGTAATCTTCGCAAGCGAAGACATCGGCAATGCGCAGCCGACAGCACTGGTGGTTGCAAACGCGGTATTTGAAGCGGTTACGAAAATCGGTTTGCCGGAATGTAAGATCAATCTGGCGCACGGCGTCATCTACCTCTGCCGTGCGCCCAAAGATAGGGCGGCCTACGACGCCATCATGGCCGCCTCCAAAGACGCGAAAGACCTTGGCAACCTCCCGATCCCGATGAACCTCCGGAACGCACCCACAAAATTAATGAAAGAACTCGGTTATGGAGAAGGATACGAAAAGTACTCAAAAACAGACTATCTCCCCGCAAAACTCAAGGGCAAAAAATACTTGAAGAGAGATTAGGGATTCCGACAGAATCCGAATCCATCGGCTACCAGCCCCGCACAACATCCTTGGGTCATCATACAGGCCCATGTACCTGCCGGGGCACATCCCGGTACCCGGCATTTATACGTATTATCTCTGCAGCCTGCCGGTGGTTCAGCGGGAAGATTAGTGCACAAGTTGAAATTGCAGCACTGACTGCTCGACGTACACGCGGTGTTTGACTGCGAAAGATTTGGGATACAGCTACCGGATGAAGCAGACTTAGTCGGTGCGGGTGTGGGATTGTAAGCCGATGTTGGAGAAGGCCTCCATGCACTTGCTGGGGTTGGTTTCCAAGCCGATGTTGGAGAAAGTCTCCATACAGGAGTCGGGGTTGAAAGATTGCGATGAGTATTACATTTCAAATCCCAGTCTTTGAGATTCACCTGACCATCTCTATTAAGATCATTATACAAGCGGTAACTGCTCATAAAATACGTCATATCTCCACCATCTTGACGGCCGTTGTTATTGTAGTCACAGCGAACAAATATACCCTTTGACATTGTCCCGGCCCAGAAGCTGAGTGCAACAAGCGTGCCGATCGCAACGAACATAATTATGAAGTTCTTGAGGGAGAATATTTGTTTAGCCCGTCTCGTTTTTTTTGATTTTTTCATCTACTCAATTTTCGTTCCGCTAGAATACTTATAGTTAAAATACAGTACAGTGTCAAGTGGAGAGCAGTAATGGCACACACCTGTAATCAATCTCTCTTAATTGCGCGTGCGTATAAATAGCCGAAGATGAAGCCGCCGATGTGGGCGAAGAAGGCGACACCGCCTCCGGCGGCGTCGCCCAGCGATCCAATACCGCTCACGACCTGTATGAAAAACCAATACCCGAGGAATAGCCATACGGGGATCTGCACAATATCGATCATATAAAAATAGGTAACGAGCGTCTTGACATGTGAATCTTTAAAATAAACGTAATATGCACCGGAAACTGCGGATATGGCGCCGGAGGCGCCGATGAGCGGTATCGATACATTGCCCATAAACACATATTGGGCCATCACCGACACGATACCGCCGACCAGATAAAAAATTACATATTGAAAATGACCCAGTGCATTTTCCACATTATCCCCGAAAATTCTGAGAAACCACAAATTCGATACGATATGCAGTATATCTCCGTGAAGGAAAATCGATGTCACGACTGATAAATATGTCGAAACGTCAAGAGGATTGAATGAGCTCGGCACGAACCCCCATTTGAGGACAAACATCTCGAAATCCGACGACACCATCTGCAGATAAAATACGTAAATAGTAATAACAATTATCAGATAGTTGAAAAAAGGGAATTTCGAACGCGGAGTCGTATCCGAGAGCGGTAGCATACTGATAATTATACGGCTTCATTTCGCACAAAACCTGATTGATGTATACTACCTTCATTACGGACTATCATGTTAGTTGAAAGCCGTCACCATCCACTCGAGTCTTCTGCGCAGCAATTGATACTTCCGCGAGGATCACTGAGATTGAACGGACGCAACTCGCTACAGCCGAGCGGAGTAAGTGCCAGGACGATGCGTGAAGTGATTGCTCAGATTAATTCGCCCGAAAATATTAGAGGCCTATTTGATCAGCAGAATGATCATGTACACCAAGTTTGGCGAAGTGACATCGGTGAGGAACTCGCATTCATTACTCCTTCGGCACCGCGAAGTCAGCAAAGCGGAATGGTCGTAGTGCGGCCCCGCAATATGGATCATCTGCATTCATTACCGAACTCGGTACGAATTACGACATTCAGCTTCCAAATGCAGGTAAAGTACTGGCAGACACTTTTGGAAACATGGAAAGGATTTAACCGGTACAGAGATGAATCCGGATTTTCGCTCGGTAGTGTTAGAAGTGTTTTAACCAAAAATGATTGTGCTAAGGTTTCTACTCCCGAGGAGCCGACGTCGCAGACGTTATCGATACCTCATGCAATGGTGGGTTTGCTGGATTTGCGCACGGTAGGCGATCCAACGGACGATTCGGCACAAACGGACTCCGGACTGGCAGAAGAACGGGAACTAATAGTGAACAATATGTATGATATGGATTTGACACACTTAGAAAGTGCTCTCAGAAGGAGAGCTGCCAGTATGAAATCTGCTATCGAGATTGCAGTTGAACCGCGTATCGAAGTTCCGCCGTTCGGGTATGAAATCCGGATTACCAACAAGCACGGCACCGTAACACCTGCGCAATTTGCGGCACTTATGGCAATGAACTACCACGCATACAGGAGAATAGCCGGAGGCGTGGACACGCTGATTGACGGGCCTGTACCGGATCCTTCCTTCAGGATAATAGCAACAATGGGGAGACGGGAAGATCCATATTCGGATCCCGGTGATTACAATTACCGGATTGCCGTATCACCCGTCCCCATTTCAAGAGGTATTTCGAGCAGAGACCCGATGGAATCGTGCGGAATGGACATATTCAGATCTCCCGATTATTCCGGTACTGTCCGCCCTGAACAGAGAAATGAAATAAATAATAAAATCGCCAAAAGGTTTCTGCGCGCCGCTTGACAAATGCCAATGATTTGCAATAATGTGGTATGGAAGCGGTGTTATATGCGATGGCGAGCGTACTCCTCGTCAGTGTTGTTTCATTCGTCGGGATTTTCACACTCGCAATCAAGGAGCAACGACTCAATACGATTTTATTGTATTTCGTCAGTTTCTCGGTCGGCTCCATGCTCGGCGATGTGTTCATCCACCTCCTACCGGAGATCACAGAAGAGAACGGATTCACCATCCAGATTTCCCTCTATATCCTTGCCGGTATCCTCCTCATGTTCCTCATAGAGAAAGCGGTGCACTGGAAACACCATATCAGTCACCACGGGAAAGAGCATGTGCCGCATCCACCTGTCACGTTCATGACGCTGTTCGGTGACGGGGTACATAACTTCATCGACGGGCTCATCATCGGCGCGAGCTACCTCGTCAGCATCCCGACGGGTATCGCGACGACCATTGCAGTGGTGCTTCATGAGATCCCTCAGGAAGTGGGGAACTATGGCGTCCTCCTGCACGGCGGATACACCAAGCGGAAAGCGCTTTTCTTCAATTTCCTGTCTGCGCTTACCGCGGTGGCGGGTACCGTCATGGCACTCGTCGTCGGTACCCGCACGTTTGAGTTCACGGTGTTCCTGTCGGCGCTCGCGGCCGGCAATTTCATCTATATTGCCGGCTCGGATCTCATCCCAGAGTTAAACAGGCATATTGCGCCGCGCAAGTCGTTCTTCCAGTTTGTCACTATCATTCTCGGCGCGGCGCTCATGTTCTCGCTCCTCATGCTCGAATGACGTGTTCCGGAATTGGTATACTTATTTCATGATTCTAAACGGCATTTTATACCTTGTTGCACTTGTTGCTCTCTGGACCGGCGCCGGTCTGATCATCAAGAGTGTCGACATCTATTCATCCCGGCTCAAAATATCCCGGTTTGCGGTCTCATTCTTCATCCTCGGTATACTCACATCCATTCCCGAGTTGTCCGTCGGCATCAATGCAATCGCAGAGAAAGATCCGGAGATTTTCGTCGGGAACCTGCTGGGCGGCGTCATCATACTGTTCCTGTTCGTAATACCGGTCCTTGCGATATTCGGGAACGGTATCCGGAGTGCCAAAGAGCTTGATATGCGCCATTTGATCCTGGCGCTCATCGTGATCGCGGCCCCCAGTTTCTTCATTGCCGACAAGAGCATTTCCAACTTCGACGGTGCGTTCATGATCATCCTGTATCTGTTACTCCTGTTCTTCATCCAGCGCAAGAAAGGTCTGGTCCAAGCGATCGAGGATTCCGTCGAACATCCCAGTACCGGGTACGCGATCCCGATCATCTCCACCGTTACGGGTATGTTTGTCGTCGCCACTTCCAGTCATATCATCGTGAACGAGACGATGATTTTCTCGCGATTTTTCCATGTGACACCGTTTTATCTGAGTCTTATCGGTCTTTCGCTCGGTACGAATCTTCCCGAATTGTCTCTCGCGGTGCGGTCTGTCCTCAGCAGGAAGACGGATATCGCCCTCGGGGACTATATCGGATCCGCAGCTGCAAACACTCTACTCTTCGGAATCCTGACGATTGCATATCCGACCGTCGTGAACATCAACGGCAACTTCATCATCACATTCTGTTTCATAGCAGCCGGCCTTACGCTGTTTTATTTTTTCTCCCGCTCGGGGAAACGCATCACGCAACTCGAAGGGAGCGTACTCCTGCTCCTCTATATACTGTTCCTGGTCATCGAATTAACATAATAGTTTCTGTCGCCGTATACCTTTTATGACTCTGTCTTACATGTGACATTTTTATGTATAATCGATTGTGGTGGTATGAAACTCCCGAAGAAAGTCTGGATCGCGCTTGCAGTTGCGTTGTTGATCGTTGTCGTCCTCGTAATAATCGTCTCCATGAGCCGGGGGAACGATACGATGACCGGTGCACCGGGACAATCGGGGCGGAGCGGGACAGCGATGGTCGATGAAAATCCGGAAGAGGGAAATAATCCGGCTAAGGGCGGACTCCTCGATCAGTTGAAAAACAAAATAGGCGGGACAGGGAACGGAAAAGATACTGTGAAAGAAACACCGAAGTCCCTAGGTCTTACAGGAGCAATCAGGCAGTCCGGTGAACAGATCGAGTTCGGTTCCGGGTACAGTGGATATTACACGGCGCCGGCTCTTAAACGCCAATACGGTGGTGTCATAGTGCTCCATGACAGATACGGCCTCGATGACCAGACGAAAGCGCTCGCCGATGCGCTTGCGTCTCACGGATATAATGTGATCGCTCCGGATCTCCTCAACGGAGTAGTTACGGAGTCTCCGGAGGAGGCCCGCAGTCTCGAGGGCTCGCTCAACCGCGGTGCCGCGATCGAGATCATGAAGGCAGCATACGATTATCTCGTCCAGCAGGGATCCGCCGACATCGGAGCGGTCGGATACGGCATGGGCGGCGGCCAGGCGATCCGCCTGGCCGCCGAATCACCGCTCAAGGCGACCGTGATATATTACGGCGAACCACTCCTTGATACATTACAACTCAGCAAAATCAAAGGGGCTGTGTATCTCATTTATGGCAGTCTGGACGAAGAATACCCGGCTGAGAAAGTCGTCCAATACGGCGGCGCGCTGCTCTCAACCGCGGTCGATAACAATATCGACCTTATCACCGGTGCCAGACACGGGTTCGCGGATACCGGCAATTCGAATTTCTCCGCGGACGCGAGCAAGAAATCGTGGAAGGATATGCTCTCGTTCCTCTCGACGAAGCTTCGGTGATCGGATCACGCCAGTTCCTTGATCCGCGCCGCCTGCCGGTATCTGCAGTAGTCGCAGTCGGCGCCATACGGGGGCAATTGACCGCCCTTAAGACACTGGATCGCGGCGGCGATTGCCCCCTCCACCCAGCTGTCATCGCCGACATACTCGATGAGTTTCACGTCGAATTCCAGCTTGCCGTCAAACGCTTTTTTATCGGTATCGCCGTTGCAGTACACGAAATAACCCTTCGATGACACGTTGAATCCGTTCTTTCGGAACAGCCATTGATAAATTTCCATCTGACGCTTGTATCCAATCTGCCATTCGGCGTCCAGTGACACTTCGCCGTCTTTGGCTGTCGCTTTGTAGTCGACAATCAGCAACTGGTCGTCACCGCTGATCCAGATGTCATCAACACCGCCTGTGACGACCACATTCTCACCCGGAATCCGATAGGTGATACCCCGATACAGCGAATCTCTCCATTCGTCCATCTTCGGATGGAGGTATGGCACCGCGTCGACTCCATACGCTTTCATGAGCGGGTGCGAAGTGCCTCCCGCACGGTGCGTATCGAACTCTTTCTTCAACAGTTTATCAACGGCAGAATTGAGATTGAAAGGGAATCCCGGCGGCTGGGCCACGCCCAGCCGCCTGTCCAGATAAAAACACCGCGGACAGTTCATGAACATATCCAGCTTGCTCCTGCTGATCCGGAACGGAGCAGGGGAGCCGGGATCATACAGATTTTTCGTCCTTTGGGGATTGTAATATTTCGACATACAGCCTTTATTGTAGCACGTCACTTACCTATGTTTATTCTGTTTTCGATCCTTGAAGAAGGCGATATACAGGAGAAGAACCACAATCATAAAAAGCGATGTAGATATCGCAAACAACATATTCGCAGTAAAAAAATCAAATTTCATATAGTTTTTGATTTAACAACAATGTAAATCCGAGATACATTGTAGCAAATAATAAATTTGTAATGTAACTATAAATTATTTCAATCGTACTTGAGTAAATAATTGCAGGAGCTAATAGCAACAGCCATAAATATGCGGAACTAATATTCGCAGTGATTGCGGCAAGCGATAAATATAATGATTTGCGGGAGATAAAATAAGTCATTGCAGAACTATAACGAACATGAGTTATTTCCGCAACGGACTATATGCTACAAAATTACTGCTATATTGCTCTAAAATAAGAAAAAGTTGTTTAATTTATAATTAAATAATTATTCAATTTGCGCCGACTTTCTTAAGTTGTGCTTCATGCACATTAGTTTAATATTCGTTGTGGTCAAGCTTGTCCCACCTTTTGAAAATGGTAAATCATGATCAAAATGTAAGTTCTTTACTGCTCCACAAATTACACATTTCCCTCCATCTCGTTTCCAAACTTCCTTTTTAATTGCAGATGGAATTAATCTAGTATGGGATATTTGCTTTTCTTGCTCATCGAAATTTAAATTCGTATCTTTAGATAATCGAAGTTTAAATTTAAATACATTTCTATTACCATCGAACTGTTTTTCGTAATTTACTAATTCAAAATATCCTTTCAGTGACCATACTCCGGACATAATTTTTTCATAAATCTTAACAACCTCTGGGTTTGATTTATTTTCCTTGAACTTTTCTATTGCATCAATAAATAGACCATTTTGGGTTAATTTCCCATTAGGATATTTCTCAACTTGATCTTCAAATTTAGGATTGTGATTATAATCTCTCCTATTTATATCATGACCTTCGTATTCTACAGATAAATCCTCTTGATTCACTCTATCTCGATAAGGAGCATTAGATCGCTGGGACATTAGAATTACTGAATAAGAAGGATTGAGTCGAAAATTCATTCCTCTTTGTAAAGTTTGAACGTTTTCCTCATCGCACATCTCTCGATAACTGAGTATGTTGTCTTTAATATTTTGCATTATTGATTTAGTCTGCTTTTAAAATATTTCTCCGTTTCTTTATCTGTGAAATAAACATAACATCCTTTCATTCCTCGAGACATAAGTATTTTATAAATATTCCGGACTAGTCGGTTTAATTCCTTGGGATTCTCACGCAATCCACGTTTTCCTTGTGAGTCCTTATATTTGTCATGTTCAGTAAAAAAAATTAAGGTTTTTGGATCAAATTTAAGATCATCTCCAACAATCACTCCGACATAATCGAACTCTAATCCTTGAGAAGTGTGAATACAACCTACTTGATTGATGCCCGCCTGATCTATCGCCCACGTTGAGCCAACTTTTCTTGAATTCCATGGCATACGGAAGTTAAATTCAGGAATTTCTACATCATCAACTTCACTATCTTTATTGCCATCGTTTGAACTTGTCCATTTCCATGCATAACCTGCCAAAATACGCGCGCTCTTCCCTTCGTTGTGCTTGGTCAAAATTGCTTTTCTTAAATCATTTGGATTATCAAAAATTTTAAATTCAAAATTCTCATTCTCCCAACCATCATAATTTGCTGTTTCTCTAATCTTCAGTACGTCATTTAGCCAATTAATATATCCTTCCGCACCAGCACATCTAAATTGCGACACTAATTCAATCTCATGTATTTTAGCTCCGTACCTAGTCGCAATATTTTTTACCTCGGTGACCGAACCTATATCCTCAGGTCTTATAGATTGATCATCATCAATAAAAAACACTGATGTTTTGCTCGCACGAATAATGTCTTCGATTTGATTTTCACCTAAATACATATATGCACCTTTTTTCTTTAATCTGTGAGCTTCGTCAACTATTAACACATCGAACGTGTTCGGATCTGAATGCACAAAGTTACTTGAGCCTTTAAATAAATTTTTAACTCTAATTGAAGAACGATCACGTGCAACTTGCTTCACAATTACTTCACGGAATGCTGCATTCGGGGCAACAAACATTGTATTTAATGAATCCTTGAGTAATTGTCCTAATAAATTAACTGAGATAACTGATTTACCGGTTCCTGGACCACCTTTAATAATAATCGTAGATTTTTTATTGCGTATATTTGCAACTTCACGTGCTCTCTCGAATGCCACTTTCTGTTCATCTAATAATACGAATTGTTGATTTCCTTTTAACATCATTGTTACGTGATCGATTAGTTTCTTAGTGGGTTTTATGTTTCCAGTATCAACTCGATATAATATGTCCATCCCATTTCCTTTACTAACATATGTATTGAGAAACCTTTCAAGCTTCACTGAATCTTCGCGATAGAAGAGGGGAGCTTCTTCAATTATTTTTCTGTATTGGATACTCTCAAGTGGCTCAGGATTTTTCTTAGCATAATTATGAAGATATGCACAGGCATAAGTTTGAATATTCTCTTTAGAAATATTCTCATTAAAATCAGATAAAAATAGTTTGTATGATTGTGCTTGATAACTTGGATGTGTGGTGTCTCGAATACTGCGGTTAAGCAATGTACGCACAATAGCATCACATTCAGTTGCTTCCGCAGTCTGCCATTGTTTAAGTTCAATTATGATAATATTTTTGTTACCCGTTTCGTTTTCTCCTGCAATAAAAAAATCTATTCTTTTTGAAGTGAGAGGAATAACATATTCTACAAGTACTCCGCAGTCGCCAGCGATTCCCGAGCGCCTCACTGCTCTCTCCATAAAGCCAAGCGAATTGATATATGCACTCTTCTCTGCTTCAGGTATATTTCTTCCTAATTTTTCCCTAAATAAAACTTCAAGTTTTGAGATGATTTGATTTAACTCAACACTATCGCTGAATTCCTTTGCAGTACCTTGGTATAAAATCATAATTTGCTATATTTGGTATGTTTTCCTCTTGATTTCGAAACCGGATACTTTTTGGCATTTTCTCTCATTTTGTCCCTTAATGCTTTTAAAATATCAATTTTGAAGTCATGACTCATTAGCAATATCCAATATAAAACATCTGCAAGTTCTTTTGCGATTTCGTTTTTATTATTCCTAATATGACTTTTCATTTCCTTTTTATTCTTCCATTGGAAGTGCTCCATTACTTCACCGGCCTCTAAAACCAGAGATAAAGCCATATCTTTTGGATTATGGAATTGTTTCCAGTCTCGCGAATTTCGAAAATTCACTATTTCTTCTACTATTTCATTAATCGTTTTCATAAGTGACTATTGGCACATTTGATCGCACGCAATTCCATCGTGATCGCCGTCTCTTGCGGTGCATCCACAACTATTCAATAAATATTGAGCTTCTTCGCATGTTACAATTGCCGCGCAAGTTTTGCTGCAATCGCAACTGAATCCTTCAAGCTCTTGAATATTTAGAACTTTAGGTTGTGGATTTGTGAAGGTGGGAAACATATCTAGATTAGATGTTGGCAGAGGTGTTGGTGACGGAAAAGGTGAAGGCGTTGGATAAGCCGTCGGTAATTCTTCAAATAAAGGTACTGTTACTGTCAATACTGGCTGATTTTCTTCCACAACTTCTGATTCAGTTTTAATATATTGATTAAGTTGATCTCCGGTACTTCCCATCAAAACTGATCCAAGAATAAATGCAATAAACAGACCAAGACCATATTTGATTTTATTTTTGAAATTAGCGTGCATTTTAAGCGCGAATGTTACAAACAGTCACGCGACTACATTATACACCCGTTGGTCTTTATCCCTATAGTAAAATATGTGTTTGCTTCTATTTAAGTCCATACTTATACCCAAAGATGATCTGGGGACGTTTCCCAAATTAATTCAGAGACTGTATGTATTGGAAAATGAACTGACGGATTGCAGCTAAGAAGCGGAGAAGAGGGGAGTGAAGCGGATCGTTGGAGATATTTCTGTTTTACATCACTCAAATATGAATCGAATAGAAAATCTAATTTTTGAGTTTAGAGAGACACTTGGAGTATTTGTCATTATTGAACTTCAATAAGATCACGTGATAAAGTGACGTGCCGTGGAATTCATTCTTACTCGGCATTGATTCGATTGCAACTGACGTGATACGGTCAAATAACAGAGTCGTGAAATCCTGCTGATCAAGTGTAACGAATAAATGTGTGCTGCAATGGTTTTTGATTTTGGCAGTAATGAAAAGATCGCCAAGCGGTACATTTGGTTTTCTATGATGTGAATAAACGCGGGAAATTAATTCTGCATCGGTTTTAGTTTGAAAGTATAGTTCATGTCTGTCAGTCATTTCATAAAATTCATTTAGTTTCAGAAAATCCAACTTCTTGCTATACAAAGAATCTGTTGGAGTATTGCGTAAAAATTCAAGTCGAGCAATCGGATCTACGAGTCGTTTACTCTGATGGAAGACCTGGTGAAATTCATATAAAAATGCAGGGTCGGTAGAACATGTGATAAGAATATTGGTATCGATGATCAGATTCCAATTTACGAGAGTCTCGAGATCGTCTGGATTATAGAACGCGGCCATCCTTACGTGGTGTATAGTAAGGTATTTTGAGATCATCCATTTCTTTACGAATGGATTTTACTATTTTCAAAACCTCTTTGAGAGATTTATCTCCAGAGCGTTTGTAGCGGAATTCGCGTGTCGGTTTAATCGGTTTTATTTTCATATACCTTAAATTGTAACAAACCGGATTTTCATATTCTACAAATAGAATGGCAACAGTCAATAGACTATACGCTACAAAATAACTATTTCAGAATGTTAAGATAAATAAAACACGTAAAATTATCTAAGTTCATCCTGAAACTCGAAGTCGATTTGGAGACGATTTTTAATTTGATGTACAAATTGTATGTGAGTTAAAATTTAGCGTATTTCATTCTATAATATACCTATGACAGAAGTATCTGAAAGGCCGGCGCATGTCGCGCTTCATATTGCGCGAAACAATAAACTTCGCGCTGTCGCTGCCAAACATTCGGAAATCAGCATAATAGATACCGGTAAAGTGCTGGACGATGTCCCTCCACGTGATGATAATGACGCTTTTTTCAAGAAAACAATCCGGGGATTTATACAGGCTCCAACAATTGCCATAGAGGGCGACAAACCGCATGAGGTGCGACGCTTGACTGTTCACAGGATAATGCAAGAGAATCCCGATATTGCTCCTATTCTTGAAGAAAACAGACTACGATTCAATCAACTATACGGACTGTATTTGTTGCTTAATAATCCCAAGTACATAACAGGACCCCTCGTTAAGCCGATCCTGAAACAACTCCAAGAAGTTATCGACGAGGGATATGATACATTTAAACTCGAAGATAAAATAAGAATTACTCAAGAAATCGCACAAGGACTCGAACGCATATATAAATCTGGAAACGAATTAGAAAATCATTCGGCAGAAACCGCACACAGCTCCTGACTTCGGGTTCACGCGCAGAAAGTGATACAATTAGTGCGGTATGAAAGAGAGAATTGAGAATCGCGTACAGCAGTTGAGGAATAAAAAAAAGATTACGCAAGAGGAGTTGGGGATAGCGGTGGGGGTCACGCGGCAGACGATCATCGCGATAGAGAAGGGGAACTATGTCCCTTCGCTCCTGCTTGCATTGCGGATCGCGCGGTATTTCGAAGTTCCTGTGGAGAACATTTTCCGTTTAGTAAAATAGTATTGGGAAGCAAAGTATGTTAGTTCAACTTTTGAGCGCGGCGGTGATAGTGGCGATTGCGGTCGTGTTCCTCAATCCCGGCCATTTGAGTATGCCGATGAGCAGTGTGAGTATGCTGATCATCGGCATGATCGTAGCGTTTCTTGTGTATGGGGCATTCGTCCTCAAGGAGAAGGTTGAGGACGAACGCGAGCAAATGCATGTGCTGCGCGCCGGTAGGATTTCATACCTAGTGGGTATCGGCGCGCTGATCGTGGGGATCGTGGTGCAGACGCTTCGCCACGATGTGGATCCCTGGCTCGTCATCGCAGTATGCGCGATGGTGCTGAGTAAGATCGCATCACGGATCTATTCTCACTTCAAAATGTAAAGTCTGCTTGACATCTGCAGAATTGTCCGTTTACAATGACCGTATGAAAAATAATTACATCATTGCTGCTCTCGCGCTCGTCATTGTCAGTGCTGCCGGATTCTTTGTGTATTCCTCCCGTCAATCCGCTCCGGACCAAATGATGGTGGAGGATGAGGACACGGCCCGGGAACCCACCACGATGCAAAAAGATGAAAAGGAGCCGATGAAAATGGATGCGCGTTATGTGCCGTATGCGAAAGGGGCGATCGAGGGGGCGGCAGGGATGCGGCGCGTATTATTTTTTTACGCGTCGTGGTGTCCGACCTGCCGCCCTGCCGATGCGGAGTTTACCGAAGAGGCCGCTCGAATTCCTGAGGATGTGACGCTCATACGAATCAACTATAATGATCCCGATACCGACCAGGGTGAGAAGACGCTTGCACAGAAGTATGGTGTCACATATCAGGATACGTTCGTGCAGATTGACGAAAAGGGATCCGAAATCGCCAAATGGAACGGGGGGAAGATGGATGAATTGCTGAAGAATATTAAATAATGTTCATACTCATTGCGTTTGCGTTTCTTGCCGGCTTTGTGACGATAGCGTCGCCGTGCATCCTGCCGGTATTGCCGCTCATCCTGACGTCGTCGGTCGGCGGCAAGGAAATCGGGAAAGCACGGCCGATCGGCGTGGTGATCGGGTTCGTGGCGAGTTTCACGTTTTTCACGCTGTTTCTGACGACGATCGTGCGCGCCGCCGGTATCTCGGCGGATATCCTCAGGAATAGTTCCGTCTTCATCATTGCGGGATTCGGTCTTACGCTCATTGTTCCCCAGTTCAAGGATCTGGTGGAGAAACTTTTCTCACTGTTGTCCCGTTTCGCACCCGCTCCGAGCGCGCAATCCGGTCTTGGCGGGGGAGTGCTGATCGGATTGTCGCTCGGTCTCTTGTGGACGCCGTGCGTCGGTCCGATACTCGCGTCGGTCATCTCCCTCGCACTGATCGGCACCGTTACGTTTGATGCGTTCCTCATCACATTCGCGTATTCGCTCGGGACGGCGATCCCGATGCTGGCGGTCATGATAGGGGGCCGGAGCATGATGAACCGGATTCCGTTCCTTGCCCGCAATACCGCCCGTATCCAGCAATTGTTCGGTGTCCTGATGATCATCACTGCGTTTGCGATTTATGGCGGTGTGGACAGAACATTCCAGACATATATCCTCAATACATTCCCGCAGTATGGGACCGGACTCACACAACTGGAAAATGTTGATAGCGTCAAACGAGAGCTGTCGCGATTGAATACCGGCAGCACCGACGAAGATACGGGGAGGACAATGTTCGAATTGACGGGTGAACAAGTGCCGGCGCCGGAGCTGGTGCCGGGCGGTACATGGCATAACAGCCCGGCACTCACCCTCGCATCGCTCCGGGGCAAAGTCGTCCTCATCGATTTCTGGACCTATACGTGTATCAACTGCCAACGGACGCTCCCGTACCTGAAGAAATGGCACACGCTATACAAAGACAAAGGGCTTGTGATCATCGGCGTCCATGCACCGGAGTTCGAATTCGAGAAAAGCGAGCAGAATGTGGCGAAGGCGATAGACGATTTCGGACTCGCGTACCCGGTAGTGCAGGACAACGACTTCGCGACGTGGCGGGCCTACAACAACCGCTACTGGCCCGCCAAGTACCTCATCGACAAAGACGGATCTATCCGATACACACATTTCGGGGAAGGCGCGTATGATGAAACGGAAAGAAACATTCAGGACCTCCTGAAGGAAACGGGAATGACCGGTCTGCCGGCATCGATCAACAATGACTCGTATGAAATATTCAGCCGCACTCCCGAGACATACCTTGGCTACAACAGGATCGCGAACTTCGCATCGATTGATGAGATCAAATTCAACACCCAAGCGGTGTATGAGGCGCCCGCAACGCTGCCCGACAATACAATGGCGTTTGCGGGCGCCTGGACTGTCATGCCAGAATACGCAAATCCAGCCAAGGGCGCATCACTCCGATACAACTTCGAGGCGAAGGAAGTGTTCCTCGTCATGCGCCCGAAGCAGGGGAGCGCAAAGGTAAAAGTTACGGTCGACGGCAAAGCACAATACTTCGGTGTTGATGTAAAAGACGGTGTAGTGACCGTCGACAGCGACCGGCTCTACAAGCTGATCATGCTCCCCGCGGCCGGCCGCCACACCCTCAAAATCGAATTCCTGGACGGCAACGCAGAACTCTTCGCGTTCACATTCGGCTAGCCTCACTTCTCCTCACTTTTAGCCTATAATGCTACTTGATATTCGCCTCAAAATGTGCATCAATCGGGGCATGTAGATAGACTTATAGTATTTCTTTAAAAACCCAATCAGCATGCAAAAAGCACACTCGAAAAAACATCTTGTGATCGGAGGTGCGGCACTCATCACCGCCAACATGTTGGCGAACGTGCTTAACTTCATCTTCAATATCTACCTCGGACGACAGCTTTCCCTCCAACTGTTTGGTGAGATAAGCCTTTTCACCAGTTTGTTGTATCTCACGTCCGTACCGCTTGGCTGTTTTTCCGCTACTATCTCACACAATATCGCGTACCTCTACGGTAAATACTCCAAAGGACATGCGCGCAAATACCTTGACCATATGTGGAATCGTTCAATTGCCGCCGGTCTGATTTTCACCGCCGGGTGGGCTCTGCTTTCACCGTTTCTCACCGTGTTTTTTAAGACACAGTCACCCTATCTCATGATGTTTTTTGCGCCGCTCTGGGTCATAAGTGTCGCCAGCGCAAACTATTCCGGATATCTTAAAGGTACGCTCGCGTTCGGCAAAATAGCAATTCTTGCAGTTGTCGAAGCTCTCGTGCGGCTCCTATGCGCTATGGCACTGTTTGCACTGGGGCTTCAACAATACATCGCGCTTGCAATACTATGTTCGTTTACCGCAACGATGATAGCCGGTGCCGTACTTACCGGCAAAACATCACGAATAATCCTGGAAAAAAAAGACCGGTTATTCAATACATTCTTTTTCTTCACCTCATCGCTGAACGGTATATCCGTCATCACATTCCTCACTCTTGACATAGCACTTGTCAAACATTTCATGACACCCATAGAGGCCGGCCAATACGGACTCCTGTCGCTGGTAGGCAAGATGACGTATTTTGTGGGATCACTTTTTGCACCGTTTATGATACCGCTTGTATCCCACAATCTCGGTGCAAAAAAAGATAACCGCGCTACATTTTTTCTCCTGTTTCTCCTCACATTTGTATTCTGTTTGGGTTCGTTCGTCGGTTTGGGTCTTATGGGCAGCTATGTAGTACCGTTTGTGTTCGGTGCCAAAACTCAGGCTATAGTACCGCTTCTGGTGCCCTATGTGCTTGCTATGGCAATATTTACCACCAGTCAGCCGATCGTATCGTATTTTCAAGCAAAAGAAAAATATTCTTACGCGATGGTGGGTGCAGTAGTTGCGGTGTTGCAGGTAGTCCTCACTACGCTGTTTCATGAAAACCTGTCTCAAATCGTTTGGATCATGCTTGCCATGAGCATCGTCAACTTTGCATTAATGGCCGTAATGTATCTGTTGAAAAAAAATCCGTATGAAAAAAAATAAACCTTTGCACATTGTGTATCTGGATTTTGACGATATCAAGAATCCGCTCCTGGGGGCGGGGCAGGCAACTGCAACCTATGAAGTGGCTAAGCGAATGGTTAAACGTGGCCATCGTATTACGGTGCTCAGCTCCCGATATCCGGGATACGATGACCGGATTCAGGAAGGTATTCAATACAAACATATCGGATTGGGATCCGCGCGCATCAAACTGAACAACATTTTTTATATATTGGCCATTCCGTTTGCGGTGCCGAAGATCAAAGCGGATATTATCATTGAGTGTTTCACCGCTCCGGTCTCGACATTGTGCTCTCCGGCATTTACTGACATTCCGGTAATTGCACTCCCCAGCATGTTTAATGCCCGTGAATTCTCGCGCAAATACAAACTGCCGTTTTATCTTGTGGAGCGCTACGGAGTCCGGTTTTACAAATATGTGATGCCGTATTCCATCGTCGACAATGCCAAAATAGTGGCGCTTAATCCACGCATTACCAGCAAATTGGTACCGCAGGGAGTGGGGGACGAATACCTTGCCATTGTGAGGAAAAAACCTGAACATATTCTTTTTCTTGGACGATATGATATTGCGCAAAAAGGAATTGATCTGCTCATTGAGGCGTATGCGAAGGTGGCGGATATCATCGGATTACCGCTGGTAATAGCAGGACATGGGCCGGACGAAAAAATAATTCAAAAATTGATCCGCGACCGCGGGCTTACCGAATCGGTGAGAATGATCGGTTCGCTCTATGGAAAAGAAAAATACGATGTGATGGCGCGATCGGCATTCGTGGCATTCCCGTCGCGCCATGATGAACTTTCTTTGTGGTCTCTGGAGGCATTGGGTGCAGGGCTTCCGGTCGTCTCGTTCGACCTGCCGGAAGCCCGATGGATGCCCGATTCTGTAGCATTGAAAGCGAAACCATTTGACGTCGATGAATATACACGTCTCCTCGTACAGGCAACTAATGAGGAATTGAACAAATCGATGAGCGTCAACGCCAGGGCGTTTGCCAAGACATATTCATGGGACAGAGTCGTACAGGATTTCGAAGATTTCATGAGAGAAATTTTGCAGAAGGAGGGGCGTTCATGAACCATATTACTCCGACCAATTTGTCATACCTTGTTGATATTCCTCAGATAGAAGACGAGGGGCGTCTCTGCTTTGTGGAAGGTTTTACCCACGTGCCTTTTGAATTGAAACGGATTTATTACATTTTTGATGTGGAGCAAAATGCGGTGCGCGGATTCCACGCACACAAAAAAACGCGTCAAATGTTATTCTGCATCAGGGGCAGCATCACCATCCACTTGGATGACGGTACGCACAGGGAACAGGTCGCGCTGAATGATCCGAAAAGGGGTATTTTTTTGGACGCGCTCATGTGGCACGAAATGTCTCACTTCACTCCCGATACGGTATTGTTGGTGCTTGCATCCGACGTGTATCGCGAGAGTGATTATATCCGTGACTATAGTATGTTTCTTAAGTACAGGGACTACTTCAAGAATACGCATGGAGGGGTCCCGTTCGTCCATAATTTTACACCTGTCAAAACACGCTTATGGTACTCATGAATGATTTCAAGAAAGAATACCGGTTTCACAAGAAAACGGTTGACCCAGCGATTGGAGAAGTGCTCCGGAGTGGTTGGTATATACTCGGCAAACGGTGTGAGCAATTCGAACAGGAGTTCGCCGCATACGTCGGCACTCCATATTGTGTGGGTGTCGCAAACGGACTTGAGGCACTGCAAATTGCCCTCATGGCGCTTGGCGTAGGGAAGGGCGACGAAGTGATAACGGTATCAAACTCTGCGGTGGCGACGGCCCTGGCAATCACCAATGCCGGCGCCACTCCCGTATTTGTCGATATCGACGAATACTATCATATGGATGTTCATAAAATTGAACAGGCAATCACATCAAAAACGAAAGCTATCTTGCCCGTGCATTTATTCGGACAACTTGCGAATATCGGAGAGATTTGTGCGATTGCACGTCGTCACGGTCTCAAAGTGGTTGAAGACGCGTGTCAGGCGCATGGAGCCGAAAGCGCGGGGCGGAAAGCGGGCGCTTTCGGCGATATCGGATGCTTCAGTTTTTACCCCACCAAAAATCTCGGTGCGTACGGTGATGGGGGAGCGATTACCACGCACTCCCGCGAGATATATGAACAATGTAAAAAACTGCGCAACTACGGACAGTCGAGCCGGTACCTTCATGATATAAAAGGTGTCAATAGCCGGCTCGACGAACTGCAGGCAGCGGTTTTGAGCGAAAAATTAAAAATGTTACCGCTGCTCATAAAGCGCCGGAATAAAAATGCAGAACTATATCTGCGGGAACTAAAAAATATTCCGGCGCTCGCCCTTCCGAAAAAACGGAAGGACTCCACGCATGCATTTCATCTGTTTGTCATTCAAACGGAACGGAGAGATGAACTGCACACATACCTCAAAAATCAGGGAATTGAGACGCAGATACATTATCCGGTACCGATCCATAAACAGAGGTGCTATGCGGAATTTAATTCACTTTCATTACCGGTCATGGAAGATACCGCAAAAAAAATTCTTTCCCTCCCCATACACCCGTTTCTTACGGAAGAAGAAGTTATTGAAGTATGCAAAGCGATTAAACAATTTTTTAACCAAAAATCATGAAAAAGAAAACGGTATATATAGGCATCCCCGCACACAACGAAGAACGGAATATCGGCCGACTTCTTAGGTCAATTCTGTCACAAAAAGGGGACAATTTTGTCATAGAAAAAATTGACGTCGTATGTGACGGATGCACCGATAAGACTGCTGAAATAGTGAAAGACTTCAGCAAACAATTTTCAGTTATTCACTGTATTAATGACAGCCGCAGAGTCGGTCCGGCACAGCGTATGAATGAGTTTTACCGATATCTTACAAGCGATTTGTTTATTACTTTCGATGCCGATGTAGTGCTTGCACATAATACCGTCATTTCCGAGATAGTGAAAAAGTTTGATGACCCGTCCATCGGGCTGGTCGGCGGTAATGAAATCCCGGAAAAACAAATTACGTTTGTCGGAAAATCACTTGAAGCATACGAGACATATTGGAGGACTATGATAGGATTGGTAGCCGGCGGAAATAATGTTCATCATGCCCCCGGATGTATTTCCGCCGGTAGAAAAGAAGTGCTCAAGCGGATTTCGTTTCCCGGTAATGTAGAAGCACATGATCATTTTTTGTATTTCAAAACACTTCAACTCGGGTACACATTTTTATTTGCCCGTAACGCAGTTGTTACGTTCAAAGTGCCCTCAACATTCAGGGATTTTATTCTTCAGTCGACGAGGTATCATTCTTCGTCTGATTATATTCATTCGTATTTCGGCAATTGGGTGGATGAACACTACCGGATCCCACTAAGTATAAAATTGTATTCCTATGCCGTGACATTTCTGAAAAATCCGGTGTGTCTGCTCAGTGCGTTATTTTTACAATTCGCTCAGCGGATATTGAGTAAAACACAAAAAGAAAAACCGGTTATTGGAACATGGCAAATGGTAAATTCATCGAAATAATTATGAAAACACGGAAAAATTTACAACGGATATCAGTAGGAATCGCAGCATACAATGAGGAAAAAAATGTGCGCCGCATTCTGAAGGATATACTAGCTCAGAGAAATGACGAGTGGCAATTGAAGGAAATACTCGTCTATGATGACGGATCTTCGGACAACACGGCAAATGAGATCCGCGCGGTAAAAAGCGCGAAAATAAAATTGATCCATGATTCCCACCGCCGGGGTAAGACATTCCGGCTCTCACAGATGTTCAAAACGTTTCAAGGAGACGTGCTCGTGATGTTTGACGGGGATATTGAATTTGCAGATATTAACGTTATTACAAATCTGGTAAAAGCGTTTCAGGACCAACGGATTATGTTGGCCGGCGGCAACAGCACACCTCGTCCGCCGGCTTCATTTTTTCAGCGATGTGTATATACTACATTTGCCGTATTTTACCGTTCACGTAAAATGATACGCGGCGGTAATAATATATTCGGCTGCACCGGCTCGATCCTTGCTATCCGCAAGTATCTCGCCCGCACAATATCACTGCCTGACATCATCAACGAAGACGCATATATTTATCTGCACTGCATACAAAACGGCTATTTATTCAAATATCAGGATTCCGCTGTTATTCATTACGCATTACCGTCGAATCTGAAAGATTATCTCCGCCAGGCATTCCGCTCCCATCCGGAAGCGGTAGATGTAGAGCTTAAAAAATATTTCGGAAACCTTGTAGAAAAAGAGTTTGCGAGACCGGTTCGGTTTTATATCTATTCAGTTTTTCTCACATTTATACGCATGCCTGTCGAGGTAATTGCCATATCTCTCATTCATATCCTGTGCAAACCGTTTTATAAAATCGTCACATCACGTTATAAGTTAGGTTGGTTCACCGCCGCATCAACACACTGATATGAGTATACAGAGTATGAGCGGATTCGATGTGCTGAAAGGTAAAATCGGTGCGGTGCTCAACAGATGGTACAAAAAACCCGCACCGCACACTGATATACTCCGTGGGTATTCCGAAATAACAGATATCACACCGAAATGGTCCCGTACACTTAACCGCGTAGGTGTTTATACCGATGAAAAAGGATCGCGTGTAATAATCAAACGCACATCGTTCCACCATAAGGATCTTGATGCCGTCTATTTGCTCAATGAAGCCTCAGTGCTTCAGAGTCTAACAGATACACACGGCGTGAAATTATTTCCGGTTTTCAAAAAAGTAATTCGAACCGAAAATGAAGTTGCGCTTGTCACATCATTCGAAAACGGTACACCGTTACATGAAATGAGCGCGAATGTGCGGCGAGACGTCATACAAAAAGCGTACGAACGTCTCGCCGGCCTATCGAGTGAGTTACAAAAAAATAATTTTTTTGCTATTTCCGTCAGAAGTCCGTTTTCCTTTTTTCTTGCAGTTCCCGTATTATGCGGTAAAGCGATACTGCAAAACCCCCGACACTGTTTTTCATATATTAAAAATGCCGTAGAATTCTACTTATCGTATTGTGCCGGGATGTCCGGAGGTACGAGCAGAGGATTGGTACACCGGGATCTCTACGCAGATAATATTTTGTATTCCGAGAGTAACGACTCCATAACACTTCTTGACTGGGAAAGCGCCGTCGTCACCGACCCCTTATATGACCTGGCACAAATCGCCATGATCTATCATGCCGATTTCGGTATGGACAATCTTATTGCGTTTCTCAAAGAGCATCTGGAAAATAATACGCAACGCAGACGGTTCCGGGCACTAGCCATATTCAACGGCTTGCAAATACTTTCACAGAATAGTGCAAAAAGTGAAGTGTTCAAAGATACGTTTCATTTTTTAAACACGGTCTTACCGGAACTGTACCGGAATTTATATTATAAAAAGTCTCCGTTTGAACTCATCAACGGCTTCACGCTCACCGTGATATTTTACTTTTATAAAGTAATCAAACTTCCGGTGGCAGACCGCCGCAAAAAAATTCTTTTATGCTACCACTCAATAGGTAACGACGGGTGGCGGTTTTCCACACGGACGGAATTGTTCAAATCACATATTGCAGCGTTAAAAAAACACTATACATTTGAAACGCTGCCACGACTGCTTTCCGAAGACAAAGGGGGAATAAACATAAATTTTGACGATGGATATAAGAATGTGTATACAAATGCATACCCGATATTGTGGAACGAAAAAATACCCGCCACCGTATTTGCCATCGGAGATCCGGAAAACGCGGATAGAGGAGAGCTCGAAAATAATGTGCCGTTTATGTCTATCGAGAATCTGCAGAAACTGAAAAAGGCGGGATGGGAAATCGGCTTTCATACCGCCACCCACGGACCGGTTGCGCAATTGAATGAAAAACAACTCGAAAAAGAAATCGGAGTAGGTAAGCGTGCATTTGAAAATAAACTCGGGTTTTCCTTAGACTTTCTCGCATATCCCAAAGGGTTCTATAATGAAGCAGTTCTGCGCGCAGTACGGAACGCGGGATTCAAGGCGGCGTTTACGGTAGACGGTAAGGAAATGCGCCTGCATAATGCAGATCCCATGCTGCTGGATCGCGTACCTGTGGACGGGGAGCTGAATGCGCGGCAACTAATCGCCCTTATTTCTCCGATAGGTCTCAAGGTTGCCGCGCTGTTTTTACGAATTCTACAGTTGAAGGAAAAATATACCTCCCGCTCCCATAATTGACTTTTACGCACATTTATGCTATAATTGATGCATTCCTGTATTTAAATCTGCTTAGATACGCTTCGGTTGCAAGGATTCAGAGAATCTCAAAACGAGAGTCGGAAAAGTAGAACGGTCATGTACAATGTATACTGTGAGGGCCTTGGTTCTATGGAACGCAGACGGATACGGCAATCGATCCGATTTGTCATCTATGCACGACCCGCGTTGTAAGCAGATTTTAATACAGAAAAAATTATGAAAATAGGATTCATTAATTCAAACATCATTGACATCAGTAACCGTACCTCAAAGGGCACCGAAATATTTTGTTACATACTCATCCGGAGTCTTCTTCGGAACCGGAGAAGCAAACGCTACTCTATCAAAGCGTTTGCTTCGGGCAATTCGAAGCTTCCGGTTGATACTTTCTCCGTCACTGATTTTGATCTTATGTCGCAGGAATATATTCCGGAAGAAGAATTTTTCAAGTTTGAGCAGTTGCTTATTTCCAAAGCTCTTTCCATGCAAAGTGACTTTGACGTCTTTCATTTCAACATGGGGAACGGGGAACTGATTATCCCGTTTATTCCGTTTATTAAGAAACCCGTCATTATCACACTCCATGGGCCTTTTACGTTGCGGCATTTAAAAGAATATTTCATTCGAATACCGAAATCGAGCAACATTCATTTCGTCGCAATAAGCAATTCGCAACGCAAGTCGATGCCGGAACTAAACTATATTGATACAATCCATCACGGCATTGATACCAAACGAAGGTATAAATTTTCACTAAAGGGAGGAAAGAGCATCATGTGGGCGGGAAGGGCAGTTCCCGAAAAAGGATTGGATGTCGTATTACAGGTCGTCAAGAACACCAGAAAGGAGGCACGGCTCTACATGCTAACGAAGAAAGTATCCCTTGAATGGCTGCATGATAAAATCCTGAAACAACTTCACTCGATCAATAACAGAACTCCCATAAGTTCAGAATTCAATCTCTCGAGGCTCGAATTAATTATTAAATATCAAACTAGTAAGCTCTTCCTCTTTCCCATCCAATGGGAGGAAGCGTTTGGATTGGTTTTAATAGAGTCAATGGGGTGCGGAACACCGATCGTAGCATATGCAAGGGGATCCGTACCGGAAATCGTGAAAGACGGGGTGACTGGCTTTCTCGTCAATCCCTCGGAAACGGACAAGAGAGGTGATTTCATCGTGAAAAGTACCGGTCTGAAGGGTTTGTGCGAGGCTGTTGAACGGATTTATGCGATGAGTGACGAGGAGTATCAAAAAATGCGCATAGCGTGCAGGGAGCATGCAGTCAACAACTATGACATTACCCGTATGACGAATGATTACATTGACGTGTACGAAAAAATTGCGGGCAAACGGTCTCGCTCAAGAAGATAGGAAGGATGCTAGGATGCTCCTCACTTCGGCAGGTGTGCGGCTGTCCATCAGATGTTGACGCAACTCATTTGCACCGTTGAAACCTTTGACATACATTTTGAAAAACTTTTTCATGATCTGAAAGTTTTTTTCTTTTCCCCACGTTTTATTGAATAATTCCAAATGCTGTAATAGGAGTGAGAGATATTCGTCTTTGGAGTGGGGAAGGGGAGTCGTTGTCTTTTCAAAAACCCACGGATTATGGAAGACGCCCCGGCCGATCATGATGCCGTCGGCGCCGTATTTTTTGTGAGCGCCGACGGCTTGCGCATAATCCATCACATCGCCGTTGCCGATTATGATAGTGCCGGGAGAAATTGCATCCCGGAGCGTTACCGCCTTGGCAATTTCTCCCCAGTCCGCATCGCCTGTGCTCATCTGTACGGCGATACGTGCGTGTATCGTAATTGCATCAAGTTTTTGGTGAAGGAGAAAAGCGATCCATTCCTCCGTGTTGACATGCGCAAATCCCAGGCGGGTTTTCACACTTATCGCCGTACAGGGCGCACCTTTTTTTACCGCCTCAATCAAATCCTTTGCGAGTGCCGGATTCTTTATCAATCCCGATCCGGCACCGTGCTTGGTAACCGCCGGCACCGGACACCCCATATTCAGGTCAATGCCGTCAAATTTCATATCGTGTGCCAGCCGTGCCGCTTCATATATCGTATGCGGATCGGTGCCCCAGATCTGTGCCACGATCGGTCTCTGGCGGTCGGAGTACTTAAATCTCCGTATCGTCTCCTCCCGCCCTTTACTACACAATCCGTCGGCGCTCGTAAATTCCGTAAAAAATACGTCAGGTCGGGGGAGCGCCGACACAAACATCTCGCGGAATGCATAGTCCGTCACATCCTCCATTGGGGCAAGTACCAGAAACGGCACCGTTAATTTTTTCCAAAAACTATCCATGAAAGTAATTAATTATAACTCGGGGAGATTTTTATGCACTTTCGCGCGCGCCTTATCATGACGGCGGAATCCTTTTTCCACATTGTCGGACCAGTGGTAGAGCCAGACGTGTTTCATAAGATCGTAAAATAACTTTTCCGCCACCTGTTTTTTATTCTGATCAACGAATGTAGAGCGCACACTCGTAATGAGACTGTGTGCACCGCGCTCCACCATATCTGGATACCACCACGGACTGTTTGAAAGCCAGAACAGATGGCATGACGACCAGCCTTTATCGAGCAGTTCCAAAACATGCCGATCATGGCTTTGCCCGGCTAGCGTTGCGGCACACTCTGCCAGCCGAAGATATTTTTTCTGTAATTTTTTGCCGGTCCATAGTTTCAATTTCGTGGTATTTTGCCAGGACGATAAATGTACGGAATGAATTTTGGGTGCGCCGGGACCAAACCGGTGTACCGCTTCGCGTGCGGTAATAAATGTGACTTCTTCCGAGTCCAGAAACTGTGATAAAAACTCGATACGTTCTACATAATGGTGGCCGAGTACCTCCGCATCGCTCGGGACTATCATCAGTTTCTCGTCTGCCGATTTGTCAATGGCATAGCGGAGTAATTTATGCGCATTCAGTTCCTTCGGATACGAGCGGAAAACCTCGATCATTTCTTTGTCGCTTACGAGAAGATATGTGTCGTTGAATTTTGCAATGGGATATTTGTGAGTAGCGGACTCATCGACTATTACATAGTCCGCGCGGATTTTTTCCATACTATGCGTATCAACAGCCAGTTCGGGAGGAAAAAATCCGCCGCCCACCGATACCCCCAATGTTTTTCTGGTAATTGCATTATTTTTCTCTACCTGCCGGGCCCACAACGATGGGGGAGTAAGAGGGGCGAGCGTGTGATACATAGCGCTGCCTGTCAACTCGACCTTGCCGTCCGCAATAAGTTTCTTGACAAGGATGAAAAATTCGTCCGCATGAAGCGCCTCAAGCTGCTCCAACAGGCTCCCGCTGATATTAAACGTACACTTAAAATGCTCTTTCTTGTTGAGCATCCGAAGCAGCGGAAGGTAGCAAAATGTGAGTATATCTTTTGTAACTGCCGCCGACTGCGTCGGCGGCTGATAAAAGTGCAGCACAAGCACCCAATACTTCATGTCCAATTATACCAATTTTCCATTTCCGGTATTTCAGCAAGCTTAGGAAGAGGTGAATTTAAAACCTTTCAATACAGCTAAATGATCCGAATTAAATTCATAAGTTTTGAAGCGTGCAAATTCCATACCTGATTTACTTGTCAGAATAAAATCGATCGGTGGACCCAGCCCGTATCCTTTGGGGTCAAAAGTTACGTATATCGGTAAACCACGCGCCCGGGAAACAACGTCGTCCAATTCTGTGAGTTGAATTTCCTCGGGCGCTTGATTAAAATCTCCACCGATAATAACAAGGTCAGTTGAAGGAAGCTCTCTGATATATTCTGCAATAAGATTAGTTTGCATTGTACTCTTTCCTTCCCGATCAGTTGCGAGGTGTGTGTTCAATAGATGAATATCAACTCCATCTCTTGTTTTCATATTTACATGTTGCATTTCCCGCGTTGAATCGGGAAAGTCTATTTCTTTCACAAACTCGGATTGATACCTCACCGCAATGGAATTTCCCTCAACTAACGAATTTCTGTTTAGTCCTGTCGGGGAGAAATATACGGTATAACCGAGCTCATGCAGCCGCTTTTTAATATCATCATCTTCTTCAATATCTTCCTGTATAAAAATCACGTCCGGATCTTCCTTACGGATAAAATCGGCAAATGCCTTCTTGGAAGATTCATCCGTAATAGAATTCCATCCATGAACATTTGCGGTGACAATAGAAATTTCATTACCATCAAACATTTGAGACTCTGCTTCCTGTGAAATGTAGTGCTGGGGGATAAGCCTGTTGTTTTCCGTAGTTAGAAGCGCTGCTGTACTTAGAGATAAAAGGGATACAGTCGCCAGCGGGGTTAAACTGCGACGGAGTCTATGCGGGCGTTTAGGTCCATGTTCCTTCATGGCACGACATTATACCTTATATCAAAAGTGTAATTAGCCTCATATGATGTTGCTTTTTTTGTTGGAGGGGATTACAATTACCGCTTGCCGTTCTCGATTTTTTCGGGAATCGGAAAGGATCATGAATAAAGCAGAATTTAGTCCAATACAGGCTCCTGGAAAAACTCGACGCGAACGTCGAGCGCTTCATGCCATGCCTGACGCCTTTAATATCATGCGTGAGAATATGGATGCAGGCACCTTCGACCCTTCACTTCGACCACACACGTTTGAGCCTCAGTTAGCAGTTGTCATCGATATCTCACGGGCACCTTCACATGGTAATGATGACAGGGCCCACATATTCTATAATCGAATAAGTCGCGTAGCCGCCTCAGTTTCGGTAATGGCGGGTGGAATAGTTGTAGGTGCACGCGCAGCGGCTGGTGCAATAAATTGCCCTTCGGGAAGCACTGTGGAAATAACTTCACAGGAGTATACTGAAGAGGGCATAGAAGAAGCAAAAAAAGAAGTTAATATAATATGTAGTAATTATGATGATACGGACGAATTTACCATCCGGGATGCAGACGGTGGGAAAATAGGACCTAAGGTGATGGTTTTTCCACAAGCAAACAATACCGTAACTCCGGTTGACAAGAGTGGCAAACCTCAAACACCTGTGGAAATACACACTTCCGGAGGGGAGTCTGGATTCCCGGGTGATTGGCCGGAAATAATAATTCCCGAAGGTGCAACCATAACACAAATTAGAGATGCCTGGAACACCAGCTTTGAGGAACTCGAATTACTCAATGGTGTCAAGATAGGAGATCTTAAAAGCCTCGAGAAATTAATGATCGCCGGGAAGACCTTGGTAGTACCTAGCGCAAATCCCGTGGACAGGTCCTTTCTTGAACATGTCATTAAGGAGGGTAAGGAAATGCTTGACCAGGCTCCAATTGCAGTTGTTATCGGGAAACCTCCGGCGGTGGTTAGTGCTGCGACCAAAATAGGCGAAAAAATTGTTGATAAACTCCCCCCAAAAAAGGGAGATGCAAGTTCTGGAAGTGGTAGTTCCGGTAGTAGATACAGGGAAGATATCGATGAATGGTTTCGGGATGCCCAAAGGGAAGCTGCAGCCGATTTAGCCCGGCGCCACAGAGAAACAATTGATTATTTTAAAGATATATTTCGTGAAGACGGATACACAGTTGAAGATCTGGAACGCCTGTTGAATAACATTGACAGTCTTCCTCTAGATAGACAGGTGTTTCCGGAAAAATTTCCCGATGATCCAAAAAAGTTACGGCTGTTTGAACCTTTATTTAAACGAGCAGCCCAAGAATTACGAGATGAAATACTAGGTAAAGGTTAAGTCCGCGGACTGGTATCCAAAGAACTAGACCTGAGACGGAAAAAGCTCTTCATCGAATCCCACATGACCACATATAATATTCCATATATCACCGTCCTCTTTTGGGAATCTGCCATTATAATTGACTGATGTGGATCGTCTTCGTGTTACTGCATACGTTTTTTCTCGCGCTCGTCAACTATATCGACGAGTATCTCACGGCGAATAATAAACTTAAACAACAAGCGGATATTCACACACGAATCGGGGGATTATTACTCGTCTCAACATTACTGACTTTTTTCGGAGCTGTTTTCGTTGCGCTCATTTATAGAGAAACGCATTTGGCAACAATTCCACTCATCTTATCCATAGTTTCAGCCATCCCCATGGTTTTGGTTTGGGCGTCCTATTTTTATTTATTAACGATGTATCCGGTATACCAGGTGATGCCACTGTTCCAACTCAATTCACTTTGGTTGCTAATTATTGAACTCATAAGTGGTGTGCCACTAAGTATCCCGGGGTTAATTGGAATATTTGCCCTGATGATCGGAGCCTACGTTTTGGATGCAGGATCGTTGAAATGGAAGATACCGACAAAACTACTGCTCCTCATGATTCCCGTCACGCTTTTTTCATCGATTTATCTGTACTTAGTACGGCTGGCGTCCGGCAAAAGTTCATCAATTGCAGTTTCATTGTGGCAGTTGATCGGTGTCGGAAGTATCGGGATCTTACTTTTCGTGTTTGTGAAAAAATACCGTGAGGGATTTATATTTCGGATCAGGAATCAGGGGAAGAATTTCCTCGGATTCAGTTTGCTGAATGAGTCGCTGTCTCAAAGCGGATATGTTTTTCTTAATGTTGCGGTGGCGTTGGCGCCGCTTGCCACATATGTAGCGGCGCTCAGTGGATTGCAGAGTGTATTTGTGCTGCTTTTTTTTGTTTTGTTTCCACAGAAGCAACGTTCGAAAATTACTGTCTTGCAGATCGTGTCAATTTTGCTTATGGCCGCGGGAGTGTTCCTCATCGAATTGGCGGGGTAGAGAGTGCCGGTCATCCTTTATAACTATCCGCTTCTTCGTAATAATATGACTGTTCAATGCCTTTCATGAATACCTCTCGGTCATCTATTTTGTCTGTTAGAGCAGTGCGTAGTAATTCACGAATTTCCAAAGCATTTACGTGACTACGAATCATAGCACTGAAATAGTCGTTTTTATCTATTTTTTGCCAATCAATGCATTTGCCTATATTCTTCTTGAGCATAAGATCTAACCATATTCGCATACTGCGACCGTTCCCCTCCATGAACGGATGAGCTATATTCATCTCTGCATATTTATCAATAATTTCTTCAAAAGTGTCCTCTTTCATGGAGTCGATTTTTGCCAATATTTCTGATAAATAGAGGCTATTTGCGAAACGAAAGTCATCTTTGCTTATGTTCTCATCGCGAATGTGTCCGGCAAAATCGTAAATTCCACCAAATAAATATTCATGAATTTGCCGTAGCCCACTTGTAGTTCCTACTTCGAACGATGAAAGATCAGTGCTATTAAATAATTTCAAGGCTCTTTGTTTACTGATTTCATCCTTGTTTTGCATGAGGAAATTATACCATTTTGAAGCAGGGGCATGTACCGATGTGTCCACTTTTTGGGGTACAGATCAAATGCGGAGAGGGAGGGATTCGAACCCTCGATGACCTTGCGGCCATACAGACTTTCCAGGTCTGCGCACTAGACCAACTATGCGACCTCTCCTACACCAAATTACAGAGGGAGTCCCGCCAAAGGCGTGGGCAACCTCTCCTTACACCTATCATGCTGAGGGAGTCCCGCCGGGGGCGTGGGCAACCTCTCCTGACGAGGTTAATTTTAACAGAAAAAAGATCGAGGTACCGGGCTATTACGAAACTTATGTTGCGGATAGTCCGTTGAAGTATTCGATTCATTAAAGTACTATTCGGGAGATGTTGAGTAGTGTTAAGAGGGGAGAATTTTGGGCAGATAAAATGATGGATTTGGCAAATCTTTCTGTCGTTGTATTGGTTTTTGGTCAATTTGATAAAAAAGAATATAACTTGATCGTTCTTTTATTCGGGATTATACTTTACGTACTATTGTTTCTTGTAAGTTATTTATTAAGGATTTTTGATTATGGAACTTGATCAACCTATTTTTGGAATAATGCTGATGTATTTCGTGATAATATCCTTTGTCGTATTCATGCTGCGTGATATGATTTTCAAGAAAAAGAAATAACTCCGCTTGAATTGTAGCCCGTAGTGTATTTAAATAACGGGGTAAGGGTATGAATAAACGGTTCACGGTAGTATTGGCTGCGGTTTTGTGGACGGTTTTGGCGACTGCATGGTATGTGTGCGGTATCAGATCTTCGTGTGTGCTTCCGATACTCAAACTCGATTTCATCACGACGAATAATGGAGCGGTGAAGGGAACTGGGACGGGAGTAGGTGGTGGTGCGGGGGCGGAGGCGCCGACCAAGGCGCCGACGCCCACACCGAGTATTCCGTCGGATTTCGAAGTGATCTTCCTCCCGGACCAGACGGTTTATGCCAAAACCGGCGGAGTGGAGGAGAGACTCAAACAGTTGGCAGAGTATGCTGCGGATCATGAGAATGTACGGATTTCGCTCGTTGGACATATTGCGAATACGGGGGCGCCGCTGTCTACTGCAGCGGCGCGATTCAATGCTTCGCTTGGCAGGAACCGGGCGGATGTGGTGAAGGCGCGCCTCGTGCAACTCGGCGCACCGGCGGAGCGGATCACTACCACTTCACAGACGAGTCAGTCGCCGATCACCGAGAATCTCACGGAGGAGCAGCGGTCGCGAAACAGGAGAGTTGATGTCGTTATCACTTTTGCTCCGGAACAATGATCACATCCATACCGCGAGCGCTCATCGAGATCGTGTTCATCATTTCAGTCTCCGGAGTAATCGGATATCTTCTCGGTAGGAGCAGTCGCGAAACACACGGAGAGCATGATACGGTTCCTGCCGAGCCGGAAAAAACGGAGGTACTCGTGGGTGTAGACGATCTCAAGCTCCTCCACGGCATCGACGCTTCGATAGAGCAGGTGCTCCTGCGGGGCGGGATCACTTCGTATGATTCGTTGTCCCGTACGACGCCGGCCAAACTGAAGAAGATCCTTGAGGCCGGTGGATCGCAGTTTTTTGCGCTTGATACGACTTCCTGGCCGCACCAGGCTGCGCTCGCGAACCAGGATCGATGGATGGATCTGAAGAAATACCAGGCCAAGCTCTCCAAGTCGCGGTCCTAACCGGTGTAGACGACGCGGTATATGAGACCCTCTGCATCGTCAGAAATCAGGATCGATCCGTCTTTTAATTCCAAAATGTCAACCGGCCGGCCGATCACCGATCCGTCCGGCCGAAGCCACCCCTCCGCAAACGGCTCTATCCGGTATGAATCTCCGTCCGGTTTCAATACAAGCACCCTATATCCGATTTTTTCCGACCTATTCCACGAGCCGTGTTGGGCAATGAATATCGCATCCCGATATTCGGCCGGGAACATCGATCCGCGGTAAAACTTCATCCCAAGCGCAGCCGCATGCGGATCGAGATCTTTCACCGGTGCGGTAAATGTCGTACACGGTTTCTCAGATCCGAAGATCGGGTCCGGCACGTCGGTACCATAGCAATAGGGGAATCCGAAATCCTGACCGGCACGTGTTACCCGGTTCAGTTCGTCGGGCGGGACGTCATCTCCCATATTGTCCCGCCCGTTATCGGTGAACCAGAGTTCGCCGGTCTTCGGCTGCCAGTCAAAACCGACACTGTTGCGTATACCCCGTGCGACTACCTCAAGACCGGTCCCGTCACTGTTCATCCGTGCGATGGAACCATACGGATGTTCCGCCTTGCAGCTGTCGCAGGGTGCACCCAGGGCGATATAGAGTTTGCCGTCCGGTCCGAATGCGGCATACTTCCACTGGTGATGCGCGACACCGATGAAATCATCAAAAATCACTTCCGAAGAAGGATTATCGAAATTCTCAGAGATATTGTCGAATCTAAGCACGGATGTATTGTCAGCAACGAAGAGTGCGCCGTCTTTCACGGCGATACCGTTGGGTTGCATGAGTCCACTGACAATAGTTACAAGTCTGTCAGCTACGCCATCGCTGTTTTTATCAGGCAAAGCATATACACTCGTTCCGCTTTTGTTACCCACATAGACCGTTCCGTCATCGCCAAGAGCCATCGAGCGCGCATTCGGCACTTTTGCGTATACATACATATGGAATCCTTTCGGGAGCGTGATCGGCTTGTCAAAATCAGGAATAGTGAGCGGTTTTGCAGCACGTGCACCTACACCTTTTTTTATTTCTTCCAGAAGGGGAGAAGTACGCGAAGGAACTTGAGCTTGTTGAAAATCTATCATTCGCGAACCGATATAGATTCCGATAACAACAAACACGAGAGCAGCGATATATAAAAGTAAATGTTTCATACGAAAAACTGGATCTTACTGACAGTGCAAACACAAACCGAAGAATTCTGCATTATGCTGAACGACATTAAATTTTTTCTTCGAGCGAATAGCCTCCTCTACACTTTTCATACCGCATTCCTCAATATCGTCAATACGACCGCAATTGGTACAAACTAAATGATGGTGATGAGGGAGCGAAGATAGTTCGTAGCGGAATTTTCCTTCGCGCAGTTCTACTTGGCGGAAAATTCCGTGATCCACGAATGTTTGAATCGTACGATAAACTGTTGCTTGGTCGACCGAAATTCCAAGTTTCTTGAGGAGGTCGACCACCGTCCGCACATCAACCGGTTTTTTTGCCTGACTGATAATGCTGTAGATTGCTTCGCGCGCTTCCGTGTGCTTTAACTTATACTGTGTAAGAATATCTTTCGTGTTCATACGCTCCAATTATATCACGTGGAGTTTTTTACGAGTGCTTTTCCACACTTCTCACAAGTACCGTTTTCGATGTGTCCGCCGCATGAACAATGCTCGTGATCGGAGTGACTCTCTGAGGAAGAATGTGAGTGTCCACCTCCACCTCCACCGATAGAATACGAACTGGCTGACACTCCACCGGAATCAATCGACACCGCAGATGAAGGCGTGCAGCATCCCGATTCAATGTGGCCGCCAATCTGTATACCACCCATACTCATCGCGGCAGCCCAAGACCCCATCTCTTTTTCACTGAATCCAAGTTTCTTCATGATTGCACCTGCAGATTCTGTTGCGGGTCTACTTGCATTGATTTCTTCACTCTTTTCCGTCTCTCTATAGAGCGCAGTAAATAATCGCCTCGCTTCTTCTTCTCTTATTTCTTTGTAACTTCCGTCCGGTTGGTACACATGAACATATTCTGGTTTGCATCCGGTCGTGACAAGTAATCCTTGTTGTGTTTCGGTGGGATCCATGCCAGCAGGAGCTTCAAAATTATGGATTGGACCGTAATTCGGTTTGTCTGCCTTGAACAGAGTTATCGGCACTCCGTGGACAATGCGACCGTCCGAAAGTTGCTGCGGCGGGCACGCACAATTTGCAGCCGCCGCAGCTGTTAACGATGCCATAGCAACGACAACGTCTTTTTTACGGGTATTCCAAATGTTTGACAATTCTGTAAAATCGATGGGCGGCGCGGCTACTTTTTCTGGCGCCGCCACAGTTACTTCAAAATCGAATCCCGCGAACGGATCATAAATGCCGGCAAACGGATCACCGTTCTCAATAGGATTTATGGGGAGTCTTTTATCAATAACAGGCAGAGTCGAAGGTGGGTCTAATAGATGAATCGTCGGGTCAACCGCCAATCGTGCGTCAAATACAACAGTCGTCTTCGGAGGACCAAATAGTTCGGTAAGCGTTGCCGCTTCTACCATCATATTAAAATGACTTCGGGGCGTTTTGAAGCGATTGTGCAAACTTATTGCGCGCCTGCCCAACCGTTCCCTCGTTTCCCACAACCTCAGGCAATACAGTCATTGTGTCTATCATTCGCTCTAAAACAACTGCTGGAGCTGTCCCACTTCCGTACCCTGTGGGGTTCTGCGAAGCAATTTCCCACGCTCTATTGACAAATGCTCTTTCAATAACACGTTCTGTATCATATGTTCCGTCATCAACGGTAGCGAGTGGCTCAATACCGGAGGCGCCCATTCTGACACGAGCAAACTGACGTATTTCGGACCCGGGAACGGGAATATAACTCATAACCGTTGTACGAATTGAGGCGTTGCCCAAAACAATATTAGTCGGCAACGTCTTATCAGGACTTTCATGGCTTGAATGGCCGACCTCTGCCAACTGCTCATCGGCATTCGCCGTATCACCAATGGCAAACACTTCGCCTAGCATTTGTGTTCCTTCCGAACCGGTGCGCAAACTAAATAATGAAGAAAGCGCAGCGCGCGCATCATCAGCTTCACTCAATCTTTTACCATCAACCTTATATTCTTTCCAGGAGACACCATCTTTCGGATGCGCGGTACGGAATTCTGTGTGGGCCACCCCGTGTTTCACCACAACGGCAGGCCGCGCAGCACTCAGAGCAGGTGAGTCAAAAAGATCAATAATCGATCCTGGCGGAAGCGATGATATCGCAGTGCGGGCTTCGAGCGTAGATAGTGCTATAAGAAACGTTCCGTCTTCCATCAAATGGATCATGTGTTCCTGCACTGCGCCTGAATTCCCCGTAATTGCCTCAGGTTTAATGCCTAGCACCAATCCGGCTGGAATAGTATGACCGGCGGACGCATCGAGTGCTTCTACCGTACTTGTCAATTCTTTCATGATGAAAATATATTGCTCTATAATTTCTAATAGTGCGCATGTCTGCTCCGCCTTCGCTTACGCTCCGGCGGAGCAGAGAATTGCGTAAAGTGCCGAGCAAAGACACTTAGTAAACGCTGTGTTGTGTGCAGCGTTTACTAAAAGCCTTTATACCTTTGCAGATTCATAATCCTCTTTGCTGACAAATCGGATAAGAGTGCGTCCGTCACCGGTTTTTCCAACAAATGCGTAGCGTGATACCCCTTTTGTAAGAAACGTTTTCTTTTCTACCACTTCTGCTTCTACTGAGGTTCGTGTTTTAACATCGTAGAATTTGCTCTTCATCAATGATCACCTCCCTAAAGTATCAATTACAATATATATGCGACTTATTTGCATCTAGTATATGCAAGCTATTCGCATTTGTCAACTCCAAACCGGATATTGACCCGAAGTCCGGATCATGGAGGGAGCGTCAGTTTTTATAAAAGTATGCTGCAATATACGTTGTGACAGGTACAGCGAGAATGATGCCTATTGAGCTCACCAGCGTCCGAATGATCTCCGTCGCGATCATTTCCTGGTTGATCACCATGCCGTAGGGCAGGGGAGTGATATAAAACAGAAGGAAGAGCGGGAGTGAAGCTCCCGCATATACAAGCACGAGTGTGTTGACGAGTGAAGAGATGTGGTCGCGGCCGATATCCATAGCATTCTTGAACAGCGCCGAAGCACCAAGCGAAGGATTCGTTTCGTGGAGTTTCTCCACGACCGCCGCTTGAGAAATCGTCACATCATCAAGGATCCCCATACCTGCGATCAGGATACCGGCAAGAAGCGCGCTCCGGATATCAACAGCCGCACCCTGGGCTTGCAGGAACATCGATTCCTCACTTGCGAAGCCGGTGATCTTCCCGTACATGACAAAAATATACGACAGGATACCGGTGATGATGAGCGCGGCAAATGTACCGATCAGGGATACCGTCGTCTTCCTGTTTAATCCGTGCGAAATATAGAACGATACAGGGATGATAAGGAGGGCCCCAAGAAGCGAAATAATGACAGGATTGTTGCCTGCGACGATCTGGGGGAGAATGAACCGCATGAGGATCACGAACGAGAAACCCATTGCGATGAGCGCGCGAACACCTTTCATGCGCGAAATCGCAAGGACAGTGACGAGAAAAAGCGCGGCGAGGACGATAAGTACGTCGCCGCGCTGATAATCCGTGATATAGACGACCGGTGCTCCGGACTGGTCTTTCGAAACGGACACGACCACTTTGTCTCCTTTTTGAACATCCAGCTGTCTGATCACGTTCGTCCCGCCCAGACGGATCGTATACGATTTATCCTTCAGCACTCCGTCCGTGACCCGTATGACCGCTGTTTCCGTATTCGGTTTGTCCACTACTGTTGCGGGATGCATGTCCTATTCTACCATTGCAAACGTGACGCGTTACCGGTACCATATACGAACCGCAAGATATGTCCCAGAAAAACATCATTTATACCGTGATAGCTGTCGTATCCATCGTGGCGTTCATGGGTCTTGTCTATATCGCATCCGACAAACCCATGGCGGATGAGAAAGTACATGCGGAGGCACAGAAGCTGGAAAAGGACGACAACATCAAGTGGTCGCAGAATAAAAAAATTCTCCTTGTTGAATACAGCGATTACCAGTGTCCTGCGTGTGCGAGCTTCCACGAAGTTATCAAAGCCCTGGAAGTCGAGACTGACAGTCCGATTCTCAAGAATGTCACATTTGTGTACCGCCATTTCCCTCTGGAACGGATCCATAAGAATGCGCGGGCGGCGGCCCTTGCTGCCGAGGCCGCCGCTAACCAGAAGTCGTTTTTCCCCATGTCCGCGCTGCTTTTTGAGAATCAGAAACAATGGAGCGAGAGCGGGGAGCCGGCCAAGTACTTCGTCGAGTACGCGAAACAGCTCAAACTCGATACCAAGCAATTCGCAGAAGACATGAAGTCGTCTGCCGTTGCCGACCGTGTCAATAACGACGTATTGTCGGCCAATGCAATAGGTGTCGATTCCACGCCTTCGTTTTACCTGAACGGGAAGAAGATGCAGATCAGCACGCTCGACGACTTCAAGGCGCAGCTCACCGAAGCCATCAAATGAAAGTAACAATTCAAAACCGGCATGGGCTTAATGTTGTGGTCCTCGTCGAAGGGAATCTCCGATCAAAGAAACTTGTTTTCATCACTCATGGATACAGCGGCTCCAAAGATCAACCTCACATTATCGGCATGAGAAATGTGTTTGCCGAATCGGATTTCATAGTAGTGTCATTTGATGCAACACATGCATTTGGAGAGAGTGACGGCGATCTAATCAACGCTTGTGCGACAACATACATAAATGATCTCGAAGATGTCATCGGGTGGGCTTCTTCGCATTCCTGGTACATAGAACCGTTTGTACTCGCCGGTCACAGTCTGGGGGGTTTAAGTTCTCTAGTATATACATCACGGCACCCCGAAAAAGTGAGTGCGCTGTTTCCCATGAGCACAGTTGTTTCTGGTACTACGTGGTACGAATTACAGGATCCGGAATTTCTGAAACAGTGGGAAGAAAACGGTTTTTACATAAAAGAAAGCAAATCGCTCCCCGGAAAAGTAGGGAAGGCTGGGTGGATTTTTGTCAAAGATATTCTGAAGTATGACGCGTTGAAATTCGCCCCGAGGATCACATACCCCGTACTCCTGATGGTTGGATCGGAAGACCGCGATACTACACCGCCCGAAGCACAACAACTCCTTCTGGAGAATCTCGGTGGTCCAAAAAAGTTTCATGTTATTAACGGTATGGAGCACACACCCCAAAGAACTGAAGAAATAGATGAAATGAAACGAGTGCTTTCGGATTGGCTCTCGAATCTGACGTGATCGTGTGAAAGTACATGTGTTCCGCAAAATCTTAATTTTTTTTCTTGATAATAAGTACAAAGTAAGTACAATATAAGCACCTTTGAAGTACTTTTTTTATAAGAGTAAAATTAAGTAGGTGTTAGGGGGCGGAATTATTTATGGGACGGCAAAAACAGATCCAGGTGCGTGTGAGCCTCACGGAGAATCTTTATGAGGCGCTACGGCACCGGGCTAAGACACTCGGCGTACCGGTGACGCAGCTTATCAAATTTTTCATCCTGAAAGAGGTGGAGGGAGAGAGCTTCTTCCTGCCGCCGGAACTGCTGTCAAGGCCGAACAAGACGATGCGTAAGCTGTACGACGACGACGCGTATTTGAAATCCGAAAAAGGATTATAATGTGACAATACGCTGATGATAGCAACAGTGCAAGGCAAACGGATTTCGTATGACATCCTTGGCAAGCAGGGGAGTCCCGTGATTTTCGTGCATGGCTGGGGCGGGTCGGGCGAGAGCCTGCGGGCGCTTGCAGCTCTCGCCTCACTTAAACACAAAGCAATCCTTATCGACCTCCCCGGATTCGGACACAGTGAGATTCCCGAACCGGAATGGGGAGTAGAGGAGTACGCTTCCGTCATCACCGGACTCCTCGACCACCTCAAAATCAAATCGGTTACCTATTTCGGTCATTCGTTCGGGGGGAGTCTGGGGATATATTTAACGACGTCTACGGGTATGATCGACAAGCTTATTTTGTGCGACAGTTCGTACAAGCGGAACGTCAAGAAATCCCGCGTCGCGATGGCGATCAAACAATGCATGCCCGAACACAAGACGCTCCGGAGGTTGTTTTACCGTATCTTCTTCCGCAATTCGGACTTGGCGAAGTATCCCCATCTTGAGAGCAATTTCCGCCGGATCGTCACGCAGGATCTCTCGGATTTCGTACAGACGATTGCGGTGCCGACACTGATCGTGTGGGGGGCGGAGGATACCGTGACACCAGTGGAGTATGCCCGCGATCTTCATGCGAAGATCGCGGGCTCCAAACTCGCCGTCGTACCGGAAGAGCGGCACAGGCTCCCCCTGAACAATCCGCAAAAAGTATATGAAATTATGAAACGGAACAAATTCATCTGAACCGATGGCTGTATTATTGATTTTGATTTTTTTCACCGGGGCAAAGATACTGGAGCTGATCTATATTTTTCAAATCAAGGAATACCGGTTTGACCGGTTCCGTGCATACCTGAACGATACCGGACTCCTCAAAGCACTCTATGGCACCTGGTTCCGGCTCCCGGCCAAAACTGTACGGAATTTCCTGCTCGTATCCATCACTGGTATTACGGGGGCGGCATTTCTTATCATATCCATGCCGTTTTGGGGGCTTGAGTATTTCATTCTTGCGCTCCTGCTGATTCCGTTCACAGCGCTTGTCCTCGTATCATTTGCCGTCTACCTCACCGAGCCGCTCGCACAAATACGGCGCAATAGTCTCATCGACCGCGCAAAGCGCAAAGTCCGGGGATCCAAAGCGGTATTCATCGGCGTTTCCGGCACATACGGGAAGACGACAACGAAAGAATTTTTATATCAGATTCTTTCAGCCAAATACCAGACGGCTAAAACGGACAAGAATATGAATTCCGAATCCGGTGTTGCGATATCCATCCTGAAAAATCTGAAGGAACATACACAGTATTTCGTCGCGGAGGTGGGGGCGTACAAACGCATGGAAGTGTACCGAGCGTGCGAAATTTTTCATCCGAAATATGCGGTCATTACCGCGTTTGGCAACCAGCATCTTGACCTGTTCGGTTCGCATGAAAATCTCGTGCGATCCGAAAGCGAGATCCTCGAATTCATCCCTCATGATGGCGCCGCGTATATCAACTATGACATCCCCGAATTCGGGAGGATCACGACGGGCGCCCGCTACAGGATCGTATCGTATTCGGTCCACGACGCGGGCGCCGCGATCCGCGCGACCGATCGTACCGTGTCGCGCGGCATCCAGTCCGCAACCGTCACCTATGGAAAGAAACGTTTCCGCATATCTACCGGGCTTGCGGGAGTCCATATCATCCAGAACCTCCTCCCGTGTATCGCGATTGCACTTGATCTGGGCATGAGTGTCGCGGAAGTGAAGGATGCGATAACCGCGCTGGAGCCGGTGATAGGCAAACTGTCCGTACACACCGGCCCGCGCGGCTCATCGATACTCCACGATGCGAGCAACAGCTCGCTCGAAGGATTCATATCGGCGATCAGGACAGCCGCGGAGTACGGACACAAACACAAATACATCATTTCCAAAGGAATCATCGAGCTCGGCAGGGAAAAACACGAATCGTACCGGCGTATAGTGGGCGCACTGGCGAACACTGGTATCACATTGGTCACGACCGACCCGGTGTTCGCCCGCCTCCACCCGCAAGACGAATCAATCGTCACGCTCAAGTCGGAGCGGGCAATCATCTCCTATCTTATGGAGCGGGTCGACCAGAATTCACTTATCGTACTGGAAGGGAAATACACAGCACCGTTTATCAAAGCGTTCGTGTAGAATATACCATGATTTCCGCGGATTTTGCGCCAAACGAGAGCATCAAAGACGCTGCAGCAGGGCTCTGGATGAGTGTGCGGTTCCTCCAATGGCGCAAGGGGGAATATACCGCCAAAGTGAAAGCGCGTCTCAAGCGGATGTTTCCGAACCACGTTCCGTTCCTGTATTTCACGGGGCGGGCCGCTCTTTACAAACTCCTCCAGACATATCCATTCATCAAACCCGGCGATGAGATATTGGTACTTGGATTCACATGCGAAGCCGTCGTCCTCCCGATCCGGGCACTCGGTTTCACGCCTGTTTTCGTGGATATGGATCGGGAAACATACTCCATGGATCCCCGGTCGGCAACAGCAAAGATCTCTCCGCGAA
This sequence comes from uncultured Gammaproteobacteria bacterium, assembly GCA_964561915.1. Classification (GTDB taxonomy): domain Bacteria; phylum Patescibacteriota; class Microgenomatia; order UBA1406; family GWC2-37-13; genus CAZLQR01. Next base: position 11,614 of record CAZLQR010000011.1, on the reverse strand, counting down.
CCCGGGCGATCATCATCCAACACACATTCGGTATCACTCCGCTAAGGGACGAGCTCATCGCACTGGCGAAGAGGCACGATCTGCTGATCATCGAAGACCTTGCGCACGGATTCGACCGGTCTCTATTCGCCAAAGACAAAGCGAATACGGTCAAGTTGCTTTCATTCGGGCGATCCAAAAGCGTTTCAGCGGTCTTCGGCGGGGCGCTCATGATCCCCGACACCAGAGCGCATGCCAAACTTATCCGACGCATCAACGATTCGCAAAAATCTTTACCGTATCCAAGTGCGTTCCAGACCTGGCAACTCCTGTCATATAAATCGTTGGCCTATATCATCAAGAAAACGTACTCTCTCGGCAATTTCGGGAAAGCACTCCATGCGGTATTACGCGGGTTGAAGTTCATACCGAATGAACTCTCACAAAAGGAACGATCCGGAACATTCGACGATTCGGTTGTGAAAGCGTTCCCGAATGCGTTCGCATACCTGCTCATCAAGCAGTTCAAAGAATCTGATCGGGTTTATCAGAACAGACTGCAGGCATGCTATCTCTACAATAGTTTCTTCAAGGTTCCGAATACGAAATATGCCCATCTGACGCGATATCCGCTCCTGGTGACTAACCGGGACGACGTCGTGAAAGCGCTGAAGAAAAAACAAATTTACGTGGGCAAATGGTATCACAATCCACAGTCGCAGCCGGGAGAATGTCCAGTCACCGACGAGATATGCAGCCTCATCATCAACCTCCCGACCAATATTACCGAACAGGATGCAAAAACCGTCGCGAAAGCAATTCTTGCGTTACAACCTGCGTAGTCTGTGTCGGATTGACTCAACCGTATAATTAAATGCGTACCGGACCGGATTGATGACCAGATCGTGTGCGGGCAGGTATGCCACGTCCTGCCCGCCGAATCCGCGCTTGAATACGGATACGCCGGAAAACCGGTGGTCCGTGACACCATCGGGCACTACGCCCCATAGATTGTACCGTTTCATACCCCGTTTTTTCGCCTCCTTGATCGCTTCCCACTGGATGAGATACGCGCCGGGCATCTTGCGGGCGGCGTCCGTACTGCTCCCATAATGGTACGCCGCCTCATGTCCGTAAAAGATCACGAATGCCTCCGCAAGGAGTTGTGTACCGTTGAATACCTTATATAACACCACAGCATCGTCCGCAGCAAATGCTTTGAATTGTTCCGTGAGGAATTGCCGCGAAAACGGCACGAATCCATGCCGCTTCGCCGTCTCCATCTGCATATCATAAAACCCGTCGATTGCCGCCGGATCGGTGCTTGTCTGTATGGTCAAACCAAGCGACTGCGCTTTCCGTATTTCGTACCGAGTCGTCTTGCGCATTGAGTTAAGAAGCGCATCTTCCGATTTTGAGAGATCGATTTGCGATGTCAGATCTGCAGTGAGATGCATGGGGGCCGGCCGAAGGCCGGCCTGCTTCACGATACGCCTGAGTTCGGGCGTATCGGTCTGCTGCGGGCGCATTCGTACGAATACGCACCGATGCGCCCGCGCCTCTTCCGTGAGCGCGGCAAACACCGCGCTCACCATCCGGCCGTCGGACCAGTCAATCAGCGGTCCGCCGGCCACCGCCAAATATCTTCCTCTCCGGGCATCCTCAACGATTCCGCAGCAAATACCGGCTAATGTGCCATTATTATAAAAACCGAGCCGTACCACCGTCTTTCCGAGGTTTTGATGGAATACGCCCCAGTTCCAGCTGTGAAGGAAGTTTGCCTCATCCCGTCCGGCCATGAACCGCTCCCATTCAGCCTTGTCTGTGATATGGCGGCACTCCACCGGACGTTTCATTACCATTCATTATACCGCACCGTCACTCCTCCCAGGCCAAAAAGAAATAATAAATACCATGCAATTAACTTTAGGCCTTCTGTACAGCCCAAATAGGGGAGTATACGGCGGCAAGCAGACACACATGAATGCAAAGGAGACGGGAGAGGAAAACAGGGAATTATTCAGCGGAATTTTTATCTTATAAATAAAAAATTATCTGAAAAATGAAATTATCAATTCGGGTCAAAATGGATCACTCCTCTCTCGACAGGCACGGTTGACGTCGTAAAAGATACAATTTACGACGTTATGTCGATCCTGCTCTCCGGGCAGATGTGTCCCATAATTCCGACTTCCGCCGGCCGGTCATTCAATCGACACATATCACCGTGGGGGCAGTAGCGCTCACGTTTCCGGCACTTGTTTGGGACAATAATGTACTATTCCCCAGATATGTGTTCTTCTCCGGCGATTGTTATTCCTTGTCTCCGAGAGAGGTGCCATAGCAGTACTCCGGGGATCTAGAAATGCGACGCCTGATGATGTGTTTATTTAGACTGTCTTATCGCTCCGTATTGCATTTTTCGAGGCTATTTTCGAATGAAAGTGCGATGATACGATTAGCGTCTCGGAGTAGATTTAGAGCGTTCTATCAGTCTTATTTAATATTTTTGAGGCTATTTCAATTAGTTATCCACATATCCATACGTGAATTCGCATTCCCGATCGAAGAATGCGGCTCTTCGGTGAGACGATGTCGCCGTAAGTGTTCGTTTTGGACTGTCATAACAAGCCGTATGACATTTTTTGAGGCTGCTTCCCGGGCAGGAGCGACTATACGGTCTTGCGGTAATTTAGATTGTCACAACGGTCCGAAATATCATTTTTAGCCTTATTTTTTTCGAAAAATATATGTCCTATAGCATTACTATAGGATATTGTTCACGAACGTACGATTTCATACATACCACTCTCCCACTTCCCTCTCCTCCGCCTCGCCGCCCCCTGCAAAAAAATCCACATGCAGATTCAAAAATAATATTTATTTTTTTCCCATTCGATATCATGCCTACTGAATTTCATTTTCAATCCTTCGTATCCGTCCATACTTCTTCTTCCTCAATATTGTTTTACAATCATTTTGTTTGTTATTCCTTCCGGCGCGGTGAGAATATGTCACATTCCGCAGTATTCCTTCTATCTATATCCCGTGAAGATATCAATACCGAATGGATTTCTCATGCGCTATTAAGGATTATTCAACAAGCGATAGATAATCCTCACAAGCGGTTGTCATGGTCAACGGGTATTTCCTTGGCGCTTGAGAAATCCATGAGGTATGATATCGAGCGGGAAAAACGAACAAGAGGAGATGAGAGACATGAGGAAGGAAATATATGTATTCTTACCTGCGACTCAAAGGATATGCATAAATTTATGCGGTTCTCAAGACACCGAAGGATACCAATTGAAGAGAATAATCAAACTAAACAAACGGTTACCGAGTTTATTGGTATTTATTGTGTATGAGAACCGCATATTTTACGCATTCCGAAGGAGCAGGAGTTTTAAGATATTTATTCCTTCCCTCCCCTCACCACCCTCCAAGAGTCATCAGCGCAACGACCGTGACGAAGACAAAAACCATAATATATTCGCGTATCGTGTTGCGGAACAGCCGGTTGTCAATGAATGCACTGACGAGTCCGCTTGCGGTGTAATAACATCCGGTAAGAGTGAGCGACGCGACCGATGTCTTCAGCGGAAGGAACGATATGAGAAATGCAAGTTCCGCAAGTATGATACTGATAAATGCCGTAAACAACAAAATATCTCTGTCAATCGTGAGCCTGAGCCTGATCGTCCATAAGAGCTGCAGAGAAAGCGGGAAAATGATGAGTAGCGTCCCGAGAGCGTTAACGAAAAAATAGCTCCGAAGTGAAAAAAGGATATTGAAAGCAAGAAACGCGATAAATGTCTGGTAAAAATAGTTGACGGAATATGCAGCTTTGTAAAGCCGTAGACTCTTCTCTACCCCGACGTTGAAGATGTTGGCCGTCAGGAGTATCGCATAAATGGATATTGCATAAATACTCACGAACGGCACACGGGTGATCCAGCGGACGGGAAAAAGGAAATAAAAGAGGTAGTAGCAGACGGTGAAGAGAACAGGCATGATGAAGAGCATGAGAAGTTCCCATTTCTCGATCCCTTCCAGGATCGAGAGGTATGTGAGGATGTAGACGGTGCCGATCATGATCGGCACCGTCAAATATACCTGTTCCAGGCTGAAGAGGCCTTCCGTGCGCATCCCGATGATCATGACGAGACTCAGGAAAAACGTGGCCGCAACGAAGCGGACTCGCTTCTCCACGTGGCCTATCCGTATGACGTCTATGATGCGCTGAATTGACTGAGCAAGTCTCATACTGAGAGTGCGTTTGTGTAAACTTTCGTCACATCGTCCAGGTCCTCCAGCAGTTCGATGACCCGTTCAAGCTGCGCTGATTTGTCCGGAGGCAGCTCCACCGGAATGGCAGGTTTATAATCGATGTGGGGTCCGTCGAAGATGAGGGGCGGCAACGAAGCCGTTGCCGCCCCGATAGTATCAAACGGAATATATGCGATGATGCTCTGGTCGTCCTCCTCCATATCGATGATGTTCAACCCGTCCAGCTTTTCATATATCGCATCTATTGAATTTGCTGATTTGTCAAATATCACGACGGCGCACTTCTGGAACGAATGCATCACGCTCCCGATATTCCCCAGTTTGCCGCCGCTACGCTCAAGTACGTTACGGATTTCGCTGATTGCACGGTTGGTATTGTCGGTCGCCGACTGAATGATCATCATGATCCCCTCTTTCCAGAACGCTTCATAAATATGCTCTTTGATCATGTCTTTGCCCGCGCCGGTTGCTTTCTCTATGGCGCGGGCGATATTCTCCTTCGGCATATTGGCATCGCGTGCTCTCTCCAGAGCCATGCGAAGCCTTATATTCTTATCAGGGTCCCCTATCCCGCCGCCCTCGATCACCGCGAGTGTGACAATCCGTGAAATCTTGGAGAAAAGCTTCCCTTTCTGGGCGTCCTTGACGCCTTTTTTCCGCTTTATGGTGGACCACTTGGAATGTCCTGACATACCGACTATTATACTTGACAAAGTATCCGTATGACATATACTTTAATCCAACATGAATGATAATGATCTGATTGAACAGCAGGCCGTAGACGCGGCAATCAACCTAGACTGGGATACGGCAATTGCGATCAACAAACAGATCATCAAACGCGATAAGACCAATCTCGGAGCATACCTTCGACTCGGATTCGCATATATCCAGCTTGGACAGCTTCCGGAGGCAAAGAAGATGTATCATCATGTCCTGAAGATCCAGTCGGAAAACCAGATTGCATTGGATCACCTCGATCGTATCGCAATTCTTGAGAATAAGGGCGCCACGAAGCCTTCGCAAAGGCAAATCCGATTCGATCCAAGTCTGTTCCTTGAGATTGCGGGTAAGACCAAGAGCGTAGCGCTCGTCAATCTCGGCCAGAAAAATATTCTTGCAGAACTGCTAGTGGGCGAAGAGGTCGTCATCAAGCCTAAGAAGATCAAAGCGGAGATCAGAACCAAGAACAACGAATACATCGGAACGCTCGCCGACGATCTCTCCAAGCGGATCTTCCTCTTCACCAAGGCCGGCAGCGAGTACTCCTGTTTCATCAAAGAAGTATCACTGAACCGGGTCGTCGTATTCATCCGGGAAGATAAAAAGGGAAAGAAAGTCGCACGCTATACTTCATTTCCGAAAAACATTCAAACCAATATGATGAATGTCGGTTCCGATGATCAGCGTACGGGAGCAGGCCAGGATGAAAATGAAGATTTCCACGGCGAACATGGCACGGAGAATGAACTTGAGCGTCTTGCTGAGAATCTTCCTCACGAAATCAAAGACATTTACAGCTTCACCAAAGAAGAAGAGGATGAAGAAAATCTCGAAGAGTGATGTCATTGCTACAACGCAATCTCCCACTCTGACTCCAGCGATCCAAGCGTGAATACTATGTCGGACAAACTGTTGGATTCGGTACTTCGGGCACAACCGAAGAAGTGTGCCAGATCTTTCGCCGTCTGTGAATGGGAGTCGATTCCCTCTGTTATCATGCAACGCTTCTGGACCTCTTTTTTCCGTGAAATATCAACGACACGTATGCCATTGCCCTCCAATATACGTCCTATTCCTACAGCTGTATCATAATCTTCCGTATATATGATTTGTACAGTTAAACGCTCCGTCCTATAGGTCTTATTGTAGAAATATCCGATGAATTTCTTCCGGAAGTCCGCAGCGGAAAAAACCATATCCCCTCCTGTTTTTTCCGCATACCGTGAGATATCAATCGGTACGAAATCATTGTGCGATACGGTCAGGAATTTGGAATATATGTAGAGTTTGTCCAGGAACGAGGCATTGGAGTTGGAAGTGAAAATGTCTTTCGGGGTAAGGATATATGTCCCCTCCTCGTCCACATCGTAATATATTGATGGTTTCTGGGGATAAAAATAGTACGGAACGAACGAAGCGGAATTGTATGTGAACGCTTTCTTGAGTATTGTCGGATCTTTGTCGAGCCCGATGAGCTTGCCGATCGCACCAATGCGATATTTCCCGTACCCGCCGGGTATTTCCGCTTTGACATCGGACGGGAACGGCATCACGTAGTGAATTCCGTTCGTGATGCCGAGCGAATACAGATATGTGCGGTCCGAGTAGTAGACGACGTTGAGGCGTTCGGGCGGCGCCATGAAGAGCGAGAGCGATATCGCTCTCGCCGCATATATGAGCGCCGCCACGATCAGCAGCGCATATCCGAGCCTCAATGTGCGGATCCTTCTCTCTTTCGGTGTTCTGTGCACGGCTCCCATATCATCCCGTCACTCCCTGAATAAATCGTAACTTCTTGAGGAGCGTATTCACTCTATCGCGTTTCATTTGGTGTATGACGGCAATATGTTTGACGATCGTGAGGGCCAGCTCAAAATCGCGGCGGAGGACGACGTCGGCGCCGAGCGCAGCGAGGCGCTTGGAGGCAGCCTCATCGCTGACTGCGGCCAGTATGAAGAGCGACGGGTTGGCTTTCTTGCCGGCCAGCAGGATGTGTTCAGCGATTTCTCCTCCCGGGTTGAGCATGACCAGACATTTGGCTTTGTTGAGCATGGAATATGTGACGAATTCCTTGGGGGTACCCTCCGATGCCTCCACCACTGCATACCCCTGGAGTTTCGCTTGCGTTACGTTGCGGTGATCGGAATCGACGATCACATACGGTATCTGGGCGGCATGAAGAGCTTTTATGATGATTACGGCAAGATCGCCGTATCCGTAGATCACCACATGGTCGGAGAGATTGGTATACTCCACACGTACCGATACAGTCTTCCTCCTCGACTCCCACCGGTAGTATCGACCCGCAAAATACGTGAACGCCGAGACGAGCCAGACTGCTAACGTCGTGAAAGTGATGAACGGAACAGTATCCTGAGGGAAAAACCACAGGATCGACGTGAGAATGAGAGAGTATTCGCGCGGCGCCGACGTCTGGAGGAGACGCCGCCCTTCCACGCTCCTGCTCATCGCATATGTAATAAGGGCGGCGGTCCCCGCCGCCCCCGTACCGACGGTCATCCGGTCAATCGGACTGAGCGACCGTAGCGCGAGGAATCCAAGCGAGAGCCACACGATCATGAGCGTCATATTCCGTACTCGTGCGATTTCCTGACCCCGGATGATTGGATACCTCCCTGCAACAAGAAGCGCCGTACATAGAAAAAGTAAAATACTGACAAAATTCATACATTACACTATAACAGAAGTTCAAAGGAAGAGATCACTTGTAGAGCTTGCGTTCGCACTCGATGCAGAATCGCGCCTCGGGGATGAGCTCAAGACGCGGAATCGGGATCTGCATACCGCATTTCTCACAATATCCATATCGGTTCTTGGCCATCTTATCAAGCGCAAGATCAATATCACGGATCTTGCGCGAGAGATCTTTGATCTCTGCTTCGATCGTATCGTGTCCTGCCTGCTCGCGTACATCGGTATCTACGGCAGCGTTGTCCATGACATGGTCCGGGTCCAGGAACGGATCGACTTTACGAAGCTCCTCCATCTGCGCGACTATCCGTATCCGCTCGGAATCAAGTGTTCCGTTTTGTTTTTTGAGAAACTGCTTTGTTAATACGCTTGCCATATGAACTAATCCAATGACCAATAAAACTCCTGAAATAATAAATGAAATACAGGCTGAAAGTCAAGAGCAAGAGCAGAGATATGATACCGTTGACGCTCAAGTTCGCCGCCACTATCGTGCGGTTTGCTTTCATGTAATCAAAGACCGTATTAATGAGTGCGAAATACCACCAGAAAAAGACGTAATTGGTCCCCCGCATAAGCGACTCGCGCCGTACCGAGAACAATATCCGGTACGCAATGAACGCCCCCGCGAAGAACAGCAGTGATTCATAAAGAGGCGTCAGATGACGCAAACCGACTGCACCTACGACCCGAAGCGCAATGGGGAATGTGGTGACTGCCCCCATCTCGTCACCGGAAAAAAATGCTCCGAGCTTACCGAATCCGGCAGCGAGGAGCGCGGACGGCACTATGTAGTCCATCACCTCCAGGAATCTGATCTTGCGCGACCGCAGGAAGAGCCACATACTCGCGGTCGCGCCGAACACGAATCCATACAGCATGAGTCCCGGATACCCGTTGATCAGGATGAACTTGGACAGGTCGAATCCGAAATCGCTGAAGTGCGATGCGACATAAAAAAGCCGGGAAACGAACAGTCCGCCGAGGATACTCAAAAAAAGTCCGTCAAACATATCTTCCTCCTTGAATGAAGTGAGGAGGAAATTGCGCCACATGAGGAACGATCCCCAAAACAGAGCAAGGACGAGAAACACGCCGAATGTGAAGATCTTGATGACTCCCAAATCTGCGAGTACCGGTATCATTTGCTATCATTATACCAATATGGCGTGGTTCGCAGTAGTTCTGTTGAGCGGCTTCCTTCTCCGGATCACCGGGCTCAATTGGGATTCGGGGCTCCACCTTCATCCGGATGAACGCATGCTCATCATGGTTGCCGACCGGATCCACTTCTTCGGCAACCTCAACCCGGATTTCTTCAACTACGGTTCGCTCCCCGTCTATCTCCTCGCGGGTGTCACCCAGTTGTTGAACACTCTCATGCCGATCGGCACGGGTGATTACGAAGCTATGCTCGGGATCGGCCGGATGCTGTCGCTCACCGCCGATTTGTTTGTTATCGTGGTGTTGTTTAAGGCGGCGCGGTTGCTCATACACACCAGAGCAACCGCGCTCCTCGCCGCCGCCGCATACGCCGTCATGGTCTTCCCTATCCAAAACACGCATTTTTTCATAGTCGATACATTCCTTAATCTGTTCATCCTGATCACTGTTTACCGGTCACTCCGGTACCTTCAGCACCCGGGCCGCCGCTCGCTCCTTGCTATGGCAGTACCCTTCGCGGCGGCGGCGGCCACGAAGATCACCGCTCTTATTTATTACCCTGTCCTTATTGCGGCGATCCTTTACAAATTCCGTTCGCGGAAAGTGATCCTAGTGCGGCATTTCATCCTAATCCATATTTTTATCATAATGTTCCATTTCCTCTTCATGCCTTTTGCATACATTAACGCCGCGCAATTCGTGATTGACACGCTCGTCCAGATGAAGATGAACAGTAATCCCTACATTTTTCCTTACACCCTTCAGTACGTGGGCACACTCCCCTATCTGTACCATCTAAAGAACATTTTCCTGTGGGGTCTGGGCCCTGTCATGGCTTTCATTTCGATTGCAGGGATGCTTCTGGCCGCCGTTTCCATCCGTCGTCACCCGCCTTCACGTTCCCACACCGTCTCGCTCATATTTTTCCTTGTCGGATATATTCTATACTTCGCTGTACTCGGACGTTCGTCAGTCAAATTCATGCGGTATATGCTGCCGCTCTATCCGGTATTCGCAATCGGGGCTGGCGTATGCCTCTCATCGTTGTACCGGCATAACAGGCGGTTCCTCGCTGTGGGTCTTCTCGCGTCCGCAAGCATCTGGACATTCATGTTCCTATCCATTTACTCACGGCCGCATACCCGGATCAGCGCTACCCGCTGGATATTCCGCACTGTACCACCGGGCTCGCGGATAGCCACGGAGCACTGGGATGACATCGTCCCGCTCACCGATTCGGACCGGTACGTGATCTCCCAACTGCCGCTATACGACCAGCCTGACGACTCTGCGAAGTGGCAAGAAATCAATGCGACCCTGGACGGTTCCGACTATCTCATCATCTCCTCAAACCGTCTCTCGACGCCGCTTAGGAAACTGCGTTCGTGCCACACCGGCAAGGCGTGCTATCCGCTCACCGCACACTACTATGATTCGTTGTTCAGCGGTCAGTATTCTTTCAAAAAAGTGGCGGAGTTCGCATCGTATCCCGAGCTTTCAATCGGTCCGCTTAAGATCACAATCCCCGACCAGGATGCGGACGAATCATTCACCGTATACGACCATCCTCTCGTGACAATTTTCAAAAAATCATAAAAACTTCTTGAAGAATCCGAGGATGCCCTGATCCCAGCCGACGGTGTGTGTAATACCGGGAGTCCGCGCCTTGATCTCATCATAATTGTCCTGGTACCAGCGGTATGATTTGATGAGAGCCTGAGCGTTGGAATACTTGGGATGCCACTTGAGCGCTTTCGTGAGTTTCGTCACGGACACGTAAGAATCCTTATCCGCCGTTTCATATACCCACTGGTAGAGCGGTGAAAGCCTCAATTTCTCAAGGACGAATAACGCCTTTTTCAGCGGGAATGCGGGTGTTGCCAACGTGCGTGATCCCGAACGCGCAAATGCGAAGAGGGCGCCGAGATCATCTCGAACCGTGCCATACTTCTCGGCGCCGATATTGAATGTTCCGCTCAGCGCCTTGTTCTTCTGCGTGGCGCAAAGATAAATCGCCTCCGCAAGATCGTCTACGTCAAGAAGCTGATAGGTATTGTTACCGGATCCAACGACCGGTATCCGTTTGCCGTCTTTGATCCAGTCAAACAGAATCTCGAATACACCGAGTCTATGAGTGCCGACAAATGTTTTGGGACGGATGACTGTCACAAACAATCCTTTTTTACGATATTCTTCGCAAATACTCTCCGCTTCGATCTTGCTCTTCCCGTATGGCCCTACACCCACCATTGGATCGCTCTCACGCACCGGATGTGTCTTCGGCACTCCGTAAACTGCTGTGGATGAAATGTGGATAACACGTGGAATACGCATGGTGTGGGCAGTCTCCAATACCGTACGGGTGCCGTTAACGTTCACGTCCATGATCTCCTCGGCAGATGAGAGCGGCAGCGCAGCTGCCGCGTGAACAACGACATCAATACCCTTCATCGCTTTCTTCACGTCTCCCGCATTCCGGACATCGCCTTTGATGTATTTCGTCCCTTTCGGGTACTCGCGCGCCTCAATCGGCGCGCGATCCAATACGATGACGTCCGCTTTTTTCTTCGCGAAGCACCTCGCAACATGAAGCCCGAGGAATCCCGCTCCCCCCGTGACAAGAACTTTCATAAAGTATGATTATATACTAAAAAACTTTTCCGGTATTGATTAGGAAGGAATACTGCGTTCTTGTGCCATATTCTCAAAGCGCAATAAATACCCGTTGACCGCTCAACCTCATTAT
>CAZLQR010000010.1:0-64022 GCA_964561915.1 uncultured Gammaproteobacteria bacterium | reverse complement strand
ATTAGATTCTTTCCGATACCTTCATGAACCAATTACTGAAAAATCCCAATCTTCTCATCATTGCATTGATTGCGATCGTGAACGCGCTCGGCTACGGCATCATCATACCGGTACTCTACTCGTATTCCGTGCGTTATGGGCTTTCCGATTTCCAGAATGGCCTCCTCTTTGCAACTTTTGCACTATGCCAATTCCTGGCGACGCCCCTGATCGGACGCATGTCCGACAAATACGGGCGTCGCCCCCTCCTCATCGGTTCGATATCCGGCACCGCCATTTCATTTTTCCTCATGGCGTTCGCCCCCAATGCCATATTTCTGTTCGCGGCACGGGCTCTCGACGGTATCACGGCAGGCAATATACCGGTAGCGACTGCCGTCATATCCGATACGACGGAGCTCAAAGACCGGACACGCGGATTCGGTGTGATCGGAGCGTCATTCGGACTCGGCCTCGTCTTCGGCCCGGCCATATCCGCGCTCACGGTCGGTATTTCCCCGCATCTTCCCTTCATCATTGCGGGATCGATCTCCCTCATTGCGGTCGCGATCACTGCGTTATTCCTGCCGGAAACAAACCGCCATATCGGCGAAGTCAAGCGCGCGAAACTGTTCAACTTCTCACGATTGTTTCACGCGCTGTATGATCCCAACGTCGGCGCAACCTTCCTGATCACCCTGTGTTATTTCTTCGCGCTTTTTTCCTTTATATACGCATTTCAACCTTATCTGTACAAAGCGCTTAAACTCACCCCGAACCTCATCTCGATTGTGTTCACGGTATTCGGACTGATCGGTCTGATGTCGCAGTTGTTCATCGTTCCGCGCATCACGAAACGGATCGGTATCAAGAAAACATTCCGGCTCGCACTCGCAGGCTCTGCGCTGGCGTTTGTCATGATGTTTTCCGTCACATCATTCGCACCGTTTCTCGCAGCATTGATCCTGCTGGGATTGTCCAACTCGTTCGTACAGCCGCTCATCAATACGATTCTGACACAGGAAACGGATGCGAAGTCTCAAGGGTCCATACTGGGCCTCAATGCGTCTTATATGAGCCTCGGGCAGATCTTCGGCCCGATCGTGGCAGGATCAGTGGCGCTCCGGAATATTTCGTACCCGTTCCTGATGGGGGGCGGATTCGTCCTCATATGTCTTTTCCTGACATCGAAGATACTCCGCCCCGGTGTGAAGCAGGAATCCACATTTTGATATAATCAAAGTCATGATTGAGCTCAAGGAGGGTGACGATTCAGTACAGATCGAAGAAATCGGCGCCGCAATATGTCAGCTCGTCCTCGGCGGCGCCGTAATATTGACATCCGTCCTGCGGGGAGACGGCAAGCGGGCGGCAACCCATCCCTGCACACCGAATTTCGGCCCGGAAACAGACACATCATTTGGCTTGCCGCAGCACGGACCCATGCGCAATGACACCGTCCGGATAGAACGAAAAGAAAACGAAGTTACCGCGATATATTCCGTAAATTGCGGCACATATCCGCCGGGTCTTACGGTGATCCAACGATTCACGCTCTCCCACGGAGTATTCTCCCTCGAAACGATTCATACGAATACATCGAACACTCCCCTCCCCGTCAATTTCGGCGAACATCTCTATTGGGATACGCCGGACGGCTGGGATGGAACGGTGTTGAACGGCGTCAATATTACTGATGCGATACGGACGAATGACGTCGTAGAGCTGAAATCGACGAATATTCTCCAGCTTCCGGGGAAGCCCGCGGTCAAACTGACGCAATCAGGGCTTCCCCTCGCGATGTGCTGGGCATATGGATCGCAGGACAGAGGGTTCGATTCCCGCTATGCCTGTATCGAACCGATTCAGGGCAATCCCAAAGAGCACTACTTCGGCTCGCAGGCAAGCCTGCTCGCCCCCTCCTCAACCCACACCGTTACCCTCGCCGTATCCCTTGCGCAGCGATGATAAAAGCGGTCGTATTCGATATCGGGAGTGTCCTTGCCGACCACGACTGGACCGTCATGCGTACATACTTCTCTGATCACTTCAACGTGGCAGAAAATGAATTCGATCGTGCAATTGCTCCGGTTCAGGAACGGTTCCAGAGAGGGTTGATCACCGAACACGAAATGTGGCGAATGGTCACCAATACCCTGCACCTCCCGCCTATCACGAGTCCCTCGCTCTGGCTTGACGGGATCCTCACTACCTACCGTGAACGGCCGGAAATGTTCGATTTTGTCAAACACCTTCGAACGAACGGTGTCAAAACAGGCGTGTTGTCAAACATCGAGCAGCCGGTCGCAGACTATTTTCACAACCGCCACAAGGACTCATTTGACTATCATCTGTACTCCTGTGAGCTGCACATGGCGAAGCCGGAGCCGGCGATATTCGAGGAGACGATTCGCCGGCTCGGCACCGCGGCGGCGGACATCATCTTCGTCGATGACAAAGCCGAGAACACCGCCGCCGCCGCACAATGTGGTATCCAAGCATTTCATTTCACAACCGTAAAATCCGCTACTGCAATAATTAGTGATATAATGAAGCTATGAAAAAAGTCATAAAGTTATTCGTAGATTTTATCGGAAGAAAAAAAAGCATCGTATATGAGGATCAGATTGATCGTGGTGTAAAATATAGTCTGAAAAAGTACAAAGAAACGTATAAACTACTGGAAAGATATGATTCAAGCACTGAAAAAGACCCCACGTTACTGGCTGACCCTGGAAGATTGCGCTCTTATATTCAGTAGCTTCAAAAACAATTTGGATTACCTTGAACCAATTCCGGGTTTTCAAACCAGATTTCCGGGAAAACTTGAGGGAATACTGGAATCGGTGTCTCAAACGTTCAATGGTGAATACCTCAATCTTCTTTTTATTGATTAATAATATTGATCTCACTTTGCGATATAACGAGCTTTTTACATTTGCAGTAGTCATCGCTTCTGCGGGTGAATCGGGACAGTCGGAACTCAACCCTACCTTTTGAGCTGAAAATTACACTCCCCAGGTCAAGGAAGGAGCGAATAATAGTTTTTAGAGACGATTTTGGTCGAATTTTGCATTCTACGGCTTCATAAATATATAACTGTGTTAGACTTAACAAATGAAAGTTGTTATTTCTGCTCATTTTGATCTTGCAAGGCCAATAATGTTCATGAGATTGGATGACAAAGCTCTCAATGGACTCGTTGATAACTTTGCCGGGGTATTTGCTTCATATCAGGCTTCTAGACGCACTGGTACGCCGGTATTTTTTACAAATTACGAAGAGCTTGACTACGATGGAGCAGACGCAGTTGCAAAAATTCTTGATAAAGAAACTTTGGTAATCGTTGTCGACACTATACTCGAACGAGATATCGAGGGAAAACATGCATCTATTGCCAATGCGTATGGGCTTCCCACCGAGAATTGGAAGCAATTAAAGGCTGATTTTTCGGATCGCATTCACTTTAAAGACGGTTTGTTTGAACAAACTGAAGATGAAAGTTGGATATTTGGAAACAAGCATGGTTTAAAAACATTCTATTTCGGCATTCCAATTCCGGGCACGTATTATCACAGTACAGAAAACAAAATATTGCTTGATACTATTGATAAATCAACTGAATCGCTTATTGATGTAATTAAGTGGTTTTCTGATAAATAGCAAGTTGCTATTGATTATCTGCTTGTAGATTGCCGACTTTTTCTTCAAGTAATAGCTCTAGTTCTCGCGTTCTGTCCTGACCATCTGCCAGTATTGCATAACCAAATTTCCCCCTACCAAATTTTGACCTCATTGATTCGGTAATTACGACTCCCTCTCTATTTTCATCCATGGGGTAAGCAATATCTGCGAGTGCATCTTTCAGTTGAGCATAAGTGATACCGTGTAAATTTTGTCTAATAAGCTTGTCATTTGTTCTCACCGAAACTACTTCTTCCCAATTATCTCCGTACAAAAGCTTCGCCAACTCAACAACATAACTCATACTTGTTCGTCTTAAATTTGCTTCTGTGGGTGAAATCTGCCCATCGGTTGCCAAGATATAATCTGTATCGTACCAACCTCCGTATCCTACGGCACTAAGCTCTTCTCCAACTGCAGTGGTAAATTGCCTTAACGTCTCTTTTTGCTTCTCATCAAATATGCCTTTTCCGGCAACGCACCCATAAAATCCTACTTCCTCTCCCTCATGACGAATGACCATCGCGTCTACTGCCTGAACCGCTACTTCTCCGTCTTCGGTGACAATAGCATCAACACTAGGATGGGCGCCATGATGGTCGAAGTCTACATCTATCCTTTCTTCAACGACAACTTTATCATTATGAAAAAGTTCATTCGCACGAATTTTCGCTTTCATCTCCTCGACTTGCTCAGGTGTCTGTAGCTGTTCACGCTTAAAAACATTCACTCCTATATTAGCTCCACCTGAATTTGCCTTAAACACTACACCTCTTCCGCTTTCAACAAAATAATCAGCCTTTGATAGCGCATCATCAACCGTATCGCAAATATACCCTTCTGGGATTTTAATGTCCAGCTGTGGATGCTTATCTTTTACTCTTTGCATTAACTCTCGAGATCCCGCTTTTGTCTCAAAATATTCACCTGCTCTTATTCCATCTTCTGTCGGAGATTCTGGTGTTCTAAAATTAAGACCTCTCGATCTTAGGCCCTCAACCAATTCACCAAACTGTGGCGTGTATCCAAACGGAACTACTTGCACGTCTTCAGATCTATCAATTTCATTCACAAGCTCTTGAAACACTCCCTCATCTGAAGCGATGTCACTAGAAAGTCCTGCGTCTGTTTCGCGCGGCACCAGCAATCTTGCGTTCTTAAATCCAAAAAGTGTAGAAATGTCTGTTATAAAATCAGGATCAAGTTGTCTTGGTAACAAAACTATTTTGTCATCACCAAACCACATAAAATCCATATCGGCCTCATCAATATCGGATTCCACAAATTCTGGCCTTTGAGATAAAGGTACAAATTTATCCACTGGTGAAAAGAATTCACGATCATTCCCAACTACAATCGATTTAATTGGGGGCCTCACAGGAGCCCCTTCATGATTTGACATATCGGGTTGTTTCATATGATTCCATTCAAATCAAAAAATGCTATCTAAATCTGCTAAAATTGCATATGTCACTTAGAATTGGGATCGTCGGGTTGCCAAACGTGGGCAAGTCGACGCTGTTTAATGCGTTGCTGAAAAAACAGGTTGCGCTTGAGGCCAACTATCCGTTTGCGACGATTGATCCCAATGTGGGGATCATCGAGGTGCCGGACGCGCGGCTGGCACGGCTTGCGGAGATCGTAAGGACGAATACGATCGTGCCGGCCGCGGTGGAGTTTTATGACATCGCGGGGCTTGTGAAAGGCGCATCAACCGGAGAGGGGCTCGGGAACAAATTCCTCTCTCATATCCGCGAAGTTGCTGCGATCGTGCACGTCGTCCGGATGTTCGAAGACCGGGATATCATCCATGTGAGCAATGCAGTGAATCCGGCCGACGACATGCAGATCATCGAGGAGGAACTCGCGCTGGCAGACCTGGCCACGTTGGACAAACAGCGCGAGCCCAAGGGGAGCGCGGCCTCCAAAGAATCGGTAGCCGCATATCGGGTGTTCACGAAAGTCAAGGACGCGCTCAACAAAGGGATTCCCGTGCGGAACCAGACGCTTGACGACGAAGAAACGGTAATAATCAGACAGTTGAATCTCCTCACGGCAAAGCCCCTTATCTACTGCTTCAACTGCACATTGGAGCAGATTGAGGACACGGAAGGAACGGAACGAAAAGTCCGTGCGATGCTCCCGCAGGGTGAGCACTTCCTACTCTTCAATCCCCTGATCGATACTACACTTGACGACCTGATCCGTGAGGCGTATGCTACGCTCAACCTGATATCGTTCCTCACAGCCGGTGAGAAGGAAGTGCGCGCGTGGACGATAGAGCGTGGCACACGCGCACCACAGGCGGCGGCAGTCATCCATACCGACTTCGAGAAGAAGTTCATCAAAGCCGACATCGTTTCGTATGAAGATTTCGTGGCGGGCGCCGGTTGGGCCGGCGCCCGCGACTCCGGCAAGGTAATCAGTGCGGGCAAGGACTACGAGATGCGGGAGGGCGATATCGTAGAGTTCAAAATCGGCGCGTGATCACAATCCGACAAATGCCCTTCGCCAAATCTCGAAATCCGTAAGATTCACGTTGCCGTCTTTGTTGAAGTCCGGTGACATATCCGTCGATAGCTTGAGGAACGCACGCCGCCACAATTCGAAATCCACCATATCCGCCTTACCGTTGCAATTCGCATCACCGGTAGCACATGTGCCCGTAATCGAGGGGGTTACAGTTGTTGGTGTGGCAGTCGGAGGGGTCACCGAAGTAGGTGTAGCGGTCGGCGGAGTCACAGTATTGATACATGTCGCCGCACGCGGTGTTGCACCTTCGCACCGGGTCACCGGATCAGTGTTCAGCGGCTGCTGATCCATCTCCGTAGCCTGGAGCGCCGATTGCGTCGTGATGCAATCGGCGCTCCCTGCCCCGTACAAATCCGCACAAGCCTGCGTCACTGCATTGTACGCATCGCGGAAATTGGATGTAAACGTCATATATCGTGAGAACGCCTGGTACCAGATCCTCATCGCTTTGTCCTTCCCGATACCGGTCATCGTACAGCCGTTGAATTGACCTCCGGCGGCCATGAGATAAAACGCTTTCGTCGGTATCGACATGTTGATGTGGATGCCGCCGTTATCGTCAGTGCCGCAGTAATACGCGCTGTCAAACAGACGATCCGGCATCGGGGGAGAATTTTTTTTCGGATCATCGATATTCCGAACTGTGCCAAGATTCGTCTCTTCTGCGAACTGCCAGTCGTCATCAACAGTGACACCAACCATGTCGGATATCGCTTCTGAGAGCGCACCGGACTGGTTGAGACTCACGAATCCGACTTCTTCGCTCGTCACTCCGTGAGTCACTTCATGGGCAAGGATATCCAGCACGGCCAGTCCCGGACAGATATACATCACATTTTGACCGATGAGCCAAGCCGCATTGGGACAAAAATTGATGCCATTCAATGAATCCGGCAAATTGACGAATGCGTCAAGAATACTGCCTGCGTTGTTGTAACTGTCTCGGCCGAAAGTGTTGAAATAATAGTTATAAATCGTGCCGAAGTGATTGTATGTACTGTCCGCATCCGCGATGTTGCTCGGCTGGGAGCCTTCCGTGCGCACGGTCGTACACGTAGCACTCCGTGCGCAATCCCGCACCATCCTGTTCAGTGCCTCTTCCATGAGATTGTCATCAAAAAGGAGAGAACCGTCCGTACGGGAAATGTAGAGCCTGTGGTAATATGATTTGATCGTTCCGGTATCCGAAACAAGAATCTCAAATGCGGGGTAGGTATTGCTGTCTTTGCTGAGCGTGATCAGTGCTGGGTTGAACAGGATCTCCTTCACCGATTCGACCATGTATTGCCGGGACGGAGGCGTGGCCGCGGCGAACGTGAGAGCCGCGGCCCTCCCCTGCGCTTCGTCCAGTTTGGCCTCCTTGATCCCTTCCCCGCTGATGACCGAGCCGGACATCGCATACACTTTTTTATCATCAGCTATGTGTACTGCCACTGAAGCGCCGAATACCGTCACACCGTCTATTTCCTGCGTGAATTTGATATGGTTGCGGCGTGCCGCCCTCCCTATCTTCTTCAGACTTGCTTCCATCGCGTCGTCGACCGTGCGGGACTGCCGTAACTGTTTGGAGATCTGCGGCGGCAAGAGAGCCGCCGCCCCCGTATCTGCCCCCCGTACAGTCGCCGCCCCCTGTACATTCCCGTCTTTCACCTCGATCGGTTTTTCCAATAATTCGTACGCCGTCTCAACAGGGCTCGCATCCGAAGCCCCGGTCTCAAACAGTGCGGTTTCAGAATACAAGGAAAAGTTCGTGATCCCATCTTTTTTCTCCACACTCGAACCGCTCTCCAGATCGGAAAGATCGACCACGACCTTTGTCTCTGTCGCTTTGGATACTTTGCCCTGCCGGTAAAACAGCAGGCTGGACACGCCAAGTACCGCGGCAGCAGCACCGATCAAAAATGCAATGATAAAAATCCGCATCATTTGGTGTGGGAACGCTGTAACTGGCGAACTTTCACATATATTACCCAATAACGGATCGATGAGAAAAGTGCGAAGACGAAACCGGCGAATCCGTCCATGAAGCCTTTATGGAGCACAAACATGCTGACAAACGTCCCGACAGGCTTACCGAAAAAATAGCACGGAAAACACAGTTTCTTCCCTTCCTTCACCAAGAGTTCCGCATCCAGCGTCGTATACCTGTTCCACCTCATGAGATACCGCTCGAAATCGGGATCCGCATAGTGGAGAATGTCGTGTTTCAAATGTCCGACCGATCCGTTGATATCGACATTTTCGTGCACGGTCTTGCACGGGAACCGTGCGGCACCGTTGCGATATAGTCTAATAGTGCTATCAGGATATACACCGCCCTTCGTGAGGAATCGGGTGAGGAAGAAGTTCCTGCGCGGAATCCAATATCCGTCACTGGCCGATGAAGAGCCGATCGTATCGAGAATTTCTTTTTTCAGATCAGGCGATATAGCCTCGTCGGCGTCAAGCTGGAGGATCCACTCCCCTTTGGCCGCTTCGATCGCTTTCTGTTTGTTGACATGGAAGATAATCGGATTGTCGGTCTCAATGACGCGTACTTTCTTGCCGTACGAACGGGCAACCGCAATCGTCTTGTCCTGAGAACCACCATCGACAATCACCGCCTCATCGACCCAGTCAATGCAGGAATCCAGAGGATGATGAAGATTGGCTTCCTCATTGAACGTCGCAATGCAGAGAGTGAGCTTCATAGTACCCGTAAATTTATTATATAATACAGCGAAGTATATGGTACGAACAATCGGACTGGGGATCATATCCTGGCTCGCGCTCGCCGGATTTGTCGGTTTGTGTGCGCTCGCCGCCGCACATCTCAGCGACGCCGTCTTCAAAACACGGCTGATGAGACGGATTGCCGCGTACACCAAAGGAAGAGCATACACGTTCGGTTTCACCCTGAGCCTCATCGCAACGTTTGCAAGCCTATTCCTTTCAGAAATCCTGCATTTCCAACCCTGCATCCTCTGCTGGTATCAGCGTATTGCGATGTATCCGCAAACGCTCCTATTCTATATTGCTTTGATACGCAACGAACGGTCCATCACGCCATACATTATGGCGCTTAATGTCATCGGAATCGCAGTATCGCTCTACCACTATTCCCTGCACATCCTTCCCCGTACGGTCATTCCCCTCGTCCCATGCGCCAAAGAAGTAGGCGGCGTGCCATGCGACAAGGGATATGACCTCTACTTCGGATTCATGTCGTTCCCCCTCATGGCATTTGTCGTATTCGCACTGATTCTATATGTAATGCGTACTTCAGTTGTTCGTACACGGCAAAAAATCCATGCTTAAGATCGTCACCATCCCTGACAAGGTATTATTCGCTCCTGCTAAGCGAATCGACACGATAGACGCAAAGATCAAGAAACTGGTGAAAGACATGGAGATCACGCTCCGGCATCAACGTGATCCGGAGGGTGTCGGGCTTGCCGCTCCGCAGGTGGGAGTGGGCCTCTCGTTATTCATCGTCAAACGATCGCCGGAAGATCGTACTCTTGTGTGTATCAATCCGGTAATTACGGCGCTTCATGAAGCGCCGTCATCCCCCATTGCAGGGAAGAATAAGATGGAGGGGTGCCTCTCGATACCCCGTATCTGGGCACCCCTCGCCCGCAGCCGCCGCGTGGAGTTCACCTACACCGATCTCGACGGCACATCGCATACGAAATCGTATTCCGGTCTCATGTCCGTCGTCGTACAGCACGAAGTCGACCACCTCAACGGGATCCTCTTCACCCAGCGGTGTCTCGAACACAATGTGCCGCTTTATGAGGAACAGGGAGATAAGCTCGAACCGATGAAGTCTCTTTAGTTCGATTTCATCTGGAGATTGACGACGGTGAAGAAGGGTTTGACGCCGTCACGGATGTCCTTCTTGACACGCTTGACGCACTTGGCGCACAGTTTGACGTGGAGATCTTTGCCGTCGTCGATGATATGGTACTTCTGCAGATTGGGACGGAACACGCGCTGGGTCTTCTGAGCACGCTTCTTCCACCGTCCTCCGGCCACACCGCGATGATGCGTGTGTGAACGTCCGAACAGTACCGTCTTGCCGCAATGATAACACTCCATGATCCAAATATGATATCATAATGAGCACCGTTATTCAATCAATAGTATGCTCGAACTCATCAATAATCCGCTGTTGTTGCTCGTGTATTTGGCCGCTTTGCTGACGGCGATCACCGTGCACGAATTCGCCCACGCCAAAGCGGCCGACTATCTCGGCGACCCTACGCCCGGTCTCCAGGGTCGCCTGAGCCTCAACCCGTTCGTACACCTCGATATGATCGGTATTTTATTTTTATTCATGTTCGGATTCGGCTGGGGCAAACCGGTCCAGTTTGACCCGTTTAACCTCAAGAATCCGCGCAAGGACGCCGCAATCATATCATTCGCGGGTCCTCTCTCCAACTTCATCCTTGCAGTGCTGCTCGCCCTCATTGCACGCATCAATTTCGGGCTCGCCGCGATCCTCCTGCCGTTTGTTCAGCTCAATATAATGCTCGGGGTTTTCAATCTCATTCCGGTCCATCCGCTTGACGGGTTCAAGATCATAGGGGGGCTCCTCTCACGCGAGCAGGCGAAACAATGGTATCAGCTTGAGCGATACGGATTCATTTTCCTTCTCTTACTCATCATACCGATCGGCTCCAGAAGCATGATAAGCGCGGTCATCTCTCCTGCGATCGGTTTCCTGATGAATGTCCTTCTCCCCCCTTCAGCCATGGGCGTGAGTACGTTGTGAATCACTGTGCCTTCTTACGGATGCAGAGGATATAGTCGCGGGTTTCGCACCCTTTCCCAAGCTTTTCCTTGATTGCGTCGCAGTCGGTCTCTTCGCACCGTGATGCCGGTTCCACTCCAGGAGTTGAAGAAGGAAGACCTGAACCTGACTCCACCGTATCCGTACTCTCATCCACTTCCGAACTCCCCTCGACCTTGGTGGAGAAAATCCATGGGGCTCCGCCATTATCATACTTCTTGTTCTCCCCGTACGTGATGACGAAATAATACGTCGTAGCGGGAGAAAGGAGGTTCAGCGTGATGGTATGCTCTGTATTTTTCTCCGTATCGGCCGGGGCAAACGACGTGAGTGATGATGCGGACGTTCCGTATTGGACGACGCCTCCTGTGACGGCTACCCCGGTAGTCCAGCTCACGGTGGCCGTCGTATCGGTGATCTTGCTGATGATCACATCGCGGGGCGCCTCATCATCCGCCCTCGTGATGACACCCTGAAACACATTAAATCCGAGGAAAATGAGCCCGAACGACAGGAACAGGCCAATGCCGATTGCTGCCCACCGGGAGCGGCTGTTTGATTTCTTGAAGCCGGGTAATGATGATGATTTTGCTTGGAACATAGTGTCAGATCCTCCCTACAATTTTTAGTGCACCGGCAAATATCATAAACAAAACGCCGGGGATTAACAACGCCACTGCAGTATCGGCGTTGCCGCTCACCGGATATGCCGACGATGTGGAAGCGCTCGTGCTCGATACTCTGGGTGTAGGAGTAATAGTCGGTGTCGGGGTGATCGTCGGGGTCGGCGTGCTCGTAGGATTCGTTGATGTCCCAGAGGTACCGCCCGTACTCCCTCCCGTCGTAATCTCCGGTATCGAGCCTATTGCGACCGACGCTGATCTGTTGTCGGAGCAAACAATGATGTTGGTGGCATTGATGTCGTTCTTGATGATCTTAGAGCTATCGGATGCGGCACGGCAGTCGAAGGAGACCGGTGCCGTGCCGTCCCGGAGAGCTTTGAATGTGATAGTCGCGACGGTGCCGACGCCGGTCTTGAATGCGGTTGGGTCTTCGACAAGACCGGCAATATACACCTCCCCGGGCTGTATATCATCCAGCACGGTCGGAAAATATGTGCCGGGCTGTACGCTCTGGGCAGTCCGGAAATTTTTATCGAATACGACATAGATATCCGTCGAGGTGATTTGTTCCGTACCCGGATCCACGATGATAGCAAGCGTGAATGTCTCGTCAGTGTTGACCGACGGAGCATCATTGTCGAACCGGAACGATGCCGCTTCCGCCTGAGGGACAAAAAAAGGGAGTACTAACAAAGCGCTCAAGACGATCAACAGACGCATTTTTCTTCTCATGGGAACGATATATACACGATAATATAACGCAGGTGAAAAGTCAACGCATCAGTCGCTGATCACGATATTCACGGAGCTCAGGCGGGGCTCAATCGCACGCTTATCCGCAGACATCATCTTGCTCTTAGCTTGTCCCTGGGAAGCGAGCGGAGCCAGGGTGAAACTCCCTGTCTGTCTGGGAATGAGTACCACTGTCGCGATCTGGGTATTGGCGAATACCGAGGGTTGTTTCTCCCCGACGGATTTGTACCCTGAAAGGGCTAGAATTCCTTTTTGTGTTGATGCCGATACTTTGAAACCGCTTGCGTTGGAAACGGCACTCTTGAATTCGAACTGTCCTTCGTTATAATCGAACAGTACGTCGTATCCCACGACGTCCTTGCCATCCGAATCCGCGAATACGGCGATAGTCACCGGCGTGTTCACCCGGCCTACGGATCCCTCGACTGCCCGAAGCTGAATGGACGCATTCCCCTGCACTTCCCGTGCTTCGGTCGGCGCCGCCGCGTCTGTGGGCGTGACAACCATCTGCGATCCCGATTTCTCGGTCAATTTCGCTAGATTGGACTGAAGACTGTACCATACCGCGGCGGCCGCCACAAACAGCGCAACAACGGCAAATACGATGAATATATTGAATCCGGAATTCTTGCTCTCCGGCACAGTAGGACTAGTCAAGAATCCGGAGTCGTTTTTTTCCTTATCCATAGTATCAGTATATATCAAAACTGGTCGATCAATGTACCTTGTTGAGTGCCCACTCCGACGCGGAACGCCGCATCGTCATCGAACTTGTAGCGGAGTGACTGCACCACCATCGACATATCCTGCGAATCCACGATTCCGTCGTCATTGAGATCCGCAATCGTGAGGCTGTTTTCATCTTTTTTGCCAAGCAGTCTACGCACCACGGAGAGATCATACGCATCGACGACGCCGTCCTGAGGAACCACGTCCCCCGCAAGAAGCAGCGTACCGGTCATATCGATGACATTCTCACCTTCTTTGATTTCGATCATGCCCTGTGCGCATGTCTCCTCCTGGCGCATTTGTGCACCGGATGTGCAGAATTTCCGGCGCAGATGCTGCTGTCCCTTGACGTAGACTGCATTATCGTTGCCGGGTCGTGCTAATGTAGAGAATTCGCCGGTCCAATCGCCGTTGTCATTTTCCTTCACCTCTACGACGCGGTCCATTCGCGAAGTCCCTTCGAACGTGACCCGGATGAATCTGCGCCGCCGGTGACCGCGCCCATGGTGTCGTCCCTGGAATCGGCAACGGATCTTGACCTTCACATCTTTATTGCCCGGCACAGACGACGTCGGCGCAGTCGTGACGCTCCCGCCACCGGTCCCAGTAGTCGGGGAGACGGTCACGCCTCCGCCTCCTCCCGTAACAGGAGTTGCAGTGGGCGGTGTGATAGTCGTGCCTCCCCCTCCTCCGCCCGCTCCGACAGTATACGTACCGTTGGTCACCGCGGCGATAGTGAATTCGCTTGCCGGCAACGTGCCGACGATCTGCGAGTTGGCACTATCGAACGCGATCGTACCGGTGCCCGCAGTCTTCGCATTTAACGTAATCGTCACCGAAGTGCTCGCTTTCGTCGACTGACTCGCGTGTGCGATACGGATCCGTTGCGGCGTCACCTCGCGGATGAGCTGTGACGCCGCGTCATACCCTGTCGGCATGCTGACATTTGCGAATTCTACACTCCCTGAAGCGGTGAATATGAGATTGAATGCAGAGATCTGATACGTGGAGTTGCTCGGAGCGATGTTCACGGTGACCGTCTGTTCGGAATTCTCGGGGAATGTCTGAGTCGCCGGATTGAATGTCACAGCAACATCGCTGTCCTGTGCTGTTGCGGTACCGAATGTGATGTTTGGCGCGACGATATTGTCCAGAAGAAACGCGATGGTCGATACCGAACCCACCACTTGCGAAGCAGCGGTATCGACCGTTATCGAGCCTGTTCCTGCGGCCGTCCCTTTATACGTGATCAGGAACGACGGCCGCACCGCCAAATCTTTGTTGATGTACGCGATATTGATAGAAGTCGCGCTGACCGTTTTTTTAAGTTCATCAAAATTGGTGAACGTCGGAGCGGGTACGATGTCGACGAACTGGAGCACGCCGCTTGACTTGAGTGTCAGTTCAGCGGCAGAAATCTGCTCGGTTGCCGTATTCGGCGTCACAGTAAGTGTAGTCTGGAGATTGGTGTTGACCGCCGCGGATCCGGTCGGCTGGGTATATTCGATCGTGACGCCATTGGCGCTTCCGGCAGCCTTTGATTTATAGAGAAATTTGTTGACATAAAGCCATCCGCTGATAACAGTGATCAGACCTATGACGGAATATAACAGCGTGAGCTGGCGGCTTCTCATTTGGATACAGCGATACTCAACTGTCCGACAGTCGGAAACAGTATTTCTCCATCGGAATCAATCAGTTTCGTCGTCGCCTTATTCAAAGTGCTCATAGATTTGAAAACCATTGATCCTGCCGTCTTGGGGACTATCGTCACAACCGCGATCGCGGTATCTTTGAACACGGTTGGTGAAGCCGGACCAAACGACTGGTAACCGGTAACAGTATAAACCGACGTATTCTGATACGGTGATATGCTGAAATCACTCAGGGACGTCTTCACGTCTCTGATCTCGAATGCATTAGGATTATTCTCAAACACGATGTCGTAATCCGTCACCGACCTACCGGCGGAGTCTGCCTTCACGACGATGTCGACAGGCTGGCCTACTTTGATGGAAGTCTGTCCCGCAGCCAAAGATAGCGAAATAGCGCCGGTCTGGAACTTCTTGCGCACTTCGATACTCGGGCTTGGCATCATGACCTGCTGTTCTTTCTTGGAAGAATCTCCCTTCATACTGCCAAGCCCTATGATGAAGAGCACTATCATCACAGCTGCGGCACCATATACGAGATACTTCGCAGAATTGTTATTCTTCATCGTACTTGACGTTGAGCGCCTGAATGACTAACGACATATCTTGTGTGTCTACGATGCCGTCCCTGTTAAGATCAGCAATGGACACATCCTCCCCCGCCGTGCTGCCCAGACTCTGGCGGATATATGACGTATCGTATGAATCCACCGTGCCGTCCTGGTCCGGCAGATCTCCGACGAGCATCGTGATGCCGGACAGGTCAAGGGTGTTCGTACCCGCGGCTATGGAAATACTCCCGTTCGAACAGCGATAGGTACCGATTGCGGTCTCTCTTGGATTGTAGGAGCATATTTTTTTCTGCAAGTGACGCGGGCCTTTGACAAACAATGAATATGTCCGTGCGGGCGTAGCAGGGACTGACGTCGTACCGCTCCACACTCCGTTGGCATCCGGTGTGACAGATACAACGCCATCCACGGAGGCAGTCCCATTGACGAGCCTGAACTTGACAGGCATCGGCTCCGCAATAGTCGGCATGCCGATAACACCTTGGAATCTCATCCTGAAATTGAGGATAGGTCCAAGCGGGGTCGGCGAAACGACAGTGGTCGGTGTGGGAGTCACAGTGCCTCCGGAAGGTGTAGTGGGTGTGGGGGTGGCGGTTCCACCGCCGCCACCTGAGCTGGTAATCGCATACGAATTGGGTGTGATCGTATTGTCAAGGCCGAATACGGTCGTAGATACCGTACCGACCACCTGCGACTTGGCGAAATCGAGCACAAGTGTCCCCGACCCTGCCGCGGAGGGCGTGACGGTGATCTGGAACTGCACGGTCGATGAAAGCTGAGCATTGGGAACATTGGATACGTATGCGATGCGCGCAGTCGTGCCGTTCACCGACTTGATGAGCTCTGTGGGGAGTGCCGCGGGTGTCGTGATGTCTTTGATGGACAGATTGCCTCCCGCAACAAACGTAAGGTCAATGCCCGATATCTTGTCGGTGGCCGTAACCGGCGTGAGCGTCACGGTAATATTCTGGTCCGCACCCGCCGCGAATGATCCGGATGAAGGACTGTAGAGCACATTGACTCCATTTGCGCCAAGTGCGGCTTTGGGACGCGGCGAATAAACACCGGAATACCATGCGATCGAACTCAATGTAAGCGCCGCCAGGAGGAAGAGAAACAGGAACTTGAAAGAAACCGGCGATTTTCTTTTCATAACAACAATATATATACAATAATGGAGGAATAAATGAATGTCAATAACAGCTGTAGAAACATGGTCGTGTATGCAATAATATTTCAGATTGACAATACGCGCTATTGTTCATATAATGAGACACTAAGATGTCAAACCAGTTCAAAACACAATCTACTGTTTCTCTCAATAACCTTCCCGATCTTCTCACGATACGCGAAGTGGCTCAAATTCTCCGGGTGTCGCCGCTCACCATCAAGCGGTGGGGCAAGAAGGGCAAGCTTCCCGCCATCCGCATCAACAGCCGCGGCGACCGCCGCTACAAGAAGGAAGTCGTCACCAAACTCCTGGGGATGAATCTGGAAGAGGAATGACAGGTCCAGTATTAATCTTTCAACACTCTTTTCATCGCCATTCCCAACAAACCTAACGCAACAAGGCTGCTGATAGTAAGTTTGCTCAATTTCGATTTGTCCATTCTGCCGATCATCTTACGCACCTGTTCTTTGGAGAGATCCTTGGAAGATGGATCATCTGTATATTTCGCAAACAGCTCCTGGAACTTAGTATTTTCTCTCGCGCTGGCGATAATATCGGGAAGCATATCACCGGCCATATGACGCAACATTGCTTCATTCTTCTTGAATATAGTATCAAGCAATTCCGGCGCTTGCGTTGCCGCGAGCGCCAATGCGTTCTCTGTATGCGCTTTCAACATTGCTTTGTACTCTGACGGTCGGCTTGTTTTCATATCGAGAATTGACGCAGCCATTGCACGTTCTTCCGGTGATGCCGAAGGTCCATTGTATGAAATAAGAATAGAAGTCAAACTATTCTCCGCCCAAGTATATGTGCCTTCGGATCCGTATGATGCATGATCCTTGTCGTAGCCGTTTTTCACGATATCTTCCACCATTGAAGCAACTTTTCTTTGATCAAATTCGATGCCGCGCTTACCACGAGCCTCGCGCCACCACGCCCTCCTACGTTCACGCATTTTCGAAGGGGTATCTTTTTGTAATTTCTTCATCAGCTTGAGATTAATTCTGTCGAAAGCAATCTTTTCCGCATCTGAACGTAAGTCATTTAATTTTGCGATATATTCCTCTGCCGCTTCTTTCCAAGTCTCCATTGTTGCACCTGTAAGGATCTCCTTCATGTCAGCAAGCAATCCTTCCTCCTCAGCCTTGACACCGAGCTTGGCTTTTTCGACCTCAGCGTCTTTAGCAATCTTGTCTTTGGCAAGTTTGATTTTGTCGCTTTCAAGCTTAACTTTATCTGATTCCAATTGTTTCTTTTGTTCTTTTAAATCTGTCTCTTTCTTTATGATTCCTTCTCTTCGCGACTGTGCTTCGACTAGATTTTCCTGATGATCTGCGATTTCTTGCTCAAGTTTGAGTCTTGCAGTTTCCGTACTATCCCCTTTCGCAACACTGGTTCCAACCAATTCAAGTGTTGACACAGTGGAGTCGGGATGTCTCCCCCCACTCTTAAGGTCTCTTAATATCCTTTGTTTTTCTTGCAGAGCTTGACTCTCCTTAAGAATGTCTTTTTCGGCTTCAATTCGCTGCAACGTAAATGTACCCCTATCCGGTGGAGTGTTCTTATCCAACGATGGATTATCTCTAAATTCATGAAGTTCTTCTTCCACTTCTTTTAACTTTGCCACTACCGAATCTGGTTCGCTATCATTAAGTCTTTTATTTGTATTATCAATTTGACCATCAATTTCAGCCTGCTCTAAAAGTTTTTGATGGAGCGTAGCATAGTCTATCGCTTCACCATTATCAGCAAACTGTATATAGCCATTTGTGAAGTTCTCCATGAGAGTTCGATCTTTGAGCATCTCATGTGCATCTGCCGCCGCTACTCCTTTTAAGATGAAGTCGCGAACAGCAACTTTATCTCTCGGATCAATACCACGCGAAACTAGATAGTCTTTGTTATTATTTAAAAAGTCAGTCAGCGTTGATTTGAGAATCCTTCTCGTATCTGGAGATGATCCCTCGTAGCCCTTCACTACCGCTTCAGAAAACGCGGATTCCAGATTTTTGATCTTCTCAATCCTTTTATCGCTTCCTTCGGTTCGACCGATTTTTGGTTTCCCGTCCACAATAGTTAGTTTATCTCCACCATTGTCCTCAATTTTGGATGATCCGTCTTCATCTACTACTTCTACCGAACCGGTTCTCCCGGCAATGGCTCTCTTTGCTTCTTCTGGATCAAAGTGCTTGTCGCTTTTCTCAAGCTCGACTAATCCTTCGCGAGGATCCTTTTTTGCTGCTGCTGCACGGGATGCGCGCTCTCCTGTAGTTGTTGCAGGCGGTATTTTCTTCGTATCTGCGCCTCTGAGCCTCATTACTTCTAAACCGCCTTTTGCTCCTTCAAGTGTTGTGCTCATGTTTTTGGTTTTAATTATAATGTCTTAATAAGATTCTTAATTTCATCTATTTTAGCATTGTCAAGTGCTGACTGCTCACCTGCAGATTCGATTGTAGCAAGACGTGTGAATATTGTCCAGCGGGTAGCAAGGTTTTTAAGAAATTCCACAAGTTGCGCATGAGTAACAATGGTGTCGAGTATGCTCAATATGTATTTACTCGATTCCCTCAATTCGATATACGATATCTCTTGATTTCGATATGAGTTGATAATTGTCTCAATTAATTGTTGTTCAATTTCAATCAGTCTTTCACGAGTAATTGAACTGTCGTTTATATCCATATTTATTTTACTTCGTCTTCTCTTCCTCAAAAATTGGTTCAAACACCGGCCAGCGTCGTGCAAGATTGTGAAGAAAATTGATGAGTCCTTGACTGCTATTAATGTGATCGGTGTGACGAATAATATATGAAGCGGACTTCTTCATTTGGATATAAGACATTTTGTCGTGCCTGTGAGCATCGATTATAGCAAGAAACAACGCTTCTTCTATTCTAGAAACATTTTTTTTATCAAAACTCATACTGCATTTATACTACGGGTTATCAAAACGTTCAAGTGAATAATTCCTCATCTCATTTTGCTATACTTCTCACTATGAACTGTCCAAGCTGCGGGGAGACGATGAGCCACTATGTGCTTGATAAGCAGTCTGTGCTCCACTGCAGGATCTGCGGGGGGAGCTTCTTCGAAGACAACGGGATCAACCGGATCTCCCTCAAGGCCGCGGAGAGGCTCGGGCGGTTCACATTTAATGACTCCGCCCGAGCCAATGCGCTCAAGAAGTGTCCGAAGGACGGCACTGTCATGGCACCGATCGCCAACACGGCGTCGGTGCCCCAGTCGGTGACGCTTTTTCACTGTGCCCAGTGTATGGGAGTCTTCGCAATGCCTGCTGACCTCATTGCATTCAAGAAGGCGCAGGAAGTCAAACTCGAATATTTCAAACTGTGGAATATTCCGCTCCCCAACCTCAAACCGGTGTTTATTATAGGTGGTACCATCATCGTCCTCGCTTCGGTTATTCTGGGCGTTAGCACATTTCAACAAAGCACATCTTACAAAGCCAAAGCTGCTGAAGTGTTGAATACTATTGATCTGCAAATACGCAGCAACTATATTTTCGTGTCATTCCGGACGGAGCAACCGTTCAAATCTGACATAATATTCCGGAACGACACCACCGGACAGATCCTGGAGCGGCCGATCTCCTCCGAAGCGAAAACGCTCCACCTCGCAACGTATAGCCAGCTCGAAATTCTCACCCCCGGCGACGTTGTGTATTATAAAATACGGCTCACGGACGGTCAGAACCGATCGGTCGAATCCGAGGAAGCACAGCTTCGCACCGATTTATAATTCGGCTTTCTTGTATTGCTCCGCCGCGTCGATAGGATCGACAATATTGACAGAGAGCCCCGTACCGAGCTCGAATCCCGCTCTATGGACGAATCGCGGTATGATACGGAGATACCAGTTTTCTTTGGGACTGATATAAAAGTTGTAGCCGTACGGTACCTTGATTTCATTTTCTTTGTGGATTTGATACAACCGCTTCATCGAACGGTGCATAATGCGGGCGAGATCGTCAATGTGGTCGTCATCGATATCGCCGAAAAACGTCCCTGTGACTTTCGGGGAGATCCAGAGTTCATACGGCCATTGGGAAAAATCCGGACAGTACACATTGAAATAATGATTCTCGTCGACCATATTGTTGAGCGGTTCCCGTGTGAGCGAATCGAGGTTGATCTGCGGCGGGATGACGACTATCTGGGAGTGAGAATGATTGATTGAGGCTCCCGCATGCTCCCCATGATTGCAGAAGATGAGCACCTGGCCGTTTTTCCTGTGGATATTGAACCGTTGTTTGTATACCTCAAGAATCTTCTGGACATGTCCGACTGAAAGTTCATGAAGATCCGCATCGCAATCCGGACAATGAATGACGACTTCATGATAGTCGGTGATCGGGAACACATTGGAGATGACGCGTACTTTCCACCCCGGTTTGTTGGGTTGTCCTTCCCCTACCCGATACACCTCTGTTTGCGTACTGTGTTCGTGGCCTTCGCAAAACACGCATACTTTGTGCTTGACATACTTGTCTTCCGGACGGAAACTGCGTTTGGGGGCGATGATGACCCACCTTCTGGAGCTGATATCGGGCACATACTTGGTCATATGGTGTATGTAATAGTCTATCGCACACAAAATATTTTGCAACGACTATAATAGCCGTATGAAGCTGATAATAGGTCTGGGGAATCCGGGGACGAAATATCTCAAAAACAGGCACAATGTCGGCCACATGTTTGTTGATTTTCTGGAAAAACAAGGCGGACTCCGGGGTTTCCAACTGTCCAAAACAGACTGCTACATGAACCAGTCGGGCGGATTTGTGCGCAGGATGCTCGCATCGCACAAATCCGCCTCTCCCACAGATCTCTATATCGTCCACGACGATCTCGATATCCCGCTCGGCAAGTTCAAGATATCCTTTGGCACCGGGCCGAAAGTGCACAACGGCGTCAACTCAGTTTCGGATGCGCTCGGTACGGAAGATTTCTGGCGCATCCGTATCGGCGTTGACGCACGCACACCCGACAACCGCGTCGACGGCGAATCGTATGTGCTTCAGGACTTTATCCAAGAAGAACGAGTGATTCTTGATATGGTATTTGCATATATCGCATACTCGTTCCAGAAACGTATCTAAGATTCGAGTGCTTCAATCATCTTTTTCAACGTTTCCCTGAATTCAGGATTTCCCTCAAACTGTAATGTCAACTTGAGTCTTCTCACAAGGGCTCCCCGAATACTTCCTGCCGATTCAGTTCCGTCATTCATTTGGATGTATCGGTGCTTATTGCCCTCACCATCAACCACTTTTACAAATCCTGATTCCCTTAACGGCGTTGCGTCAGTCAGCAATTGCTCCGATAATTCAGGTTTTGCATTTCCGACAATGACACCTTCACCCACCCCTCCGTCCCTCAACATCCCGATATCATTCCCACTATCGCCAACCTTGAGAGATCTTCTTATTCCCAGCTCGTTCTGAATATATTCGGTTGCACCTGCTTTTCCACCGTGTGTAATACCTACAGGTTTCGGCAACAAATCAATACAGTATTTTTTCGGATCGTCCGTTGCGATGGTGGCATTATGTCCGATTTCCTCACAAATCAACACTTCCAGGTGGGGGAATTTTCTCTTCATTTCTTCCTGCACGTGAGCCCGTATCGATGAGTCACCGAAAAAGTAAAAACTGACTTTATGGGGTTGTATATCTGCTGGTTCTCCTTTGGCAAAAGCGCTTTCTACTTCGGGATGCTGAAATGCTAGTTGCGCACTCTTGAGTTGCGGATCTTCTTGCCAAGTTTGAATTAACTTCTTAGCGGTTTCCACGGTATGCAACCGGTTCACACCCGCACCACTTATCTTTCTATCATATTCCTCATCTTTGGCATAAATTTGCACACCATTAGAATCTGTTTCTAAAAACCAAACTTCCGTTCCCGCCGCACTAATAATGACTTCGGGCATTCTTATCCCGTTTTCGGCCATTTTCCTGATCAGTCCTTCTTTGTCATTCCCCGTCACTATTATTGTCGGTATGTTAAATTCTTTGGCAACTTCCGCGATCCTCTGCGTGTCAGCTATTGAGATCGGGTTGAAATATGAATTATCGAAATCGGATAATAGTGCGGAAGTTTTCCAGCCTTTTCCGGTTTGTTCCTTGAGCATTCTGTCTATTTCAGAACCATGGAACACGTCGTGTTTTTTGAATAATTCAACTTGACCTGTCACTCCCGTGGCAATTTGTGGCGATTGGGCTTCAGATTCGGACATATACCATAGTATAAAAGATAAATTTGTTATAATCACCGTATGAAAAACCAAAAAAATGCTTCCCGCAAAGTGAATCGTGTATGTTTCCTCAATCCCCACGGTTACTTCTTGAACCCTGCTCCTTTGGGGAAAACTGACACGGGAGGCCAGACGATCTATGTCCAACAGCTTGCGCGGGCGCTTGGCAAGAAAGGAGTCAAAGTCGATATCTTTACTCGGCAGTTTGACAACATGCCCTCAGAGGAAGCAGTATGGGAAAATGTCAATATCATCAGGATCCCCGCAGGTAAACAGCAATTCATTCAAAAGGAAAAAATCTATGAGCTCCTTCCTGAAATGGCAGAAAACATAATGCACTTTATCGAGAAAAAACGGAGGAGCTACGATGTCATTCACTCACATTACTGGGATGGAGGATATGCCGGGATATTGCTTGCAAAAATGCTCGATGTTCCGCACGTATGGACGCCTCACTCCCTTGGCAAACTTAAAAAACTTGGCATGTCGACAGAAAAACTGCTTCCTACCAAGCTCAAACCTGCATACCGTTATCACGTACGGATCGCAATAGAACAACAGATAATCAACAAAGCGAATGCCATCGCCGCAATATGCGAAACAAATAGGATTCAGCTGCTTGAGCATTATCTTGTGGACTTCGAAAAAATCCAGGTCATATATCCCGGAATCGATATAGATTTTTTCACGACAAAGCAATCCAGGATCGATTCAAAAGTTAAACTCAAAAAAAACTCCATACTGACAGTCAGTAGATTTGCACCGGCAAAAGGGCTTGACCTTGTAATCGAGGCGTTAAGTTTGTTGAAGGGGCGTATCCCCTTTCATCTCTATCTTGCCGGGGGATCTGCTGAAGAAAACAAATCGATGGAAGAGATGCAAACCGAACAAAACATCCACAAACTTATCAAACGACACAAACTTGATGATCAGGTCACCTTTGTCGGTCATATTTCACACGACGATCTCCTTCCCGCATATTACCGGAAGGCAGACTTGTTCATCCTCGGGAGCCGATTCGAACCATTCGGGCTCACCACGTTTGAAGCAATGGCATGCGGGACAACTCCAATCATATCCAATCTGGCCGGAAGTAAAGAAGTCATAGTGGATCAGCTCAACGGCTTCATTGTTGATACCTCCAACAAACGAGAATTGTCCGAAACAATCTTTAAAGTGCTTTCAAACGAAAAACTCCGCAGAAAAATTGCTGATAATGCCGCTTTCACAATGAAAGAACACTATTCATGGGATAAAATTGTTGAAAAATTTATCTCGCTATATAAAAGGCTAGGTTAATCTGCTAGTATCGATACATGAGGATTGCTTTAATTGCTCCTATCGAAGAAACGGTGCCGCCTCGCAAGTACGGCGGCACCGAATGGATCGTATATCATATTGCGCATGGTATGGGACTCCGTGGCAATCAAGTGGATCTCTATGCGCCTGGAGATTCTCCCCGGAGTGATACATACAACCTCATTCCCACGGTGCCTCAAAGTATACGAACCGTTCCCCGTTATGCGGAATCCCACAGTCGGGATGCCGTGAAATTCACGTCGCTGAGCGAAACGGTGAAGAAAGTTAATAGTCGTGAATATGACATTGTGCACAACCATGCCAGCTGGCGTTATATTCTCTTCACACCGCTCCTTAAACAACTACCTCTTACCACACATCATGGTCCTTTGAATATCGCACATCAAACAGAAGTGTTTGCGCACTATTCACATCTTCCGTATGTTTCAATTTCCGATAATCAGCGCAGGGATCTGCCTTCGCTGAACTTCGTATCTACCGTTTATAATGGTGTCGATCTCGAGTCATTCAAATTCGATGAGTCACGCAAAGTCGGAGCAAATGCTCCAATGCTGTTTTTGGCCAGAATGAGTGCGGAAAAAGGAGCTATATCGGCAGCTCGCGCGGCCGGTAGTGCACACCGCAAGCTCATTGTTGCCGCAAAAGTTGATACTGTTGATAAAGTGTATTATGAATTGTTTCGTAAGTCCGCAATGAATCAATATGTTTCATTTGAGGGAGAGATTGATCATTCGCACAGATTGGAACTATTACAGTCTGCGCGCTGTCTCATCATCCCCATACAATGGGAAGAGCCATTCGGACTCATGTTCGTGGAAGCCATGGCCTGCGGAACCCCTGTAATATCGTATTCCCGGGGTTCCGCACCAGAAATTATCGCTGACGGTACGACAGGGTATTTGGTGAATCAGTCCGAGGAATATAACCGTGGCACATGGACTGTAAAGAAGACCGGAGAGGACGGACTAACCGAAGCCATACAACGTATTTACTCGCTTCCTGAAGCAGAATATTACCGGATGCGGGCGGCGTGCAGGGCACATGTGGAAAAGCGTTTTAGTGTAGAAACAATGGTGAGTGCGTATGATCGCGTATACAAGACGCTTGCATTAAAAAATAACTCATAACAGATCAGATCCCATCGAAGAATAGCGTCATATTGTTGTTGACAACTATCTCTTAATTATTCATAATGGATACATATCATGAAAATTACGGTCTACACAACTCCTGAGTGTGCGTTTTCCGCTTCCGAAAAAGCCTATCTGCAGAGCCGCAATCTCCAATTCGAAGAGAAGAATGTGAAGAGCAGCGAAGCGATACTCACAGAGATGCTCAAAGTGGGCAACAACTTCGCCGGCACCCCCGTCACCAAGATCGTCAAGGATGACGGAACCGAAGTCGTCCTCAAGGGCTTCACCAAAGAGGAATTCGACGAAGCCCTCGCACTGTCCAAGGAGAAAGATGGTTCCAAAGAGCCCGACGTAAATTTCGTACCGCCTGTCGTCCCCGCATCGGACCAGCCGGCTGCACCAAGCGCTCCCATGGGTGCTCCCGTTGCCGGGACCCCCTCCGCTCCCGCAGCGGTTCCGCCTGTTCCTGCGATGCCCGAACCTCCCGTCGTTCCCACGGTTCCCGCACAGCAAGCGGTACCCGCACAACCCGCAGTACCTCCTCAGACAGAGCAACCCGTCAATCCACTTGACTCGATCCTGAGAGATCTCCAGAACAAGGTAGCTCAGGAAAATCAGGCGGCCGGCGCCTCACAATCGCAACCGACCGCACCCGCCCAGACTCCTCCCGGTCCACTTCCCAGCGTCCCCGACTTCGGATCCAAACAATGACTTGGTCGCAGTTATTTTGAAGATTGTTTTCGCTTCGATTTGAATACACCGAGTTCTTTGAGCTTCCACATGAATAGGGCGCCTTTCCGTTTGGCATTGGAGTCGATCACGAAGCGGTAAGCCTCCTCCAGGATCGGACGCGGAACTGTCTTGGCAAACCGGATATAGAGGCTTTTGTGCGCCTCGTCTCCGAGCTTCTGGGCAAGGAAAATACCGAATGATTGATATTCCCGCGAGATATAGTGGTCCTCTTTCGGATTGTACTTGTCCAGCACGTCTTTGATCGATTTCATGGTTTTTTTTGAAAATATCCGTTCGCCCAATACGCAAATGAGTTGATGCCCTGTTTCCTGATATATTCCTGTTTCCTACGAACCGATTCTTCATCTTCGTGCCAGATAATATGATAATCGCCGTTTGCCGAAACAAACTGTATCTCCATTTCCCCTGACGGAGCATCTCTTCGCTTGACGCAGTTGAGGACGACGCATTCGTCATCGTATGACTGGTTGATCTTGTTGAGAGAGAGGGGGGCGGCCGGCTTGACCGGCCGCTGTTTCTCATCAACCGTCCACTCGTATCCGTACATACCGAATGCAAACGTAAGTTTGTCCGCCGGCACTTTCAGGCTGATTTCCGACTCGAGTTGGACGAGGTCGTACCCGTATTGTTCTTTCCCGTTGAGGGGGAAGTTGGGTCCCGGCTCTCCCCTGCTTTTGTGGAAGTCGTACGCCATGACGATGATCTCGTCGGAGTGCGCGGCCAGCTCTTTGAGATCATACGGCCGGCCGCGGTACAGCACGTCTCCGTATACGATGAACACGTAGCGGAGACGTGCCTCGTGCACCGCATCCGCGAATCGGTGCGAAAATGTGCTGATCCTGCCCGGCATCGATCCGTCAAACAGTCCGGAATATTCGAGGTCAAGGGCGATGCCTGCAAATTGTTTGTCGGCTGCGAGTGACACCGCTTCGCTGATGATGGCCTTCTGCGCAGATTCATTTTTCAGGATCGTTCCGTTCAGGTCGGTATCTGTCATGCGCACGGTAAGGTATGAGGCGGCCGGATCAAATGCGTCGACAAACGAATCCAGCTGTGCGTACCCTTCATCCTGCGTGTTGATGCCGGAGCTCGACGGGGCAATGCCGAAATAGTAGTAACGGTCATAGTCGTCAACCGGCTTGGAGACATCCCAGTACGGAACGAAAAGTGATGAGAGGGCCGCGCCCGCGGGCGCGGCAGTCGGTACGCTTCGGGGCGTGCCGTTCTTTGGTGTCTCCCGCACGCCCCTTCCCGTACCAAAATATCCGTAGGCTGCAGCAATGCCGGCAAGAAATAGAATTATGAAAAATATGTGTCGTCTGATCATAAGTATGAACGGAGCCGTTCCACTATTATACAGTCCGTACGGTATAATTGTACGATGGCACAACCGCAGCAGTCCGAAGCCCGATACAACGCAGTCATGCATGCAATGATCCGGGAAATCGAAGATTTTTGTCACAAAAACGCTGTCGACCACCGGTTCGTCGGCGGTGTTTCGTACGGAGGACTTCTCAATGCCAAAACGCGGTACACCATCGACATCAGGAACCGTACGATCCGCCTCACCAATCACAATCCCCTCGTGCTCTTGCGGGCCGACGGCACCGTACGCGACATAGATATCGTCTTTTTCACGCTTGAATCGGCGACAATCACCAAACTCAAACGATTCATCGAGAAATTGAAATGGGATACCCGGCGCAAGATCTCATTCACCCCGTCGATATCGTTTGAAGGACCGATCCCGTTCACCGGAGAGACGATCTCGGACAAATTCCTCCAATATGTGACGGAAATCGGCGTTAAAAACGGCACGTACTACCTCGTATTCGATCAGGTGGTTCAACCAATCTCGTATGCATCTCTTGAACCGTGGACGCTGGTGCTGTCTGACGGACTCACCTTCACGACGCGCAACCCGATCGCAGACTATTTCGCATACCAGTTCCGCTCGCCAAGCGGCATCAAGCCCAAAGATGTCGAGAAACTCAAACATCTCAAGAAACTCGCAGATACGGTGATCCGGCACGGGAAGAAATACCATGTCGATTACCGGTCAACGCAGTACTATAAACCGTGGAAAGAGTATATCGCCCGGTTATCCCGGAGTACGCTCCCGTCCGTCCGATCAAAACGCATCATCACGCATTGGTACTGGAATACGCTCGGCACGCGGTTCGCACACGGTCGGGGGCTTCTTGGCAAGCTCCTCCTCGGGCTTTACAATTTCGGCGCGCGCCTGAGACACCAATGAAACCGTCGCTCATGTTATGCGCCGATTTTGACGGGACGCTCTTTGATCCGAGCATACGGATCCTTCTCTCTCCCGTCTACAACAATCACACGTCACGGCTCATCCGCAAAAACGGCATTTTCTTCATCGTGAACACCGGGAGGCCGATCTGGGACCGTTTCGCATGGCTCCAAACCATGGCAATCGGCCTCCATACGCCGGACGCAGTCATCGTCGGCGCAGGGACGAAGATCCTGCGTAAGAAACGTGGCCACTACGTGACCGATGCGGTATGGGAAGAAAAAATGTACGCCTCCGGATGGAATAAACAAAACGTCCGGGAAGCGATCAAGCGCAGTCACGAAGAGTTCGGACTTGACCTATTCGATACGAAAAACCCGTATATGAGCCGTGCATGGGTATATCACAAAGATATCGCCGCACTGGACGCACTTAAGAAACGTCTCGAATCAGAACTCCCCGACACGAAAATCCTCTTGACCGAACAGATACTCCTGCCTAATACGACCCGCCATTTCTCCGGCTATCTTCTGTTCATTCCGAAAGTAGCCGGCAAGGAAACGGCGGCGCAGTATCTCGTCAACAAACTTGAAGCGGAATATTCCGCGCCGCTCAAACGGATTTATGCAGGTGATGCGCTCGTCGATGTGTCCATGCTCCTTGCCGACGCTTCTCCATTGAGCGCTTCCTATGGCCTCAATCTCACACCGCTCGCACGGGAAGCGCTCCGCGACACGCAGGTGAACATCCTCGACGGCAGTCCCCCCGCCCTCCTTCTCCGGATTCTGAAACAGGCAGTCAGTACGGATAAACCGCGAAACAGTCCGTTCCGCACACTCCTCACACCGGTCGAATCCTTGATTGACAGGACCATACTGCCCGGCCGCACTCCCGACGAGATCTCGTATCGCGGCCTCTCACTGGTCAAACAGGGTGTCAGGAAGATTTATGACCCCGTAGACGGTAGAAAAGGCGCAATTTCGGGCGTTTTTGATGTGCTGAAGGGTACGCTGATGGATGTTGCGGACGGTATACGGGCCGGACGGCATCCGCAGCTCAAGACACCGGACGGCCAGCTCATCGACGGGTACGCCGACCGCAACAAGGAGTTCATGC
This sequence comes from uncultured Gammaproteobacteria bacterium, assembly GCA_964561915.1. Taxonomy (GTDB): domain Bacteria; phylum Patescibacteriota; class Microgenomatia; order UBA1406; family GWC2-37-13; genus CAZLQR01. The sequence goes on along the minus strand of CAZLQR010000010.1, from coordinate 34,698 downwards.
AGCTTGCGGTACGTGCCGCAAACCGGTCCAGAACACAAAAAACGGACACGTTCGCCGCCGCCCTCAGCTGCTTCCTTCCGTCCATCGCACGCGCCCAGGCAGAGTGCCTGGGCGCCACCGTCCCCGAATACGATCCTCACGGCGGCAGCGCTCTCTCACGCAATACAACCCTTATATTCTCCCTCATCAGGAGCGCTGCCGGCTTCGACACGGCCTCATACAGGTCCGACATGAAGATTCTTACCCGCAACATGAATACATACAAATCCCGTATGCGCCATGTCTCCTCCTTTGACTGGAAGAAGTTATCCTCATACGATAAAACCGCAACCGAACGCCTCAAACTATATGTGGAGATGTTCCAGCACGCAGTCGCGGAGACAGGTATGAAAAAATGGGCGAAAGATAACGGATTCGAAGACTATCTGAAAGTCAAAATCAAACCGTCCGTGCTACACCGTATCAGAGCGCGGGCCTGACGCGTGACGCGCCGCCCGCGCCCCTTCCAAGAAATCCAGCCCCTCCCGAATTTCCTTCGCAACACGCTGAGGATTCTGGAACAATGAATGCGGTCCTCCTTCAATACTTTTCCTGTGAATCCGTTGATTAACATCTTCAGGTAACGTCGAATCAAAATAGTCGAACATATCGTCTATTCCCTCGGGCGTAGCGATAACACTTTTCGTACCGGTCGAGATAAGCATCTGTGTATCCTGTCCATCTTGCATTGCTTTCCCTATTCTTTGAGGCACTATGACACTCCCTAATGATCGAGTCATTTTCGCCGAGTTCCATACATTACGCAATAACCAAAGTGCTTGTTTCGCTTTCGTGACCGGGAAAGGATATGCAAGATCTTGAGCCTTACGAACATCTATATTATGTGGAATCGATGTCAGTGCATCATTCATAAATCCCTCTCCTATAAAGCGCTCTGTGAGTGTTTTCGCATCCGCCTCCTCCACTCCCGGAGTCTCCAGTGATATCACATTTCGCACTTTGATTCCGAATTCTTTTGCCGCCGCCGCGGTTTCTGCAGTAATATATGCGCCCAATGAGTACCCGGTCAAGTTGACTTCCGCATCGAGTGCGTGCGCTTCTTCCAGCAGTATCTTGAGCGCGCGAAGATGTGCTTTTGCAATCTCGCTGAAGCCGCCTCCCTTCTTCAATTCTTCTATTTGCTTTGCGGTGAATTTCCCTGATCCTCCAAAGGGAGGTATGTCAAACACGACGACCGGTCCGTCTATTTCCAATGCAAGCTGTTCTGACTGCAGATGAACCAAGTTTTTATCAACTTCCCCGGTAATGCCCGGAAAAAACACAGTGAGCGGTTTCCGGATACCATCTTTCGGATCCAGCAATTCATCTGAATTCAAAAGCAGCATTCTGATAATCTGATCTTCCTCCCCGTCATTTACCGGGATATCAAGCGGCGTTTGTAAATCGTGTAAGAACTGTTCCGTATCAAAACGATGCGTAGTATCCGAATCGGATGATCTCAGCTTTCCATCTGCCATTTTGAAGAAATTCAGTTCATCGGGATCCATTTTCAGCTTTTGAATCGCTTCCCTGTATTTTGGGAATTTATTCCTTAACCGCTCAAGATCTCTCAAGGTAGCAGCGGAGCGGCGGGGCAATCTGTGTGTGAGATCGGCAACTTTCTTTATTAATCCAACCTTCGTGTATTCGGGAGCATTCGTTCCCTTGTCTAATGGTTCGGCTTTATCCAGCGGTTCATATGGGACTTCCGGTACTTCAGACATACGCACATCATACCATTTTCCGCATGGAAATCTCATCGGCTAATTAATACTTCCGGTGTCACGCCGTACTGGAAGAAATAATCCCCCGCCCTATTGTATAATGTAGTGTCTCAAGCACCTATAGCTTAATCGGATAGAGCAAAGGCTTGCGGAGCCTTAGATCCCCGTTCGATTCGGGGTAGGTGCACACAGTGCAGGTAACACATGGCCTGCCCTGATAGTCGCACAAAGTCCGTAGGGTTTACCCTGAGGAGCGAAGGTAGTAGCGTAGCGGCTGCCGAAAGCGACGTAGGGGGTGTCGTTCAATGGTAGGACGCTGGTCTCCAAAACCAGCAATGGGAGTTCGATTCTCTCCACCCCTGCAGAACTAAATGACTCAATGATAACGCAATTCAATTCACTCCCTCGCACGGCGAAGATGTACCTGATATATACGTTTATCTCTTCATTCTACTTTGCATGGCCGATATTCATCGCATATGTGAGCTCGAGATTTGGCTTGGCGGCGGTAGGAGTTTACTTCACGACAATTTCGCTATCGGCACTGTTATTCGAGGTGCCTACCGGATATGTTGCAGATCGTTATGGTCGACGCTTAAGCGTGATTCTCGGCATTTCGATGAAAATAATCGGTATAGGCATACTTGTCCTGGGAACATCGACGGTTGCTCTTGTCCTCAACGCGGTCCTTTATGGTGCCGGACTGGCACTCATATCCGGCGCCATAGACGCACTGTTGTATCAATCAGTAACGCATAAGGAATATGAAGTGACTACTTCCATGTCTGTGCCGTTTTATCAATTCGGGCTTATACTCTCTGCACTCCTTGGTGGGTATTTTTATGAAATAAATATTCACCTTCCGGTTATTGCAGAAGCTATTCTCGCATGTGTAATGATCATGCCCGTGCTCCTCATGCAAAAAGACACTCACAAGGCTAAAGGTGAACTAACATTTAAGGAAGCCTTTTCATCACTAAAGCAGATTTTTACCGTCAGAGCGTCTTTAATTTTCCTTATAGCATTTTTAGTATACGCCACGGTGTTGAACTTATTCCTTGAAATAATATTGGAACGGAAAATGATCGAATTGATGATTTCGCCAAGTCAGCGCGGTACCATAATAGCGTTTGTTAAAATTTTTGCGATTTTTATTGTACAGTCTGTCATAATCGGTAAGCTGCAATCGGTTCGTACAAAAGCTATCTTCGCATTCATATCCGGTATTGTGAGTTTCGGACTGTTGGGCTTCGTGAAGGGAAGTATCTTGTTTGTGCTCGTCTATTTCATGACCAATCCGTTCACAATGCTATTTGACGCAGTTCTGAGTCCGATCAAGCAAAAACTGTCGAATCATGACACACGTGCGACCGATATCAGCATGTATTCTCTACTGGCGCGATTGGCGTTTGCGGCAACCGCGCCCATTGCCGGCTGGTATCTCACCGGTCATTCGACAGCCGGCATATTTATTTCCTGTACAATTGCGCTTAGCGTAGCCTTTCCATTTTTACTTAAAACTCTTAATTGGTATGAAAAATCGTAAGAAGTGGGGATGTAATCACCTATAAAGTTGGCTGTGAGTTCCTATCATTTCAAAAGTAATAATGTTTCCATCATGTGAAAAGAGAGCTCTCCAATCTCCATTAACGTTAATACTTCTGTAATTTCTGTATTTTCCTGTCAACGCATGATTTCGAAGTATTGGATTTGTTTGATCCTGTTGAAAAAGTATTAGGCGATTGTTAAAAGCGTGTTTGACATTCTCCTCTGCTCTACTGAATTGCTTGCGAAATTTTGCACTAAACCTTATCTCCATTTCTATAGCGAGCTTTGGGATTATTTAACCATTTTATTGCATCTTCTGCAGTTTTGAATTGAGGAGAAACTCTCCCAGCTCTAATATTTTTACGAGACTCAGATAATGCCTGAATTAAATATTCACTCGGCTCCTCACGAAGGTCAAACTCTATTTTCCTAGTTCTCACTAGCTGTCTTAGATACGCGTTAATTAAAGAACTGAGGCTCATTCCTAAATCATAGGCGATATTTTGAGCCTCTTTCTTCAATTCTTGTTCGGTTTTGATATTAATTACGGCCGTATTCATACATACCGAGTATACACATATTATATACAAATGTCAACGTGTTAAATATTATTTCATTTTATCCCAGTTAAAGGCATTCTAGCCTTGTTTGATATTGGAGAAGAGTTGACAAAATGCATTTTTAACTGTATATTCAAGTGTATATATGAATTTCATCACAACGACACAACTGCGCACGAAGACGCGGGAGCTTACCAGGGCGCTCTCACGTGGCGAGAAAGTCAAACTCGTACATCGATCCCGTATTGTGGGCACGATTGAACCAGATGCTACCCAAAAAAAACCGCTAAGTCGGGAGGATATCAAGAAGCTCAAAGCGTTATTCACCTCAATGAAGCCGAAGAAGCTCATACCAAGGAACAAGCGGGACTATTATTACCGCAAACATTTAATGGAAAAACATGGCAAACATCTTTCTTGATGCCAATATGTATGTCGATCTCGTAGAACACCGAAAATATATTTTCGTAGATGACATCTTCGCACATTACGTGTTTATCTCACCGCTCTCCATCCATATTCATTCATATATTTATAAATACGTAATGCCGGATGAAACGCTCTCTGCAATCAAAGAATATCTGACAATTGTGGCTCTGGATGAAACAATCACGCACAATGCCCTCCGCGGGCCGACGAAGTATCTTGAGGACAATATGCAGCTGCAGTCGGCCGCCTCGGCCGACTGCAGCTACTTCCTCACGCACGACAAGAACCTGCTCAAACTCGGGGTGTTCGGCACGATGCGAATCGTGCCGAACCTGTCATTACGCGGTTAATTTGGGCGGCCCGACGCGGCGCCCTTTCTTCAGTTTATCGGGAATTGCTTTGTTAATATAGGTGTCTTCAGGTCCACCTGAATAAATATAGATCGTGACGAGTTCCCCATGCTTGACGGTAACATCCTCGAACTTAAGAAATGTGTCCTTCCGCACGCAGTTACAGCCGGACTCCACGAGCCGGCGGTATGCCTTCTCCGTAAGTGCAATCTGATTGCTGTCTATATGCTTCTTGATACGTGCAGCGATGTTGATCGCGCGACCAGCGACGTTGTAGTTGTGGTTGATATCGCGGAACAGGATTGTCTCACCGTTTGATATGCCGATCCGGACATTGATCGTATCGTGGCAGTTGCACCACCCGTTTTTGGCGAATTTCGGACATGGATGCTCTTCTCTGTATCTGTGGGCCGACTTCAAGAGCATCTTGGCAAACGTGAGATGAATCGAGCTCAGATCACCGTCGGAAAACGCAAGAATTGCTCCGTCTCCCGTAGGAATAATAATAAGATCGGAACGGATATCGAATTCATCACTGCTGCATGAATCCCCCGCAAGCTCTCCCGTCTGGCGGATAGTTTGTCGGATGAGATTCGTCAGCGTGTTGATCACGGCGAGTTGCGACAGGCTGTTTCGCTTGGAATACTTCTCAATATCGACGTTGACGATCTGCATCTGCAAAGTGCCGTTCTCGGTGAGGAGAAGTGACTGCAGGTGAGGAGAATTCATCAGCACTATTGTATCCGAAAGTGAATATAATGTGCGTGATTTGACGTAATAAGACTTATAGTTTATTATCTTTCAAGCCTATAGTCAGTCTTACTGAGTTTTCAGCCTGCTTTCAGGTCGAAAAAGATATAATTGGTCAATGAGAATATTGATCGTAGAGGATGAACGGCGTATCGCTGACAGCCTCAAGAAGGGATTGGAGCAGGAGCGGTATGCCGTCGACGTGGCGTACAGCGGAGTCGATGGCTTTGACCTTGCTTCAACCGAAGATTATGACGTGATCGTGCTGGACCGGATGCTCCCGGGCATGGAAGGGCTGGAAGTGTGCCGCAATCTCCGGAAAGACGGTGTCAATACTCCTGTCCTGCTGCTCACCGCGAAAGGTCTCGTACAGGACAAGGTGGAAGGACTGGAGTGCGGCGCGGATGATTATCTGGCCAAGCCGTTTGCGTTTGAGGAATTGCTGGCCAGGGTGCGCGCGCTCGGCCGAAGGCCGAGGCGCGCACTCTCCCCCCAACTCACCGTCGGCGACCTCTCGCTCAATCCTTCCACCTACATCGTCGCGCGCGGCAAACGTACTATTCAACTGTCAGGGAAAGAATTCGCGCTCCTGGAGTATCTCATGCGTCACGCAGACACGGTCGTAACGAAAGATCAGCTCATCCAGCACGTCTGGGATTATGACGCGGACATCCTTCCCAATACCGTCGAAGTCAACATCCGCAACTTGAGGAAAAAAATAGAGGGCCCGTTCGGGTTTGCGAAGCCGCTCATACACACCGTTCGCGGCTTCGGATATAAAATAAGTCATTAAGTATGTTTCACAACGCACGAATCAAACTCACCGCCTGGTACCTCCTCATCATCATGACGGTCAGCTTCCTGTTCAGCGCGATGATTTATCAGCTTCTGAATGCGGAAGTACAGCGGATCGAGCGCATGCAGCGCAATCGTATAGAGCATGGATTCGGCGGATTCATGGCTCCCCTCCCCGTCAATGAAGAGCTGCTGGAAGAATCCAGGCATCGAATCCTGGTGACGCTCTTCACCATCAACGGCGTGATATTCGTGACGGCCGGCGGTCTCGGATATCTGCTCGCCGGCCGCACCCTCAGACCGATCAAGGAGATGATTGACGAACAAAATAGATTCATTAGCGACGCGTCGCATGAACTGCGCACTCCCATCACCTCGCTCAAAACAGCGTTCGAAGTGTTCCTCCGCTCCAAATCCCCTTCGATTGGTGACGCAAAAGGACTCATCACTGAAAGCGTTGAAGAAGTCAACAGGCTCCATACCCTCTCCGATTCCCTGCTTGTGTTGAGTCGGTATGACCAGCCGAACAGTAAAGGCGCATTCGAGACGATCAAATTGAATACGATACTTAAGAAAGCCGTCCACGAAACGAAACATATCGCAAGAAAGAAACAGATCACCGTAGTTCATTCCGATTCATCAGCAATAGTGTGGGGCAATGCGGCAAGCCTGACGGAGTTGTTCGTAATCCTCATTGACAATGCCATCAAATACAGCCCGCCGAAGTCATCCATAGAGATTGCCGTCACGAACACGTCTAAGTCGACCGCTATCACCGTCCGCGACCACGGTCGCGGCATTGCCAGGAAGGATCTCCCCCATATTTTTGACCGGTTTTACCGTTCCGATTCCGCCCGCATCCACGAGGATGACAAAGGATACGGCCTGGGACTCTCTATAGCCGAAAAAATCACCCAACGGCACGGCGGATCAATCACCGTTCGAAGCGAGCCGGGAGCGGGATCCGCCTTCACCGTACACTTGCCAATACATACTGTGTGATTCCTATTCAGTTCGTCTTCAGCTTGGAGGTGTATAATGGGCTAACATGATGTTAAAGCTGAAAGGTTTGCGGACACTGTCCAGGAGGGGTAAGGCGGTGTTGATAATCATTCTCTTCGTCCTCCTTTGGCTGGGTCATACATACTATACGTCCACTCAAAAGAAATCACCGACGTATCAGTCGTCACAGGCAGTCCAAAAAACGCTGATCGTGAGCATTACCGCATCCGGTACGGTATCGACTGCAAACAACACACCGATCAACACGCAGGTTTCCGGTGTGGTAAGGGCTCTATATGCAGGAAACGGCCAAAACGTATCATCCGGTGATAAAATCCTTGAGATCGAGCTCGATCAGTCTTCGCAACAAAAATATTCGCAAACACTTGCGTCATATCAAAGCGCGAAAAACGCGGTTGATGCCGCAAACGCAAACTTTTACAGCCTCCGTTCAAAAAAAGACACGGCGTGGAAAGAATTTTATGACATCGCGACCAGCTCACAGTATGAAAATGATGACGGGTCGCCCCGAGAAGACATGCGTAATTCGTCCGCGGAGTTCCAGTCTGCACAGGGAGACTGGCTTGCCGCGGAAGCAACCGTCAAGAACCAGCAAAATGTCATCAATCAGACACAAACGGCGCTGAGCAGCGCATGGCGCACACTGCAGGAATCTTCGCCGATCCTCTATGCTCCAATATCCGGTACGGTTACGGGCTTGACCGTCCAGGAAGGCTCCGTGATCGCGACGAAGACAGCAAGTTCCGACACGTCCACATCTACTTCGCAAAAACTGGCGAGTGTCCAGACGGATGCTTCTCCCATCGTTTCGGTGAATCTTACCGAGATCGATGTGGTGAAAGTTGCGCTTGGCGATACGGCGAATATCACAATTGACGCATTCCCCGACAGGACATTCCGCGGTACCGTATTCAGTATCGATACTGTTGGATCCGTGAGTTCCGGTGTCACTACGTATCCGACGGTTATCACGCTTGATTCGGCAGACGCCGCCGTGCTCACCAATATGTCGGCGTCTGCCACCATCATCACTGACACTAAACAAAATGCTCTTGTTGTCCCTTCCTCCGCAATCACCACGGAAAACGGTACATCCATCGTCAAGATACGGGTAAACGGAAGAGTGCGGCCGGTCGAGGTGAAAACGGGGCTTGCGTCCGACACGGAAACCGAGATCCTGTCCGGTCTCAAAGCGGGCGATACCGTGATCACGGGCACCTCAGCATCCTCAACCGGCACGACCAGCAAACAAAACAGCCAAAACCGCTCTATCTTCAGCCCTGCAGGGGGCATGGGAGGAATGCGTCGGTGAACATTATGGACACGTATGATCACGGTCAAGCATGTATCAAAAATATACAAAACCGAACTCATTGAAACGGTCGCGCTGTCGGATGCTTCATTCTCGATCAAAAAGGGAGAGTTCGTAGCTATTATGGGGCCGTCGGGATCGGGCAAATCGACGCTCATGCACATCCTGGGAGCGCTCGATTTGCCCACGAGCGGAACGTATATACTTGACGGCGAAACAGTCTCCACACTTCCGGAAGATGAACTGGCGGAAATCCGAAACAGGAAAATCGGCTTCATATTCCAGTCATTCAACCTGCTCCCCCGTACGACCGCACTGAAAAACGTCATGCTCCCGATGATGTATGCGGGTGTGCCGGTACACGAACGGGAGGAGCGGGCCAAAAAATACCTGGATATGGTCGGCCTCGGTGATCGGTCCATGCATACGACCGGACAGTTATCGGGCGGGCAACAGCAGCGTGTCGCTATTGCCCGCGCACTCTCCATGGATCCCTCCATCATCCTCGCTGACGAACCGACCGGGAATATCGCATCGGCACAAGCGGATGAGATAATGGGGATTTTCCAGCATATCAATGCCCAGGGGCGTACGATCGTCATGATCACCCATGAAGATGATATCGCGGACCACGCGAAACGTGTCATCACAATGCGCGACGGGAGAATCATACGCGATGTCAAAAACCGGAATCCCAGAAAATCAGTTTATAAACACAAAGTATGACTCTGTTAGAACTTCTGCTCGAGAGCGTCGGTACACTCACGCTGAATAAAATGCGCACGGGATTGGCAATTCTCGGGATCGTCATCGGCATCGGCAGTGTCATTGCGCTCATTTCGCTCGGTCAGGGAAGCCAGAAATCGATAGAAAATCAGATCCAGTCGCTGGGGTCGAATCTCCTGACGGTATCGCCGCGGGGACAACAGGGCTCGGGCGGTGTCCAGGGTGCCGCCGGAGGCGGCACCACACTCACACTCGAGGATGCAAATGCGATCAAGTCAACATCGGGAATCACGACCGTTGCCGACGTTTCTCCGGAATATTCGGGCCGGAGCCAGGTCGTAGCCGGACGCAACAACACGAATACGCAAATCATCGGCGTACACCCTCAATACGCCTCGATCAGAAAAATCGAGATCGCGTCGGGTTCGTTTATTTCACAGCGCGATGTTGATGCGATTGCCAAAGTAGCGGTAATCGGGTCGACCGCCGCGGCTGATCTATTTGGCGAAGGCGCCACGGCGGTCGGCCGCACAGTCCGCATCAACAATCAGACACTCACGATCATCGGACAAACCGTATCCAAGGGTGGCACCGGATTCAACAATCCCGATGACGCGATATACGTGCCACTTAGCACCGCGCAAAAGCAGTTGTTCGGTGTGAGTCACCTCTCCTCCATCGCCGTTGAGGCATCCGATCAGGACGTGATGACCCAAACACAGGACGAAATCGGATACTTCCTCCTGAAACGGCACAAAATCGCGAATGCGGAAGACGCTGACTTTTATATCCAGTCCCAGGAAGATATCCTGAGCACAGTTTCGCAAGTCACAGGGACATTCACTACTTTGCTCGGAGGTATTGCCGCGATATCGCTCCTTGTCGGTGGAATCGGCATAATGAACATCATGCTCGTCACCGTGACGGAGCGCACCCGGGAAATCGGACTGAGGAAGGCGCTCGGAGCCAAAAAAAAGGTCATTATTGCGCAATTTCTCATCGAATCGATCATTCTCACAATTACCGGTGGGTGCTTCGGCATGATCCTGGGGATCGTGATATCGTACATACTTTCACGGGTCATGAGTATTCCGTTTACGGTATCAGTTCCTTCGATCCTCCTTGCCATCGGCGTTTCGGGCGCGATAGGTATCACATTCGGCTGGTATCCGGCACGCAAGGCTGCACGCCTGCAACCCATCGAAGCGCTCCGGTACGAATAATTCATCAACTATCCCGCTATTCAGCGGTTTTTCAGATACGAGGTTTATACTCGATTCGTACGTTTCCGATGAAAGGAGGTGAGATCTGAAATATGAAACTGCAAAAAAATGTAATACTACCGGCAGTGGCACTCGCGCTCGCGGTGTCAGTGTGGGGGACGGCGAGTATTTATGCACAGGAACCGGCCGACACGAATCCGCACGATACGCTCATCAAGAAACTGGTGAGCAAATTCAACCTCAAGGAAAGCGACGTGAAGGCTGTTTTTGACGAAGTCCATACAGAGCGCCATGCGGCGATGGAGAAACGGTTCGAAGAACGACTGTCGCAGGCTGTTCTTGACGGAAAAATTAATGCCACCCAAAAAGCCGCAATCCTCAAGAAACATGAGGAGTTGGAGAATCAGCGCGAAGCCGAACGAAACACATGGAAGAATATGAGCACGGCTGAGCGCAGGGCAGCAATGGAAAAAAAGAAATCGGAAATGGAGGCATGGGCCAAAGCAAACGGTCTGGAGAACCTTCAGAATCTGTTCGGATTCGGTATGGGGAAAGGAGGCTTTCACAGGGGAATGTCTCGCTAAAGTAAGGGACTCAAAAACAACTCCCGCCCACCGGGAGTTGTTTTTTTTATTACCAGCTCCCGCCGCCTCCGCCGCCGCCTCCGCCGCCCGAGAATCCTCCTCCGCCGCCGGACGAAAAGCCCGATGAGCTCCTGGTCGGTGTTGACGACGTAGTAAGCGAATTGAACGAAGATCCGAGCCTGTCGGTGAACATGACGGAATTGAAGCGGGTGCCCGGCGCGTATCCGGAATACCAGTCCGGTTCCTTCAGCTCAATATCCCGGAAGCGTTCGGCCCATATTTTTTCTGCGCCGAACGCGACCGCATACGGGAGGAGTTTCTCGAAATTGATCTGGTTGAGCGCCATATGGGCGAGCTGGCGCTCCTGGGACGTCAGGAAGTTGCGGAGGCCGCGGGCAATCTGGGCGGCCTGCGCCCCGTAATCGGTTTTGCGCGGCATGGCACGGCCGAATACGAATGCAATGAGCATGAGGCCGGGATTGAATGACATCATCGCGAGGACACCCATGACGATATAGAAATTGCGGATTTTCTCCGGATTCTTCGGGAAGAATCCTTCCTCCGTGAGCTTCGTATAGAGCGTTTGCTTCACGTCCGCTACCGTTTCGTACAATTTCTTGTCTTTGAGTCTCACTTCGTCTTTCGACGAGAATATACCACTCAGAAGATCGCGCTCGTAACCCTGCAGATCCTTATCGTACTCTTTGAGTTTCCGGAAGTAAAAATCATTCTTCTTCCGCTCTTCGATCCTGAGATACCCCCTCCGTGCGAGGTCTACGACGGTGGCGGATATGTCCTTTTGGTGCGCAACTTCGTCGACGAGCGTCCCCGTCTCTGCGGGTGTGAGCTTGCGGCCGGTCTTGGTCGCCGGTGGATCGTACCAGGCGCGGGCTTCGCCCGCGCCAATCCCCGGATCCCTCCCCTGCCGGAACCACTTCATGATGACGTGCAAAGGGTAATATACATACCACAGAAGCGCTGATACCCCCACACCGACGCTGAGGATCAATCCGAGCAGTCTGCCGTACCATGTCTGCCAAAACGTCACATACGGTTTGGGCTCAAGCACCGCTACCATACCGCGCGGGAAACCGGTGACGATCGTGAAGCCGTTATTCGCCAGCTGCTGCGTGGTCGTACCGAAGACGGCGGTATTGCCGTCAGTGGTGAAAGTACAGTCTTTGCTCGTACTTCCCACCGGTCCGGTATAGCATGCAAGTTTGAAGTCCTGTCCTGCGGGCGCGGAAGGGAGAGTCACCCGCGCCCGCCCCGCGTCGATCGGTACGTCCCACCCGCTCCCTGTAACGTTCCAATACAGTTCATCATGTTCGGAGAAATATGTGAGCGCACCGCGGACTTCGTACGATATTTCATACGTGTGTTCTCCGGAGATCGTACGGTCCGGATCGCCTATCTTGATGGAGATCTCCTCTGCTGACCGGGATACGGTATACCGCGTTCCTCCGCCATCCCCGTCTTGCGTGACGCTGATATTGCGGAAATCCATTTCGTATTTCTTCCCGTCCATGTTCGTTTTGGTGAACGGGATCGTGCGGTAGATACCATGACGCGATGCAGAGCCGAAATCATAGAGAATGGACTCGTGTACCGAGATTGATCCGTCGCTTTTGACGGTGATTTCCCCGTCAAACGACCGGATCCGTTCCTGGGCGCCGCACGCGTGCGGCGCCCCGAACATCACGACCGCCACGAGCACACTGAGCAACCACTTCCTCATACGGACATGATATCATAAAAGACCGGTATGAAATATCACCCCGCCCCGGACGTGAAGCGCGCGATAGACGAGCTCATCGTGCGCCTTGAATTCACCCACATCGTCGCATCAAATATCCATTGTATCCGCAGTGTAGACGCGAAAACGCGCGCATACGCCCGGATCTGGGGAATGAGCCGGCTCTTCAAGGAAGTCGCCGGCATAGAGCCGCACTATATCATTGAGGTCAACAGCCGCAAATACGACAAACTCAACTCCCGCGACCAGATCAAGACCCTTATCCACGAACTCATGCACATACCTAAGACCTTTTCGGGCGCGCTCCTCCCCCACCGCGGTCCTCACCACCGCATCAACGACCGCGAAGTCGAGAAAATCCTCCGCAATTTGAAATAGGAGCCGGATAATAACTGATAGACAAGACTGGAATGCTCATCCTCTATCTCTTGAAATGCCACCTATCATCCACTTATTTGATCTTGAGAGTCTGCGAACCGACCACCCATATTATTACCCTCAGGTGGAGGCACACTTCGGACTGCAGGACGTTCTTGACGCGAATCTGTCCCCCCCCGGGGCTCTCTCCCCTCATCGGCTATTTCAACCACCTTATTAGCAGGAATCCTGCTCTTATTCTCAGTCATTTTTCTTCACCTCCAAACTACATGTGCCTACTTTAGTACTCAACTTTAAAATTGTCAATCGGAGTATATGGACGGGCACTCGAGAGAAAAACGTTTAACTTAAAGCAGTCATATTATCTGTCAATAGGCAATAGGGAGTGACCAACCGGGTTCGGGGATCGGAGTTGGCAAGTGCACATTTGAAGTGTGCACTCATTGACATTGATCTGTTGGAAGATTTATTGGAGATGAGCAATAAGAAATTTCAGAAAAGACTGCAACAGACGCGAAAAGAATATAAAAAGGGTATGTTTTATACTCACGAAAAGGTATTCGGCACTGATTAATGCCATTTTTTCTTAAATACACAGCCAGTGCGTTGCAAGACGTCCGGAAACTGAGCGCACACGATCGCGTTCGGATCGGTAAAAAAATTCGTTTCTTTTCGGAAGATCCTCTGTAATACGCCCGACAGACCAACGACACGCTTCCCGGCAAATACATAATCCTCCATCGGCGCGAAGTGTACAAACGGTAATTACTTCGCGCCTGACAGGTGCTTCCGGAGGAATTCCTCGCTCTGTTTCATCACGTCGTCCCAGCCGCCCTTGCTGAAGTTGTGGTCTTCGCCGTCGTGGACGACATATTCGAACTCCGTGTCTTTGTCGGCCATGACGGCGTTGAACTCATCGGACCAGCGGAGGGGCACCGCCTCATCGGCGGTGCCCTGATGGAGCTGGATCGGGGCTTTGAGCCAATCTAAATATGAAGTGGCGGAGTATTTGTCCGCATCATAATCTGCTTCAAACTCCGCCACGATCTTGCGGAGCATTTTGCCTCCGTCATCAGCCTCGTCCATATAGTAAAAAACCGAATACGGAAACGGCTTGGTGACGGGTGCCCAGAGTACGGTAGGATATTGGGCACCCGTAGCCTCCAGCACCGTGAGGGCGATATGTCCCCCGTTACTGTGCGCCCAGATACCGACTTTGTTCAGATCCGGCGCCGTGCCCGGCACGGCGCTCCTGATTTCTTTAGACAGCACGGGGAGCGACGCGATAAGATCTAGCACCGTCGTATATGTCTGAAACCTGCTCTCCATAGCGTCGCCGCTCGCCTTGTCTGACGTACCGAAACCCAGAAAATCGGGTGCTATTGTAATGTACCCTTTAGCGGCCAGATACTGGCCGCCGTGTTGCGTACCTTCTCCGGTAAAATACGTTTCTTCGGGCACGAATCCGCGGAGCATTATGACAAGCGGATACGTGCCCGCTTCCGCTGGTGTATTAAGCAATCCGCTCACCGTCTTCCCTTCCGATTCGAAATAGAATATTCGGGACACATAAAGTTCCGTCTTGTCCAATTCGTCTCCGATGCGTACTGATCCTGTTTGAGGTTTTCTGGTGCGGAGTGATTCAATACTATATTTTTCGAGCGGTTTTTCTTTCGTTAATGTTGTTTGTATCGTTTTTGATACCTTTTTATCCCGGAAAAATCCCCGATAAATAAGTCCGAAAATCACAATCCACAGGACCACAAAAACAGGTATAATGACTCGTTTCATACGGCACCAAGAATCTTGACACACCATGAAAAAAATAGCAAGCATTGCAGTGTTTAGTGCCGGCCTGATCATGCTTGCTTTCCTCATCAAAACGGTCTTTTTTTATAAGGCAATTTATCGTCCGAAACAGACGGGCGCGCAGGCAGTCAAGAAAGAACCGAAAACGGCATACAATATCCTTCTTCTGGGGTATGGAGGCGAGGGACATGACGGCGCATACCTGACCGATACGATGATCGTACTTCATCTCAATATCAAACGGAAGCTCGCAACACTCATATCAATCCCGCGCGATATCTGGGTCCAGCTCCCTACCGAGTCGGGACAGCCGTACGGCGCGAAGATCAATACGGTGTTCCAGATTGAGCGCTTCCCCACTACGTTCCCGGACGTGACCGCGCAGGGGCTCACCAAATCGATGGTCACGTCCATCACCGGACTTCCGATCGACAACTACGTCACCGTCGACTTCGACGGATTCAAGAAATCGATCGATATCATCGGAGGCGTGAATATCAATGTCGCACGTGCATTCACTGATAAGGAATATCCGGTCGACGGTATGGAAAAAGATCTGTGCGGCAAGACGGAAGCAGACCTCCCTGAACTTGAGAAAATAGCTACCCAGAGCCCCGTACTTGCGTTTCCCTGCCGATATGAAACGCTGGCATTCTCTGCGGGACCCCAGGAAATGGACGCGGTGCGGGCGCTCAAATACGTACGATCGCGGCACGGCGATGCAGACGGTGGTGACTTCGGCCGTGCCGCACGCCAGCAGCTCTTCCTGGAAGCTGTACGGGAAAAAGTCGTATCAGTCGGCTTCATCCCCAAGATCCTCCCGCTCATGAATGAGCTCCAGGACGATATCGAGACGGATATCGATCCCGCACTCATTCAGCAGTTCATCGGCGAGCTCTCCCGTTCGGACTCATATCGGGTCAACAAAGTAGTCCTCTCAAACAACGATTACCTCGACTTCGGCCGGTCATCGGACGGTCAGTCGATCCTCATGCCGAAAGCGGGTATGAATAAGTGGAGCGAAGTCCACGCATGGATTGAGGAAGAAATAACGGCGACCGCAACTCCGTCAGCGGTCGCCCAATAGCTCGTCAACGATCGTCCAGAGCCGCTCGGCGCCGTGGCTGTCGATCTCCGGATTCCTGACCCCGCTGTTGATCGTGACGTCACAATTCATCATGCGCATGAATATACCATCATCCATGAGCTTGTGAAAAAATGTGATCGCCTCTTCCGGATCGTCGGGAAGCCGGAGGCCGCGCCAGTCTCCTGCATCTTTGTATATCCTCTCCAGTTCACCTTTGCCGTTCCCGTGCTGAAGCCTGTGGGTCTCTGCCTCGGACGGTATGAGGTGGTGACGCCGGAGAAACGCAAGATTGTCATGCTCCCACCGGCCGACCGGATGGGTAAATAGCAGGATAGACCCGCCCACCTGTCCCGGCTTGAGGAGCGCTTTGAATGACTGTTCACTCGGTTTGGTGATCTCAAACGCGATCGGGTTGCGGCGGTATACCATCTCGTAGTCGTTCACGACTTCTCTCGTCGAGGGGGAAATGTGGAGATCGATCGTCTTGATATTGGAGAGCCTGTTGAGGAACTCGACGGCGCGCAGCGACAGCTGCGCGACGATATGGAACCGGTAATTCGTGTTGCCCCGTGCGAGTCCGGAGATGACATGGGCGAGATATTCGGTCCCGACGGCGGCCCCGGAGAGCGGCACCATCACATGGATGTGCTCCTCTCCACCGGGGATGACCTGTTTGATCTTGGATTCGCAAAAGCTGTCCCGCTCTTTCGTGAGTTTGGGGCTTACAGGATAGCCGTTCACTTTGATATTCACCGTACCGAGCCGGCTCTTCTCCGCGTATTCGATGAATTTGTCTTTGACATATTGACTTGGTACGAACATGATGTCCGCCTCCGGCACATACCAGATATGCACCGGACTGTCATCGGTGACCTGTACGATGAGGTACATCTTGATATTCTGCTCTTTCTCGAAACGGTTCTTGATTGCGGCTATCTGATGGGCCAGCGACGGATGCGTCGCTACGATCAGGATCGTATCGGGCCGCTCGATGCGCTGGTCGAGGATCGTAAGCAGTTGATTGTAGATATGGCGCGGTTTGAGCCGGAGGAATGCGCGGTAGATGACCGTCGCGAAATCCTCGGGAATCCCGTCCTGCGTCCACTCGAAGAACGCCCGGCCGACCGGATTGTTGCTCGTGAACCGGTGAAAAAACGTGATGAACTCATCGTGCGAGCCCAACAGGAGCGGGTGGCGCGCTCCCTTCGGGAGCGCGTCATAGAGCGCATCGGTCACCCGCAAGTGCCCCAGTCCCGCCGGTGCATATGTGAAAATCGTGAGGAGATTTTTATCCTTGATGTGTTCCATCATTCAGCACGTACTCTTCGTACAACTTCATGAATACCCCGTTTGTCCACCCGAATCCCACCTGACCTGGGTACACCCCTTCTTTGTGCGATCCCGTGTGGCTCACCACATTATACTTCTCGAGGAATGTACCGTGCGCGGTGAACCAGCGGACATTTGTATTAAGCCATCTGATCGCTATCGTTCGCGCAAGGTCATCATAACCGTACCGTTTGAGTCCTTCTATAACGATGTAGTGAAGCGGCGCCCACCCGTTGGGATGCGCCCATTGCGTCGGAACGGACCCGAAGATATCGAACCTGATGAGAGGGCGCATCGTAGTAGTGAGCCCTCCCTGCTTGAGAAATTTTGAGATGTGGCGTACCATCCGCGTTGCCTGTTCCTTGGTCGCGAGCCCCGCCCACATCGTGTAGTATGCTGCGAGCGACCATACCCATCCCCTCTTGTGCTCGATATAGTTGTAGTCGAAGAAAAATCGGCGCCCCGGGCTCCACATGAACCTTGTCATCGCTTCTTGCCGCTTCGCGGTGATTTCCCGCCATTCATCCGCTTCTTTTTCCTCCCCGAGGATAGTTGCCGCACGTTCGAAGTCCGTTTCATATCTATACAGAAGACTGTTCAGGTCGACAGGGAGGAAATCGAGGCACTTGCGGTCAAACCGCGTCGTCATGTCCCATCCGCTCTCGGCTTCCGCAAGATCGTGAAGCACATTGATGTCATAATACCTGCTCAAATCATGATATACCCGATGCCAGAGCGGGTGTGTATCGTTCATCCATACGTGTTCATATTCGTATTTTGCCCACGATATATTTTCCTTCAGCCACTCCCTGCTTTTCTCGTATCTCTCGTATACGAGGAATATATAGCTCGTGAGGAGCGGCGGCTGGGAGCGGCCGGTGAAGTACATCCTGCTTGCATTCGGCAGGAGACCGAACCGCTTGAGCAGATACATAAGATTCTTAAGCATTCCTTCGACAAGATCCTGATATTTATTCTCCGTAAGACCCAATGCCACGAAATAACTATCCCAGTAAAACTGTTCGGTAAACTGGAATCCGCTCCCCGTGTCGATCGCCGGGACGATATAGGGATGGGGAAGCCCGATGAGCGTTCCACTGTCTTCGACGTTGGTTCGTATCAATTTGGGCCAGAATGACTTGATGTGGGCCGCCGCCTTGGCGGCGGCCTCCCTCTCCTGTGTGTCCATCATGTTCATTATCGCAGAAATCCGAAGGATTTTTTAGTACAATGTATGCACTTCACTTGCTATGAAAAATATGACGGTAGACGAATTCAAACAGATCTTAGACGCTCATGGACCGAAGGCAATTATCGATGTACGGACTCCTATGGAATGCATCCGGGGCAAAATCGCAGGAAGTATCAATATCCCGGTCGACTCAATACATGAAAAAGCCGAGCAACTCATCCCCGACAAACATGTTCCCATTTACGTCTATTGCCTGAGCGGCTCGCGCAGCGCGCTCGCCGCCTCCACTCTTGAACGGCTCGGATACACAAACGTTACAAACGTCCTTAACGGTCTCCTCGCCTGGAGAGCAAAATCATACCCTCTCGTATAAAAAACGCTACGAAAGCGTTTTCACGTCATATTTCCTGATTTTTGGGTCAACTGTGATGATTGTGAGGCCTTCTGCCACCGCCTGGGCAATGAGTAGCCTGTCAAAGGGATCTTTATGAATATATGGAAGTGATTTTAATGCCAATATTTGATCAAATGTAATTATCAATGTCTTAAAACGTGAGAGACGGAATACTTCTTCTACCGTCGTGTGAAGTACTAACTTTTTAGAACTTTGTTTAATAGAAATTTCCCATGCGGCAAGCAAACTTACATAAATTTCATTTGTAGGGTCCAAAAGTATTTTGACTGCCTTCTTCGATAACCTGAAATCACCCAAAACCCACCAAAGCAGAATATGCGTGTCCACTAGATATCTCATATCTCACCTTCATAAAACAGTTTATTGATTTCTTCATCTTCATCATCAAAATCATCTGATATCCATATTTTCCCTTTGAGCAAGCCCATCTTCCGGGGTTCAAGTTTTTCCTCGTAGTGAACGATCTTTGCGACAGGCTTGCCTGCTTTTGCGATTACCACTTCCTTGCCTTCCAGCACAAGAGCAAGGAGCTTGGAAAGATTGGTTTTTGCCTCATGAACATTTACCGTGTACATATAAAAATTAGCTAACTTAGCTAAGTATATACTCTGTGAGAAAATGTGTCAAGCCACAAGCGTTGCGTGCGGAGAACTCTTTGCCAACTTCTTGTCAAACGTATAGAGCGGCGTAGCATCGTTCAACTCTGCGTACGCCGCCAATGCGCAATCTTCCAGACTGAGCGCTGGCGACATCACATACATCGCCAGCGCCTTTTCGAGCATAACTCTATTACAATTGATTTTTCGAAAACTCATGACGCCCTGCAGGCCAGCCATTACTTCTGTACGTTCTAAATTGTATTCACGGCTTAGTACAAAGGCCATTTCCATAAATACAATGTCCGGGACGGCAAATTGACCATCTGCTGACTTAATAAGCTGTTTTGCCTGTTGATACTGAACTTCATCATTACGTATCACAAGTCTGAGCAACACATTCGAATCGAGCGTACCCGCTAATCTGTTCATCGGATAGTTTCTCTACGATGTTTTTGATAATATTCATCCACATTTTTAATAGATTTTATTTTTCCCTTATTTCTCTTTTTAATAAACCCCTGCACCATCGTGCTCAGCTCATCAAATGTCATCGGTTTGCTGAGCGAAAGCGTGCGCGCTTCCCGATTTATAGATACAATCAACTTATCGCCATCCTGTAAATTAAGGAGCCGCCGCGCCTCAACAGGAAGAGTAACCTGGCCTTTGGAAGTAAGAGTAATCGTACTCATGTAAGGAATAATATTTCAATTCCTTACTTTTGTCAATACTCATTCGAATATTCAAGCACAACATCTACTCGATCATCATACTTCTTTTTTGCTCGTTCAATAAAGCCAGCGGATATGTACAATGCGAGCTCATGTGAATTCCAATCGGCGGTATTCGTCTGCACGCTGCAATCCATATCCGAATTTCGCTCGAGAAATGTTTGGATAAAGAATTTCTCAATTATTTTCTATACACTTCATCATGCGTGCCTATTTTGTAAAACACAGCTTTATTTCCGGCTATACGATAGAGCATTCGAATATTCCGTTCTACTGATATACTCCATGAATTTAACAATTTACCTTCTAATTTATGAGTCCTCAATGACGGATGCCGGGGATTTTCTTTAAATATCGAGAGTTGTTTATAAATTTTTTTGAAAAGTTTTACGTCTTTCTTTTTTGTATTGTGCAAATATTCAATTACATCGGTTGAAAAGCTTACTTCCATATTACTTCTCTTCAAAAAGATCTTTAAGTTTATCAATGGATGTTAATTTTCCTTCAGCTTCTTCCTTAAGCGATTTCTCGTATGCTTCTTCTGTTTGAGAAGACGCAAAAAATGTGGGATATTCGCTTGTCGAGACATCCTTTAAAATGAGAAACCGAACATACCCGGCAAGAGGCATGCCATACTGGCCCGCCTTCAGTGCGAGATGCTTCTTTAATTCCGATGGGAGGTTGAGTTTGATTTGAGCCTGTTGAGTAGCCATACACCCCATTATAAGGACTTTCTGAGTACTTTTCAAGTCAACTAATCCCCAAAAGAATCCGCTTAAAGACCCGCATTCATTTTAGTAAGAATTTATACACCAAAATGTATTTCGTGCGGAGGAGGTGGGATTCGAACCCACGCGAGCCTTTTACAGCTCAAGGGGTTAGCAACCCCTCGCAATGGACCGGGCTATGCGACTCCTCCAATGCCGTGTCGGAAAGAGGAGTTGAACCTCCACTCCCTTGCGGGAACACGCTCCTGAAGCGTGCGCGTCTGCCAGTTCCGCCATTCCGACTCGGACTAATTATATCATTCGAGCACGTTCTCTGCGCCGACAATGATGAGGATGGAAGAGTCGGGCAGAGACTCTCCGGGGGGCAGCGCGGCGACGTCTGCTTCGAGCCGCGCTGCCAATTGTTTGACCATGTCTTTGTGCTTACCGTCCACATCGACAATGATTGTCTTAGGATAGGATGTGTCTGATGCGTTTGCCGTCGTCGTATCCGACGACGGCACGATTTCCTGGATTTTGGCACCCATTTTGCGTGCCAGACCGTTCGTGGCAGTACCATTGTAAATCGCCACTGATACCGGAGCCGCGGACGGCGACAATGTCGGCTCCGGAACAGCCGTGGCGGCGGCGGCGCTTGACGTACCTGTGTTCGCCGCCGCCACCTCCCCCTCTCCACTTCCTTCGATCTGGCTGATCGGATCTATGATCGGCGCAACATTGATCACTTTATCAGCCGAAGGTCTGTACAAATAAGCCCTCTTCGCCGTCTCAAAAATCAGCACTTTGTCGCCGTTTTCAGCTTTGTCAAAAAATTGCTGTCCCGCGAGCTTCTCCTTATTTGATACCGTCGCTACGCGGGGCACCTCCCCGCCGGGCAATTGCACATGGGTTCCCACTTTCTTAAGCAGTTCCTTCGTCTTCTCCTCAGCAACCGCGGACGGATTTTCCAATAGCTTCTGCGAAAGGGTATATTTGCGGTAAAAATAATACGCGGGACTCAAGCCCATGACAGCAAACACTATGATTCCGACAGTAATATGTATCCACTTGTGTCGAATCAAACCGATATTGGGTGTGAGGTAGTGGTACACTCTCGCTCCCTGCTCCTTCAATCTCATACGGATACATGATAGTAAACCTCACTTCTATATTCAACGCATACCATGATTACGTGCTTGACAATTGTCACGAGCAACGTACTATTTACATAACATATGTCATATTCAGTGATTCAAGTCACATGAAGACGTCATACGTCATAGCTTCAATAAGCGTACTGCTGAACATAATGCTTGTCGTGTGTCTATTCAGCAACCGGCCGGAATCAGGAGGCGAAAAAACACCGTTCGAATCATTTTCCCAGGAACGCGCTGCATATCCGTACCTTTCCGCCCGGATTTTCGCAGAAAACCAAAATGACCTTCTCATCAATTTCAAGCCCCTTCGCACCGCGCTCAATCAATATGCAGGAGGACTCAAGAATCGTACCGGCATTTATTTTGAATATCTCCCCACAGGAAACAATATCGGAGTCAACGAAAAAGAGGAATTTCTCCCGGCCAGCTTGCTCAAGACACCTCTCGCGATGGGAGCACTGAAGCTCATAGAGGACAATAAGGTAGATCCCGATACCACACTCACGATCCGCGACGAGGACCTTGATACTCTATATGGGGATCTATGGAAACGCGGAGTTGGGGCGAAAATATCAATAATGGATACTATTGAGTACCTTATCACACATTCGGATAACACGGCATCCCGATTGCTTATCTACGCGGTAAGCGGCGCTGTGATAGAAGATGTATTTGACTCTCTTGATATCCCAAAACAGGTAAATCAGAAGGAGAAAAAGCCTGTTGTAACTCCAAAAAATTATTCATCTATTCTCCGGTGTCTCTACTTGTCATGTTATTTGAATAAAAAATATTCGAACACACTTCTTGATATGCTCACACGTACGGTGTATACAGATAAAATCCCAGCTGGCGTACCCAAAGTTATCAAAGTCGCCCATAAAATCGGGCTAACGACCAATAAGGAAGGGGTCGATGTCTATACCGATTGCGGAATAGTCTATGCACCCAAAAGGCCGTATATCCTCTGCATTATGGTCGAAGGAGAGGAAGATACCGCGCGTGATATTATGAAAGAGGTATCACGTATGATTTATGAATATGTAAGCTCTGTTACATAGACCGATTGAGCTCATTCACTCTGTCTGATATAGTGTGGGCATGAAAAAAAGGCATGTCGCAATAGCTGATCTGCGCATACCTTCATCTGCGAAGAGTTATGTGCGGCAGGTACTTGATGCGAATCGACTCTCTTATGGACCATTCACCCGTAAATTCGAACGGATGTTTGCGCGGATACATGACCGCACATTTGCAATAGTCACGAATAGCGGCACGAGCGGACTCCAGGTTGCGCTTGACGCTCTTAAAATTGAAAACGGGTGGAGAGACGGCGATGAAGTCCTTGTTCCCGCTATTACCTTCATCGCCTCCTCAAACGTCATCATCAAAAATAATCTTAAGCCTGTTTTTGTTGATGTAGAGTCCCAATACTACTGTATGGACCCGGTTAAAATCGAACAAAAGATCACAGACCGAACCCGCGCTATCATGCCGGTGCACTTATTCGGACAAAGTGCGGATATGGATCCGATCATGCGTATAGCGCGGAAATATAATTTGAAAATTATCGAGGACTCATGCGAGACTATGTTTGTTAAATACCGGGGCAAACCCGTGGGGGCACTTGGCGATGTAGCCGTCTACTCCAGCTACATCGCCCACATTATTGTAACGGGGGTCGGCGGCATCGTGACGACCAACAGCCGCCGCCTCGCCGAAACAGTCAAGAGCCTCATGTTTCACGGAAGAGACAATATCTACCTCACGATGGAAGATGATGACACGACGGATCTGCGGCGCCTCGACTCTCTCATCGAGCGCCGTTTCAACTTCCGCCATGTCGGCTTTTCATACAGACTTACCGAGATGGAGAGTGCACTCGGCGTAGCCGAGCTTGAACGGAAGGATCAGATCACCAAGGGACGTAAGCGAGTGGGAACAGCGCTTACCAAAGCGCTCTCGGAGTTTTCCCAATTCTTTCAGCTCCCCCGGGAACGCGAGAAAGGAGAGCACATCTATATGCTCTACCCTGTTGTGATAACCCACAAGAAAATACGGCGCGACCATTTGCTTCTGTTCTTGGAGTCGCGCGGCATCGAGACGCGTCTTTTCTTCCCCCTGCTCGGACAACCGATTTATAGAAAACTGTTCGGAAATCTTGAGAAACACTATCCGGTAGCACGGTCACTGGTGAAGAACGGATTCATCATCGGGTCCCACCCGTATCTGACACAAAAAGATATACAATATGTACGCGACATAATTCATGAATACCTCACGAAACAGGGACTGGTGGCACAATAAACGGGTTCTTGTGACAGGCGGGAGTGGGTTTTTGGGTTCACACGTCGCCGAATTGCTTCTGCCCCGCGCCGCCCGAGTCTCCATAACTGCCCGTTCGACAAATTTGAGCAATATTGCACATCTCAAAAAAGAGCTTGCAGTAATCAAGGGAGACCTTACCGACCCAGTCTTCGCAAACGAAGCTCTAGCCAGTCATGATGTCGTGATACATCTTGCGGCCCGTGTGGCTGGGATACAATACAACATTGATCATCCCGTCGAGATGTTTAACGACACATTGATCATGGGGAAAAACGTACTGGAAGCCTCAAAAGCTCACAATGTACAAAATATACTCATGGTGAGTTCCGCCTGCGTCTATCCCCGCCATTGCACGATCCCCACGCCTGAAAACGAAGGATTCATCGATGATCCCGAACCGACCAATCTCGGCTACGGATGGGCGAAGCGCGTGCTGGAACTCATGGCGCGCTTTTATCACGATGAATACGACATGAAAATCACGGTGGCGCGGCCGTACAATCTCTACGGGCCGCGCGACACCTTCGATCCTGCCGTATCCCACGTGATCCCGGGAATCATCAAACGGGTATTTGACGGCGAGGATCCCCTTACTGTTTGGGGTACCGGCACCCAAACTCGCTCGTTTTTGTACGTTAAAGACTGTGCAGAGATGTTGATACGGCTTGTTGAGCGTTCACAGAATGCTCAGCCAATCAATGTGGGCACAGACGAGGAAATAACGATCGCGGACCTCACGAAGATGATCATCTCATTGAGCGGCAAACAAATTGCGCTCACATTCGACCGCTCCAAACCGGATGGACATCCAAGGAGGAGGTGCGATATACGTCTGATGCAAAAAACGATACAATGGAAGAAATTTACTCCTCTTACGGAGGGTCTCAAAAAAACCGTAGAATGGTACAAAAATCATCACTAATTAT
This sequence comes from uncultured Gammaproteobacteria bacterium, assembly GCA_964561915.1. Lineage (GTDB taxonomy): Bacteria > Patescibacteriota > Microgenomatia > UBA1406 > GWC2-37-13 > CAZLQR01. Next base: position 9,224 of record CAZLQR010000010.1, on the reverse strand, counting down.
TCTCACACGGAATGAGGCAGTCAGTCTGAAAGCCCTGATTAACACTATCCCCTTATCTTCAGTGGACGAAACACTGGCGGTCGACTACAAATCGACGGACGGCACGGTGGATCTCTTCAAAAAACACAAAATCAGAGTCATTGCCCAGGAGAAGCCCGGGCGCGGCGAGGCCTTCCGCCTCGCCGCCCGCCACTCAAAAGGCTCCATACTCATCTTCTTCAGCCCTGACGGCAACGAAGATCCAGCAGATATCCCCAACCTCATAAAATTAATTAAAAACGGTGCCGATATGGCCATTGCGTCACGATTCATGAAAGGCGCACGCAACGAGGAAGACGATCAGGTTATAAAGCTCAGAAAATGGGCAAACCAAGCATTCACATTGATTGTAAACCTAATGTGGCGCGGTAGCCTCACCGACAGCATCAACGGCTACCGCGCCATCACCAAAAAGGCATTTAACGAACTGCACCTGGACGCGGATGGATTCGCTATCGAATACCAGATGTCCATCCGCGCCCTCAAGAAACGCCTCAAAATGGTCGAAATCCCCACCCGCGAAGGCAACAGAATCGCGGGTAAAAGCGGCTCCTGGGCTATTCCAACCGGTATTTCGTTCATCAGATACCTCATTCGGGAGGTGTTTCGTCAATAACGCTCTTTACATTTCATGAATGGCGTTTACACTTAGTAGAAATCATCAAAAATTGATTTATAGTGATGAGAAGCAGGCTGCATGGACGATGATGGAGGTCGTATCTTTTGCTTATGATTATTACACACGCAAATTAGACATCAATGAAAACAGCACTCGGCATAATCTTAACGATAAGCATTTTATTGAATATTGGACTCATCATGTTTATATACAAATCCGAGCCGGTTCCTGACAATGAATTAAGTCAATCCTACCCCCTCTTATCAAAGCGCATCTTCAGTAACAACTCGAATGACATACTAATCAACTTTACGAATCTTCGTACTAAAATCAAATCCTACACAGCCAAACTCACACCAAGGACGGGCATCTATTTCGAATACTTGCCGTCAGGGACATCCATCGGAATTAATGAAAAGGAGGAATTTTTCCCGGCGAGTCTTCTCAAAGTCCCAATCGTCATGGCAATATATCACAAATTTGAATTAGGAACTCTTAAAAAAACCGATATCGTCACAATCAAAGAAGAGTATATAGACCCGTCTTCAGGCACGCTTTGGAAATACGGTGCGAATAAACCGATATCTATTGAAGAGGCAATCAAGTTCACACTTCTTGAATCCGATAATACCGCTAAAAACGTATTGCTCTCCGTATTGAATGATTACGAGGTTGAATTTGTATTGGATACGATGGATATGGACATCAACAAGAGTGAATCTGAATCATTAATTACGCCAAAAAATTATGCGTCAATATTACGCAGTTTATTCTTATCTTCATACCTTACGGAACAGTATTCCAACGAGATACTCCAACTCCTGACACAATCGCCTCATAATGAGCGTATTCAATCGGGGATACCATCCAATATTACATTCGCTCACAAATATGGAGATGCAAAAGCGACGGGTCCAATACCTCCCCTTTATTCAGACTGCGGTATAGTGTACATACCGAAAAGGCCATTTATTCTCTGTATATTCGTACAGGACGATGAGAAAACAGCAACATCAATCATGAAAAATGTCGCCACGATGTCTTACGAATATGTCTCAAATACAAATGTTATTAGATAACAAGTGAAATTAGAATTGAAATCAGTATCCCTCATTTTATCCGGTTTTGCATTTTTGTTTGCGCTCGTTTTCTTGGTGCGGATGGTTGTGTATGCGCCACTTGCTCCTGATTCATACCTTCATCTGGGCATGGGGAAGTATATTTTCCAAAATCGCGTCATTCCAACCCACGAAATGATCTCATACAAGGTGGTCGAGCCGGCACTCGAATGGGTAACGCATGGCTGGCTTGGAAGTCTATTTTTGTATGTTATTACGGCAACTAATATAAAAATTGCATCCACTGCAGTGCTCATTTCCCTTTTATTGATTTCTCTGTATGTCCTCTTTCATATCTATCGCATCCTGGAAATATCAATGGACTTGTTTTTCCTATCACTCGGCGCTTCATTCATCGTGCTTCCGATATTTTGGAAATTGCATCCATCCCTTCTGTTAGCCCCATTGGCATTATTCCTGATATATTCGCTTCTACGTGTATTGAAACGCAGGGATATTCGATTCATTTACTTCGTTCCAATAGTATCCTTGATCTGGGCAAATATTTATGGAGGATTCCTCTTCATTTTTGCCGCCATTCTGGCCGCATATTTAATATTTATCATCTATGAAAAAATATTTCGCCGCAAAGAAATTGCTATAGGATTATGGACGTATTCATTTGTATTGGTGTCTTCATTTCTTACTTCCCTTTTGAATCCCATTGGTTTAAGGGTCTGGCTTTATTTTTTCAGTTTTACCGGTATCTTGAATATCAAGAAATCTTTCAGTTCTCTGCCAGGATATCTCACGCTCATTAATCAAAGTTTTTTAAGAGAAAATATATCGACTATTCCCTATGCTTCAGGTCTGCTGATACTTTTGTCCCTAACGATTGGGACAATCTATATCATCTTGGTGAAAAAGTACCATTCCATTTTGCCCCGGATCAAGTTCATGCTGCCCTTGATGGTGCTTACGGTGATACCGTTCTGGTATGTTCGTCTGATGCCGTTTGTTGTGTTATGTTTGACTCCTTATGCTGCTCTGTTTTTCAAATACTTCGCGGATAAATATAAAAACATATCCTATATAGCTTTTTCGATGCTCTCTGCAATGCTAATCCCGATTTATAGTGCCTATATAGTATTTCCAATGAAAATAGTTCGCTACGAAGAACCGGTGGAGCAGCTACGCATGATAAAAAAACTGCTACTTCCCGCTAACGTATTGGCTTCTTCGGAACATGTAGGGTACGTGTTTTATCAAATGCAGCAAAAAATGAGTATAGACTTATTTGATGATATTTTTGACGAATCGGAAACATTCGACCTATTCGTTACGGGTGATATTATTGACCCGATACGCTTAAGAAATACGTTCTATGCCCAACGGATAAATACGATCATATTCGACAAGGAATCCGGCAATATCACCCGATCCATACTTGAAACCCCGGACAATCCTTGGGCATTGTTATATTTTGATAAAAACGGATTTCTGTTTGCGAACAGAGCCTATATAGAAGATGAGATCTTGAAAAAATACGAAATTAGATCTATCAAGCTTTCCTCAAATCTGGGAATCGATAAAACCGAAATGAAAGGAGCACTGCATGAACTCGAACAATTAGCTGACAGATACCCCAGCAATACGATGGTCAAAGGACAACTTGCGACTCTCTATCGGATACAAAAAATGCCGGGTAAAGCGGAGAAAGTATTACTTTCGATCCCCGCACACGAATGGGACTATACGGTGTTGACAGAAATGGGGCGAATTAAAGCAAGCGCGGGTGATTGTACGGAAGCGGAAACGTATTTTCTGGCCGCTTTGGAAGATAGAGCGGAACAAAACTATTCACAGGCGGTATTGGATCTTGCTGTTGTCTATGCAGGCTGCCTGGGTGATAAGGCAAAGGCCGCGCATTACTTTGAGAGATATTTATCTTTCGTATTGCCTCAGTCCGAGAAAGATAAAGCAAGAAAACTTGCCCAAGACTTCGATATTGAGCTGAAATAAAATCCGATACAATGTAGTTACCATATGTTTTCTGAGTTTTTTATCGGAGTTGCGCTTCCCTGGATGATTCTATGTTTCTTGATTCTTTTCATTGCCGCACATGTCGCAGCAATTCCGCAACTGGTAAGGGCATTAGTTAAAACTAATCCTATTTATATCCTATTATGCATCATAATACTATCTTTGGGGCTCTATATCAGGTTATTTTTTGTACCAGATATTCATAGGATATACTATGATGAAGATCGGTATCTCGGATATTCGGTTTCGTTTGCCCGTTACGGCAAAGCGGTGAGCACAGAGCTTGCCGATCCGGAGACTCACCGGATCGGCAAGCCTGATCAAGCGGTGCGCTCTACCATACCTGTCATCCACGGCGTCATACTCAGAATTTTCGGATATTCGGAACACAATTTATTCACCGTTTCAAGGATTTTTTCGGTAATTCTCATTTTTTATACGATTCTTCTCGGCACAATTTTTTTCAAATCCAAAACCGTCGGTGCAATAGCCGGTATTGGCACTGCATTCCTCCCTTTACAGGTTTTTTGGTCTGCATCAATTGCGCTGGATCCCTATTTTGTTTTTTTTGCTGTGGCAGGACTATTAATGACAATCCTGTATAGCACAAAAACCAGCCATGTATATGGAATTTTGATGATTTCTTCAATATTTTTACTCTTATGCGTACGGCTTGAAGCATTCCTATTATTACCCGTATACGGATATGCTTATGCAGGACTCCGAAGAGCCCACAGGGAACCGCTCTTGAGAGGAATAGACCGCTTTTATCTGACCATACTGTTATTTCTGATCATTGTTAGAGGTGCGGCATCTATCACAGTATTAGGCCAGACATGGTGTTGTGCAGAATCTCTCCCGCTGGAAGCATTCAGCTTTAAATACATCTTCAGAAATCTTTTACCGAATATCTTGTACTTAATCCGGGGGAATGAATTCCCCTATTATCTCTCTATTCCTGCCATTGTCATCCTTATCCGACGCCGAACTCTCCAAACAAACGTGCTCGCACTTTGGATCGGGTCATTTTTCCTCATATATTCTTTTTATTACGCAGGATTGTTCTTCACCCCGGAATTTTCCGGATCCTACGGCAGATACTTCCTTATCATGCTCCCGCCTTTGTTTTTTCTCTATGGGATTTTTATTCGGACAATGTTCAGTTCACTTGCTACGAGAAAATTTCGTATTTTGAAGACGGTCCTGCTGTTCTGTTATCTTATCTTCACCTGTTCTTTTCTCATTTATACATTTCAAGACTATAAATTATTCGTTGCCAAACCACCTGCTGTCTTTGATCCTGTTGACAGAGGCCCCATCGTGGTCCATGAATTTCTTGAGAATACAATGATTAAGAACACTCCCCCGGATGCACTGTTGATTCATCCCATCACGTCATTGATATTACTACACGGGAAATCTGCAGTGTATTATGCGTATTTCTTGGAGAATTTGGACGTTATCAAATATGTGCATTCGCAACTTAAAAAGGGGCGTAGAGCTTTCTTTATCAACGCTCAAGATTGCGAAATACTCCCATACCGATGTGCCCTCATCACGCAATATTTCACACTTAAATCATATCCGATAAGAGGGGAAAATACGCATGGATTCGAGCTCATAGAAGTAATGGCGCGATAAATGGCGCTCCAATTACTCGATTATTCCGTGGTTGCCGATCCGCTAGCGGTAATCGGATCTTCTCCGTCTCGCAAATTCGCGCTGTCGCTCGAAACAATCGATGCGGGTCCTGTAGCTAAACCTGCGACATCATTGGCACGAAACTCCTGAATAAGTTCATCCGTCGACTTACTTACCGATGTTTTTGCTTCTTTCACAGCCACAGCTTGCCACGAGAATGTGATGTCGACCGGTGCCTGCTTACTGAGAAGTATCATAAATCCTTGTACTGATTTGCCGCTGACTCCAGCTTTGAGATCGTCCGCCAAAGTCTCATTCACTATTTTGTCCTGGCACCCGTCTATGCCGGCAGCTGCGTCGCAGCTGCCGGACACGATCAGTTCCTGGAACTTCTCCTGATTAAGCTTCTCGATCGACACGCTAATGTTGACAATTGGTTCAACAGCATATTCTCTTTCGAAAGTCACATCTACAAACCGTTCCCCTTTTTTGATTGTCGCGTATCCTGCGCTATCTTTGCTGAATTCGACCTGGCCTTCAAACTTCACATTATGCTTAAATAAAACCTCCGCCCAAAACTCCACCACGTCCTTAAACGTAACTTTCTTCCAGAATTCGACCAACCCTTTGTAAATGAAGTCTTGAACCCTAGTCAATGGCCCCGATTCAAGATTTGCAGCAGCACTCGCAATATGTGCACTGTCAGTTGCCAAATGGGCACTTTCAGATGCAATTACCGTAGGTCCAAACGATAATTCTTCCTCCTGTTCAAGACCCAATTCGTCTCCAAGGTAATATCCGCTACTAACCTGAACCATTATTTTCCCTTCTTTGCCGTCAAAAGCCTCCATGGCAGTCCCGATGATTTTCCCCGCCTTTTTCGCACGCATCCCCACACCCGGTTTATCTGATGTTGTGATCGGGTCCCCGGCATGGATGATACCACCCTTATTATTTACCTTTACGGGTACTCTTCCGCTTAGTGCGATCGGTACTGTTTGTGATGATCTTTCGCCAATCTCAAGGCCAGGGGACTCCGAAACAACGCCCAAAATCCTTCTATCATATGGTTTGGCAGAAATGACAGCATATCCGGGATTGCTTCCTTGTACGGCAATATCACCCGGCTCCAGAGTCTCTCCATCAGGGACAAAAAAGTGTTCAGCTACATCAGCACCCTGAATGGGATTGACTTTTTGATCAGATCCCGATGATACAGCTTCATCAATGTTTTCAGTCAGACCGGATGCTGCGTCCCTTCTGTCGTCTTGAACCATTGCGAAAAGATCGACAATTAATGACCATGTTACCGATGAAGAACCTCCACCCTGTGCAGCCAGAATCGACGGTCTGAGCATGCCCGTAGGAATATCTGTCTGAATCCCGCTGCCGCACTCAGTCATATTGACACCGTTAGAAACGTCTCCATCAATGAAGAAATGGATACCTCCGGATGTGTTGGTTGATGTATCCCGTGCCTCTATTCTCATAAGAGCCCAACCATTGGTTGCCGTCTGTACAGTTGGATTGGCAGAACAGTCAACAGTACTGATGTTTGTTGCGGCAGTTCCATTTTGCACCCATCCGATCCAGGATGTTCCGACTAGTGCATTTGTGCCGGTATTGGTGGACGCACCATCCAGGTTGTTGAATCCTATAAAGTTATTATTTGCTGTCAACGTGGATCTGCCGTAGAATCCCTGTGTATGCTGATTGGCCCCCAACCACACGTACCTTCTCGTCGTTCCGTTTCCGTTCGTACTAATATAATTTGAGTCGAGCCGCACCTTATAATACATAATAAATTTGTTTGCTACCTTGAGTTGTGAAGCCCTTGTCGCATTGGAGCCGGCAATATCCGAATGCTGCATGAGACACCACGGATTGTGTGCATTGGTCGTTGTGACGGTGGTGGTATCAGGTCGAATATGCAATTGTCCATTAAGTTGGTCATTTGTGGTGAGTGAAATATTTGTGTTTGCACCTCCGATACCGACATTGCAACCCACCTGCTGTGTATTGGTACCTCCGGCACCGGTTCCAGCCTCATCAACATTCCAATCACGGTTATCACCTATCTTATTGACACCGGTAACATCTGCAGTTGCAGATCCTGGTGTAATGAAATTATCCATTCGGAATGAGCCATCAATGTTGATGAATCCGCCTGATTCCCAGACGCCGTACCCCGCATCAGAGAAGTACTCGCGGAAACGGCCGAGGGGGAGGTCGGCAGTACCGTTTCCACCGTTGAACGGATCGGTGATGTCGAGGCGGCCGCCGCTCTGGATGCGAAGCTTCGCTTCGCTTGAGGCAAAATATACGTCGTCGTCAAATCCGGAACCGATCGTGATGCCGTGTTCACGCACAGTGGCATCAGGGCTTGTTACTGAGAGTCTGATGGCGCTTATGTCATCGGCATCTCCGGTGTTTGCAGAAGTAATATCAATATTGAGTGCATTCACGGTATCTGCGTCTGCATCTCCGGTAATGGTGAGATTGATATCCTGCAGATTGACTGCGTCGGCCGGGGCGCCGGTGATGATGAGCGCGCCAGCAGTAGAGCTCGCACTGGTCGTAAGATCGAGGAGGAACTGATTACCGGATCCGCCGGTAGATGCGGCGGATTCGCTGATCGTGAATGCATGAGATGTCGCAGATGTAAGCGCCCACTGCCATGAGATGGTATTGTCCCCGCTCAATATAGCTGCATCGTCGGTTGTGGAAGCAGTGAATGAGTCCAAGGCTGTCCCTCCACCCACTCCTCCCTCATCCGTGCCGCAGGTCATCAAACCATTTGAATCAGTATCGATTGTGTTACAACTTACGAGAGTTGAAACAGCAAGACCCTGATAGTTAAGATTCATCGTTGCGCCATTCGCAACAAAATTAAGTCGTGCCGATCCTCCGTTATATTGACCGATAATTCCCATATTATGAGAACCGCCTGAATCTAATGTGATGTATGAATCGCTTGTCGCTCCTCCTCTGATAGCGATTCCGGCATTACCGCTTGCGACGACATCCAAACCGTAAGTCGCAAGCGGTGTTGCTGTACCAATACCGACACCCCCATCCATAAATGCGGCAGCATACTCCGTGCCCGTTCCTCCGCCATCTCCATCCGCATCCACATAGAGGCCATATATGGTGGAAGAGGCATCATCATTGTCTGCTGAGATGTATAGACCGTATGCTGTATGGGACTGGGAAGCGTCTGAATCAATGGTGATATTCAAGCGCTCGCCATATGCAGCTGTAACATTTGATCCTGCATCACGGACGATGTAGTCGATATTAAGTCCGATATTGTCCGATGTTGTGGTATCAACGTTGAGATCGATCACACCGGCAGTGGTTGTATTATCAGTTGCAGCAGCATCAACAACAAGTGCCTGAGTAGCAGCTCCCTGTACTGTATTGATTGATGTATCCCATCCTGCACCTATGTTTATCCCATATTCAACGGCTGATGTTGCTGTGAGACCATCGATGAGAAGTCCGGAGAATGTATCATCGGATGATCCTGCAATGGGATCAAAGTCTATATGTACTGCAGATACGTCTGTTGAAGTACCATTTGCTCCTTCAATGTTGACATAGATTCCGTCTACGTTGTCCGTTGAGACTCCGGAGCCTCCTGTGAGATTGAGTTGTATCACATCTGAAGTTGGAGCAGTTGCTGCTGCAGTATTGGTGATCTCAAGCTGCACATCACCTGCATCGCCGTATACAAGTGAGAGTCTGTCTGCCGCTGTTGTCTTGGTGATGATGCCCGATCCTGAAGTGAAGGCGCCTGCTCCGCCGTCATCCGTGCCGCAGGT
>CAZLQR010000009.1:64266-73823 GCA_964561915.1 uncultured Gammaproteobacteria bacterium | reverse complement strand
ATCTATTATGGGATCGTCTTATGCGGTGCCTGGGAAAAAGTGTCCGAATTGACCAGCTACAAGCCGAATGTCACGGCGAATCCCAAACAGATCAGGCTCGCCGCGGAGCTCATCAATGCATCCCGGAAACCGTATATGCTCATCGGCCACGGGGTACTCATCTCCCACGCAGTCGATGAAGTGAAGAAACTGTCGCACAAAGCGTCGATACCGGTAGCCACGACGCTCCTTGGGATATCGGCACTTGACTACGAACATGATTACTTCGTCGGGATGCTCGGCATGCATGGCAATTACGGCCCGAATGTGCTCACCAACGAAGCTGATCTCATCATCGCAGTCGGCATGCGCTTCGACGACCGCGTCACCAGCAGATTGAGTGATTATGCAACGAATGCGAAGGTCATCCACATCGATATCGATCCGGCGGAACTCAATAAGAATGTCCGTGCAACCGTGCCGATCGTGGCAGACGCCGGACAGGCATTGAGTGAGCTTACCCCGCTCGTGAAAAAACAGGACCGATCCGCATGGATTGCCGAATTCAAACAATTTGCCAAAAAAGAACACGATGAAATCATTGCCGGTCAGATGAGTCCAAAATCGGGTGAGATCACGATGACCGAAGCGGTCACCATGATCTCAGATCTTACCGACGGACAGGCTGTCGTCGTCGCGGATGTAGGACAGCACCAGATGGAAACGGCGCGGTACTACCGCTTCAAACAGCCACACAGCTTCCTCAATTCGGGAGGGGCCGGCACGATGGGATATGCATTGCCGGCCTCTATCGGTGCACAGATCGGCCGACCCGACCGCCAGGTCGTCGTCATTGCGGGAGACGGCGGATTCCAGATGACGATCCAGGAGCTCGCAACGATTCATCAAGAAAACCTCCCGATCAAAATAGTCGTCCTCAACAATTCATATCTCGGCATGGTCCGCCAGTGGCAGGAACTTTTTTTTGAGAAGCGGTATTCTTTCGTCGATCTGATCAATCCGGATTTCGTGCAGGTGGCTAAGGGTTTCTTCATTCCCGGTGAAACAGTCAAAGTGCGGAGTGAATTGAAGAATGCCATCAGGAACATGATCCGGGCCAAAGGTCCATACATTTTAAACATTCATGTAAAAAAACAGTCAAAAGTGTTCCCGATGATACCGACGAATGCCGGCGTCCACGAAGTCCGGCTCAAATAATATGAGATATACCATCATTGCATTCGCATACAACACTCCCGGCGTCCTGAACAGGATGTCGGATCTCCTGACACGGCGCAAAATCAACATCGACAGCCTCACTGTATCCGAGACGGAGCAGTCCGGTATCGCGCGGTTCACAATCGTCGTCAATGCGGAGCCCGACCGGATCGAGAAGGTCACGAAACAGCTCTACAAAATCATAGAGATGGTCAAAGTGTTTGAGATGACTGACGAACAGCTCATTTTCAAAGAGATCGCATTCATCAAAGTCACCGCCAAAACGCCGCAGCAGCGCAAGGATATCGAACAGACTGCGGCGCTCTTCGGGGCTAAGATCGTACATGTCGCGTATGATTACGTGGTTCTGGAAATCACGGGAAGCGAAGTGGAGACTCAATCGTTGTTCCTCCAGCTCAAGCCATACGGAATCAAGGAATTCGTCAAGTCGGGGAGGATCGCGGTGCTCAAGGATGAATCGAACGTGCCCGGCGTCGAAACCACGTTCCTCAAAGAACCGTCGTATGCGGTGACAAGCATCGAATTGTCGGCAATCAAACGACTTGAGTTGATGGCGCGCGAGCGAACGGGAGTAGTATCGCTCGCGCAGGGTATCCCGTCATTTGCGACACCGGCGCATATCAAGAAAGCGGCGCATACCGCAATCAAGAAAGGATTGTGCGACAAATACACGCCAGGATTCGGTATAGCGCCGCTTCGCGAGGCGATCGTCAAGAAACTCGCGCAGGACAACAAGATCAAAGTACATGTCGACAACGTGACGGTCACTCACGGCGGAATCGAGGCGATGATGGCGGCATTCATCGCGATCCTCAACCGTAACGACCAGGTCATTTTCCTCACACCGGATTATGCGTCACACATCACACAATCCATCATCGCGCATTATGGCGCACGGCCGGTATTCGTACCGCTTGATGAATGTGAAGATGAGTGGAAACTCAATCCGCAGCGGCTCGAGTCGGCTATCACGCAGCAGACCAAAGCCATCCTGATCTGCAATCCGTCCAATCCGATCGGTAAGGTATATACGGAAGACGAACTCGCAACCATTGCCGCGATCGCAAAAAAATACAATCTTTATATCATTTCGGATGAAACGTATGAATATATCGTATTTGACGGTAAGAAACATATCAGTATCGGCAGTCTGCAGGATGCATCCGATCGTACGATCTCGATCTTCAGCATGTCCAAGACATATTCGATGACGGGGTGGCGGATCGGATATGCCGTGGCGTCACGGGCGCTCAGTACTCAGTTGATGAAAGTCCACGACAGTCTGATCACGTGTCCCGCGGCCGTTTCGCAGTATGCTGCCGTCGCGGCACTCGAGGGATCTCAACGGTGTGTCGAAGAATTCCGCAAAGAATATATTACACGGAGGGGGATCGTCGCAGCGGCGCTGAAAAAAACAGACAAACTGACGATGGTGTCGCCCAGCGGGGGGTACTTCGCGTTCCTCAAGATCCACGGAACCATAGATGATTACGAACTTGCGGTACGTCTCGTGAAAGAAGCGGGAGTCGCGGTTGTTCCCGGATCAGCATTCGGCTTGGGCGGCGCGGGGCATATCCGAATTTCATTCGGATGCGAGCCGAAACAGCTCAAAGAGGGACTCGCACGTCTTATCAGTTTTGTGAATAAAACTATTCGATGAAAGTATGAAAGACACGGTACTTTTTTTTGATACAACGCTTCGCGACGGTGAACAGGTGCAGGGATGCCAGCTGAACACCGTGGAGAAACTTGAGATCGCTCGTGCATTGGATGAGTTGGGAGTCGACATCATCGAAGCAGGATTCCCCGTATCTTCTCCCCAGGACTTCCAGTCCGTTGTTGAGATTGGGAACGTAGTGAAACGCGCCATCGTCTGCCCGCTTGCGCGGGCAGTGGAGAAGGATATAGACGTCGCGGCGGAGTCCATCCGCCGCGCCGCACACCAGCGTATACATACATTTATCGGCACATCTGACCAGCATGTTTACACAATAATGAAATCGACGCCGGAAAAAATCATCGAGCGCGCAGTCGCGATGGTGAAACGGGCAAAAAAATATTGCACAGATGTCGAATTCAGCGCAATGGATGCGGGCCGGACGGAAGACGAATACCTAGCCCGCATCGCGGAAGCGGTGATCGAAGCGGGAGCGACGACCTTCAACGTCCCCGATACGACCGGTTATTGTCTTCCTCATGAATTTGCCGCAAAAATCAGATATCTGAAAAACAATGTGAAGGGTATCGAGGATATTGTCATTGCGACGCATTGCCACAATGATCTCGGTATGGCAACGGCGAATACGATTGCAGGAGTCGAGGCCGGCGCGCGCCAGGTCGAAGTGACGGTAAACGGAGTCGGCGAGCGCGCCGGCAACACCGCATTGGAGGAAGTCGCCATGATCCTCAAGACTCGACGTAAAACGCTCAATCTCTCAATGAATATCAATACGAAAAAGATTTATGGAATAAGCCGCATGGTATCCCGGCTCATGCGTATGCCGGTGCAGCCGAACAAGGCGATCGTCGGCAAGAACGCGTTCGCTCATTCCTCCGGAATCCACCAGGACGGTATGCTCAAGAACCGTGAGAATTTCGAGATCATGAATCCGCACGACGTCGGGATCGCAACATCCAGTCTCGCGCTCACGGCACGATCCGGCCGGGCCGCCCTCAACCACCACCTGAAGCGGCTCGGTTTCACTGTCAGCAAGACCAAACTCGATACACTTTACCGTGAGTTCCTTGCACTTGCCGACAAGAAGAAAGAAATCGCAGACGATGACCTGCTGCTCCTCATGGGGACCGGGAAGATGCAACGGGGCATACAGCTCGAATTGCTGGAGGTGTTGAGCGGATTCCCCCTCAAGCCGATGGCGAGCATCCGGCTCAAAGTCGGATCAGACGTCAAAGAGGCTTCGGCTACCGGTAACGGTCCGGTCGACGCCGCATTCAAAGCGGTCGATGCAGTTGTCGGGAAAAAAGTCACGCTGGAAGAATATCTCGTCCAGGCGATCACACATGGTTCGGATGACACCGGCAAAGTACATGTACAGATCAAGCACCACGATTCTGTGTACTACGGTTTCGGGGCGGATACCGACATCATCGCCGCATCGGTCAAAGCGTATATTAATGCATTGAATCAAATCCTATGAACATCACAACGAATGGTATCGATCATGCTGCGGAAACGATCTATGAAGCGGCGAAAAAAACACCGCTCGAATACAGCAAACGGCTCTCCGAACAATTCGGCGCCCGAATCTACCTCAAGCGGGAGGATATGCAGGATGTCCGGTCGTTCAAGATACGCGGCGCATACAATAAAATGCGCTCGTTGAGCGCATCCGAACGGCGCCGCGGCGTGGTTGCCGCCTCCGCCGGCAACCACTCACAGGGGGTCGCATACACATGCAGTAAGCTCCGTATCAAAGGGGTCATTTTCATGCCCGCAACCACACCGAATCAGAAAATCGGGAAAGTCAAGGATTTCGGCGGGAGCTTCGTCACCGTCAAGCTCACCGGCAATACATTCGACGAGGCGTATGCCGCATCCCAGGAATACTGCAAGAAACACAAAGCGGTTTATGTGCACCCGTTCAACGATCCGCTCGTCATAGAGGGGCAGGGGACAGTAGCAAAAGAAATTTATGAAGAGCTTGACGGAAACGTCGATATCGTAGTGTCGCCGGAAGGCGGAGGAGGGCTCATTTCCGGAATAGCGTCGTACATGAAACAAAAAAATCCTGCCATCACAGTGTATGGAGCAGAGCCCGAAGGTGCCGCGAGCATGATCGCGTCGCTTAAATCCAACAAACCGACGACGCTCTCAGGTATAGATACATTCGTAGACGGTGCGGCAGTCAAGATGACGGGTGACCTGACATTCAAGATCATCAAGAAATTCGTATCATACATATTCCCGATTCCGGAGGGACAGGTCTGTACCGCCATGATTGATTTGTACCAAAAGGACGGTATCATCGCAGAGCCAGCCGGAGCATTGTCAGTGTCCGCTCTGGAAATCGTCAATAAAAAATTACCGTTGAAGGGGAAAACGGTTGTGTGCATCCTGTCCGGCGGCAACAACGATCTGCTCCGGTATCCGGAAATCGTCGAGCGGAGCCTCGTCTGGCTCGGACGCAAGCATTACTTCATCATCGAGTTTGCGCAGAAGCCCGGACAACTCAAAATGTTCCTCCAGAAAGTGCTCGGACCTGACGATGACATCGTATTGTTTGAATATATGAAAAAAAGCAACAGGGAGAAAGGACCGGCTCTTGTCGGGCTTGAAATCAAACATAAGTCCGATCTTGATCCGCTTCTCAAACGGTTTGACGAGAGCGGACTATCGTACCAAAAAATCAACAGCAGTGATATGATATACCGGTATCTGATTTAGTGGTACGTATTGATTATTAATTTTTACATTTATAAACAGGTATGAAAATCAATTTCGGTGGTGTGAGGGAAGAGATCGTGACGCGTTCGGAGTTCCCGTTGTCCAAAGCGCGAAGTGTGCTTAAGAACGATATCGTCGCGGTCCTCGGCTACGGGGTGCAGGGGCCGGGACAGTCGCTCAATATGCGCGACAATAAGATCACCGTGATTGTCGGCCAGCGCAAAGGCGGTGCGTCGTGGAAGAAGGCGGTGAAGGACGGGTGGGTGCCCGGCAAGACGCTGTTTGACCTGGAAGAAGCGGCGAAGCGGGGCACCATCATTCAGTTCCTGCTGTCGGATGCCGGCCAAAAAGATTTTTGGCCGGCCCTCAAGCCGCATCTTACGGCAGGGAAGACGCTCTGTTTTTCTCACGGATTTGCCATTACGTATAAAAAACTGACCGGCGTTGTCCCGCCCAATGATATCGATGTGGTGCTCATTGCACCCAAAGGGTCGGGACTCTCCGTCCGACGCAATTTCCTCGACGGGTCCGGGATCAATTCCTCGATTGCCGTCTTCCAGGACGCGAGCGGCCGCGCATGGGAGAAGACAAAAGCGCTCGGAATAGCGGTTGGGTCCGGGTTTCTCTTCCCCACGACGTTTGAGAAAGAGGTGTTCAGCGACCTTACAGGCGAGCGCGGCGTCCTCATGGGCGCGCTCGCCGGGGTGATGGAAGCACAATACCGCGAACTCCGCAGACACGGCCACACACCGAGCGAAGCTTTCAACGAAACAGTCGAAGAGCTGACCCAGAGTCTCATACGGTTGGTCGCCGAGAACGGGATGGACTGGATGTTCGCGAACTGTTCCACGACTGCCCAACGGGGTGCGTTGGACTGGAAGGACAAATTCCGCGATGCCGTTGCGCCCGTTTTCAAAGATCTTTACAAAAAAGTCGCCGACGGATCGGAGGCTGCTCACGTAATCAAGAAAAACAGCGAGAAAGACTACCGGAAAAAACTGGACAAGGAGCTGGCGGTGATACGGAACAGCGAGATGTGGAAGGCTGGTGCCCAGGTGCGGAGCCTCCGGCCAGAAAACTGGAAGAAAAAATGATATGAAACAGCAATGTAATTGCGGATCATGCGACTGCAAACCGGGAAGCCGGCGCAGTACCGAACTGGTCGGAATTCGGGGCACGGACGATTGGGTCAAGCGCGCCCCGGCCCGTGCCATGATGCGTGCAGTCGGATACGGTGAGGAAGATTTCAGGAAGCCGCTCGTCACCATTGCGGCCCCGTACACGGATATCACTCCGTGTAACCATCACATACGGGAGCTCGGAGATATCATTGAGCACGAGATCGGCAAACTCGGCGCCAAGGGATTCGTTTTCGGGACACCGGTCGTCACGGACGGGGAAACAATGGGTACGGAAGGCATGAAATATTCACTCGTAAGCCGCGAGCTCATCGCAGACTGCATCGAGACGATGCACGAAGCGTATCGGGCGGATGCGCTCCTTACGCTTTCCGGCTGTGATAAGACGATTCCCGCCGCGCTCATACCGCTCGCACGCAACAACGGAATCGGATTGACGCTCTATGGCGGTACGATACTCCCCGGTAAACTCGATGGGAAAGATATGAACATTGTCAGTGTGTTCGAAGCGGTCGGAAAGCATGCGGCCGGCACTATATCGGATGCGGAGTTTGACCGGATTGAGAGCGCATCGTGTCCCGGATGTGGCGCATGCGGAGGTATGTATACCGCCAATACTATGGCGTCTGCGATCGAAGCACTCGGGATGAGTATCCCCGGATCGGCGAGTCATCCTGCCGTCAACCGTTCCAATACGATCAGCGCCGCAAAGCGCAAAGATTGTGTGATAAGTGCGCGCGCGCTCGTGAATCTCCTCGATAGAGGCATTCGCGCGCGCGACATCATGACCAGGAACGCGTTCGAAAACGCCATCACTGTTGTTATGGCTCTGGGAGGCTCCACAAACGCAGTCCTTCACCTTTTGTCCCTCGCCCATGAAGCGGAAGTGAAGCTCACGCTGGACGATTTCAACAGTATTGCGAAGAGGGTACCGCTCATCGGCAACTTCAGCCCGTTCGGCAGATATATGATGGAACACCTCGACCGGATCGGCGGGATCCCGATGGTGATGAAGATGCTTCTTGATGCGGGATTGATACACGGCGATTGTCTTACCGTGACGGGGAAGACAGTGGCGGAGAATCTCAGGAACGCGCCGGTGCGGCCGGCCGGTCAGGATATCATATTCAGCCTGGAGAAACCGCTGGCCGCACCCGAACACCACATCATCGTCATGCGCGGCAATCTCGCGCCGGACGGCGCTGTCATCAAATTGTCCGGAAAAGAAATGTTCCAGCACAGCGGTCCGGCGCGGATTTTTGACCGCGAAGAGGATGCGCTCGATGCGATCCTTGAGAAACGGATCCACAAAGGCGATGTGATGGTAATCCGGATGGAAGGGCCGAAAGGCGGACCGGGGATGAGGGAGATGCTGTCGCCGTCGTCGGCGCTCATGGGGGCAGGCCTCGGCGCCGACGTCGCGCTCATCACCGACGGCCGTTTCTCCGGAGGTACACACGGTATCATGGTCGGCCATGTGACACCGGAAGCGTTCGAAGGTGGTCCGATCGGTCTGATCAGAGAGGGAGACCGTATCACGATCAATCTGCGTACGCGCACGATTGACGCGGAGCTCACTCCGGCTGTATGGTCACGTCGCAAAAAAACATGGAAACGGCCGAAGCCGCGTTACAAGCGGGGCGTACTCGCCAAGTATGCGAAACTCGTGAGTACCGCGTCTACCGGCGCGGTTACGAGCTAGTACTCGGGCGCCGGTGCCGAGGAATACCGGGTAATACTGAGGAGTAAATCTCCGAGATACCCGAGGAGGAAAAAAAGAATGATACAGACACCGCCGATGATGCCGATCCAGATAAGTGCGCGGATATGGGTCGGGAATTTATATTGAAGTTTGGAGTCGAATGCAAGCGCACGGAATTTGATAGTTATGAAAAGTCCACGGAAAAATTCGAGGAAAAAACGTACAATACCCCAAAGGATTTCCTTGATTGCGATGACGATAAACATTGGATATAAGTATAACAACTTAAACTTATGAAATATATATCGACGGAAAAAGCACCAAAAGCTGTTGGGCCGTACAGTGTGGCGATTGAATCAAACGGGATGCTTTTTTGTTCGGGTCAGATCGGGATCAATCCGGAAACAAACGAGTTAGAAAGCGGTATCGAGGCACAGACTCACCGGATCATGAAGAATATTGAGGCGGTGCTTGCGGCATCGCGGTTGAGTCTGGAGCACGTCGTGAAAACGACAATTTTCTTAATCGATATGGATGATTACGCGAAAGTGAACGAACTCTACGGATCGTATTTCCCCGTGCACAAACCGGCACGGTCATGCGTCGCGGTGAGATCGCTCCCCAAGGGTGCGCTGATCGAGATAGAGGTGATTGCCGCGAAGGATTAGTACTTATGGCCAAAACACTTTTTGACAAAATCTGGGATGCTCATGTGGTGTATCAGGAGGAACAGTCCTATCCCGCAGTGCTCTATATCGACGCACACCTTATCCACGAAGTGACGAGTCCCCAGGCTTTTGACGGATTGCGGCGGCGGGGCATACCGGTATACCGGCCCCGCCGCACATGGGCGACGCTCGACCACAATATCCCGACGCGTAATCAACATCTTCCGATCAAAGAGATTCTTTCCCGCAGGCAAGTACAGATGCTGGAGAAGAACTGCAAAGAATTCGGAGTCCGGCTCTATGGCATCGGCCATCCGTGGCAGGGGATCGTGCATATCATCGGCCCGGAGCTCGGAATCACCCAGCCGGGCATGACAATCGTCTGCGGAGACAGCCATACGAGTACGCACGGCGCCTTCGGCGCC
>CAZLQR010000009.1:22611-64256 GCA_964561915.1 uncultured Gammaproteobacteria bacterium | reverse complement strand
ACCTGGGGCCTTTGGTGCCTTGGCACATGGCATCGGCACGAGCGAAGTCGAGCAGGTGCTGGCAACCCAGACGATCCTCCAAAACAAGCCGAAGACGATGAAAATATCGGTCAATGGTGCCCTGAAAAAGGGAGTGACCGCTAAGGATATCATCCTCTACATCATTTCGAGAATATCCGCATCCGGCGGAACAGGATACTTCGTGGAATATGCGGGGAGCACGATACGCAGTCTCTCGATGGAAGCCCGTATGACAATCTGCAATATGAGCATCGAGATGGGTGCACGGGGCGGTATGATAGCCCCTGACGAGACGACTTTCCGATACATGAAGGGTAGGAAATTCGCCCCCAAAGGCGATGAATGGAACGAAGCAGTGAGATACTGGAAGACGCTCCCGAGCGACAAGGGTGCGCGATACGACAAAGTCCTCACCTACAATGCACACGACATCGAACCGATGATCACATACGGTACGAATCCGGGTATGGGGACTGGCATCAACGGACGCATACCGACCGAGAAAAGATTGAAATCGTTGAGCGACAAGGCACAGCTCAAGAAATCGCTCGCCTACATGGGACTCCGCGAAGGCCAGCGTATGATCGGACAGCATGTCGACTACGTATTCTTCGGGAGCTGTACGAACAGCAGGATTGAGGATTTCCGTGCGGCCGCGGCGATACTGCGCGGCCGCACCAAAGCTCCCCATATCCAGGCATTTCTCGTGCCGGGAAGCAGACAGGTATTCGAACAGGCGAAAGCGGAACATCTTGATAAAGTGTTCAGCGACGCCGGTTTCGAGCTTCGCGAGCCGGGATGTTCCGCCTGTCTCGGTATGAACGAAGACAAGATCCCGGCGGGGAAATACTGCGTGTCGACGAGCAACCGTAATTTTGAAGGGCGGCAGGGGCCGGGCGCGCGGACATTTCTCGCAAGCCCGCTCACAGCCGCCGCAACAGCAGTTACCGGTGTTATCACCGATCCACGAATTTATTTATGAACACACAATCACACAAAATATCTATCATCACATCCCGGTGCGTGCCTCTTCCGACGGAGAACATCGACACCGATCAGATCATCCCCGCGCGCTTCCTCAAAGCGACCACGAGGGAGGGATTCGGCGCCAATCTGTTCCGGGACTGGCGGTATGATGAACATAACAAGCCGGTCAAATCGTTCGTACTCAACAATCCGCTCTATTCCGGACAGATTTTGATAGCGGGCAAGAATTTCGGGTGCGGATCATCCCGTGAACATGCGGCATGGGCTCTCGGGGATTACGGATTCCGGGTCATCATCTCGAGTTTTTTCGCGGATATTTTCAAGAGCAATGCACTCAACAATTTCATTCTTCCCGTAACTGTGAGTGATAAAATTCTTGCACACATTTTCAGGGAAATTGCTAAGGATCCGGAATATGAGTTATCCATCGATCTGGTGTCGCAGACAATCTCGGAAAACGGCAAAACAATCGACACGTTCGAAATCAATCCGTACAAAAAACTATGTCTGATGAACGGGTATGACGATGTCGATTATCTGTTATCAGTGAAGGCCAAAACCCGGGCGTATGAAAAAGCACATCGCAGTATTGCCCGGTGACGGTGTCGGGTCGGAAGTCACGGCTCAGGCGGTGGCTGTCCTCAAGGCCGTTGCAAACAAGTTCTCGCACACATTCGAGTTCGAAGAAGGACTCATCGGCGGGGTCGCCATCGATGCGTCAGGCAACTCCTATCCGCCCCGAACACGGAAACTGTGCAAATCAGCAGATGCTATATTATTCGGCGCTATCGGCGATCCCAAATATGACAATGATCCATCCGCCCAAGTGCGTCCGGAGCAGGGTCTGCTCGCGATGCGCAAGGATCTCGGGCTCTATGCGAATGTACGACCGATTAAGACGTTCAAAGAATTGGTTGATTCATCACCGCTCAAGCCGGACATTGTCTTAAACGTCGATTTTGTCGTGATCCGTGAGTTGATCGGCGGCATTTATTTCGGCAAGAAAGGATTGCGCAATGACGGCACATACGCATTCGATACTTCGGAATATTCCGTGCGGGAGATTCGCCGGGCAGGGGAGTATGCGTATGATCTTGCGATGAGGAGAAACAAACGGTTAACACTTGTCGATAAAGCGAATGTGCTGGAAACATCGCGGTTATGGAGAAAAACGATTCAATCAATGAATAAAAAATATCCTCAGGTGACAGTAGAATATATGTTCGTCGATAATGCAGCGATGCAGATCATCAAACGCCCGTCATCATTCGATGTGATCGTGACGGAGAATATGTTCGGCGATATTCTTACCGACGAAGCGTCGGTGATCACCGGCTCGCTCGGTATGCTGCCGTCCGCCTCAATAGGAGCAAAGACAGCGCTGTACGAACCGATCCACGGATCATACCCGAAAGCGGCGGGACAAAATACCGCCAATCCTATCGGGAGTATTTTGTCCGCCGCCATGATGCTCGACTACAGCTTCGGCCTCAAGGAAGAGGCCGAAGCCGTCACCCGGGCGGTCGGGGAAGCGCTCAAACGACGCATCGGCACCAAAGACATCTTCCCCTCCCACCCCTCAACCACGTTTGATGTTGG
Source organism: uncultured Gammaproteobacteria bacterium (assembly GCA_964561915.1). GTDB lineage: Bacteria > Patescibacteriota > Microgenomatia > UBA1406 > GWC2-37-13 > CAZLQR01. The sequence continues at coordinate 61,649 of CAZLQR010000009.1, read as the reverse complement.
TTCATTTATTTCGTCTGTAATTTAGAAATCTACGGAAAATGCTCCTCCTAAAAACTTTCTATGGTTGAGTTCCGTTACTTTGATCGGGAACAGTATATACTGGTGCGGTTGATCCACGTTCGCAATTTCCCCATCCTGCATCTCGGTTTCCCTCCCACATCCGCCTCGCATGTTCGTCAGGGAATTTTGGCGGTGTGCGCAAATCCACCGTACCAACATCTGCCGAATTTATTGCTGGCTCACCAGTGACTTTTCCGACCGATTGTGGTAACGCTACCGATTCATTATTCATTTCGGATCTTGAGCCTCTTTCAACTCCTGCCATATTTATTATTTGTGCAAACTTATAATATCCTTACCCAACAAAAAAACCCGCCTCTGCGGCGGGTGCCTGTGTCGTCTTTGGTATACGCTACAGCTCCCCGCCATCTTGGCGAGTAAACCAGTAGCCAAAATACCATTTATTTACCATATCAATACACCGATTGTATATTCTTTCATTGGCAAATGCAATACTTTTTGATATAATTGTGGTGATGTTAAATTCGGTTGGTTTCATTATTACGCTTATATTCCCGTCTGAAAAGGCGGGGGGTGTGATTTGAAATCAATCTAATTCAATTAAACCCCCGCCACGGCGGGGTTTTTTCATATGTCAACAGAAAATTTTAAATATAAATTTACGAATACCGGGGAACCATTAAAAACATCTGGAAGTATCGATACCTACTTGACAAATCATGGGTTCCCGGGTTTGACGAGAGGGACATTTAGCACTGGTATTGGTTTTGCGGGAATGTCGGGTGACCGGCTGGTTGTTGTACGCCATCCAGATCGTAATCCTGACAAGACAAATACAAATGGAAGTGTTGTATTTGGCGCACCTTCAACAACAGCCCAAATTGAAGTTTCAATGGCAATTGCTGATCGTGAAGGCGCGATTCGAAGAGCGCGAAAAATCATGCATGACCTCAAATCAATTGGATTGGAAGAAGCATCCAAGCGGAATGGGGGTGTTTTTTCTATTGGAATTGAATCAGAATTCTGGCATTCAGAAAATGGTGGTCCTAGCAGACTGCCCGAAATTGATCAAATCGAATTACACAATAATATTCTCGAACGATCTTCACCTCCAGTCGTGACAGTGCAACAACAGCGTAGACAACTAGCACAAATATTATGGGATTCACATAATGGAGTTAATGGAACCCTGAATAATACTAGCGTTCCAATCAGCGGTTCTCCAATGGACCATGCAGTTAATGACCGAAGTGATTCGATGGGTGAATACGTTAACGCTATTCAATACTTTATGCATACAAACTATTTGAATCCGGTTGATTCGTTAAGCGCGCAGTATATGGATCAACTTGCACGTGAATTTGGTTTTGATTCGTTTGCCTCGTTGCGAAGCGCCAAAGGCGATCTTGCATATTGGACGGTATCCGCAGCGCATGCCAGCGTGGGATTGTCACACTTCAGAGACAAAGAGGGGAACATGAGCGTTGGTCTTGAGGAAGCGCTGGCCATAGCGGATCTTTTTAACTCTGATTTTGCAACAATTGCAGAATTTATGACTTACTCTACACCAATTTTGGACGGTAAAAAAATATCCATAAATGGCAAATCGCCAAAAGATGTGCGCGCGGTCATGAAACTTGCATCGCAAACCGCATATCCCGGCGAAATAATCCAAACCCCTGAACAATATTACGCAAATGTATCCTCATCGATGGTTTGCGGCACAGCCGACCGTATGGATAGAGCAGCATATAGTCATAATGGCGTATCGTCTGCACACGGAAGGGTGCGAATCAGAACAGCATATACGGATTTGGACAATCCTGATGCGATGACCGGACGCATAGAATTCACAGGTTGCGGATCAACTCCGGATATGAATGCGTTACTTGCACGGAATGCATTCCTCCAATTATTGACAATATATGCATACGAAGCAGTTGCGAATGGGCAACATCCAGCTGAATATGCAAGTAAGTATTTCTCCTCAATGTCGTCATCCGCGAATCAAATTGAGCTTTCTCATGCATTTAATTTCAATGGTATTAATGATAAAAAAATTATGCCGCTCATAAGAGAAGCGTATCGTTTCATTTATCGGATGCAAACCGAGTACGGCCAGGATCCAGAAATATATAAGATGTGTGAAATGGCAAAAATTGGAATTTATAAATTTTCACATCGTCCGGATTCTGAAGTTATCGGTGATGAAAGTATGTTAAATGGTGGTCTGGTGACAGACACTATATCGATTCGAAATGCCAGGGGAGTACCACCTGATCAACTGACGGTTGAAGTAGCTCAATTTGAAAGAAAGCAGGCATTCAGTGAACTGGATGAATGATACAATAGTTACTTATCATCAAATGAAAACAGTAATATTTCAGGGATTACCCGGTTCGTTCAGCCATACTGCAGCGGCCAAATTTTTCGGGACCGATTTCGAGAACAGGGAAGCGGAGCGCTTCGTTGATCTATTCACGGCTGTTGCTCAGGGAAGCGCTGATTACGGAGTGGTGCCGATCGAGAATACGCTTGCCGGATCGGTATATGAGAATTATGACCATCTTGCCACGTACGATGTCCATGTTATCGGAGAATATATCCTCAAAGTTGAGCACAACCTTCTTGCGCTTCCGGGAGTTTCTCTGAACGAAATCCACCGTGTCATGTCTCACCCGAAAGCGCTTGAGCAGTGTGTGCGGTTTTTCGCATCCCACAAAAAAATTGAGGAAATTGCGGTATTTGATACGGCGGGAGCGGCGCAACGTGTAGCGGAGGAGGGGGATCGGCATGCGGCCGCGATCGCAAGCGACGCGGCCGCATCACTGTACGGACTCGACGTCATTAAGCGAAATCTCGAGGATGACAGCAACAACTATACGCGTTTTTTCATCATTGCCAAAAATGAGTCAACACAAATGAAACCGGACAAATGTTCGATCATTTTCTCCGTTTCGCACAAGCCGGGGAGTCTCTTTAAGGCTATCCAGACATTCGACGACTTCAAACTAAATATGACCAAGATTGAATCGCGCCCAATCAAGGGCAAGCCGTTCGAATACTTTTTCAACGTCGATTTTGTTTTTGATCCTGAACGGATCGAAGAAGCGAAGACGGCGATGGAAGCACTCCGAAGCCATACCCATATCCTTAAGATTCTCGGGTGGTACCACAAACATGAGAGATAATGAGCTCCGCACTGCCCTGACCGAACTCACATGCGGACTGATCAATATTCCGTCCGTGACATCGGATCAATCCGGCTGTGAGTATGCGCTCGCTCATGTCAAGGAACTACTCGGAGAATTCACCTGCGAAGAATTCGTTCAAAACGGCGTGTACAGCCACCTGTACTATGTCGGTCAGAAACGTCCCGAACGGTTCAGAGTTATTCTGAACATCCACCTCGATGTGGTTCCCGGCGATGATAGTCAGTTCGATGCACGCGTGGTAAAAGGCAGGATCTACGGGCGCGGCGCCCAGGATATGAAATCGGGCGCCGCCGCATATATATTTGCCTTCAAAGAGTGTGCAAAAAATGTGAAATTCCCGATCGCACTCCAGGTCGTGACTGATGAGGAAATCGGAGGATTCAATGGAGTCAAAGTCCAGCTGGAAAAAGGTGTTCTTGCGGATTTCATCCTCTCCGGCGAGTCTACCAATCTTGAGATCAATAATCATGCCAAAGCACCGGTTTGGATCAGACTATCGACAGAAGGCGTCTCTGCTCACGGCGCATATTTATGGAGAGGGGACAATGCTATAGATACTTTGATGGGAATTCTGAATGATTTGCGTGAACGATACCCTCAGCCAAAAGAAGAAGTATGGCAAACGACTCTTAATATCGCACGGGTCGAGACATCCAACACAGCACAAAACAAAGTGCCCGATGACGCGGTGGCCATCCTTGATTTTCGTGTCATTCCGGAAGACAGGGACGCATTCTCTTCGTCAATAGAGAAATTGGTCGACGGGAGAGGAACAATGACATATATTGCGGACGAGGCGTGCCAGATCACCTCCGCTGATCATCCGGATGTCGCCATTCTTGCGGATGTCATCAGGAACCAATCGCAGCGGGATGCTGTTTTTCAGAAAACCCATGGCGGATCGGATGTCAGATTTTATTCCAAACTCGGTATCGGCGCCGTGTGCTTCGGTCCGACCGGCGCAGGCCTCCACACAAAAGAAGAATATGTTGAGATCGAATCAATACTGGCGTGCTACAAAATTCTAAGTGAATTCTTAGCCGCACTCAAATAGTCATTTCCGCTCGAAAAACAGGGTGACGGTGGATGTTATCGTCTGAGTCCCTTCTTCGATCGTGGGCGGCGTCGATTCCTTGGCGTCTGCAGACATGGCAACGCCGCCCCGTGCATAATACGGATTGGTATCGCCCGATTCGATGAAGTTGGTGACACGGCCGAGGCGGATGCCGAGGCTCTTCGACAGCTTTTCTGCCTGTTCTTTGGCGTTTGCGATCGCTTTGTTCCGCGCTTCTTCGCGGAACCGTTCCGGATTGTCTACGGTGAAGCGGGCGCCGCTTACCTGATTGGCGCCCGCCGCCGTGACACGCTCGATCACCTGGGATGCCTGATCCGTTTTCCGAATCTTGACTGATACACTCGCGTTGCCGCTGTATCCTGCAATCCTGCTTCGCGGATTCGAGATGACAGCCGGCTCTGACCCAGCCGAAGATGATTCGGTCATCGGCATCACGGGCAGATCGCCGTACTCATATTCCGGATAAATGGAGAAGTTGCTTGTCTTGATGTCTTCCTTCTTGATCCCGAGATCCTTGAGCGCCGCAATTATGGCATTGTTCACTTTCGACATTTGTTCCTTGGCGAGTTCGGCTGTCGCGGCTCTACTCACCGTGATTCCGGCTTCAACGTATGCCGTATCGGGGACGACCTCTACTTTCCCTTCGCCGACGACGGACAGCTCTGACGATTCGGTCGTGTTGATGACCCGGTGCTCAAACGGATATGAGATATTGAATATTTTCACAAGAAAAAGAAACACGAAAACGACCGTCGCGACGGATAGTGCGGTTTGGTTGATGTACTTCATATGATAATACTGTAATCCGACTCAGGTAATATTTCAACCCCGCTTGAAAATCCGTATGACCGGGTGGTCGAATACCGTCCATGTTTCTTCGGCCATTTCGTCCGGGAACTCCATCAATTTCATACCGAAAAGCGACAACGTGGGATATGATGTGAACTCCTCAACCTGCGTGAATCCGGTCGATCCGTTAATAAGATTTTTATAATACTCATTAACGAGAGGGTATTCGCGTTCTTTTTCTTCACACAGGGCAAAGCGGTTCTCCGTAAAGCCCGGGCCTGTGTCCCGGTAACAGGTGTGGTTGTAGTAAATGCGGCGCGAGGGGATGAAAATGTAATCCGCGCCGCCCAATGCGCTCTCCAGCTGCGGCTGGAGAGTGGGAGTCTCTCCTGGATTGTCGAGTTCGTAAAAGTTGAATGATGTTGTGTCAATCCCATACGGCATCCTGTCGGCTCGTGCAATGACGGTTTCCGGCCGGAAGGCGGGAAGCGGCGAATACCGTATCGGATCAATGGGAATATCCACGACATTCGCCGTTTCCGAGAGTACGTATGATCCTTGCGGCACATGCTCCTGTATCCAGCGCGATGCCGTCGAGCGCACATCTTCGCGTTCGTAAATGCTGATGAACGCGATACCCGGTATGAGAAACACGGAAAGTGCGAGAAAAAACAGGATATGGTAAATGCGCACCACAGCGGGATTTACATATTTCGTGTGGTGCGAAGTGCTCAAATTCATCGTGGACGTCGTCTCATCTTTACGGTACCGTGATTCCGATGACGGAATCATATAGAGTTTTTTTGCGATCGCAAGAAGCCGCCAATACGACCATATGATTGCGGTCCCCGCAATGACGATCATGACGGGGAATACGGGAGCCATGAACCGCGTCCATTTGGTATACGCAAACGCGGTCGGGATGAGGTATGCAATAAATGCAAAACGAAGTACGTTGAACGCTCTCTTTTTCCACGGAAGTGCGAAAAAAGCCGTCAAAAACGCGAGATAGACGGGCCAGCCAAGCGAATACGGGAATACGTTGACAGCTTGGAACAGAACCGGAACCGTGTCTTTGAACGACCGGGTGTAGAAAACATCCAACACGCCGAGTGCGACGTCCGATTCGTACTTAAGCGTACCCAGGAAGTCGGGAAATGAGATGAGATTGTGAGGGGAAAAAATCAATAAAATCACAAACGTATAGAATGCGCCGGAAAGAATGAAGAACATCCATTCAAACGGTTTTCTGATCAATCGAAACAAGAGGATGAACGGCACGATCATGAATACGAGTGAGGAAATCTTGGCCGCGGCGGCAAGTCCAACTGTCGCCGCGGCCAGGAACACGTACGTGTCTTTCGGCACGGCATCATACATGAATTTGACTGACAGGAACGTGAGGAGTGTGTACATAAGCATGAGGAACGATTCGGTCGTGCCGAAATGGGCAAACTGGATGGGAGCGGGGCTCCAGACGAACAGGAGCAGGGTACCCGCCGTCAGGAAAAAATTCCATGAGCTTATACCGCCTTTGTTCCATCCCTCATGCGATGCGATTGTCTTGATCGTGAGATACCCGAGCAGTATTGTGAATATACTGGAAACTGCGGACAGCAATCTGAGCGCCATCACCGCCTCTGTGAGGGTGATGGCGCCCTGTATCTGTGTGAACATCCTCATGAACATGATCAGGAAGTACGACCAGTAGACGGTAAGCTGTCCATAAGCGAAGAAGTGCGGGTTGAAACAATCGCGGACGAAGAACCATACCGCTTCACCGGGATTCCGCGGATTCACCAGCTCCGCTTTGCCTTCCGTATCTTTCAACGCAGTGTCCGGTATCGCTTCCAGGGGATGCAGGTCGACGGGCCGGCGTACATTCGTCTGGACCGGCGTGAACGAGCATTTGAGACTCTGGATGGACATCGCGATATTCCGTTCGTCAGGATGCATGGGATACGGCAATCCCCACGAGAGATTCACCATACGCGAATAGACTATGACAAACAACAAAACAGTTGTCAGAATCGCCTTTATCGCTTTCTTTTTTCTCATCGTACGACTGGTCTACGCTTGATTTTCAGCGCTCCGGATATTATTATATAGTGAATCAGCTATGTATTCATTCATATTCCTTCTCAACGAGGAGAAAAATTTGGCGGAGCTCAAGAAGCTGTTCGGTACCGTTGAGGCCAAAGTGGTGAAAGAACAGCCTTCCAGCAAGAAGGCGCTTGCGTATCCGATCAACAAACAGACATCCGCAACGATGTATGAATGGGATGTAGAGATAAACGGAGCCAAAGTAAGCGAATTCAAGAAGAAGCTCTCCTTCAATCCGCTCGTCCTCAGGTATTTGTTACTCAAACACGACTGACCCATGGCCAATCGATCTATCAACAAAGTCATCCTCCTGGGCAATCTCACCCGCGATCCCGAACTCAAGTATCTGCCGACCGGTGCACCGGTCTGTACGTTCGGGGTAGCAACGAATCGTTCCTGGACGACGAATGAAGGGCAGACCAAGGAAGAAGTGCAGTATCACCGCATCACGGCGTGGAACAAATTAGCCGAATTGTGTGGTAAAATACTCGCCAAAGGGAAGAAGGTTTATCTGGAAGGACGCATCACGTACCGCTCATATACGGGCAAAGACGGTGTTCAGCGGAGCATTACGGAGATTATCCTGGACGATTTCATCGTGCTGAGCGGCGGTAGGCCGGGCGCGCCCGAAGGAGTCGAAGGGGAACAGACACATGAGAGCGGCGCGCCCGAACCGACAGGTGACACCAAACCTCCGGCCGGAGCAACCCCGGAAGATGAATCCATCAATCCCGACGACATACCATTCTGACCGACACATTTATGAAATGTTTTTTTTGCGAATTTAATACGGAACCCAATTTCCGCGAACCGGAAAATCTTGAGAAGTGCATCTCCGTACGCAAGAAAATTCAGAGCCGGTATCGGACCGGTGTTTGCGCCAAACACCAGAAAAGTCTGCGCAAACACATCAAGTATGCACAGTTTCTCGGCCTTCTCCCGTACATTTCATATCAGGGGCTCAAGTAATATCCTCCTGGTCACACGCATCTCCGTTTCTTAAGGTATTTTTCAGATTTTTTCTCTATACATTCCTATGTATAATGATGTTATGCAGATGATGTTCCATACGAATGCGCATATTGCGTCCGGGATACAGGCCGGGCAGGTCGTTGACTTCAATACGCCGTTTGCCCGCAAGACAGTCACCCGGCAGGAGCGAATTTCGGTCACCGAACCTCTCGGTATCGCTCCCAAGGAGATATTCCTCCACCTGCTCAAAGTGGTAGGCGAAGAAGTGCAGAAAGATGAACTTCTGGCCGAAAAAAAGGGTATGTTTGGCACCAAACAGCTCATCAGCGAATTTGCGGGGACGATCAAAGAAATCAACCATGAAGACGGTTCGGTGACTCTTGAGATGAAGACTGAGATCAATCAGGACGAATCATCATATTTCACCGGCCGTATCGCGGATATCAAAGACCAGACGGTCACACTCGATGTCAATGAATACAAGTCGTTGGAGCTCAAGGAGTCAAGCGGTGATTTTGGCGGCGAGATGCTGCGAACCGCGCATGACAATCTCGCCGCTCTCCACGCCGACATCGTCGAAAACAAGGTGATAGTGATCGAGGAGATCAAACCGGCGGAGGTCGTACGGCTCGATGTCCTTGATGAGAACGGACTCGTGACGCTCAAAGACATCGAACCTATCCACGGGACGAAGTGGGCCCGTGTCAAGAACCTGCCCGACTGGGAGACAATCATGCAGTGCGGACTCCGCTATTGCATTATTGATAGCAAAAATAATACAATGTACCTCTACAATTGACGTCCCGTATGCAACCGAAACGAACGAATATCAACACAATACTGCTCGGTCTTATCATGGCAGTGCTCCTTTTTGGGACAGGATACAAACTGGGCGAGCTCAACAACAGGAACCAGTCGACCAACCAGCGGCTCGTCAACACGTTCACGAACGCCAAGATCAACGACAAATACAAGATCGATTTCGACCTGTACTGGGATATTCTGGAGAAATTGGATCTGAAATATGTTGACAAAAACAAGCTGGATCCGCAAAAACTGTTTTACGGATCGCTCAAAGGACTTGTTGCGTCGCTTGACGATCCGTACACATTTTTCCTTACTCCTGAGGACAACAAAAACTCCAAAGACGATCTGGGAGGACGATTCGAAGGGATCGGCGCCCAGCTCGGGCTCAAGAACAACAGCATCGTCGTCATCGCACCGCTGAAAAACTCCCCTGCCGAGAAAGCGGGAGTCCGTGCAGGCGACTATATCACCAAAGTGGACGGCAAATCCACCGCGAATTGGACCCTCGTGCAGGCAGTGTCCAAAATCCGCGGTAAGCAAGGGACGAGCGTCAAGCTCGCTCTGTTCCGTGAACCGAAAAGTGAATTCGAGGTATCGATCACAAGACAACAGATCCGGGTGGATTCGGTTGAGCTGACATACGAGGACAATACCGCGATCGTGAAAGTCAACCAGTTCGGGGAGAATACGAATCAGGAATGGGATGATGCGATAGCACAGGTCAGGCGCCGCTGGGACAGCGGCGCCGTCAAAGGACTCGTCGTCGATCTGCGTGACAATCCCGGCGGATACCTGGACAGCGCAGTCTATCTCGCGAGCGATTTCCTCAAAAAGGGAGAGATCGTCGTCAAACAGGAGTCGACGAGCGAAGCGAGCAGGACATACCGGGTCGAGCGGGAGGGCAAACTTCTCGATATCCCGCTCGTAATCCTCATCAACAAAGGATCCGCATCCGCATCGGAGATATTCTCCGGGGCGTTGCGCGATTACCGTCGCGCAACGCTGGTTGGGGAGAAGTCGTTCGGCAAAGGATCCGTACAGGAAGCGCTTGATCTGCAGGACGGGACCGGTCTGCACGTCACGATCGCCAAATGGATTCTTCCCAAGGGGGAGTGGATCAACGGCAAGGGTATCACACCCGAAATCATGGTAGAAAATAAGGTAGAGGACGACAACACAATCACCCGAGAGACAGATCTTCAGCTTACGGAAGCCGTCAAACAAGTCAGATCAAAACAATGATATGAAAAAACTCGTCTCAATCATACTGTTTGCCGTTATCGTCTATGCCGTCGCTTTCACGTATGGATTCCTTCCGAAAAATCTCTCATTCAATCCGCTTGTCAAACCCGTCCAAAAAGCTTCGCCGGAAGTCGCACAGACAGTGGTTTACGAAGAATCCACTGTGACGACCGTCGTTGAGAAATCGCTCCCCTCGGTCGTGACTATCGGTATCCAGAAGACCACGACGGGACGTGACACAATACAGATCAATCCGCTCGATCCGTTCCAGCCCTTCCGCCGGATACCGGGCGAGAGCAGAGAAGTAGACCAGAATATCGGGAGTGGATTCATCGTATCTGCAGATGGATTGATCATCACGAACAAACATGTCGTGTCGGACTCCGAAGCGGCATATACCGTCCTCACCGACGACGACAAGAAATTTGATGTGAAACAAATATACCGTGATCCGCTCAATGACGTTGCGATCCTCAAGATCGACGCGAGCGGCCTCCGGCCGCTCGCCCTCGCCGATTCCAATACGCTCAAACTGGGCCAGATGGCGATCGCGATCGGTACACCGCTCGGCGAATTCACCAATACCGTCACCGCCGGCATCATATCCGGACTGGGCCGCGGTATCACAGCAGGTTCGCCGTTTGAGGGATTTGTCGAGAAACTCGACAACATCATCCAGACGGATGCGGCGATCAGTCCGGGCAATTCCGGCGGCCCGCTCCTGAACAGCAAAGGACTCGTAATAGGTGTCAATACGGCGGTATCCTCCGAAGGCCAGAACATCGGATTCGCAATACCGTCAAATGTCGTCAAGAATGTAATCGATTCATTCAAGAAGCGCGGTGGTACGTTCGAGAGGCCATATCTCGGCATTCGGTACCGGATATTGAGCAAAACGCTCGCGATTCAGAACGAACTTGTTGAGGGTGCATACGTGATGGACGTGATGGATGGATCGCCCGCGTCAAAAGCCGGTATCAAAGAAGGTGATGTCGTCACTGAGATGGACGGTAATAAAGTGGCGGGAAACGACGACCAGCTCCTCACAAAGCTGCTTCTTGAAAAAAAAGTCGGGGACAAGATAGCACTCAAGCTCTGGCGCGACGGCTCGATCTCCGATCTCGCCGTCACCCTCGAAGCCTCGACGGAATAAAGCCATCCCATTGTGCTATAATTTCTTCACATGCAAAAACTACAGGCTATTCGTGGATTTCGTGATCTGTATCCGAGGGATAAAGCGGTACAGAACGCTCTTTTTGACACGATTCGCGCGGTAGCGGCACAATACGGATTCGAGGAGTACGATGGACCGGTCGTGGAGCCTGTCAGTTTGTATACTGATAAAAGTTCGCGGGAACTCCTGGAGAAACAGACATTCAAGGTGGTCGGACAGGATGAAAAGGATGATTTGATCCTGCGTCCCGAGATGACACCAACGCTCGCCCGCATGGTGGCAACGAAGACGGGCGAGCTCATCTTCCCCCTCCGCTACTTCAATATCGGTCAGCGGTTCCGCTACGAGGCGCCGCAGAAGGGGAGAAGCAGGGAGTTTATTCAGGCTGATTTTGACATATTGGGGAGCGAAAGTGTGCTCGCGGATGCGGAGATCATAAGCAGTGCAGTCTCGATCCTTCTCAAACTCGGAGCCGCAGACGACGACTTCGTCGTCTGCATCAATTCGCGATCATACCTTCGTGATAAATTATCAGAGATCGGTATCGCGGCGGAAGACCAACCGGAGGTTCTCAGGAAAATAGACCGGATGGATAAAAGCAGGCAGGACGTGGATCCTGCTATACGTGAGCTCCTCAATAATCCGGTCAAACCGACAGATAATCCGTATTTCCGCGAACTTTTTGGCGCGCTCAAATCGTACGGCATTGCCCGATATTGCAAGATCGATTTATCAGTAGTACGCGGACTGGATTACTATACCGGCATGGTGTTTGAAGTGAAAGACAAGGGTGGCAGTCTCCGGCGCTCGCTCTTCGGCGGCGGACGGTATGACAATCTCATTGCGCAATACGCGGTCAATACCTCAATCCCCGGTGTGGGATTCGCCGTATCCGATGTCGTATTGCTGGAATTTCTGAAAGAGAAGAAACTCACGCCGGAGGTACGGTCCAAGAAAACACAGGTGCTCGTCACCGTGTTTGAAGAGGACACTGAATTTGATGTCATCAGGACTGCATTCATCCTGCGGGACAACGGCATTGCGTGCGAGCTGTATCCGTCCGCAACCAAGAAACTCGACAAACAACTGAAATATGCGGATAAGAACGATATTCCGTTTGTCATCATAGCAGGACCCGAAGAGATCCAGCGCCGCATCGTGAAACTCAAGAACATGGCAACCAAAGAGCAGTGCGAGTGTACGGTCGAAGAAGCGGTTGAAATAATTACATCCTATGGTCGTCGATCCTAATATCGCAATTATCGAAGCGCTACCCGGTGCCGGTGGTGACGAGTCCAAGCTCTGGATGAAGGAGCTTCTCCTGTCGTATCTCAAATTCGCGGAAAAGCGGGGAATGAAATGGCACTACATGGAAGATAATGTCGTTCGGATAAAGGGCGACAACGCGTTTTCATACTTCAAAAATGAGACGGGTGTTCACAGGGTACAGCGGATCCCCGACACCGAGAGGAAGGGGAGGATCCATACATCAACCTGTATCATGATCGTGACGCCGCACATCGTACAATCCGATGTGCGGCTCAATCCGAGCGATCTCGAATGGCAGTTTTATCGCTCGGGCGGACACGGCGGACAGAACGTGAACAAAGTCTCAACGGCTGTCCGCCTCACTCACAAACCGACAGGGATCGTAGTGACCGCAAGCCGCGAACGCTACCAGGAAGCGAACCGGAATATCGCGATGGAGCTCCTGCTCGGCAAGCTGTATCAGCTCGAAGAGGAGAAGAAGCGCGGCGCCATGACGTCGTATGTCAAAGACGTCGGTACGGGCGACCGCGCCGAGAAAATCCGTACCTACAACTTCCCCCAAAACCGCCTCACCGACCACCGCATCAACAAGAGCTTCCACAATCTCGATGACGTCATCGAAAACGGCAAATGGGACAAAATATTTGCAACAAATTGACATGAAACGCTTATTTCTTTGCTCCGAATTCTACGCCGTCGCCAATCACATTTTTACCCACTTTTTAACAGATAAAACTTTGAGAGTCTTATTCATTGATACTGCAGCAGAAGCAATTCCGGGCGAACATCCGTGGGTATTGAAAGATCGTAAAGCTTTTAAAGAAGCGGGGTTTGATGTAACGGATTTTACAATTACCGGAAAGTTAAGAGAAGAAATTAAATCAGCATTTGATAAATGTGATGTTATTTACAGCACTGGAGGAAATGTATTTCATTATTTGCAGCAAATCCAGAAATCCGCAAGTTATGATTTGTATAGAGACGCAGTTGAAAATAAAGAAAAAATTTATATAGGAGGAAGTGCCGGATCAATGATTACGGCACCGGATATATCTTCGCGAAATTTCCCTGGAAATGATCATAATTTGGGTAATGTGTCAGATTTTACCGCATTAAATTTAGTGAATTTTATGATTCTCCCTCACTGGGGTAGAGAAGATAAGAAAGAACAAGCCTTAAAGCATAGACTTCCCCATGATTTTGCACAAAAGACAGGATTAATAATCCTGACAGATGATCAATACGTGCGGGTAGTCGGCGACATGTATCAGATTATCGATATTTCAACGATAAAATAGACTTCTGACAATTTTGTCATTTACATTGACACTTCTTTTTGTAATATTACGGTATGGCACTTGACGAGAAAATTGAAAAACTTGAGTCAAAATTGAAGAAAAAAACAGGTGAAGATAAACTTCGCTGGGGTTTTGATGTGCCACGAAGATCTATTAATATCAAAAATTTTTTGAAGGCCGCTAAAGAACTTAAAAGAATCCAAAACAGGTATGAATACGAAGATTCAAATCCTTTCCCCTTTAAACGGCGAGTCGGATGGACTTCCGAATAATTCTCATATTATCGTAGATACCAGTTTTCTGATAGATGCTTATCGAAACTTGAAAATATTTGAAGAAATATTTATTGCATTCAATCAATCTCGATTTCAGTTGGTTACAATCGATGCGGTACTTTACGAATTTATGTGCGGATCAAAAAGTATAGAGGAGTATAACAGAAGACTCAGGTACTTTAATACAATCGTGGACACAACGTTGCCGGTTGATCCACACGTGATATCACACTGTTTAAATATTTCAAAACTTTTACTTACCAGAGGGTCACATCTAAGTTATGCCGATGGATTACAAATCGCAACTCTCATGCGATATTCTCGCATGCATACCTATTTGTTATCTAAAGATAGAGGAGATATTCCGATTACTATTTTTCCAATTGCTCTCACATATATTGTAGAAACAGGTATAAATAATTTTGCATTTTCCATGTATGCATACAATAAGGAGAGCTATACACAAGGTCTGGTACAATTATCGAAGTGAAACAAACTCTTTTTAAGTATTTTGTGATTATTCTCATAGTAGTCGCGATTATAGCGATTCTATGGTTCGGTATAATTAAACGGTTTATTCAGCCTTCTTCGTTTACCGTTGATGTGAACAGGGCAGCGGTGATCAAGCAGATCAGATCGCTGGCACGGCTGGAAACAGCGAGCTATACGATAGAGAAAGTGATCGATGCGCAGACTTCTGAGACAAATGCTATTCAACGATTTCTGTTCGGAGACCGGCTGCTATTCATCGCGCACGGGCAGGTGATCGCCGGTTTTGATCTTTCGCAAATATCTGAGAAAGACGTGAAAATACGGGGAAAGGAAATTGAGATGTCGCTGCCGGCGCCGCAGATACTCTCTGCGGCGCTTGATAACACTCAATCAAAAGTATACGACAGACGGCAGGGGATACTGCGCAGGAACGATACGGAGATGGAGACGACGGCCCGCGCGGAGGCGGAGAAGTCTATCCGCGCGGCCGCATGCGAAGGCAATATACTTGAGGTGGCGGCGGGCAACGCCCGCCGCCAGCTCACCGCCTTCCTGACAGGATTCGGTTTCACTTCCGTTACGATCGTAATTCCCGCTGGAACCTGTATCTGATATTGTGTATAATTGTGACCATGAAAACCGGAATTCATCCTCAATTTGTCGATACTCAGGTCGTTTGTTCGTGCGGCAAGACGTTCACGACACGCTCGCTCAAGCCTACGATTACGATTGATGTGTGCTCGCAGTGCCACCCGTACTTCACCGGCGAGCACCGCTTCATAGACGTCAAGGGTCGCGTTGACAGCTTCAAGAAGAAGCAGGAATTTGCGGCGACGATGAAAGTCAAACTGGAAGAGAAGAAAGCGAAGAAAAAAGGCGTCGCAACCGGAGCCGAACCAAAATCACTCAAGGAGCTTCTCGGAGGATTTTGAATTTCCCTTTGAATAACGTATACGACTCAAGTATAATGGGTTGTTCACCAAGACCTTAGGTTTCCATAAAATTAATAATTTCCTAAGCAGTGAAACAGTATGCCTAACGTAAAAAAACAACAGGAGGTTAAGCAAATCGGTGCTCTCCTCACCGATTCCCCCAATTTCGCACTCGTCAGCTTCGAGAAGACTACCCATACCGCAATGGAGAAGCTCCGCAAAGAGCTCAAGAAAAACGACGCCAACCTCCGCGTTGTCAAGAATACGCTTCTTGCCAAGGCGCTCGGGTCCGTCTCCGGATTCAAAGATCAGGGTGACAGTACGGCAATCAGGGAGAGTACTGCGCTCCTCACATTGAGCACTGATTATGCACGGGGTCTGAGCGCGTTCTTCCGGTTCGCCAAGGATGACAAAACTGTCGGATTCAAATTCGGTCTTCTCGAGAATACGATGTACCAGAAAGCCGATCTTGAGAAAATCGCACAGCTCCCGTCACGCGAAGAACTTTTGGCCAAGCTTATCGGGTCGCTTAAATCTCCGTCCAGCAGGCTCGTTATGTCTATGAAATTTAATATTACGAAGTTGACAATGGTCCTCAAAGAGAGATCAAAACAAGCGAATTGACCGAAAGGGAGGTGAATATGAATGGCAGATGAAATAAAACTTTCTGAGAAACTTGAAAAAATTGCAAAAGAAATAGAAACCCTGAGCGTGGTAGAAGTAGCAGAACTTGCCTCATATCTCGAGGAAAAGTTCGGTGTTACCGCAATGGCAATGGCAGCTCCGGCAGCCGGCGCAGCAGCAACCGCAGCACCGGCAGAGGAAAAAACATCCTTTACCGTAGTGATTACGGCAGCAGGCGAGAACAAACTCGGTGCGATCAAAGCAGTACGCGAGATCAACCCGGCTCTTGGGCTCATGGAAGCCAAGAAATTGGTAGAGAGTGCACCCCAGGAACTTTTGAAAGACGTCAAAAAAGATGCGGCAGAAGAGGCGAAGAAAAAGCTCGAAGCGGCAGGCGCAAAAGTAGAACTCAAGTAATTTTTTTATTACGGGTAGCAAATTATCCTGAACTTTTCCCCGGAAAAGTTCAGGGTTTTTGTTTAATACGTATTTAGGAAGGGAGATTCAATATGCCATGCCTTTTGGGTAATTACAAAGTAGGTAAATACAACCGCCGCAATAAAAAATACTGCGCATTCATTTTTAGAAAATACATAACCCCTGGTATTAAGTCTTCCATAACATCAAATATATCATAACTATAGTGGACTCGAAGCTATTTTTTTGATAAACTGATACTCTGATGGCAGATTCAGCTCCCAAATATAGCGCAGAGTCGATTGTCGTGCTCGAAGGGCTCGAACCGGTGCGTAAACGGCCGGGGATGTATATAGGGTCGACCTCCCAAACCGGCGTCAACCACTGCCTCCACGAGATCGTCGATAACGCGATCGACGAATCGCTTGCGGGGTACTGCAAGCACATCCATATTGTGATCGGCGAGAACAATTATCTCACTGTCTATGATGACGGGCGCGGAATCCCGGTCGAAGTGAACAGGAAACACGGGACTTCCGCGCTCGAGCTCGTCATGACCAAGCTCCATGCAGGAGGCAAATTCACGACATCCGCGTACAAAGTGTCCGGAGGACTTCACGGCGTCGGAGCGTCTGTCGTGAATGCGCTCTCCGAGCATACGATCGTCGAAGTCAAGAAAGACGGCGTCATTTACCGCCAGGAATACAAGCGGGGAGTGCCGCTCTATGCTGTCAAGAAGGTCAAGGAGTCCCAGCTCACCATGCCGTTTGAGCACGGGACGGCGGTGTCGTTCCTTCCTGATTCCGAGATTTTCAAAGAGACGGTTGAGATCAATTACGGCGCATTCAAGAAACAGATCAAGGAGCGCGCCTACCTCATCAGCGGCACTCATTTCCGAATAGAAAATAATAAAGAGCAGGACAGGATCGCATATTACTTCGACGGCGGCATCATGTCGCTGCTTCGCGATATGAACGCGGGCAAGAAGACATACCACGATCCGATCTTCATCAAGAAAGCGGTCGACGACAAAGAGATCGAGGTCGCAATCCAGTACAACGACGCCATCAGCGAGCATGTCATGTCTTTCGTGAACGTCATCAATACGATCGAAGGAGGAACGCATCTCACCGGATTCCGCATCGCCCTCACCAAATGCATCAATAATTATGCCAAGAATGTATTGAGCGAGAAGGACCTTAAGGAGACGATCACCGGAGAAGATACGAAAGAGGGGCTTGCAGCGATTGTGTATGTCAAGATGCCCTCGACCAATCTGCAGTTTGAGGGTCAGACGAAGACCAAACTCGGCAATTCCGAGGTGCAGACGATCGTCCAGCAGGCTGTGTCCGAATACCTCGACGTATTCTTCGAAGAGAACCCCCGTGTCGGCAAAGATATACTGGCGCGCATTTTGCTGTCGCAAAAGGCGCGCCTCGCCGCCAAAGCGGCCAAGGATGCGGTGTTGCGCAAAGGAGCTCTTGAAGGCGCAACACTCCCCGGCAAGCTGGCAGACTGCAGCGAGAGAGATCCTGCGAAATCAGAGTTGTTCCTCGTGGAAGGTAATTCCGCAGGTGGCACCGCCAAGCAGGGACGAAACCGGAGATTCCAGGCAATTCTTGCACTCCGGGGGAAGGTGCTCAACACCGAGCGCGCTTATCTCGATAAGGTCCTTTCGTTCAAGGAACTCAAGGACCTCGTCATCGCGCTCGGTATGGGTATCGGCGAGAATATCGATTATCAGAAGCTCCGGTATCACAAAGTATTCATCATGACCGATGCGGACGTGGACGGTGAACATATCCGGACGCTGTTGCTGACATTTTTCTTCCGTCACCTTCCGGAACTCGTGTTAAGGGGACACCTCTATATCGCGCAGCCGCCTTTGTTCAAAGTCCAGTTCGGCAAGAAAGTGCAGTATGCATTCACCGAAGCCGAGCGCGATACTGCAATCAAATCGATGTCCACCGCGACCGGTACGCCCACGGTACAGCGATACAAAGGTCTGGGGGAGATGAACGCAGAGCAGCTGTGGGAGACAACCATGAATCCTGATAATAGGATCATCAAACAGGTAGCTGTCGAGGATGCGCAGGAAGCGGACCATATTTTCACGATGCTCATGGGTGACGAAGTACCCCCGCGCAAGAAATTCATCGTCAGTCACGCCCGGATGGCAACATTGGATATCTAATTATCAATTAATTTTTTAATATATGAATATTTCAAAAATGAGCGCTGGTGACGCCCCGGAGAAAGGGGAGGTAAATGCAATTATCGAGATTCCTGCCGGATCCTTCATCAAGTATGAGGTGAATAAGGAGTCGGAGACCGTCATGGTAGACCGGTTCGCGTATACGACCATGGCGTTCCCGGCAAATTACGGATTTATCCCACACACACACGGCGAAGATGGGGATCCTCTTGACATTCTTGTGATCACACCGTATCCGCTCCTCCCGGGAGTCGGCATAGCAGTCCGCGTCATCGGCATGCTTGAAATGGAAGACGAAGCGGGTGTCGACACTAAGATCATCGGTGTCGGGAGCAAGAAGGCGGACCCGTTCCATGCACATATTGAATCGGTCGATGACCTGGATGAGATCGTGAAGAAAAAAATCAAACATTACTTTGATCATTACAAAGATCTCGAGCCGAACAAATGGGTCAAAACTAAGGATTTCCTCGGAAGAGACAAAGCGATCGAAGCGATCAAGAAGTCACTCGTTACGAAATAATTAATTATCGCGCGAAATTAAGAGAAATAAGAAGTACATGTCGACGAATATGGACGAAGAAAAAAAATTGACACCCGGCGTGCGTCAGGCGGAGATCACTTCCGAGATGAAGCGCGCGTATCTGGACTACGCAATGTCGGTCATCGTATCGCGCGCGCTCCCGGATGTGCGCGACGGTCTCAAACCTGTACACCGTCGCGTTCTTTTCGCGATGCACAAGCTCGGGCTCACGTTCAGTGGCCGATTCAACAAATCGGCCACGGTAGTCGGCGAGGTACTCGGCAAGTATCATCCGCACGGCGACGCTCCGGTTTACGAGTCGCTCGCACGTATGGCGCAGGATTTCACGATGCGATACCCGCTCGTCAAAGGACAGGGGAACTTCGGCTCAATAGATGGTGATCCGCCTGCGGCAATGCGGTACACGGAAGTCAAACTTGCCAAGATCGCCGAAGAGCTCCTCGCGGATATCGAGAAAGAGACAGTCGAATTCACCGACAACTTCGACGGCAGACTTCAGGAACCGGTCTATCTGCCTGCCAAGCTCCCGAACCTGCTCCTCATGGGTGCGGAGGGAATCGCGGTGGGCATGGCCACCAAGATCCCTCCGCACAATCTCACCGAAGTCGTTGATGCGATTTGCCATACGATCGATAAAGCGATGGTCACCATCCCTATGGAGCAGGGCAAAGCAGTCAAGACGCTTGGGAGTGCTACTGCCGATGCCAAACATCTCTCGTATGAAACAACGGTCGAGGAACTTCTGGAATTCATCAAAGGTCCCGATTTCCCGACACAGGGCATGATCTACGGCGCCAATGATATACGGGACGTATACATGACGGGCCGCGGTAAGATACTCATCCGCGGTAAAGTCGGAGAGGAGGAGTCCAAGAGCGGCCGCACATCGATCATCGTGAGCGAACTGCCCTACCAAGTCAACAAAGCGAATCTCGTCGAGAAAATCGCCAATCTGGTGAATGACAAACGCATCGTCGGCATTTCCGACCTCCGTGACGAATCGGACCGTGACGGAGTGCGGATCGTCATCGAGCTCAAGCGGGATGCGAGCTACAAAAAAGTCGTCAACAATCTGTTCAAATTCACGGAGTTGCAAACATCCTTCCCCGTTAACATTGTCGCGCTTGTGGACGGTGTACCGCAGACGCTCGGCCTCAAATCGATCCTCGAGTATTATCTCAAACACCGCGTTGACATCGTGACCAAACGATCGGAATACGAATTGAAACAGGCGAAAGCGCGAGCGCACATCCTCGAGGGATACCTCATCGCACTCGATCATATCGACGAAGTAATCCAGATCATCCGCAAATCCAAGGTAGAAGCGGAGGCGAAAGAGAAGCTCATGACACGGTTCAAACTCTCGGATATCCAGTCACAGGCGATTCTTGACATGCAGCTCAAACGGCTAACCGGACTTGAGAGGGAGAAAATCGAAGAAGAGCTCAAGGAGCTCAAGAAACTCATCAGCTATCTTGAAGGATTGCTCAAGGATGTCATGAAAATCCTCGGTGTGATCAAGGATGAGCTCGTCGCCATCAAAGACAAGTACGGCGACGAGCGCAAGACGAAAGTCATCAAGGCGAAGCCGGGCGAAATCACCGACGAACAGCTCATCGAGAACAAGGAAGTCATTGTCGTGATGACAAAAGAAGGATATATCAAACAGATCCCCCGCGAGACATTCAAGGTGCAGAACAGGGGAGGCAAAGGCGTATCGGGAATCGAGACGAAAGAGACTGACAATGTGTATCAGATCACGACCGCGATGCTCCATGATTACATCCTGTTCTTCTCCAATCAGGGAAGGGTGTTCCAAACGCGTGTATGGGATATCCCCCAGGGCACCAGAATCTCGAAAGGGAAGGCTATCGTGAATGTCATCACGCTTCGGCCGGACGAGAAAGTCACATCGATCCTAACGTATGACAAAGAAGCGCCGCATGATGCCAATACGTTCGTCCTGATGTCTACAAAACACGGAACAGTGAAGAAGACATCGTTTGATCAGTTCGCTAACATCCGTACCAACGGTATCGTGGCGATCAAACTCGATAAGAGCGATGAACTGCTGTGGGTCAACCTCACCACCGGGAAGCACAACGTCATTCTCACGACACGCGACGGGAAGACGATCGTATTCAACGAGAAAGAAATCCGTCCCACAGGCCGCGCCTCCATAGGAGTGCGCGGCATCACTCTTGAAGGCGATAACGAAGTCATCAGTGCCGACACATTCGATGCAAGCGAGTTCAAGAAAGATCTGTTCGTCATCGGAGAGAAAGGGATCGGCAAGAAGACGATCCTCTCTGCATTCAAAGATCAGCATCGCGGCGGCAAGGGAGTGAAGATCGCATCGGTTGACGACAAGATGGGCAAGATTGCATTCGTCTCTATCATCCAGCCTGATGATCAGGAAGTGATCATGACGAGCAACCAGGGACAGATCGTCAAGATACCGCTCAAGTCTATCCCAAGCCGATCGCGTACCGCCAAAGGCGTCATCCTCATGCGCTTCTCCCAGAAGGGTGACAGACTAAGCACCGCGACGTTTATATAACTTTTGGTTAATAAAGACAATTTATTTCCCGGTAATTGCCACTGTTCTCATGTAATTTTCGTATTCTTCGAATGCATCCGTCTTCACTAACACTTCGGCCATATTTTCAATAAATACCTGTATGGCGGATTTCCTATTCCCGTCACCTGATTTAGTAACAGTCGCACCAGGACAGCCGACAATTTCGGTTCCCTCTTTTACTCGTTCTTCATCTTTCCAATAGTGATCAATTTTCGTTTGATTTGGTACGCATTTATAAGTTCCGTCTTTTTGTATAGTGATAGTAATCGGTGATTTATCGGGATCAAGCTCCCGACCATGTGTTGTTTCTCCTGGTTTATCGCTCATCATCGATTCTATTCCTTCATTGAGTCCAACAAGGTGTTTATTTCGTGCTATCAACAAGCAACTGGCCAAAAATCCCTTACTTAATATAAGATCATTTGCGCATCTTGGTCGCTCGTCAGGTGAAACTCCCAACGAAATAAGTTGCCTATATAAGTCCGCCGTAAGTAACTTAACTACTATTCCCGCAGTACCATATCCCCCAAGAACTTGTCTATCGAGATCGTATACTGGACGACCATGATGAGATGCCTGATACGCGACTTCGAGAGATACCCCAGTAACATCATCCAGTTGTCCTAGGGATTGCAAAGCGGCTTGGAATCCTTGCTCGTAAGCACCGCGACCGTTCAGAAAAGAGTTCAATTCCAAAAAACCGGGTATTTGCGCTTGCATTGCAAATTCTCTTAAAACACTTTCATCTCTATTTTTCAGATTTTGATAAGGATCTGCAAACAATACTCTTCGTATTGCTTGCACATCTTTTTTTACCCTTTTAGTCACGAAGTCCGGCACTCCCACTCTGCGAACCATATCTGATAATACCGGGGACAAATTTTCATACAATACATGTTTTGCCTTATTTCTTACTGGATCAATTCGTGTCGAACCGGGTATTGAGTTTTCTGTCATCGGTCTTGGTTCGGTGCTATTTCATAACCTGTCTAAGTAGCTGACGTATTGAAGTAATTATACTAAATGGATTTTGCGTAGCTATTCCGCCACCAGTAGGACTTGTCGGATTATTCAAACCCTAGATATGGTATAATGTGGTCTGATGAAAGTCGCCTGCACCGAGATTGCCGCGTTCCTGAAATCAGAGATTGCTACTTCAGTCCAGAAACTTGCACGGAAGAAAATCACTCCCAAACTCGTCACGATTCTTGTCGGTAATTCCGGTGAACAGCTTTCGTTCGTAACGATAAAACAAAAAGTCGCGAAGGAACTCGGTATCAACTTCGAACTTATTCATTTGCGTTCGGAACCGCCTTTCCTCAAATTCGCGACGATGCTCCGCGAGAAAGCACATGCTGCTGACACCACCGGTATTATCATCCAGCAACCGTTATCCGCGCATCTTCAGACGGATACGATATATAACTATATTCCTCCCCTCAAAGATATCGAGGGACACAAGGCGAAGTCGCCGTTCATCGCACCGATCGGACTCACCGTCCTCACTATCCTGAAGTACATATATGATAAACAGGTTCTGAATGATGAGTTATTTGTGACTGATAAGGATATCCCCGTTTTCAAACAGATATTGAAACACAAGAAAATAGTCCTCATCGGCAGGGGGCTCACCGGCGGCAGTCCGATTGATAAAACACTTACTCATTTCAAGATTAACCACATTAATATCAACAGCAAGACCCCGGACCCGGAACAGTATATCAAAGAGGCCGATATCATCGTTACGGCAGTTGGCAAACATATCGTCAAGTCTTCGATGCTCAAGCCGGGTGTCACGCTGATCAATTTGGGACTTCATAAAGAAGGATCGAAACTCATCGGTGATTATCACGAAGACGATGTTGAGAATATCGCATCATTCTATACCGCGACACCGAAAGGAACCGGCCCGATTGACGTCCTGTATTTATATAAAAATCTAATCGACGCTACTTTGCTTCAGCATCAGATTCGATGAATATGCCCGCCATTTATGTGGTTACCGGACAGACGGCGACGGGGAAGACAGATCGTGCGATCGCGACTGCGATCAAATGTGGGGGTGAAATAATCTCTGCTGATGCGCGCCAAGTCTACAAACACTTGGATATTGTGACGGGTAAGGAAAAGCAGAAATTCAAAGAGGCGGGGATCGCCGTGCACGGACTCGATCTTTGCGATCCCCGCGACAGATATTCATCATATGATTTCGTAGAGTATGCCCGAAGCAAAATCGCCGAAATTCATTCGCGAAAAAAAGCAATTATCATTGCTGGCGGCACGTATTTATACGTTAAACATTTGCTGTATGGATTTGATATCGCGGTGCCGCCCGATGAAAATCTCCGGAAGGACCTCGAATCAAAATCTCTTGAGGAACTTCAGGATTTAGTAGGGGGGAATCACGGTATGAACGAAAGTGATTTTCATAACCCCCGACGATTGATTAGGAAAATAGAAATTTTATCGTATCGTTCAAATTTTGGGAAGAAAAAAATACCAAAGGATTTATACGACATCACCGAATATATTGGATTACGTCATAAAAACAAAGAAAGTCTCGAACGTGCGATACGGCGCCGGGTCCAGGAGAGAATACAGTCCGGCGCACTTAACGAAACGAAGAAACTCCTTGAGGCCGGGTATACCACAGACAGTCCCGGTCTCACCGGAATCGGATACCCACAGCTCATAAGATATATATCAGGAGACTGCACATTGGAGCAGGCAACACAGGAGTGGATCACGAAGGAGCTCCAATATGCTAAACGGCAATATACGTTCATGAAAAAAGACAAAAATATTAGATGGCAAACTCTTTAATTATGAACCTTTCTTGAAGAGTTTCATGAAGGCTTCTTTCGGGATCTCGACGCGGCCGACCATCTTCATCCGTTTCTTCCCTTCTTTTTGTTTTTCCAGAAGTTTGCGCTTGCGTCCCACATCGCCCGCACCGATCACTTTGCCGCTCTTGATAAGGACGTCTTTCCTGAACGGCGCGATTCGCTCCGATGCAATGATTTTGCCTTTGTAGTGAGCCTGTACCTTCACTTCGAACTGCTGGCGGGGGATGATCTCGCGGAGGCGGGCGCAGAGATACTGACCCTTCTCCTGCGCGCGCTCAAATACGACTATTTCTGAGAACTCTTCGACGGGATCACCGTTGAGCAAAATCGAGAGCTTGTCCGCCTTCACCGGAACATACCGATCGAACTCCCAGTCAAGAGAAGCATAACCGGATGTAGCACTTTTGAGTTTATCGAAAAAATCCGAAATGAGCTCGCTCATCGGCATTTCATAATTCATCGAGATCTGATTTTTATTATCCATGGAGAGAAACGTCGCACGATAGTGCTCGCACAGCTGGATGACCTGACCGACATACGCATTGGGACAGACTATTAAAATTTTGACATACGGCTCCGAGAACTGGCTGTTTTCATGGAGATATTCAACCTGCGGGGGAGTAAGGACAAGATCGAGCTCATACTCCCGTTCAAGACGCTCGCGGACGACATCTGCGTGCAGAAGTCCGAGAAATCCCACGCGGAATCCCGCTCCAAGGGCTTTGCTGTAGATGCCGGTGAATTCTAGCGACGAATCATTGAGATACAGCTTCTCCAGCGCTTTCTTGAAATTGAGGTAGTCGGCGGGATCAGTGGGGAACATCGAAGCGAAAATCATCGGCTTCACTTTGCGGTATCCTGCAAGCGCATGGGTGTTGGATTTCGCCGCTACGACCGTATCACCGACTCTGACCTGATGAATATCCTTGAGATTCGTGACGATATAGCCGATATCGCCGGAGCGCAATTCACTTTGTGCGAGGAGCTCCGGCATGAAATAGCCGACTTCCGTCACTTCGAAGTGGGTATTTTGTATTGCGAGTCGGACCTTGTCCCGCCGTTTGACCATACCGCCAAACACTCTCACGAATGCGATGACGCCACGGTGGGAATCGTAGTATGAATCGAAGATGAGTCCGCGCAACGGGCCGTCCGCGCTGCAATCCTCATGCGCGGACGGCGGAGGAATCTTCGATACGACTGCTTCAAGCAACTCCGCCGTGCCTTCGCCTGATTTGGCGGAAATTTCATAGATTTCATTTTTTGATACGCCGAGGAAATCTTCGATCTGTTGTTTGGTCCCGGCGACATCGGCCCCGGGAAGATCGATCTTATTGACTGCAGGGATGATGACGAGATTTTTATCGATTGCCTTGAATGCATTCGCTATCGTCTGTGCCTGGATACCCTGTGTGGCGTCGACAAGAAGTATGGCACCCTCGACGCATGAAAGCGTCCGGTCCACTTCATACGAAAAGTCTACGTGGCCCGGTGTATCAATGAGATTGAGGGTAAGAGGTCCGGAAGCAGTCTGGTAGGTCATTCTGACAGGTGCGAGCTTGATCGTGATTCCGCGTTCTCGCGAAATCGGGTTCCGGTCGAGCATCTGATTGTCGTGAGTTTCATCTACAGTGCCTGTGAGTTCGAGGAAGCGGTCCGCAAGAGTCGATTTGCCATGATCGATATGCGCTATTATGGCGAAATTACGGATACGGGAATTCATACGGTCATGATGCGGATGGTGTCTGCATTATCATGCACCACGACGACATGACTTCCTTTCTTGAGAAGCTGTTGGCGTACGAGCTGTGCCAGCGCATGTTCGATGTCGTCGGTATGGACTTGTTTTTGATGAAGTCCATGACTGTGGGATATGACTGGATACACACCGAAATTGATAGTCAATGAATTGGCAACATGATCATTGGGAGTGAATGCATAGATAGGCACCTGGGGACGATACCGAGAAATCATGCGGGCTGTGTGACCGGTCGAACTGAAGACAACAAACGCGGCAATTGCGTTCGCATCGGCAGACTTGTGGTAAACATTGTATGCCGCATCACACATGAGCTCTTCAAGGGTATTAATCTGGAAATTATGGAGCGTACGGATATCCTTGAGCGGGATTTTTTCATGGAACGCCACCGTCTTGGCAAGCATCTTGACCGCTAGATATGGGTAATGGCCGGAAGCGCTCTCCGCGGAGAGCATCACGGCATCTGTCAAATCGTATGCGGCGTTTGCGATATCCGACACTTCCGCTCTGGTTGGGTAGGGATTCTCGATCATCGACTCAAGCATTTGTGTCGCCGTGATTATCGGGACGCCGCGTTCGAACGAATTGCGTATCATCTTTTTCTGGTAAAAAGGAACTTCCTCGATCGGGATCTCGACTCCGAGATCACCGCGGCCGATCATGATGGCGTCGGAGGCCGGGGTAATCTCATCGAGATTCTGGATCGCTTTCTTGGTCTCGATTTTTGAGACTACTTCCGCATGGCACTTATGTTTTTTCATGTGTTTGCGCAGCGCATCAATGTCTTTGGCGCTGCGCACGAACGAGAGCGCGATGAAATCCGCTTTCATTTTTCCCGCAAGCGCTACACCGACAATGTCATTGTCGACCATGGCAGGGAGCGGGAAGTCGCCGCCCGGTATATTCATAGATTTCGTATTTTTCAGCACGCCGGAATGAAACGGTACGAGATACGTCTTATTTTTTTTCCTCACGAACTCGAAATTGAATTGCCCGTCATTGACGACGATATGCTGGCCGTTCTGGATATGATTGATGATATCGGGATGGGAAATGGTGAAATCAGCGGTACCGAAGGGGATCGGCACATCTTTCTCGATTTCGATCTGGTCGCCGGACAGCTTGATCCTGATTTCCGGACCCTGAAGATCGATGAGGACTCCGACATGACGTTTGAGCTTGGACGCAATCGACCGTACGAGTTTCATTTTTTCTTCATGCCATGATGGTACATTGTGTTTGAAATTGAATCGGAACACATTGACACCAGCAAGTATGAGTTTCTCGATAATTTCGGGACTTTCCGAGGAAGGGCCTATCGTCGCGACAATCTTAGTGAGTTTCATCTCACTCTATTATATAATAATGCGACGATGGATACAAAAAGGAATGACCACTTCCTCAGTCTCATCATTCCTGTCCACAAACAGGAAAGAACAATAATCACGGATCTTCGCCGTATTGTCGCAGCGTTGAATAAGATCAGATATCCCTATGAAGTCATAGCTGTTGTGGATGGTATGCATGACCGTTCGCTTCAGAAAATCAAAAAAACTGCGATTCCCCATGTAAAGACAATCGCATATATGAAAAACCAGGGGAAAGGATATGCCGTGCGCCTTGGCATGAGCAAGGCGCACGGCGACTATGTGATGTTCATCGATTCCGGCATGGAGATCAATCCGAACGGCATCTCCATGCTTCTTGAACACATGGAGTGGTATGATGCGGATGTTATCGTAGGATCTAAACGCCACGCCGCATCGTTGGTCAAATATTCCCCGCTGAGAAAGGTTCTCAGCTACGGATATTTCATTTTTGTCAAACTTTTTTTTGGAATTACGGTACACGACACACAGGCCGGTATCAAGATATTCCGGAAGAAGGTGCTCCAGAAAATACTTCCCCTCCTTGTCGAGAAAAAATTCGCCGGAGATCTGGAGATGCTAGTCGCTGCAAGGAGTATGGGATTCAAAAGAATTTACGAGGCGCCTATCAGACTTGATTATACGCTCAGCAAGATCACTTCTGCAGCGACGCTTTCATCGATTTGGGGGATATTCCTCGATACCCTTGCGATTTGGTACCGTAAGAATATCCTCCGGCAATACGATAAAAAATGAACATACTCTGGTTCACATGGAAAGATATCAATCATCCTGCTGCCGGCGGTGCCGAAGTAGTGACGGACCAGCTCGCATCTATGCTTGCACGCGACGGTCACGAAGTGCGCATCATCACCGCCGGATATCCGGGAGCGACAGACAAGAGTGCGATACACGGATACACCGTGTATCGCACCGGCAACAAATGGACACTCTATTACCGGGCCATGCGACTCTACCAGAAAAAGTTTGAACACTGGCCCGATCTCATCATCGAGGAAATCAATACATTCCCATTTTTTACTCAATACTACACAACTCAAAAACGTGTGCTATATATATTCCAACTGTGCAGGGAAATCTGGTTCCACGAACTTTTTTTCCCGCTCAATCGGATAGGACATATATTGGAGCCGATTTATCTCAGATTTTTGAACCGTTCGATCGTATTCACCGAATCGGAAAGTACGAAAACAGATCTTGCACGATACGGATTCGATCGCCGCAAAATCGAAGTGATCCCAATCGCTCTTGAGCGCATGCCCGCAATCAGTACTATCAAAAAAAATAGTGCGAAACCGATACTCATATCCGTCGGTTCGATACGATCAATGAAACAAACAATGGATCAGATCAAGGCGTTCGAAATCGTCAAAGAATTAATACCCAATCTTACCATGATATTGGCTGGGAAGGCGGAAGGCACTTACGGGAAACGTGTCTTAGAATATATTGCAAAAAGTCCGTACCGATCGGATATTTCTTACCTTGGTCGAGTTTCCCCGAAACAGAAATATTCACTCATGAATAAAGGGACGGTGATCAGTGTTACGTCGGTGAAAGAAGGGTGGGGGCTCATTGTCACTGAGGCCGGATATTTTGGGACGCCGGCCGTCGTATACGATACAGACGGTCTACGTGACAGTGTCGTTCATGATGTCACAGGATTTGTGGTGAAACATAATACTCCCCGCGATCTTGCCGAAGCGATTCGGATGGTTCTGAAAGATCCGAAACGATACGCGAAATACAGCGGATTCGCACGCAAATATTCCCTAGAATTTACTCCGCGGCGTAGCTATAATACCTTTTTGAAGGCTCTGAAAAAACACACACTCATATGAGACCATTTATTCATTTTGCACAGCCGTTGTTTGGCAGAGAGGAAAAAGAAGAAATAGGGAAAGCGCTGGATTCCGGTTGGGTCACCCTCGGACCGAGGGTCAAACAATTCGAGGAGCAGTTCGCGAAGTACGTCGGAGCCAAGTATGCAGTCGCCGTCAATTCCTGCACCGCGGCAATCCATCTTGCATTGCTTGCAAACGGGATCAAACCGGGCGACGAAGTGATCACGACTGCGTTTACATTCATTGCGACAATCAATCCGATTCTTCATGTCGGTGCCCGTCCGGTCCTGGTCGATATAGATCCCGATACGCTCAATCTCGATCCCGAAGCAGTCGAGCGCAAAATTACCCGAAAAACGAAAGCAATAGTAATGATGGATTACGGCGGCCACCCGGTTGATTATCCTGCTTTTGCTAAGATCGCCCGGAAGCACAAACTCATACTGATCGACGATGCGGCTTGCGGACTCGGGGGGATGTACAAAAAGAAAAAAATAGGATCATTCGGTGACGCCACTTGTTTTTCATTTCACCCGATCAAGAGTATATCGACAGGAGATGGCGGTATGCTGACGACGAATCGCAAAGACGTCGCGGCTCGTGCCTCCTACCTTCGGCTGCATGGCATGAGCCGCGACGCGTGGAAGCGATATACCGCCACCGGATCCTGGATGTATGATATCGTACAGCCGGGATTCAAATACAACATGACCGATATCCAGGCTGCAATCGGTATTCATCAGCTTGCCAAGCTGGAGAAATTCATCAAAATTCGAGAAGAATACTGCAAAATTTACGATTCGGAATTCGGGAAAATCCCGGAAATTACGATTCCATTCGTAGCGAAGAATACTCGCCATCCGCGCAATATTTATACCCTCCGGTTTGATTTTGGCAAACTCACCATCACCCGCGACCGGCTCGTCGACGAGCTGAAGAAGCGACAAATCGGCGTGAGTGTGTATTACATTCCCGTTTACGAGTTCCCGTATTACCAAAAATTGTTGAGACTCAAAAATTCGGATTTTCCGGTCACCGACAGGACTTTCCGTTCGATGATTTCCCTTCCACTTTCACCGAAAATGACCAAAGACGATGTAAGATATATCGTGAAGACCGTCAAAGAACTCATCGTCAAAAATCGTAAACCGTAATAACCGTGCAAAAAACGTTTTCGTGGGAACCGCTCGATCTGGATACCGGGATATTTGGTTTCAAAACTGCGAAAATCACTCATGTTTCTCCCGATACGATAAGCGGACTCAAGAATGACCTCCAACGTAATAAGGTCCGCTATGCCACATATCGCTTGCCGAGCACCGACATCCCGGCGATTCAGACTCTTGAGGTGCATGGATTCATACTTGTTGACATACTCATCGGGTTGAAAGCGGAAATTGAGAACACTGTTCTTACTTCCGATTCTTATATCGGTATTGCGAATGGTGATGATATTCCCCGACTCAGAGAGATCGCATCATCGATCTTTCGGTTCAACCGTTTTTTCAACGACCCGCTGATTCCTGTGAAAAAGGCGAATGAAATGTTCGCACTGTGGATAGAAAATTCCGTCAGAGGTATTGCCGCCGACGAAACACTTGTGTACCGGGACAAAGAAAAGATCCTTGGTTTTGTGACCCTCCAAAATAAAGGACATATTCCACTCATCGGAGTGGCGCCGCATGCACAGGGGAAGGGTATAGCCCGCACACTCCTGCATGCGGCGCTCCACTCATTCCAGAAACGTGGCGTTTTCGCAGCAGACATCGAGACACAGTTGCAAAATGTGCCGGCGGTCCGAAGCTATACGGCCGCCGGCTTCCGGATCACCGACTCCTTCGTCACCTACCGCTGGAGCGATCTGACATGATATAGTGATATAATGGACGTCATGCCAAAGGAACGGTACAGAAACGAAAATCTCAAACTTCGGTTTGAACAATTAGTATTGCACGGTCAACGATTGTTCGAAGGAACTGCACTGACCACTATGCACAAACCGATAAGCGGTGATGAAATCGACAGAATAAGGACATTTTTTGAAGTTGCAAATCCTATATAAGAAGAACAGTATTTTTACCCCTCTCCCTCAAAGGGAAGATACCTTACCAGAAGGAGTGCTTCCTCTCAGTGACAGTTCGAAATATGATAATTGGGAGCTGCCGGGAGGTCCGTTAGAGAGCTTTCTTCTCACCGGCGAAGCGGCAGAATTTTTTACGAGAGAGATTATGTCTCATCTTAGACCTGAAGCTCATTTAAATGTGGATCCTTTCCATGCAAAAGCAGCTGCCTTATTGCATGATGTAGGACGAGTTTTGACCCATACTTACTATTCAAACGAAGTGTTGGGAAGTGCTGCATTAAAAAAAATGGGGATCAGAGAAGATATTCGAAACATTTTACCAGAGGAAACTATCATGCTCACAACGCCTGTTTCGCAAGAAGCAATGGATCGTGCGATCCGAAGTCTTGACCCTGCTGCTGTCATTGTACGTATGGCAGACGAATTCGGGAAGCGATATCCCGGTTCACGACGTCTCTACACTCCTGAAGACTACGATACGTGGGATCGGAATGCATGGGCAGCAAATTACTTGAGCAGACCGCCATCCGGCTCAGCATCTGAAGCATTCATGCGTAGCGAAGCACCAACAATCGTAAAAGGTCAAGAAATTGGAGGTCGAGTTATAAAAACACAGATGGATCTCCATGTAGCTAATGTTCCGTTGTATTTCGCTGCATTAGACAGTTGGGTGAATTCAGTATCTGCTAAACCACTTTCATATATTCTGTCCGATTTCGGAAGAAAATACGAACCGCTTCCCGCCCTTGCTAAGTAAGACTAACGAGTAATACATCGCCGGATTTGTACACCACTTTTGATTCGGGAAGTTTCAGTTCCTTCAATGTCACGAATCCGGTCTTGACGAGGGCGTGGGTGAGACGGTATTTTTTCCTCAGGTCGACCAGAGATTTTCGCAACATCGGATAGACTTCCGTAATCCGCATGAGGCCCGGGTTGTCGGCATTGACGAATACCTGTGCGTTCGTATGATACACCGTCATCGTGGTGTTCTGATGGGGAACGCATATGATCCTCATCGGACTGGTTTTTTTCGAATGACGATTAATGTAACGGAACACTTTTTGCATGTCGTCAGTTACACTCCGGTTGCGGTCTTTAATAATTGTTTTGAGTTGAAAATAGAGAATGACTGCAATATTCACAACGCAGAGCGTCACGAATCCGACTCCGATCCACAAACCATACGAAGTGCCCAGAAAATAGTAAAGGGCGACTGCCGCAAGGATAGATGAAGGAGCAGTCGCCATCTCCATATAGCGGTATCCCTCACCGATTGGCATGAGGTGCCTGATCTTAAGAACTATAACGCCAAACACGTAAAAGAACAATACCCACGCGGCAAACGCGGTATAGACGGGGGAGATCGGGGCGCTCCGGGCAATACCAAGAAATGCAACGACGAATGCGGAGAGCGCCCACGGATTCGTGGCAAATATCAGTATCGGGGAAAAAATCTCAAGATATTTATATATCGTATTGACCGTATCGGTGGCGATATTCTTGGTGATGATGCCTCTCACCTGGTGCGCATAGCGGTAATCAAGATTCCTGATCCAGAAGTAAATATTGAATAAATGACCCTTCAGCACTCTGATATAGTAACCGCGGGTGATTACGACCGACAGCGCAAAACCCGTAAGGAATATCTGCAGGAAAACGGGAGTATTCAAAAAAAACAGAAAAAACACTGAAAGGAAAAGGAACGCCTGAATTGCGAACCGGTGTGTCAGGAAGAGAATCGTTGTGAAAAATAAACTGATCAATAAGAACAGTTGGTAACCCTGGAACATAAATAAAATAATCGGTGCGGTCGCGAGGGTGAACAATGTGTATCCGAGCGACCGCGGCGTGAGGTAACTGTTCTCGATTGCTATGACGGGGGTGAGGACATATATGATCTGCGCGGTGAGGGCGATACCGGCATCCTGTCCGAGATAGAGTGCAAGAAAATAAACGATCAGTCCGTGAAGCGAATCAATCAAAGGTGCGATGAAACCCTGAAGCTTCAATAATAGTTTTTTCGGAATGTATGACAGGAGAAACGGGAATACCGGCGGGTAATCGAAATATCCGTCGACGATGAACTGTCCGCTCAGTTTGTCATGGGGAATCCGGTGATTATTATTGCGAATATGTTCGACTTCCAGAAGCCTCGTCCATACATCCACGCCGAACAGTCTGTTGATGAACCGCGGCCAGGACTGGAGAATAAATCCGAATAATGCGACGACAAAAGGATAAAGGTACATCATGGCTGTTCGCCCGGAATGGTAATCTTGTCAAATTCCTGCATGAGCCGAAGTGTTTCACGGATGCCTTGCTCCATAGAATACCGCGGTTCGTATTGGAGTAATGTTCGAGCTTTGCTGATATCCAGCGCTCCGCGAAATACCTGCTGACTTGTCGGCTCACGTACGTCGAATTTGAATTTGGGGAAATATTTCTTCAGCTCGTTGGCGAAGTCCGCGGCGAGTCGCGACTCGCCGCGTGAGATATTGAATGTTTCCGACAATGCGTTCATTGAGAATATGCACTTGAGGAATCCGTCCACAACATCCTCAATGTACGAAAAATCGAGCGATTCACCCTTCACCACCCACGCTTTTTTGCCCGACACTGCTGCGTCGATAAGGAGTTGTGTCACTCTGTTTGCGCAGTCCGTGAATCCGTATACGGATGTGGGACGGACGATCACCCAGTCTTTTTTGGATAACGACACGAAATATTCGCCCGCCGCCTTTGCCGCACCATACGCATTGATCGGAAACAGCATGACATCTTCTTTTTGCGGGCTCTGACGGAAATGTCCGTATGCCATGCTCGAGGAAGTATAAACAAAACGTTTGCCGTAGCTACTCTGTTCGAAAACATCGAAAACATTGATCGTCCCCTGGAAATTGATATCAACCATATCGGGAGCATGATTTTCCGGGGGACGCGCCATCGGTATCCCAGCAAGATGTACGACAATATCGGGTCGGAAATCGTCCAACGCTTTCTTCACTTCTCTCCGATCCCGGATATCAACTTCGTATTCCTTGTCAGCGTTTGATTTGAAATATTTGGATCTGTGTTTGAGATTCCTGCGATAATATTTGGGATTGTTGATGAAGTTTGATTTATTATCAAGAACACCAATGGTGTGTTTCTGTTGAAGAAGCAGCTTGTGTACCAGCGAACTGCCGATAAATCCCTTACCTCCCGTCACCAGAATTTTCATCGATCACATTATACAGCCAAAAACGAATTCTTCAAACATATATGCTCGTATTGATTTATGGAATATTCCTGATACAATTTTGGAACGTTTTGGCCCAGTATATCATCCTCATGACCGATAAAAATATTCATAAAAAAACAATTCTTGTCACCGGCGGTACGGGATCATGGGGACAGGAACTCACAAGACAGTTGCTGAGTAATAAATTCGGAATTCCTCGAGAAGTGCGGATTTACTCCCGCGGCGAGCACAAACAGGTTGAGATGAAACAGATGTTTCACAATCCGCGTCTGAAGTTCATCATTGGCGACGTGAGAGACAAGAATATTCTCAATTTTGCGATGCGCGGCGTCGATACGATATTCCATCTCGCCGCGCTCAAGCATGTTCCCGTCTGCGAAGACAACCCGTGGGAAGCGGTCCTTACGAATTTGTACGGCACCCAAAATGTCATCGAGTCAGCCATTGAGAATGGCGTAAATGTCGTCGTCGATGTGTCCACCGACAAAGCGGTCGATCCCTACAATTTGTATGGAGTCACAAAATCGTGCGGTGAAAAACTTATCATAAACGCAAATAAACTCGGAACAAAAACAAAATTCGTATGCATCCGCGGAGGGAATGTGATAGGAACCAACGGGAGCGTTATCCCTCTTTTCAAGAAACAGATCGCAGCGAACAATGTGATTACTGTTACAGACCCGACAATGACCCGTTTCCTATTGAATACCAGAGAAGCGATAAGTCTCATTTTCAAAGCGCTCCATCATCACAAGGGTGGGGAGATTTTCGTACTCAGAATGCCCGCCGCAACGGTTGAGACGATTGCCAAAGCCATGATCGCCTTGTTTGGTAATAAAAATACTAAAATAAAAACAATTGGAGTCCGGCAAGGCGAGAAAACACATGAGGTGTTAATATCGAAACACGAAGCACCGTTCGTCGAAGAAACAAAATCGAATTTTTATACCATACTTCCTCAGTTCCTTCCTCACAAAATCAGGAAACCCCTTGCCGGTGAATATACATCACAGAATACCAAGCGGCTCTCACTTCATGAATTTATCGATGTGTTAAAAAAAGAACAATGGCTTTTCAACGCGTAACTATTATTACACACAGTGTATTCGTCAAGGATGATGATGTGTTTGGCCCCGGACACGCAGTAAGTTTATTTCTCCAGAATAAAAAAATTCCTCATACATATCTCAAACATTCGCTGTATACAAACGAGGTGAGTAGGGAAGTCAAGTATTCTTCGAAACTTTCTTCATTGGTAAAATCCGAAAAAAAATACGGTACCAAAATGCCGCAAATACTGAATTTTCCGGTTCAGTTCGTCCGCACATGTACATACCTCAGGAAAAATCCCTGTAAACTTTGCATCGCAATCAATCCGCTCAACGCGCTTGCCGCGATTATCATGAGGCGATTCGGATATGTGAAAACGGTCATTTTCTATACCGCAGATTATGCACTTCAACGTTTCACAAATCCGATTATCAATAATTTTTACCATGGGATCGATATGCTTGCGCTCTCAAACGCGGATGTCGTATGGAATACCTCAACACGCATCACCAAACGAAGGAAGCAACAGGGACTCAACGAGCAAACGAATAGATTCGTACCCAATGCACCACTCATTTCATCATTACGGAAATTTCAACGCGCTAAAAAAATACCATTCAGTCTCGTTCTCATGGCAAATTTCACGAAATCGATCGACTATGATCTGATACTCAACACTGCGAAACGTCTCTCACGGAAATATACCAAACTTACGATTTCGTTTATCGGCGCGGGGGAGAGAGAAGAAGAAATCCGGGATAAAGTCAGGAAATTGAGACTGAACAAATCCGTTATTTTTCACGGTTTCAGAAGTCATGATGAGGCTCTCTCGATAGTCGCGCAGCATATGATCAGTCTCGCGATTTATGGCGGTAATACTTCGTGGACAGAGTACGGCGATTCCCTCAAAGCGCGTGAGAGTCTCGGGCTCGGTTTGCCCGTCATAATCACGGATAATGTATCGACAGCCGATGACATTGCCGAACATAATGCAGGCTTCAAGATCTCAATGAAAGGAAATGATTTGTACCGTTCTATAGATGCCCTTCTCAAGAATCGGGAACTTTACCAATCATTTGCTATCAATGCCATTGCCCTATCCAAACAAACAGATCTTACCAGGATATTGAATCGCGAGTTATATGTGCCATATCTGAAAAATTAATACATATGAAAATACTCATCACCGGCGGTACCGGGTTGCTGGGAACCGCGCTCGTCAGATCGATGGATCGCAACGATGATGTCGTCGCGACTTATTTCTCATCAACGCTCAAACCGGAATATTCTCCCGCGCAGTTTGAACATCTTGATATCCGCAATAAAACAATGGTCATGGATTGTGTCAGGAGATACCGGCCGCGGGTCATCATCCACACCGCGGCCAAATCAAGCCCCGATTATTGCGAAACGCAACAAAAAGATGCATACGCAACTAACGTATCTGGAACGAAATACATCCTGGAAGCTGCGAAACTCAATCGTTCCCGCATATTCATCATGTCTTCCAATCAGGTGTTTGACGGGTTGAAGCCGCCCTATTCCGAGTCGTCCCGCGTCTCACCGATCAACGAATACGGGAGGATGAAAGTGGAGAATGAGAAAGAAGCTCTTAAGCATACTACGGCATGTATCATGCGTCTGATGACTATGTACGGATGGCCGCCGATTCACGGTACGAAAAATACTGCCGTTTGGGCAATGTCCCTCCTGTCTTCGGGGGAATCCATCTCTGTCGTAGATAATGTATACAATAATTTCCTCTGGGCCGGACAAGCGGCACAAATCATCTGGAAAATTGTCAAGTCGTCCCAAAAGGCACCAAAAATTCTTCACATCGCCGGGAAAGATACGTTGAGCAGGTACGAATTCGTTCGATTGGTAGGGGACGTTTTCGGAATCGATACAAAACGCGTAGTGCCGGTGCCAAAATCGTATTTCACCGATGAGGCTCCGCGCCCTCTGAATACCATCTACGACACATCGCTGTTACGTAAGAAATACGGTGTCCGGCCGATGTCAATCCGGGATGGGTTGATACAAATGAAAAACGAGGAAACGAATATCCGTTGGGAATCAATATGATATGAAACCGCCGCACCCGAAAGTATCAATTATCATAGTCACATGGAACGGACTTAACCACCTGAAGAAATGTATTCCGTCTGTCTTGAAAGCTTCGTACAAAAATAGTGAAATTATCGTCGTCGACAATGCATCGACGGACGGGACGAAAGAATACATCCAAGCTCTCGCCGGCATAAGGAAGAATGTGATATACCGCTACGTACCGTATAATGCGGGCTTCGCTGAAGGTAATAATATCGGTCTGAACTATGCAACAGGCACCTATATCTTATTCCTGAACAACGACACGACCGTGACGACGCGCTTCATCGAACCAATGGTTCACATCCTGGAGCAGGACCAGGCAGTCGGGGGAGTACAATCCAAAATTTTCAGAATGGGATATAAAAATATATTGGACTCCGTCGGCGCATTCCTTACGGATACCGGATTTCTCTACCATTATGCGTATCTGCAAAAGGATTCAAAACAATTTGACCGTCCCCGGTATTTATTCACCGCCAAAGGAGCGTGCATGATGTTCCGAAGATCGCTGATTCATAAAATCGGATTGTTTGATCCGGATTACTTCGCTTATTTCGAAGAGACTGATTTTTGCCACAGAGTCTGGCTGAGCGGAAAAAAAATTCTGTATGTTCCTGAGTCCGTGATTTACCATCATATCGGTGGCACTTCAAACGCCATGAATTCC
>CAZLQR010000009.1:0-22601 GCA_964561915.1 uncultured Gammaproteobacteria bacterium | reverse complement strand
CAAGAACAGCATCCGCTCATTCATCAAGAATCTGGGAATTCGGGAACTGGCACGAATCATGCCAACTCATTTACTTATGTGCCAGGCTGCTGCAATACTATTCATCCTCAAGGGACGGTTTCACCTTTTCTGGGCCATTGAAAAAGCAGTCGGATGGAATATCATTCATCTGGCGCCTACGTTAAAAATGCGTGCCGATATCCAAAAGAAGATCCGATCCGTTCCCGACGAAGATCTGATGCCGTACATCAAGAAAAATCCTTCGTTCGTGTTTTATTATCACCTATTGACGGGTACAATTGACAGATATCAATATGACTAAGCGTGTTGCGATCATAGGCGGCGGTATCACCGGGCTCACCGCCGCCTACGAACTCGGCAAGAAAGGATACCGTGTCACCGTGTATGAACGTTCACCAGTACCGGGCGGTCTCGGCACATATCTTAAGATCGGCCGGTCCTATCTTGAACGTTTTTATCATCACTTCTTCGCATCGGACAAGCATGTCATAGCTCTCATCCATGAATTGGGCATCGGCGATAAACTGAAGTTTTACCGGGTTAAGACGGGAATATTCCGGGACGGAGGGATCCACCCGTTCAGTTCTCCGGGAGATTTGCTCCGATTCGGACCGCTACCCGTCATGGACAGAATCAGATGCGGTATCGTGCTTGGATTCTTCAAAGTATTGCCCGTTGAGATTGCACGACTCGATGAGATATCCGCCGCGGATTTCATCATGAAATATATGGGCAAAAAGGTTTATGATACGATCTGGGGGCCGCTCCTGGAGGGCAAATTCGCACAGTTCAGCAACGCCATCCCCGCGCTCTGGCTCTGGGGAAGAATCCATGATCGCACATTCAATCTCGGATATCTGGACAATAGTGCGCAGACACTTTTTCAGGCGCTCATTAAAAAGATCAAGGGTCAGGGAGGAAGGGTCATACTCGGTGCGGAGGTTACCGGAGTCCGGTCGACCGGTGAGGATGTAGTTGTTACCGTGAACGGCTCCAAGAAAACGTTTGACGAATGTATCATCACCACCGTATCACCGATCGCCGCGCAACTCATAGAAAATCCGCTGGACACGAATACGAAAACCTTACTTACCTCCCAGGATCAGCTCGGAGCGGTCTGTGTGATTCTTGAATCAACACATCCGATCCAATCCGAATACTGGCTCAATATTTGTGAAAAGGGAGCAGATGTTCTTGTTGCGGTCGAGCACACCAATCTCATCGACAAGAAAAAGTATGCGGGTACTCACATCATCTACCTTGCCAATTACCTCCACCGGACACACAGACGATTCAAACAAAGCGACAAAGAAATCATCAATGAATATACAGAGTTCCTCAAAGTGTTGAATCCATCGTTCAAAAAATCGTGGATCCGCAAATCGTATATTTCAAAAGTACCGCGTGCGCAGACGATATTCCACACACCGGCTCTGCGCACGCGCCCACCGCACAAACTGCCCGTTCCCCATATATATTTAGCCAACATTGACCAGATGTACCCTCATGACCGGAATCTCAATCTCGGCGTCTTGCTCGGCACTCGAGTTGCGCGCAAGATTCAACAGTCATGAATAACCCACTTCGCACGACGATCATCATCGCATTATTGCTCAGGATATTCATCGCATTTTTCTACGGGGGGACAGGGGATACGGGTGCATTTTGTCATGCGGGTGATCTTGTGCTGGAGGGAAAGCACGTCTATTCCAATCCGAATGTTTTTTTCAGCGGACCGCCGTTTGCACTTCATGTAACTGCTGAAATGAATAGGATAGGGGACCGGTTCGGACTTCCGTGCGAAGGGATGTGGAAGATGCCATCGATACTTGCGGACATCGGGATCATCTCCCTGATATTCCTCATCGCCCGCACACGATTACACAAATCAGTTCATGAAGCAGTTGCTATGAGCCGATGGTATGCGTACAATCCCATTTCGCTTTTTGTAAGCGCGTACCACGGGCAGCAGGAATCGTTCTGGCTCTTCGGGATTCTTCTTTCATGGTATTTCATCGCTTCCAAGCGCAGGATGCTCTTCACTGTGGTGCCGGCAGCACTTGCAGTTGCATACAAGCTGCCGGCCTTGATGTTCATCCCGCTGTTGATGAATGAATTCCCTACGTGGAATAAGAAATTGGTATTTGGACTCTCTGTCGGACTGCTGTTTGTTGCGTCTCTCCTTCCGGAACTAATCACTGAAACGCGCTCACTCATCCGTCAATCATTTTTATATTCATCCACTCCGAATGTATGGGGTTTTCCCCGAATTGCAAGCATATGGATTTCGGTTCTTTCTCTAGATCCGGAATTTCTCACTGTCGTAGCATCCGCTCTCAAACGGATTTTGTTGATTGCGATTCCGGTTTCGATACTCTGGTCGTATTTCAAGAAACGTCCGTTTCTTGATTCGTCGTTTTCACTTGTGATTATTTTCCTTGTTCTCGCTCCCGGTTTCGGAATCCAGTATCTGATCTGGCCGCTTCCCTTCATGATATTACTCCAAAGACGGGAATTGAGTTTTTATACCCTTTATATGACATTCGCTATGAATCATTTTTACAATCTTTCGATACTTCCCGTGAATTTCATCATTGAACAATTGCAGAAGTATGTTTACTATCCGCTCAAGATACTGTACCCCTATGATCTTGTGATTCCCGTTTGGCTACTTTTTATCGCAGAGAGATTTTCTCTTATTCCGAAAAAATTGACCGACAGTTCCGACCGGATCGTTTCATGGATGCACGTCAAAGCAAACGGAACTATTGCCTCATGCACCCGGTATTTCCATCGAAACAGGAATGCAGCCGTACTATCGCTCTTATTCACAGCGATAATTATTTTTTACTACAAAAGTTTATGGGGTTTCTTCCAAGGTGACGAATGGTACTATTTCATCCAGAATATCCCGCTGACAAAACGGTTGACGGGAGTATTCCGCGTGTTTATCAACAGTTTCACGGAAGCGTTCACAATCTCGTCCGGCGCGCACCTCACACCGATCTCGAATGTGTTATTTTTCATCCATGC
Source organism: uncultured Gammaproteobacteria bacterium (assembly GCA_964561915.1). GTDB lineage: Bacteria > Patescibacteriota > Microgenomatia > UBA1406 > GWC2-37-13 > CAZLQR01. The sequence continues at coordinate 19,547 of CAZLQR010000009.1, read as the reverse complement.
GTTACTGTTCAAATTTACTTATTGGCCGTATGCGCTCCTCGCTATCCTGCTCCACACACTCAATTCATTTTTGTTATACAAATTCGTAAGGAAGCTCGTGCCGAATAAACCGGGAATTGCGGTTTTTGCGGCACTCTGCTTTGCCGCGACTTCCGTGCATGAACAGGCGGTGACGTGGATCATGACGTACGTCTGGACCCAGGGATCGGTCACCTTCATGCTTCTTGCACTTATCAGTTTCCTCCGCAAGTCATATCGCATGACGGCATTATGGATTCTGTGTGCGCTATTCACGAAAGAATCCTCAGTAATTTTGTTCCTGCTGATACCGATACTTGCATACCAAAACGGTGATCTCAAACGCTGGAAGCACACGCTGAAACCAATCATTACGATTGCATTGATTTATATACCGATCCGGTTTATCGTGCCCCGCATATTCGCAAGTGCCCAAAACCAGACTATCGATCCCGGTTTACTCCTGTTTCGTACTTTTACATTCCCAATGAAGACTCTTGTTGAATCGTTTTTCCCCCAACAGCTGATACTCTCCGTTACCGAGTTCCTCACACCGATTGCGTATCCGCATTACGGTGCAGAGCAGTCGGTGCGCGGATCCACATATCTAACTTTCGTTCAGGGGGCGGGTAGTGATATGATTATCTACTGCGCCGCCATTTTGATGGGCGTACTACTGGTGCGATCGGGCTTCAAGAACAAGGTAGTGACATTCTCGTTATTATTGATAACGTTGTCATCTTTACCGCTTCTTATGATTGCGCAGTATGCTCCGTGGTGGGGATATGTGACATTCATAGATTCCCGGCATTTGTATGTCGGCACGATCGGAGCTTCCATCATTCTTGGCGTGTTTTTCAATTTCATTCATGAACGTAGCGATAAACGGTATTTTTCATATATTTTGATGGCGTTATGGCTGATATTCCATTTCGGCTATTTACGGCAGGCGACTGGTCAAGCGTATGAAACGGGAAAGGACCGTAAACTGATCATAGACCAGATCATCGGTGATGTGCCAGCTGATACTAACAAGGCAGTATTTTATGTAGAGAGTTCCGGAAGTTACTACGGCTTCGGTTTAATACCTCCGTTCCAGACCAACCTCGGACAGATATTGTCAGTTTACTGGTATGATAACGGGTCGCTTCCTCTGTCGACTTTGGAGTCGACTGAAATCGTGAAAAACGGTCTTGCGGGGGAGGGGTACATCAAGAATGGCGCTTCGGAATTCGGGTACTATATCGATGAAAACAATCTGCTTAATGATGTCATCAAATTTGATATTAATCCGGATATTATTTACGGATTTTCCTGGAATGCTAAGGAACGGACGATAACGAATATTACACCCGATATCAGAAAGAGAGCTCAAGAAAAAATCGAATATATGCAGACTTTTTACGGATGGGACGCTATTAAAACAACGGGGGATGGAATACGATTACAATACCCGTCACACTTCACTGCGGCAGACGTAACATCCGACAATAAAAGTCAAGATGACCGCGTACGTGGCGCCGTCATTTTGACAGCGCCCGATTCCCAGATTACGGTCACATCATATTCCAAACCGGAAAGTCTACCGCTCTACGATATCGCCATCTATCTGGACGATTCCAACGGAGAACGGATGGGTAAACAGGCGACATTCCGAAACGTGACGAAACTCGACGGAACGGTCGAAACATTAATATATGCGACAACGGGGAAATATCCGGTGTATGTAATGGGGAAGAAAGACAACAAGGAATATATCGTCATTCGGGCAATCGGCGACATGTTCACACGAAACGTCGATCCCGTCACTCACATAGAAGTGTATAATGAAAACTTGGAAAAAATAATTGCTACATTGTTATGATTCACCGACTTATCGAATCGTTACTGTCGGGCCCTCATGCATTCAACCGCATTCGTTCGCTTATCGCCGGAGACCAACACAATACTAAGTCGTTTGTCAGGGAAACATTGCTACAATACCATGTATCAAGCGTTCTTGATGTGGGGTGCGGGACGGGTGACTTCGTCCAATGTGTAACCCCAACTATGAAATATACCGGTGCCGACTTAAATAAAAAATATATTGACTATGCTCGTTCGACTTATGGAACACGTAACAAAACATGGAACGTCCAGGATGTCACCGAAAAATCTTTTTATCAAAAATCACAGTATGACGCAGTGTTATTGATAAGTATGCTGCATCATTTGTCCGACAAAGAATTAGATGTTATACTTCCGGTTATCAAAAAAATGACGAATAAAATAGTAGTCGTTGCGGATATCATCCCGAACCCTCCGGGATTCCTGCGCAAACTCATGGTACGGCTTGATCAGGGTAGATATATCAGGCCTCCCGAAGAGAAACGCAAGATCCTGAATAAATATTTCAAAATTGTCCGAACGGTAATGATCCCGTCGCGGTTGGCAATTCAGTACGGTATCGTATGCCGGTAATACACAAGAAACACAACTATAAATCGGAAGAAGAATTCCATGACGAGTGGGCGATGTCCATCAAGCCGAAAGATATCGATGTATATGCGCAGTTTGAAGGGAGCACGAGTCCGGAATACAAGCATGTGATCGGATTGCTCGGAGATATCGGAAATAAAAAAATACTGAACCTCGGTTCGGGACTCGGGGAAGAAACGGTGTATCTCGCACATCGCGGAGCACAGGTAATCGCAATTGATATTTCCAAACAGATGCTCTTACTTACCGAGAAACTTGCGAAACGATACAAAATTAAGAAAAAGATCACTTATAAACATGCGAATGCAGAGAAGCTGCCGTTTCGCGACGGTACATTTGATGCAGTTGTGGGATGCAATATACTTCATCATATCGATATTAGGAAATCTGTCAAGGAAGTTCGTCGTGTGCTCAAGCCCGGAGGCATCGCAGTATTTTCTGAACCGCTCATTTACAATCCCATAATCAATATTTATCGCACGATGGCGCATGTCGTCCGGACCGATGGAGAGCACCCTCTTGATTATGGAGATTTATCTACTATCAAGAAAATATTCCCCTCAATGAGACATGACGAATTCCACTTCCTCACGCTTCTCATATTTGTCTGGTTTTATATCGGTGAGCATGAACACCCCAACAAAGCGCGGTACTGGAAAAAAATCATTACAGAAGAAAAAAAATACAGAATACCGTTCACTATTCTTTTCACGCTTGATAAATTCCTGTTGACATTATTGCCATTTCTCAGGCGGTATTGCTGGGTCACTGTCATCCATGCGCACAAGTTGAGATGAGTCCCGATCGATGATTTCAAACAGACATTTCGATAAAAAATATTTCACAGGGTATTACACCGAGTATGTAGGGTCGTTCAGCCCCGCAGATCTCCGCCGCAATCGCAATTGGTTTCACGGATGGTTCAAAGCACTTAACCGTTTTTACGATTTTGAACACGGCAATAGTAAGAAAGTTTTGGAGATCGGCTGCGCCATCGGCGCAGCGAGCTCGATCCTTCAGGAGAGGGGATTTGACGTGACAGCGACAGACATTTCACCCTATGCAGTCAAGAAGGCGCAGTCGCTGCTTCCCGGACTCAGGATCGAGAAGCTTGATATTCTCTCGAATCGATTGCCGAGGAAAAAATATGATTTGATCATCGCATTCGAAGTCATCGAACATTTGACGGATCCGGAGCGCGCGCTCAGGAATATGCGCGCGCTCCTCGCCAAAGGCGGATCGCTTATCGTATCCACTCCATATCCATATGGGTATGTATACAGGGATGTCACACATATCAGCGTCAAGCATCCGTTCGACTGGTTGCGCATTTTCAGGAATGCGGGATTTTCGGATGTCAAATATCAGAAATTGAGTTTCATTCCATTTTTCAACCGTATTTCCAAACACTTCCATTGGTATTTCCCGTTCATATTCGACACTCGATATATCAATTCGACCGTATTTTTCCATGCTAAGAATAGTTAGGAAATATCACACCATTATCATCCACCTCTCACTATTCTTTCTTTTTTCATTGCTTCCCGTCCTGTGGCTCGGTACGGACAAAGTGGTACTCGGACACGATGCGGGATTCCCTCTTTCTCCATGGATCCATTTCCTTGACAGGCTGAATGTCTGGACACACCGTTTCGGACTGGGGAATGATCAGACGACGGAAATCGGCGGATTTTTCATTCACGGATTCGAGGGGATCGTGGACTATATGGGATTCCCACTCACATATGTTCAAGAAATCACGTTCGGCTTTTACTTTTTCATGTTTGGTGTATCAGCATATATACTCGCGCGGGAAGCGTACCCCGGGCGTCACAAGCACATGCCTCTTCTGACCGGATTATTCTATATGGTGAATCATTTCATACTGCAGGCGTGGTTCATCGCCGAACGCACCAAATTCACGCTCTATATCGCGCTTCCGCTTTACCTCGCGTTGATACTTCGCGTACATACCAAAAAAAATTCACCGCTGACTGCAGGACTGATCGCGGCGTTGATCGCTTTCGTCCTGAATGGAGGCGCGTTCCTACCGCTTTACGGTGCCGTCCTGATCTCGGTTCCGTTTGTGATGATCCTATTGGTACTTTTCTCCAAACAGAAAGTCCAGTTAATCGGGAGATTCCTGTTATTTTGCCTCGTTTGGGGGCTCGCTACGCTCGCCCTCAGTATGTATTGGATCCTTCCATATTTCAGATACGTTACTTCGTCGTTCGGAGAAGAGCTTGCCAAATCCGGCGGTATCGATGGGGTGCTCGCCTGGACGCAATATATCAGCCAGTCGGCATCGTATTACAATATGTTTCGGCTCCAGGGAATTTTGGAATGGTATGTCAATCCGCTTCATCCTTACGCACCGGTATATTTATTCAATCCCATCTTCTATATATCATCGTACCTCCTCATGGGACTTGCCTATATTGCATATCAGTTCGCCTCCAAATCAGAAAAGAAGATTACGCTCATTTTCTTCGGACTCTCTCTGTGGTCGATGTTTTTCATGGCCGGATCGCATACTCCTTTCGGTTTCATATATGAATGGATGCTTATCAATATTCCTGGTTTCGTTGCGTTCCGGACACCGTACTACAAATACGCGCCGGCATTATGGCTTTGTTACGCACTCCTCATTTCGCTAAGCCTCACTGAGATAATACGAATCATTTCGCATAAATGGAACAAGAAATGGATCACCCCCGTGGGTGTGCTTTTCATAATACTGCTCTGGTCAGCATACCATTTCCCGTTTTTCACCGGCAATTTTTTCGATTACGAACGGAACGTCAAAACAACGCGTGTAAAAGTACCGGACTATGTTTATGATTATGCGGACTGGGCTAATTCGGATCAATTCCCGCTTCACAGACTGTTATTATTACCGGGGCAAAATACCGATACCCATTTCGAAGCATACACATGGGGATACTGGAGTCTCGCTCAGCTGCAGGGACTGCTCACCAACAGATCATACGTTGGCAATAACGAGTACAAGACGAGCGCTGAAGAAGTTTTTATCAAAAATATTTACTCTCTCATAGAGCGGAAGGACCCCACATGGGTCGATCATGCAAAATATTTATTCATAGACGGTGTCTTACTTCGGAAAGATTTCGATTACACTCTGAAAAAAAGCACGACGACGAATCCCGCCGACATCCAGAAACTGCTCGACTCTGATAATCGCTTCACGAAAATCAAAGAATTCGGACCTTGGATTATATATTCACTGAATATCAAACCGGAATCGTTCACGTTGAAAGATTATTATTACGAATCGCATGTCCAGAGCAAAGAACGGTATTTCGAACCGACAACACTCCCCGGTGTTGAAATGGACAATAAAACCGTTTTTATAGAAGAACCGATACGAACACTGAATAAACGAAATAAGGGGACAATCTATATACCTGACTGCAATCATTGTCTGCTTGATGAGAGGAAACTATATAAAATAAAACGTACTCAACTCATCACGGGAGGATCCGTTTTTTATCCCGTCAAACTGGTACTTGACCGGTCAAAAATCGAACAAGCCGGATCTGTTAACGATAAACTGACCATGGCTTCGAAGCTTGCCCTGACACGGCTTTTCGAACTGGAAACGCAGTTTGATAACGATAATCTGCTTGCAGACCGTACGATCGGGTGGAGGGCGTACCAACAATCATTGGACACTCAACACCGTTACCTCAAACACTTCATGTCCGGTATCAAAACGTACACAATCGAACAAAACAGGTATTTATCGGAAGTGTACGAAAATCTGATGCAGAATATCCAGGATATGCAGGAAACTATTCTCAGTGAAGTAAACCATGATGATGAGGCAGTGCTCTATGGTGAGACAATGGACAAACTTTCCCTCATCCGGAGTGATATCGAGAGCATATTATTGTACTCAAGCGAAAATAGGGAAAAGCATTATTATGTCCGTGTTGACGAACCCGAAAATACCGGAGCGTATAACGTTCTTGTCAAGAAGAATACGACAAATACGTTCGAAAACGGCGAACCGACAGTCCCTTCGCTTTATATCCGTAATAATCGTACAACATATCAAATATCGACGCACAATACTGAAAATGGTGATGAAATATGGAGCGATTATGGCACTATCGATTTGGTAAATGGAGAAAACCGGATTACGATTCAGGAACCGGAAATCCGCACCAAACTCGGCGATGACGGGACTTTACAGATTCCATTTGAGTCCGGTCAGCAATGCAGCAATGTGCCACTTATGGGCGTCACGAAAGATTATTATAAGATTAACATCAATGCCTACTCGGATCGTGATATTTACGACATGTTCGTATTCGTCGATAAAAAAAGTGCAAAAACACCACTTCTCCCATACTGGGGAAATAAACTTTTGGTGATCGGACAAAAGAATAACTACCTCAATTTCAATCAGTATATTACCGAAACAGGTGATTATACGATCAAATTCTGCCGCTTATCCTCCAATCTCAGAGAAAGGAGGAAACTCACGGTACGTGATTTTTACATCGAACGTATCACCAGTCCGGTTGTCGCACTATTCAAAAAAAACACTGCACATGAATCTGTTGTCGATTCGGATCTTTCGATTGGCGTAAATAAACTTGATACCACAAGTTATGACCTCACGGTGAAGGGTGTCGGATCTTCGCTCCTCATGTTTGACCAGCGCTACAACGAAGGGTGGAAGTTTACCCCCGATACGATGTTCACGAATCATCGTATGGTACACGGATATGCAAACGGATGGGGTATTAATAAGACGAAGAGTGAAGACACTGTTGTACATTTGCGATATGATGGTGCAAAATTATTGCGAATGGGATGGATTTTGACTGCCGTTTCTCTGATTTCTGTATGTGTAATTGGTATATTACGATATAGTTATTTGAAGAAAAAGAGGACACGAGCATGATGTTAAAATCTTCACTCAAACATTCATATCGTTTCTATGCCCGGCACGTCGGTATCCTGTTACCGCTCATGATTTTCACGGGGATCGGACTATTCCTCGATAAGATTCCGTATCTCAACTTATTCAAAGAAGTCATTTTCATCAGTATTCTCATGCTCGACTGGTTTGCCGTCATTTGGCTAAGCAAAATCTCCACAAGCAGAATGATTGTGCTTGGATTGGGTCTCTACGCTGTGACAATACCGCTTCATTACCTCAAACTTACATGGTATACGGAGTCGCTTGGAACACTTACATACATTGTATTTATCACTATTTTTATAAGTGAATTCATCAAAATGATACGGCATCATGAAGCGTAAATGTGTTCCTCTGATATTCATTTTCTTGCTTTCTCTGGCGTATCGTTTGAATGGCATTTTCGACAATCATCCGTTTTGGGTCGACGAATTCAGCAGTGCCATCCAATCACAGATTCTGCTTAAATACGGATTGTCTGTGTTCGGTAACGCCAATGTGTATTTCGAACCATACAACATCATCCCTCACATTCTTATTGCACTCAGTTTCAGTATATTCGGATTGACAGAGTGGGCAGCCCGGATGCCGTTCGTTATCATTGGATCGGCGGTGCCGTTTCTTGCATACCTCTTCGGGAAACGGCTGGCATCGGCGTGGACTGGTATTTCGGCGGCGGTATTTGCCGCGACCTCGTACTTCATGATCGCATGGTCGCGGCAGGCGCGGGGATATATGCTTCAGGTAGCATTACTTATCATCGCGTTGCTATTGTACGATCAGCTTGTCAAGAAATATTCCCGGAAAACATTGGCATACCTGATAATCACGATAATACTTGGTATTTTCACGCACACTTCATTTGTATTGGTTCCGTTGTCATTGTTTACGCATGCCATGATGGCCGGAAAAATGCGCCTGCTCAAGATGCACAGGAGAAAAATCCTGATCCTTGCAGTGCCGGTTTTCCTGGCGGTTGCGACAATGATCGGACTGCCTGCGTATTTCGCGAATGCGATGCGGATCGGATCATTCGGGGCGAATAACCTGTGGTACTATCATTCGTTCTTGTGGCGGGAATACAGCCTCATCACGTTTCTCGGTCTGTCCGGAATGGTCATCCATTCAATGAAATCCAGGAGAATTGAACCAGCGTTTATATATTCGGGTGTGTACCTGCTATTCGTAACTTATATTTTCAAACCATATTCAAGCAGATACTTGCTGCCGGTTTTCTCGCTCCTGCTTATCTATACCGCTTATACTCTCGCTGTCTGTATTTCCGCTGTGACTACCAGGAAATATTTGGTGCTCTTTCCCGTATTATTCATTATCGCAAACGGTCATAAATTTGATGTCAAACCTAATCGATATTATTCCGTCAACCATGATTTCAGAGATATTGCGCTCATCGATTACTCGGAAATGTACGGAATCATCCGGTCAAAAGGTGCGCTCGGTGAGGGGCGTACCGCAGTGATCGATACATGGTGGGACAGGGCACGATGGTATGTCGGATATGATTATGAACCGCTCTATACGTTCCGCTGGGATGATGCTCCCGGATTGATCAATGGTATTCCGAAACACACGTCCTATTACCGTGCCGGCAATGATAAAATCGTCCCTCTCACGGACGGTGTGCGGCTGATCTCAAACCTTACGGACTTGAAAACGGCGATGAAGAAATATCCCAAAGGATTCCTGTTCACGGATGACGCAACCATGTCTCCGGAAGTGCTTGCGTATGCGGAGAAGAATCTCAAAAAAGAATGGTATGCGGACAAATATTTCCTTGATGACAATCCGCTCTCATATTGGCCGGCAATACTTTATAGCTGGGGATTGTAATATGTAGGTATGGTGAATATTTCCCTCATTATCGTGCACTGGAATAGTCACGATCATCTTGAAAGGCTGATCTCGGGACTTGCGATCTCAAACGCAATGGAAATTATTGTTGTTGATAACAAGTCGGGGCGCGCGGCGGATCGTACGCTGGAATCACTGGAACACAAGAAGCATGTGAGTGTGATCCGCAGCGCGACCAATGTGGGATTTGCGGCGGCGTGCAACATCGGCGCCGCCGCCGCAAAAGGGGAGTGGCTCCTGTTCATGAATCCCGATATTGAGATCGCCTCAGACGAAATCCTGAAGTTCGTGGATGCCGCGGTAAAGCAGGGTTTGGATGCGGCTTCGTATCAAACGAGCGATCCACGGTATTCCAAACCGCTTCCTTCTCCGCTTTCACTCCTGTGCGAATTCAGTCCGCTGGGGAGACTGATACCGCAAACACGGTTTCGGGGATTCACGCTCGTTGGTGGTTTCTTCCTGGTCAGGAGGGACGTACTCAACGCGCTGGGTGGGTGGGATGAATCGTTTTTCCTATGGTTTGAGGACAGCGATCTTACCAAACGGCTTCTTGACGGGGGGTATTCCATCGGAAAGATACACGTACGTCTTACCCATCACGGAGGTGTATCATTTGATTCGATGAGTGAAGCGATACAGAAAAATATTTTTTTTACATCAATGGTGTACTATGCGGACAAACATTTTTCTTTCATCGGTAAATTGCTCGTCAGACTTCTGCGATTCCGGTTTATAATTACCGTATGAAAATCATCAGTGTCGAACCGCTCGCAATTCCCGATGTCAAGGTGATCCGATACAAGCGCTACGGTGACGAACGGGGGTACTTCACCGAAACATTCCGGAGACAGGAATTCGACGAGAATCCCACTCTTTCATTCCTCAAAGGACAACAGTTCATCCAGAGCAACGAGAGTCATTCGAAACGGAATGTGATACGCGGTCTCCACTTCCAGTTCAATCCGTTCATGGGGAAACTCGTGCGGCCGCTCAGCGGCCGCCTCATCGACCTCTCCCTCGATATCAGGCCGGATTCACCAACGTTCGGCAAAATAATCACATACGATATGCCGTTTGACGAATCCGCGGAATACGGCGAATGGATATGGGTACCGGTCGGATTCGCGCACGGTGTGCTGTTCCCGGAAGAGTCCCGGATTGAATATTTCTGTACGGGCAGCTGGAATCCCGAATGTGAAGTGACTATCTCACCCGTTGCACAGGACTTGGATTGGACACTGTGCGATCCGGATTTGAAAAAAACATATGACAAAATCGTTGCGTCCGGACCCGGTATAGCGGAAAAGGACCGGAATTCTTTGTCGATCGGGGAGTGGGGTAAGGATTCGCGCGCATCGCACTTCAGGTAATGATCGTGCGTTTCCGGGCGATGGCAATGAGCGTAAGACCCAGCGGGAATCCGCCGGTTTTCTCTTCGATCCGAAGCTCCATATCAAGCATTCTCCGAATATTCCGGGCAAAGGATCGGGGACTATGACGAAGCGATTCGTTGATCGGCTTCCGGCGTATCTTCTCATAATACGCATACGCAAAAAATCCGAAGAAGTTCCAGTATGCCGTACGGACGAGTTCGGACATCGGGAGTTCAAGTAGTTTAGCTCGTAAATCTTTGCGATCGTATCGCCGGTAGTGTCCCCAGTTCTTGTCTCGTACGCCAAACAGGAACGAGTGGGCGGGTACCGTGATGACGAGGTACCCGCCCGGCTTGACAAATGAATAAAGATTCACAAGCGCTTTCCTGTCGTCTTTGATATGTTCAATCACGTCGGATGCAATGACGACATCATATGATGCGTTGCCATGGAGTTTGGTGATATCGCCCTGTCGTATTTTCACATCCTGGAGGAATCTGTCTTTCTTCATTTCATGCACTTGGTCCGCTTCAAGCTCCACACCCTCGACATCGAATCCCTTGTCCTTGAAAAATTTGAGGAATAATCCGTTTCCTGCACCGATATCGATGAATCGTCCCGACTTGGCCGGGAGAGCACGGTAGATGAAGCGGGCAAGATTCGTGATCCGAAGGTCATAATCGGAAGCGGACAACGTACGTTGCTGTTCAGATAGGTCGCTTGGGGTGGCGCGTTTCATGGTACTGTGAGTCATTTGGCCGCTTGTTTTTGCCGCTGACGTTCCAAGTCTGCATTCACCATGAGTGTGACAAGGTCTTCGAATTTCATTTTGGGAGCCCAACCGAGCACCTTACGCGCTTTGTCACTCTTGCCGCGCAAATGAGGCACTTCCGCGGGGCGCTTGAAACGGGGATCGATCTTGATATATTTCTTCCAGTCATTGATATCAACGGCTTTGAATGCAGCATTGACGAACTCCTCGACCGAATGTATCTCACCGGTGGCTACCACGTAATCGTCGGGAGTGTCGTGCTGGAGCATGAGATACATAGCCTCTACATAATCTCCCGCGAAACCCCAGTCGCGCTTAGCCTCAAGATTGCCGAGCCTCAGCTCATCCGCAAGACCAAGCTTGATTTTCGCAACGCCATCGGTGATCTTGCGTGTGACGAACTGAATACCTCGAAGCGGTGACTCATGATTAAACAGAATTCCGTTGCATGTGAATAAGTTAAAAGACTCACGGTAATTGACGGTCATCCAGTATGCACACACTTTGGAAAATCCATACGGACTGCGCGGATGAAACGGCGTCGACTCGTCCTGATAGCCTCCGTCGACGCTCGTACCGAACATTTCCGATGTTGAAGCCTGGTAAAACCGCGTTGCGGGGCTGAACAGCTTGATCGCATTGAGCAGGTAGAGCACGCCCATCGCATTGGCCTCCATCGTGCTCTTGGCAAGATCCCAGGATGATCCGACGAATGATTGTGCGGCCAGATTGTATATCTCCGCCGGCCGCACCGTCTTGATGATATTGATCAGCGACGACTCATCGGTGAGATCGCCTTCGATGAACTCAATGTCGTCCGTGATGCCGAGATAATCGGTGTTCGCAAAGTTCGGATTCGAATAGCGCGACATCATGCCATATACCTTGTAACCTTTCTCAAAAAGCAGTTTGGCGAGATACGGTCCATCCTGTCCGAGAATGCCTGTTATGATAGCGTTTTTACTCATATAAGCAGTATTCTAGCGTTTTTGTTAGAATGTATCAACCGTATGATCAACCGCCTCCATCGATTCGCGAAGACTCCGACGAGCTTCCATGTCTTCCTCAATATGTTCAGCGGATATCTTGGTGTTGCGTTCTCTTTTTTCTATTATCTCATCTTTGCGCGTATATTGGGTCGGATTGAGCTGGGAGTACTCGGCGTACTGCTCACCATCAGTTATGTTGTCGCGAACATTCTTGATCTGGGGACAACACAAACGATATACGCGTTCGTGCCGGGTCTCCTGAAGGGCAGGGGAGAGTCACTCTACAGATTCCTCAAGACGACATTTTATTATCAGCTTGGAGTGTCTGCTGTGCTGGTATTCATGTTCATCGTTTCGTTCCCGTTCCTCGATACCCATTTCTTCAAAACCGGCGCTGATCCGGTCGTGATCGGGATTCTGACGGGAACATTGATACTATTCATGGTTCAAAACTTTGTGATGAATATGCTCTATGCGTCCAAGCAGGTCGTGACTGTCTCGATAGTCGCGAACGGTTCCAACGTGGTCCGTATCACCATACTCCTACTCCTCGTACCCCTCGGAATGGTGAATATCGCGTCGATTTTATTCGTCATTGGTATTATCGGATCTCTCTCATTCCTCGTCCCGATTTTCATTCTGAAACGGAGAGTGATTCGGAATGTGCTCCAATCAAGCGTCCAGAAAGAATCGTTCAAAATGCAGTACACTGTAATGAATCTCCTGGCCACGCAAATTTTCAACCTTGCGATCCGGATGGATCTATTCCTCCTGTCTTTTTACGGACTCAAAGATCAGCTCGGCTCCTATTCCATCGCGCAAAAAATAATCCTTTCGATCCTTACTGCGGTTATCAGTATCACGCAGGTCTTGAGTCCCGACTTTTCACACATAGTCACACAAAGGGACGCCCGGCGGATGTTCAGGATCGCGCTTGTCTATATGAGTATCCCGATTGCCGCATATGCGCTGATCATACTTACGCCCGATTGGATATTCTCGCTCGCATTCACCGCGAAATTCGCCGACACAGCGGAGATCACCAAGAGCCTCGCAGTACCCTACATGGTGTATTCCGTCGGCAATATCGCACTGTTGTTTATGCAGTACAGTGTCAAGAAACCGTCCGTCGTGATGATCGCCAATTCCGTATTTTTTATACTGATGACAGCAGGGTGTTATTACCTGATACCACAGATGGGCGTACTTGCGCCGGCACGTGTTATTATGATTTCGCTGATTGCGGCGGTGAGCGTGCTCGCCGCCGCAGGTTTATATGAGTATCGCAGACTTCCCGCCTAGGACCGCTATAATAATTCCGACGTATTCAAACACCGAGGGGCTGAATCATCTGTTGCATGACATCACTGTGGTGTACGGTAAAGATGTGCCGGTCATAGTCGTCAACAATGGACGTACGCCGCTTGACGTGAAAGCAGATGTCATCAATCAGGGGAAAAACACGGGTTTTGCGCGCGCCGTCAACGACGGCGCGCAGTATGCCATCCACAAATACAAGACGGGTATTCTCGTCATTCTCAACGATGATATTTCTTTCGACACCGACTGGATTAGTGAGTGCATCTTATGCATGTCTGCAAATCATTGGGACATCACCGCTCCCGTCCTCATGCGCGGCAAGATGGCGGAAAATTACGGATATCGGGTCCTCAAAAAGGGCAAAGTAGATCTCGTAACTCAGGAGTCGGACACGAATATTGACGGTCTCACGGCGGCTGCTCTTATCATGCACGCTCCGGCGTTTGTATATCTCAAGGGATTTGACGAGCGTTATTTTGCATACCTTGAAGATGTCGATATGTTCCTCCGGATCAAGAAAACGGATCTGAAATTCGGACTGTGCAGGAAAGCGCGCGTGTATCATTACGGACACAGGACGTCGAAGCGGATGCCGATTCGGAAAGCATGGTGGGACCTGCGCAATTGGATTTTCCTGATTCAACGCCACTGGACTCGCGAGGATCTTCGCCGCTACGGCAAAGATATCGTTCTTGAGAGATTACGCAATCTGTCAGGATTCTGCAAAGCGTTTTTTGCGCGACCATAACTCTGCCGTCAGTCCCCGCACTGTCACGATCCGGATTTTCGTATACCCGCGCTCCGTAAGGTACGTCTCATAATCAAATCCGTATATTTCCGTCGTGTACGGGACGACATATATCCCTTCCGTGCGGGGTTGTGCAGTGCGGATATCAGCAACGGTGAGAAGGGGATTGTAGTATAGAAGCGGATCGGCGGAAGAGGGGATCATATAGACGGTGCCGATCCGCGGGAGCTGATTGACGAGCGACTTCCAGTCTTCCCGATGAAACGCCGGATTCAACATATACATGCATGAAAATATAAAAAAACCGATAAGGTATGCGCGGCGCAGCCAGGCACTCCGCGCTGCTGCGGCTGCCAACAAAATACACATGAACGGAATGACATAAATGAACCGGAAATACTGAAGAAGCGGTTTGTAAAAGCTGAAAAGTATCCCAAGGATCACGGGTATGACAAAAAAATAGACCGGCGTCCTGATATCACGTTTCCGTTTCCGGTAGTTGTCGTGGATATACCTGGCAAGTGTGCCGAACACGAAAAGCGTCCACAATCCAACAATCGCATAATATGCACTCTTAGGTTCCCAGCTGATCCTCCCTGCCGCAAACTTGATTGGGAACAGGATAAGATTCTTGAGTGATGCCGTGCCCAGCACCGAAGCCCAGTTCGCCACGACACCGAGCTGTTCGCCGGAATTGCGCAATTGCTCCGCGAAGAGCGGACCGATCAATGCCAACGCGATGATCGGCCCGCCCATAAGCTGCACGGCTACTCTCCATCTCTTCTTAAGAAGCACATATCCATAAAGTGCGGCTATGAAAAAGACTGTACCGTAAAACGTCATCAGCGCCAACGCTATGAGAATCGTGACGAAAATGAGTCTTACTACATTGCGTTGATGTGTGAGTATCCGGATCGTGCCGTAGTATATAAGCGTTACGAGAAGCACCGCAAGCATGTACATCCGTGCCTCTTGCGCGTAATAGACGATGAGCGGATTGAAGAGGAAAAGTGCCGCGGCCCAGCGGGCCGCGGCCGCATCCCCCCTCATTTCGACTATTTTATATACCGTCACACCGGCAAGAACCGCAAAAATAAACGAAGGCATACGGAGTGCAACCTCCGAATACCCGAATACGGACGTCCATACATCCATGAAAAAATAGTAAAACGGCGGATGGAAGTCGGTAGGGGAGAACTGCGAGAAAATCTGCGGTATCGTATAACGGGCGACGACCTGTGCGGTCGTCGCCTCATCCAACCACAACGACTGGTCAAATCCCATGAACCACCCCACCATATGGTATAGTATATACACATTCTCATGCAGACGCTCCATCATATTCATAAAAGGAAATTAAGGAAAACCAACCAACCGTATCCTTCGAAAAAACCAGGGTATAGGTTTCTCGATATGTTGGTTTATACAGGTGCATCAATCGGACCGATCATCACAATTCCACAGATTCTCCTCATTTGGGGTCAAAAAAATGCAGCCGGTATTTCCTCCATCACATGGCTGGGATATGCGTGCGGATCGACAATCTGGATCATCTATGGTTTTGTCCACAAGGAAAGGCCGATATTATTCACCAATATTGCCATGTTTCTTGTGCAAATTACAGTTCTTACCGGTTCGCTTATCTACTGATCAGCCAGCTCCAGACTTTTCCAGAGAATTCTGCATGCATATGATCGATACGGTGACCACGCGGATGGTTTTTTGAGACCCCGAAGTTTTTTCATTGCATTCTTTAAGCCCAGATCACCGGGGGAGAAGATATCGGCTTTCGCCATCGTGAACATAAGGAACATCTCCACCGTCCAAGGACCGATTCCCTTAACCCTGATCAATTCATTATAAATTTCTTCATCGCTGAGAGTGGGGAATTCCATAAATTTCACGGAACCCTCAGCCGTATGCCCAGCAAGATCTTTCATATACCGGATTTTTGCATACGATACGCCGCACTTCCGGTACGTTTCGTCATCAATGCTAAGTACTTTTTTTGGCGTTACCTTGCGGCGCGGGAATAAATCCAGTACCCGCGCCCATATCGTATCCGCAGCTTTTATCGACAGCTGCTGCGATACAATCGACTCGCACAATTCTTCAAAATATGCCGTTTTATCCGCAGGCGTTAATTCCTTCAACGGCTCTATTCTAACCGCCACGGAATACAATACCGGATCACGCTTTCTGAAATATTCAATGGCTTTTATATATGACATAAAGAAGTTGAGTCGTTATTTTTTTAGTTTTTCAAAATCAAGAAATTCCATGAATAGAATGACCTTTACTGAGTCACTAATCGGCCACATATTGTATGTTCCAAAAGAGGGAATCGCAACCACATCATTCTCCGATGCTTCAATAATTTCATTGTTTACCTCAAATTTCGCTTTTCCTCTTAATATGTAGTAAATCCTTGCCTGATCTCCGATTGTCCGCTCACCGTGTTCACCCGTAAATGTAGCATAAGAAACCGTTAATCCACCGTTTACATTGGGTAATTGGTAATACCGTCCGTTGACTCCAACCCTGTTATGAAGAATTGCTTCAGCTTTTGAAACTTTTGTCATTTAAAGAAAATGAATAATAATTTGAAACAAGAAGTGATTGGAGCGGGATGCGGGAATCGGACCCGCGATATCAGTTTGGAAAACTGATGTTATACCATTTAACTAATCCCGCAATGTGAAAGAATGTGATCAGAATATATTATACCAGCTGTCAGGTCTTACGGACGTTTTTGAATAAAGCCTGACTCTCGGTAAGCTCTTCGGGACGGTTGATGCCGATACCGACTTCTTCAAACGGTATCGGCATACCGGCAATTGTTTTGCCTTGTTCCTGCGCAATCCTGATCAGATCCGTCAGATAATATTCGTTGGTCACGCCGGACGGTACGATGAGGGGGAGCGCTCCTTCCAGGAATGAATAGTCAAAGCAGTAAAATCCGGGATTTATCTCCGTTACATTCAGCTCTTCGGTAGATGCATCCTTCTGCTCGACAATTTTGATAATATGACCGCTGCCGTCGCGGATGATTCGTGCCCACGCGAGCAAATGCGGATTATCATGGTGGGTGGTGAGGAGACTGATAGATGCTTTCTCCTGCTTATGAAATGTAACGAATTCCTTAATGCGTTCCGGAGTATAGAACATCATGTGGTCACCATACCCGACAAGGATATATGACGGCTTTTTCTCTCTGAGCGCGGCACATCCGATGCGGAGCGCATCACCGGTGCCGCGCTGATCTTCCTGGTGCGCATATACAATATGCGGATATTTGCTTAGTGCATTTTTGACGGTATCCGCATATGCGCCGACGACGATCACCGTCGGATCCGCAATATCCTGTACCGCCTCCACGGCATATTGGATGATCGGCTTGCCGTGAAACATGAGACTTACTTTGTTATGCGTCGTGGAATTAAGCCGTGTACCGCGTCCCGCTGCGAGGATGACTGATGCAATCGACATTAAGAGTTATTATAGCAAATAGTATTGTAATAGAGTATCATGGGTGTATGGAAATTCTGGTGAATATACTCGTGAAAGGGATTGCGGTTTTTGCCGCATCTTACATATTGCCGGGGGTGACGGTCAATAATTTCTGGAACGCGATCGTCGTCGGTATCTTCATCGGCATCATGAATGCGTTCGTCAAGCCGATCCTGCTGATCCTCACATTACCGATCAACATTCTGACGCTTGGTCTTTTTACATTCGTCATCAATGCGATTCTTATCTTGTTCGTTGACAGGATCGTGCCGGGATTCAAGGTCGAAGGATTCCTCACCGCACTCGTATTCGCATTCGTCCTCTCAGTCGTCGAATCGTTCCTCAATCTTCTGCGTTAATCCCATCCGTGTGGATGTGCCCTGTAAAAATTGGCGAGCGAGGTGATGCTCTGTTCGAGCGAGCGGGTAGGCTGCCAGTTCAGTAGTTGTTTTGCCTTAGAAAAGTCGGCGAAGATGCGCGCGATCTCTCCCGTCCGGCGCATCTTCGCCTCGTGCACCGGGAAATCGACGTGCAGTACGCGTTTGATCTCATTGACGATCTCAAGGACGCTGTTGCCTGTACCGGTGCCGAGATTGAATATGTCTGATTTCTGTTCTTTTTTCAGATATTCATATGCAGCGACATGCGCGTCGGCAAGGTCGACGACATTGATGAAATCACGGACCGGGCTCCCGTCCAGCGTATCGACGTTTTGATAGTTAAACTGGAATTCGTGCAATCCGAGCGCCCCTTTGACCGCATTCTGCATGAGGCCGAATGTCTCCTTCTTCGCATCCCCGAGTGTCCCGTCATCGCTCGCACCGCACACATTGAAATAACGGAGTGAAATATACTGTAATTTGTCCAGATCGCCGTACCATTTGAGGATCTGCTCGCATATCTGTTTCGTCGCGCCATACGCACTGGACGCCGGCTGTATCGGGAATGTCTCGTCGACCGGGGGATTCTTGATATCGCCGTAGACCGTACAGCTTGAGGAAAAAATAAACCGCTTGATGCCGCGGTCTATCAGCGCGTGCAGGAGCTTTTGCGTGCCAATCACGTTGTTGGTGAAATATTTGTGTGGGATCTCCATGCTCTCACCGACATTGAGAAGCGCGGCGAAGTGCACGACCGCATCGATTTCATATCGGTCAAGTGCCGCCGCCGCGCCGTCATCCACGAGATCCGCCTCGTGGATTGACAGTTTGTCATCCCCATACTTCTTCTTGAGTAT
Organism: uncultured Gammaproteobacteria bacterium; assembly: GCA_964561915.1. Lineage (GTDB taxonomy): Bacteria > Patescibacteriota > Microgenomatia > UBA1406 > GWC2-37-13 > CAZLQR01. Next base: position 279 of record CAZLQR010000009.1, on the reverse strand, counting down.
CTCAAGCGGTTGGCGGAACCCCTGGGAGAAGTTGTCCACCGCAATGACTTCATACCCCTTCCGGAGGAACACGTCGGTCGTAACGGAGCCGATATACCCCCCGGCTCCGGTAATCAGTATCTTCATCGATCTCTATTATATAAAATATCCTCCCGTCAAACACCAAATATATTGTGCTCCTTCGGAATGCGAAATATATATTCTTATCAAAAATCGTATATTGTCCTGCTCCTTCGGAATGCGTAAAATATGCGGTTCTCATACACAATAAATACCCAT
>CAZLQR010000008.1:0-77080 GCA_964561915.1 uncultured Gammaproteobacteria bacterium | reverse complement strand
GAGGGCGCCGTCACTTGCACGTACAGTGGTGATGGTGCCCTCGGTTTCGTCCAACACCACCAATTCGTGGGGTCGCCGCCACCAGGCGCTCTCCAGGAAATTGGTGGACCGTTGTAGATACTCAAACGGTACCACGGTGGGGCAGTTCGTATCCCACGACAATTCAAACATGTGCATCTTCCAGCCGTCGACCACAAAAACTCTTTCGCTGGGACTGACACACAACAGCGCGGTGCTGGTAACCAAGGAGAACTCTTGCAGGTAGGCATGGTCCTTGCGACGCACCCACACCACGGCTTGCGTATTTTTTTCGACGACCAAGACCAATGCAGCCTGTTCCGGATCGCGGGCGTGAACCACCGCCAGGCTGGAAATGCGGCTGTACTTGCACCGCCACACAGACTGCAGGCGCCCCCACCGGTCGAATTCAAAAATTTCATCGCCAGTCTTCTCCGTCACGATGACGTCGGTGGTGTCATCACCCGTGCACGCCACAGTGATACACGAAGGATACCAAGACAATTCCACCAAATCAGAACGTCCCCACCGTCGCACTTGCATTCCGTCTGAGAGTCGATACACCTCAACACCATCCAACACCGTAGCGAACACTTCTAGGTCGGAGCAACAAGCATGGAAGACATGGCCCTCTACCACCAGGGACGTGTAAGAGCGAACCGAGGACAGAAACGGTTGAACTGAATTGCGGATCAACACATGGGGTACACGCCGCCAGGCGTGTGCATCCATGAGCCAACGTCAAATGAAGCAGCAAGTTTTGACACTCAAGATCGAGGCACTTCGTTGTGTGCTTGCAGAAATTCTGGGTTTAACGAGAATGCCCGGTATTCTTGTTTCGAATGCCGTGTGTTTCAGAGAGAACCGTCAGGCATTCAGAATCAGAATACATTGTGTTCAAGAAGGAATGCCATGTATTCAAAGCGAAATGAAGTGCATTCTGAGACGAATGTGATGCATTCAAACGAATGACATCGCGTATGCCGTGTATTCCAAGTTGGGCATTCGGCAACGCACAGTCGGCCTGTTTAGTAATACGTGACGATCCATGAGTTGTACGTGGTGCCAGCCGTGTTGACACCCGAGAAGTACATCGACAAGAAACTTCCCGCCGGAACGGCAGTGGATCCAGTGCGAACATAACCGCTGTTGTTGCAAATGCCCGCACTGAAAACCGGGGTTGTTACCGCGCCTAAATCAGCGCCATAGACCAGACCAAATGTCACCGAAATTCCAGTACCCACACTGGTGCTTCGCGCTTCCACTTTGGTGACGGTGATGTCACGGGGTACGCACCAGACGGCATGTTGTCCAGCAGTTGTGTTGGCGACAGCATCGTTGAAATCCATGAACCCAGGGTTGACATAGTAATCAAACAGGGCCGTCTTGCCGTCGCTGACGGCATTGTACTGTCCAGTCAAAGTGTGCGGAAACCCCTCGGCGGTGATGGTGCCGTCAAACGTACCTGGACCAATCACGTGCAATTCACCTGCCACCGCGGAATTGCCGTTCACGATCATACCGCCGGAGACCGTGGCGTTGCCCGTGCAAGTCAGCGTTCCGGCGGTGAGAGACCCCACGTCAGCACTGTCCGCAGTCAAGGTGCCCACAGTCTCAGTGGTGGCGACCACTTCGGTGGCGTTCAAAATACTCGTGTCCACCACGGCGGTCGTGACGCGGTCCGTGACCAAATCGGTGGTGGTCAACGTGCCAAAGCGTGCGTTGGTCGCCACCAAATTTTGTGCCACGCGGGCATTGGAAGTGGCAATGTCTGAAGGGACCAGTCCGAGCGACATGACAGCAACTGACTTTGAAATGACAGGCCGATTTTTTGACAAGTACATTCAGTGATACGTGATGACCCATGAATTGTAGGTTTGGTCTGCGTTGCCATCGCCTGAAAACTGAACCGACAGGAAACTCCGCGCTTGCACCTCGACCGATCCAGTTTGCGAGAACGTGGCATCGGTGACTGTGGAAGCCGGAAACACCGGGGTCGTGACGTTGTTGTCGGCAGTGCCATACAACAAATTGAACGTCATAGGCACTCCCCCCGTGCTGTTGCCTTCAAACGAGGTGATGGTGATGTCTATAGGAACACAAAACGTGCCTTGATTGTCGGTGCTGGCCTGAACAGCCCCATCCAGGGAAATGCTGTCGTTGGGTACCACATACAAGTCAAATGGATCGCCGTCGCCGGTGTTGCGGAGCATGCCCACAAAAGTTTTCGGAAGCGGTCCGATGAGTGTGCCACTGACATTGACGTCCACGGCCTCCACCGTGCCTGCGGTTAAGGTTTCACTGACGTTGAGATCGGTTGTGTTGAGCGTGGTGGCGGTCAACGTGCCCACCGTCTCCGTGTCGGTTTGCACGTCAGTGGCGTTGAGTGTGGTGACTGTGGCTGTCAGGGCATCCAACGCATCTACATTGCACACACTCGCGTCCACGGCATCTGTGACCAATTGATCTACGTCGACTGAACCGGCACTCAATGTGCCCACACGTGCTGTACCCGCTGTCAGAATTTGGCTGACGCGAGCATTGGAGGTGGCCAAGTCAGAGGAGACAAAGCCCAGAGACATCCGCCGGGTTTTGTTGTCTTCGCCACATTTTAATGGTAGTGCACGACCCAAGAGTTGTAGGTCTCTACGGCGTTGCCGGGCCCGCTGAAGTACACAGACAAGAAACTGCCGGCCGGGATGTTGACCGACCCGGTGTGCACAAAGGAGTCGTTGGTCACCGTGCTGGCTGGGAAAACCAAGGTCGTGACGTCATTTATGTCGCTGCCATACACCAGGCTAAACGTCATGGGAACAGCATCCGTGATGCAAATGCTGTTGCCACGAAATGACGTGATGGTGATGTCCCGGGGCAAAAAGAACACACCAAATGGCAACTCGTCAGTGCTGGCGTGTTCACCCACATCGCCATAGCCCACCACGATGGGGCTGATCCAATACGCAAAGTCGGTGTCGTCGCCAGCCATGAACAACATGCCTTCAAAGGCCTGCGTCAGTGCCGCGGCTGTTATGGTACCTGTTACGGTGACGTCGGTGGCATTGAGGGTGGTGAGGGACGTGGCGGACGTGGTGACGTCTCCAGCCTCCACCAAAGTAGCATCCAGTGTGGTGACTGTTTCGGTGTCTGCAACCACGTCGCTGGCTGCCAACGTACCGGACACGTTGAGGTCCGTGGCTACCACTTCGTCGGTGTGCAGTACCGCACTGTCCACTTGAGCCGCCACCAATTGCGTGGTACTGGCCTGCGTTGCCACAGCCACGCCGAAGCGTGCCTTGGTGGCGACCAAAGTTTGCGCCACGCGGGCGTTGGATATGGCCATATCGGAAGGAACCAACCCCAACGACATCTTGCCAGGTACGTTTGGTCTTGTGTGGTCGATTTTTGGCATGGTTCAATGGTAGCCAATGGACCACGAATTGTAGGTCAAGTTGGCATTGCCCAGGCCTGTGAATTGCACCGACAGGAAACTGTTGGCCGGAAGAGTGACCGATCCAGTGTGCGCAAACGAGTCGTTGTTGACTGTGCTGGGAGCAAACACCGGGGTGGTGACCGTGACTTGTGTGCTGCCGTACACCAAGTTGAAGGTCATGAACACTGCCCCTACGCTGGTGCCACTAAACGAAGTGATGGTGATGCTGGTGGGCAAAAAGAACGTGGCCTGGGGCTGTGTGCTCGGTTGGCCCGATCCGTCGGCAAACAGCAACACATTGGGCGCGACGTAAAAATCAAACGCGTTGCCGTCACCAGTGTTCTTGAGCATGCCCACAAACGCGGTGGAGAACGCAGAGGCAATCAAAGTGCCCGTGACGGTGAGGTCCACAGCGTTGACTGTGGTAGCGTCCACAGTTCCACTGGCGTTGAGGGCATCCGTGGTGAGGGCCGTGGCGGTCAGTGTGCCCACCGTTTCGGTGTCGGTTTGCACGTCGGTGGCATGGAGTGTAGTCACCGTGGTCGTCAGGGCGTTGACCGTGTCGGTTTGGCACAGCGTCGTGTCGATGTTATTGGCAATTACTTGGTCCACGTCCAGAGCGTCTCCATTCAGCGTGCCGAAGCGTGCGGTGCCCGCGGTTATGAGTTGGCTCACGCGGGCATTGGAGACTGCCGTGTCCGAGGGGACCAATCCGGTGGCCATGCTAGAGTTTGATTTTGACAGTGTCATTTTTATGGGTCAAGGCTTTTAAGTCGCGTAGTACTGAATCACCCACGAGTTGTACGTCGTGAACGAGGTGGATCCGGAGGTGTAGCGCACCGACAAGTAATTGCCAGCCGGAATGGTCACGTTGCCCGTCACCGACCACGCTGCATTGGTCACCGTCTGCGGCAAAAACACGGTTGAGCCCGTGGCCACACCGGCTGGAGTGGCCGCGTACACCAACGTGACAGTGACCGCCACGGGCGTGGTCACACTGGCGCTCCGGCCCGCAAACGAAAGGATGTTCACGCTGCGCGACAGGTACAAGGTGGCATTGGTGCCTAGATTGGGTGGGTTGGAATCCACGCTCAAGATGCTCAACTGGATGGGTGCCACGTAAATATCCACCGACGACTTGCCCTCACCGGTGGATCGCAGACTGCCCAGCATAGTCTGGCGAAACACCACGGCTTCCAAGCGGTTGGCATCCACTGTGTCGTCCACAGTGACCGTCGTGGCGTTGATCGTGGTTCCGTTGGCTGCAGTCACTCCCAGTGTCGGAACCAACAGCGTGCCCGTGGCATCCACTGTGGTGGCATGGACGGTGGTGGCGGTTAGCGTGTCCACGGTCTCGGTGTCGGTTTGGACATCGGTGGCCGTGAGAGTGCCGAGGTCAACGTTGGCGGCCACAAGATCCGTGGTCGTGAGGACACTGGTGTCAACGGTGGCCGCAGTGACACGATCTGTCAACAACTCCGCAGCCGTAAGGGTGCCAAACCGAGCGTCGGTTCCCACCACAGTTTGTGCCACACGCGCATTGGATGCGGCGAGATCCGAGGCCACCAAGCCGAACGACATGGCACTTTGAATGTTGCAGTGTATTATTCGCGTCACAGCACTACGCCAAGTAGTACTTGATGGTCCACGAATTGTACGTGACCGCCGCATTGGTCAGCGCTTCGAAACGTACCGAGAGATACTGTCCCGCGGGGACGGTGACCGAGCCCGTGCGCGACCAAGTGGCGTTGGTTACGGTGCTGGACGGAAACACCGCCGTCGGCGAGCCCGCCACGGCCGGGTCGGCCACGTACACCAGCGTAGCCGTGACGGCCAATGCTGGAGCGCTGGCGCTGCTGCCTTCAAACGCCACCACGGTGATGGCCTGTGGCAAGTACAGCGTGCCAAACGTTTGGTCGGGCAGGTTCACATCGGTGTTGTTGACGACCATTTGGATGGGCACGGTGAAGTAGTTGGTGGGGTTGACGTTGGCACCAGTCAAGCGCACCGATCCCACCATGTTCTGCGGAAATTCCACTGCTTCCAATCGGTTGGCTCCCACGGTGCCCGTGGCAATCAAATTTCCGGCGTGAATGACTGCCGCAGTCAAGTTGGTGACCGTGGCCGTGGTGGCAGTCACCGTGCCCGAGGCCGTGACGTCACCGGCATTGACCGTGGTGGCATCCAATGTGGTCACGGTTTCCGTGTCGGTCTTGATGTCCGTGGCGGTGAGGTTGGTGACGGTGGCATCGGTGGCGGAAACGTCAGTCGCATTGAGTGTGTCTGTGTCCACTACGGCAGTGGTTATGCGATCCGTGAGGAAATCGGTGGCCGTCAGGCTGCCGAAGCGTGCGTTGGTAGCCACCAGATTCTGGGCCACGCGGGCGTTGGACGTAGCCAGGTCCGAAGGCACCAAGCCAAACGACATGGTGACGTTTACCTTTGGGCATCCAAAGAAATTAGGTGGTAACACCAATGCCGGCACAATAAGATTGTCAGGATTAGAAACAAAGGTCGGTGCACATGTTTGGACTGGCTGGTGGCAAGGATGCTGCGTACAGCAACATGTCGGTGCAAAACAACTTGTCGGCCACGGTGATGAATTTGGCCCGGTTGGCAGTGCAAGACATCATCGCCCAGAACAATTTGATTGTGCGCAACAACGTGGCTGCGGGCAATTCGTTGAGTGCCAACCAAAGTGTCAACGCTGGAGGCGATGTTTCGGGCAGTACCGTGGCGTCACAGGGCACCATTGATGCTGGTGGTACCATGAGCACGGCGCAGGACATCAAAGCCAACGATGGAACCTTGGAAGGCAACAGCGTGCTGGCTACGGACGACGGCCGTTTCTCCAGCATTTACCTCGACGGCAGCCAATTGTTCTTGAACACCTTTCCCATGCCGATCAATGGCTCGTTTGGTTACTTGCAAAGTTTGGCCGTTCCTCCAGCCTTTGTGGCCCAATACGTACAGTCGTATTCGTCCTACGGCTTGGGTCCCAACCAGTCGCTGTCGTTCTTCGTGCAAAACATTCCCGCCGGACGCTACATCCTCAATTTGTCGCTGTCGGACCAGGATGGCCCAGGCGGCTCACCGGCCTTGACCTACATTTTGGATGGGGTAGCCACGTATTGTCCGTTCTCGCAGCGCCAGAGTCCGTTCTTGTACTTTGACCATCCGGGTGGGTTGCTGAGCCTGGCGTTTGCCACGTTGTCTGACCTTTCTGGCGCGGTCCCAGCCACAGCGATGGTGCTGTCGCAGTACACCACACCCACTGTACTGGACCCACCGTTCATCTTGGAATTGATTGCGCCGGTGTCGGGCACCAATGGAACGTTGGGCTTGATTTGGCCTACCAATCTCAATGTGGTTCAACCGCCACTGGCACAAGTCATTCGGACAGTGCAAGACAGTGTCGTCCAACCCAACACCTTTGCCATGGTCATCTCCTTTTTGGCGGACTTTTCGCCCTACCTTTTGGCACAGTACGTGGATTTGCCCGCGTCGGTGACAGTGACCCGCACGTCGGGAGGTTCCGGCACGTACTTTGTGACGCTGTACGTCAACTTGGGCAGCCTGGACAACCGTTCGCGGCAAACACTGTGTGTGCCCATTCCCGACGAAAACGTGCCGGTGACGCTGAACATGGACTCGCAAAACCACACCGACCGATCCTTGGCGTACATACAAAGTTACACCGTGTCGGTGCGGGTCGACATCACCACCACCTACGTGTCCAATGGGTACGAAACGTACACCACGGCACCAGTCAACTTTACTGTGAGTGCCTTCAATGCGCCCATGACTTGGTTGTTGTACGCGTGAACGCCTCAAACGTTCACCATGAATGAATTTTGTCTGCCACCACGCACACATGCGTGCACAAGGCACCAAACTTGCGGCCGGAGTGTTGACTCAAAAAGGCGCCGTCTTGCAGGCGCACGGCAACACCCATGAAGCCCTTCGATCCGTAAAACGGAGTGATATCTAGGAAATGTTTGGGCTGAACCTCAAACCTTTGCAAAATCACAACCTCGTGATTGGGCCCCAACGCCATAGCATGCATGTTGAACTCGCCTGACGTGTACAAGACACGCTGAAAAACTCCACCGTGATCAAACACGTTGATCTTGTTCGCGTCCATAATCAGTACACACTCGGGTGTTACCCGCACTGCCACAGGCGACTGCGACGTTTGAAAGCCTCGGGTCGCCGCATCGTTCCACGCGTGATGGGTGGGCCTGGCCTGCCACGTCTCCAGATCTATGACCAGAAGTTCAGGACTTGTTGACACTGGATATCGCATGATTACAAAGAGATGCGTGTCCGTCGCATCCATGTCGCAAGCACAATGTGCGTTCCAAATGCGCAAGGGTGAAAACTCACGCACTGCCCCGTCTTCCAGATGGCGCAACGCAAACACCCCTTGCATGTCTGAAAGGTCTGGGCCGAGCCGTTGGCCATCCGTGGTGCGTTGCAACGTAATCACATGGCGTTGGGTGACACACATGGCATACATCTTGCAACAGTTGAGCCATTGCAGTTCCCGTTTGGTTCTGTCTTCTATCACGAGACCGTCCCTGGACATGATGTACGTCCGTGTTTTGTGGGTTCGAATCACACATCTATGGTCCCAATCCAATTCGAGTGGCAGCCACACCAACCGCGATTTGCACGCAGTTATGGCCTGTTGGATGTGAGCCGGCACGCGACACCAAGCCTGCGGCACAGTTTTCGTCATGCCACACACAACTTCGAAGGTACTGGAAACAAATGGCAGAGGCGCGTCGGATGTCCGAGTGGTGTGTGGAGGAAGACACGGGCGTGCCGGATCCTGGTGGGCTTTGCCCGGTGGACTTTGCAGAACGATGTCACGACGTGGAACCGTTTTCCATGGAAGTGCCGGATCCGTCAGATCTTTTGATTCGCGTGCGCGTCAACGGCAAACTGCGGTGCTACTCGTTGCAAGCGCTGTACGTGTACTTCCGGCAACTCATTCGTGGGGGGCAACCGGCCGTGGACCCGTTCACGCGCTTTCGAGTGTCAAACTTTCAGTTGCGCCGGGTTAGCCAGAGATACCAGCGGAACGTTGACCCTCGTGCCGAAGTGCTGGTCCAACCGGCACGACGTGTGCACGACGCCGACGTGCAAGGCTGGTTTAACGAATGGGAAGCCGATGTCTCGCGCGAACTGAACAACCGTGGTCGGCCTTGAAGGTGTTGCAACCGAAACGGTCACGTACCCACCTGTGCCATCTTTGGTGCCGAGTGCCAGGCCACCTAGTTAAACTGTGCATCGCATTCTTGGCCCCGAGGTTCACAATCGCCCAGTCGTTGGGGTTGGGGCACCAAAACCAAGCACGATCCCGGTGTACATCGTCCGAGTTGGTGGTTTGCACTGGGAACACGTTCCACGTGTTGGATTTGGTTCGGTGGACCAAGCGCCTCACTTTTACCACCGTGTGCATCTGTGTCAATTTTGCCGTGGCCGCTGCGCGCCAATGCATTGTGGTGCTGTTTCGTTTCAAAATCATGGTGCTGTCATTGCGTGACGGTAGGTGTTTGCATCAATGGAACACGCCGGCTGTGGAATTCTCAACAGGGCTGGCCCTGGATGCCTGGGACCACATCTTTGTGTGCGACACTCAGCAACGGATGTATGTCTTTTCGTGGACCGGAACACTGTTGGGAGTGCGTCACGGCCTTCATGTACCGCGCGATGTCAACATCGCCATTGATCAAAACTCGTGGGTGTACGTAATCCACGACACGTGGGTGCGGTGCCTGGCACAGGCTACGTCGGAGGGGGTCACTTGGTTGCCTGAAACAGTGGACCAAAACCTCAATGTCAGTGTGTTGCGCGAAGACGTGCAAGTCATCGACAATCAAGTGGTTTTCACACATGGGTATGGTCTGTCGGTGTTTCGACTGTGTGATGGTGCAGTGGTGGCACGCCACATGCTGTCTCCACAATTCATGTTTTTTGTGTGCCTTTGACTGTCATTGCCGCCACACGATGGCAATCCCGTCTCGTAACTAAAGGATGGTGTACCAACACCGTTTTCCATCTTGGTAATACACCATCAGATCCACGTCGCGCGGGTTGCGCACATACACCACAGAGAGAATGTGGTTGTCGTGTACGTGGCAGGACACTTGTGTGTTGCATTGCCATTCACCTCCCCCAATGTTGTCGTAGGGGGAGGCGCACCGGTCTTCGCCGTGGCGACGTTGCACACTTTGGCACAGCATGTCAATCGTTTTTGCCAATCGATATTGACACATAGCCAACCGGTGCTGGAACCGGGCCTGCCTCCGACACCGCGCATGCCGGCGCAGTCTGCGCTTTCGACGCCGGCAGCCGGCCAACGCCGGTTTGCCCATTCTTCTGGATACTGCTTTTTGTAGACCGTAAACAACAAACCCATGCCTTCGTGGAACGTGTCCAATGGTGCAGTGTGTTTGATACGACATGTGTCTACTGGGCTGTTTTGGGGCCAACCCAAACAGCACCAAGGAGTGTGGCACATTCCTGCGGTCAGTGACCGAGATTCGTTGCAGCCAGTAGTATTCTCCAGTCATACCCAGGGTGACCTTTCCACTTCGGATGCCATCACGTGGGGGGTAGCCGGTGATTTACTGGTGCAAGGCTCGGTGGCGGGGCTGCCCAATGGACCGCCACAGCCCTTGACCTTGACCAAGGCCACGGATGCCCCATTGTCTACGCAGTGGACGTGGAGTCCGGCCTCCACGGCGCAAGTACAACGCCAAGACTGGCAATTGCATTATGGCTTGCCCGTGCACTTGGCCCTGCGGGCGCACGATGCGGTGGTGGGTTTGGACGACAGCCAAACGTGGATCGTGACTCGGTCTGCTCCTGTAATGAACAGTGCTCGCGACCAATGGATGCTGGTGCCCACGTTTCCCATCCACGTGTGCATCAATCCCAGAGCAGGCCAGTGTCATTTTCTCGAAGGTTCGGCTGTGAGCCACGCCATGTTGACCTGTGAGTACACACGCGAAGGGCTGAACGAGTTGGAGTGCCGCGACGACGTAGGGCATCGCGTGTTTCACACGGCTGACTTGTGCACCACCCAATGCACCGTGCCATCGTTTGAATGTTCGGGGCCGCCCTTGTACCAATGTGCATTGGCCCACACTCCCACACTGGCCCGGAAAAGCCAAACGTACGACCAATGCTTGTCGGGGTGCGTGAATCCTGTGTTGAGCGCCGTGCGTACGGCACAGGCGAAGGATGGCACACGCGCTGCATCGCGGATCACCACCCGTTACGACCGGTCGGCGTGGTGGTCAACGCTGGGTGTCTTGGGACTCTCGTGTGCAGTACTGGCGGTGGGTGTGTTTGTGTTGGCCAAAAGACCGTGGGTTGTAGTAGTAAAGTGACGATGCGGTTTGCACTGCCCTCACGGGCCAGTTTGTTCCGGGGCTGGATGTGGAAGATTTCACTCATCCTTTTCATCACTGTTGTGTTTGCCACCTCGTGCCTGTGGAGAAAGCGTCAACAAAAGAAATTGCGCACCGCCGCGGGCTTGGCCAAACAAGTGGCCTGCCGCACCGTGTCGCCAGACGACACCATCTTTGTTTCGGTGGCCTCGTATCGGGATCCAGAATGCCATCTCACTGTGTTTGACTGTTTGGAAAAGGCCCATTGTCCCTTGCGGGTGTACATCGGGGTTTGCCAGCAAAACTATCCCGTGGACGTGGATACCATGCAAGGGTATCTGCGGCTGGCCCAATCTCGCGGCAGCGGAGATTACCATGACCAAATCCGAGTGTATGCCGTGGACGCCGGACAAGCCCAAGGTCCCATGTTTGCCCGGAGTTTGATCGAACAGCATTTGTACCGGGGCGAGCGTTACTACCTCATTGTGGACAGTCACACCTTGTTCACACCAGGTTGGGATGTGCGTGCCATTGACACGTTGCGGCAGTGCCCCTCGCCGCGCCCCGTCCTGACCATGTACCCCGACAACTTTCAGAGCCGATCCTCAAACAAGGCGTCGTCCTTCGGCACTGCCTTGCAACCACCGTCGTTCCTCCGTTTCAAACAATTCAACAAGCGCACTGGATTGCCCGAGGTGGAAGGTCCATTGTGCAAACACCGTCCAGCACAGCCACTGCCCAGTCTGTTTTGGGGGGCGTGCTTTTCCTTTGCCGAGGCCGACATGATGCGTCGCGTGCCGTACGATCCACACTGTCCCTATGTGTTTCTGGGTGAAGAGATTGCTATGGCTGCACGGCTGTACACTCACGGGTATGACCTGTTTGGACCCACCGACATGTTGGTACGCCACATGTGGAAACGGCAACGTCCTACCTTTTGGGAGCAATTTGGCGGCACCGGCAAGGTGCACCGGCACCGCCAGGCGTTGGAACACAAGGGTTACCGCCGGCTGCGTCACCTCTTCGGGTTGCAAGCCTTGCAAGAGGGAGACTTGGCACTTGGGCCCTATGGGTTGGGAACCGTACGTTCGTTGGCAGATTACCAGCGCTACTGTGGCATTGATTTTCTCTTGGAAACGGTGGAGCCCCGAACCCGCCAGGGGTTGACTGCGTCCCCGTCCACGGCGGAAACCATGGCCAAATTGGGCACCACTGTCGGGCCATGATTTTTGTGTGTGGCCCAAAGCAAAGCAGTGGTCCGAGGATGTCGTCTCCGTCGGCGGCGCCATGCACGGTCCTCACGTCACAACAGATGTTCCAATGGTTGCAAAAGAACCTGTACGCAGGATGTGTGTCCAATGCCAGCGAGGCCTCGAGTCCTGTGTGCCAGGCTGTGTTGCGCGCGGCCGCTCGGCCCAACGCCGACTTGAAGACGTTGGCCCAGGAATTGCACAAGATTCGGGAAAGTGATTTGGTGAACTACTTCCAGGGTCCAGGCGCTGCTTACGCCCAGCAAACGTACCACAACCTGTTGGCCTACGTCAAATGCTTGCTGTCGCCTCACACCAAAGCCGACAAGAAAACCGTCAGAGGCGAGGTCAATGCAGTGGCCAGCATTCGCAACTGGTACATGGACCGGTTCTTGCTGTCGTTTGGCAAGGCGCAAGTGCCTGGTGTGGACTTTACCGAAGCCGACGCACGCAGCATTCGCCGCAACGTGGACCAGGTGTCGTGCCAGAACAAGGACGTGTACCATTGGGTGTTGTTCTGGGCCATTCTGGTCGGTGTGGTAATGTTGGTGGTGGGCTGGATGCTGGGCCATCACCGGGGCAAGCAAGCGTGTGTGGCTCGGATTGGACAGATGGCCCGGGGCCTACGTGGCAGCGTCTAATACACACGACCTTTCCTAGACTCCTTTATTCTTGCAAAGATGCCACTGACTGGTACAAGACATTGGTTTCTCCCACACCCAACACTTGGCGCAGTGCGGCGTCCTTCTTTGGCGCCACGTAACAAAGTAGCACGCCACCGAGCACAAACGTCACGGCACATGACGTTATGGTGGCTACTCCGCGTTGGTATTGTTGCTTGCCATCGGGTGCAGTGTGTTTTTCCACCCAGGCCAGACGACTCCAGGTACTCACGCATTGATCCGTACAGTCCAGTTGCATGGCTGGCGTGCACGCTGCAACCCCGCCGCAACTCACGCCACAGCGTCGGTCCCAACCCGTCGCACGGTCCGTCGTCAACATCCACTGGTTCCATGCGTCACAGGTCTGGTTGTCAATGCACGCGACCTGAAAACACCAGGCTTCCGTGGCATTGCGCTCTGCCACCAGATCGTCGGGCTCATAGGAGAAATAATTGGCATAGCCCAACGAGTCCAAGCCCAGTGTCACAGCCACGATGAGACTTGCCATGCACACCACAGCACAGGCCACCACGCAGGTGTCCAACCAAGTTACTTTTTGTTGCCAAACACGGTTGTGGCGTTCCACAACGGCATGCGAGGCCAGCCCAGACCGTTGCAAGCGCTCAAATTCAGCCACTTTTGTGTCGTCTTTGAAGCCGCGTTTTGCGTTGTCTTTCAAGTCGCGTTGCAAACGACCCAAGTCACGCAACACTTGCTCCAACTCAGTGTGGGCCTGGTGTGCATCTTCTGGTTCTTCCCTCGCCTCGGTCATGAGCGGTTCAAAATGCATCTTGGAACAAATTCGAAACCAAATGTGTGTGTGTGTGCCAAACAAAAACAAGTAACTTGATGGCGTATTTGATTCTGCATGTATTTTGGTGTTCTGGTGTTGTCAATCTTCTGACGAGGAGGGACTGGGTGGCTCCCTTGACGCACGTGGAAACACCCATTCAAACAGTCGAGTGATCCAATGGTACATGCACCCAAAGCCAGACACACGTGGCTCCTCCGCCTCCGCAGTCATCAATGGGTCCATTTCCATCTTGGCGAGTGACGTGCGGTTTGTGTGTAGTTGTGGCGCCCCTCGACGGGACACCAGAATTCAAAGCCACACAAACTTGGACAAAGTCAACGAATCAGAGACAAATAAATATCCCTCGGAAGATGCTGCAATGGTGCTACACGACTTTCTGGTAAACGGCAATCGCACAAAAAATCCATCGGCAGCACGAATGAATCGTATGGTATCAGCGCATACAAACACCAGTGTGGACGAAGACACCACGGCCATGTCCATCGGACATTGATTGTAAAACATGCGAGTGCACAAGCCACCATTGGATAAGTCTACCGAATAAATCACACCGTCCCAAAAACTAGAAATGAAGACACGGTCGTATGAGGGCGAGACACACAAACAGTCGGGCATGTGAGGGACAGTCCATTGGTCAAGTTTAACCCCGTCGGAGAGCCTGAATTTTTGGATGCGGCCGGCGGTTCCACCAACCAAGCCCCACCACTCCGCAGCGTTGGCATGGGGCGGCACAAACGCAAAACACCGTGGCTCAATGTCACTGTTCCAACATTGAAGCAGTTGACCACATTCGTCAAACAGTTGTACACGCGACACACTTTCGCTGGATTGAGTCACTGCTACCACAGTCTGGTTGTCCACGCGGGCTGCTGCCAACCCAGACACCATGTACAATTCGCCGGGTGCAAAGCCAAACGTGCCCCATTCGCGTATTAGGGTTCCGTCGGCAACGTTGCGCACTTGAATCCGATGCGTGCGTCCCACGGTGATGAACAACTCGTTGTGGGGTCCGATGGCCATATGCGTGCCGTAATGTCGGCTGGTAGTGCTCGTAACCTCGTAAACCAATCTAAGCGGACGAATGTACCAGCCAGTCACATGCAGCCGCAACGCTTTGGGCACGCCACGCCAACTGCGGCAGTGTTGAATCATACAATGGAGTTGCCCACCCAATGGTGGTTTGGTAGCCCTTGCTGCAATTCAAGATACGACTTGATCTGCGTAGTTAAAGCACACAAACTCCCGGTACCCATGCCAGATTTACTCAAACACGTGCACGTACGAACAGCCAAACGTCTTGCTGTAATCGGCTACCACAACTTGTCCCTTGCGCGTTACGGCCAGTCCACTCATATCTCCCAACCGGCCGCCAATGGTACACTCCCACGCACACACCAACATTCCGTCGAGGGTGTGCACGTGCACACGGCGGTTGTTTGTGTTGGCAACCAGCACCTTGTTGCCACGCACTGCCACATCGCTTGGTAGTTTCGATTGATACGAATCTAAATTGCCAAAGCCCCATTGGCGCAAAAACGTGCCGGCCAGTGTGAACACTTGTATACGATAATTGTACTTGTCAGCAATCACCACCTGCATGGTACACTTTAGACAAGATGTACAAGGCACCAGCAATACCTCTCCGTGTGTCGTGATGCACACACCAGCAGGATAGTTGAATTGTCCATCTGCAGACCCATGCTCGCCCCACTGGCGCACGAACGCACCGTCGGCCAGTCGAAACACCTGGACACGGTGGTTGTACTCATCGGTCACTATCACCTCGGCTCCCGACGGCGTCACCGCCACGCCCGTAGGGAATTTGAACTGGCCGTTGCCGACACCGTTCGACCCCCACGCGCGCACGAACGTGCCGTCCGTCCGAAACACTTGCACGCGGTGACCGGCCCAATCAGAAACCACCACCTCGCCCGATGGCGCCACCGCGATGCCCCATGGGCCCTCAAACTGCCCCGCAGCGCTGCCGAACGAGCCCCACTTGCGCAACAAGGCACCGTCGGGCGAAAAGACCAGGACGCGACAATTGGCAACCACAAACACATTGTCATCGTCCGACACGGCCATGCTCTGAAGGTGGTGGTCATCTGCCTTCCAAACTCTGACTGCCTCTCCGCGCAACCGGGGCAGGCAAAATGTGCGGATGACACAGAGAAGATGCGTTGCAACGTTGCAAAAGGCCACAATCATGCTTGGTTTGTTTCGAGTGGTCTTACTTCGTGCCGTGTCACGCGTATGCTCTCAAATGACACTGGGTCATGGTGCAGAAACAGCCATCTCATAGGCTGGGGGTGGGGCAGAGGGCAAGTAATCTACCGCGCTCAACGCCACCACGTGTGGTGCTGGCGGTGGATTTTGTTCCTGGGGATTGGCGTACAAGACGATGCGGATGGCGGCACGCAAATCAGGCACCGTGTAGGTGTTGAGGTGCATCATGTCGCGCATGTCATGGACGTGGGTCAAACGGGCCAACAAACTGACCAAGTCAGCCTTGTTGAACTCGGCGCCACTACGTTTCAACTGCTCGACCTTGAGGCCTCGCATGTACTCGTCCATGGCCGCGTAGGCGAACGGCGACACCACCAACTGCGGTGACGCATCTGCAGAAGCCCGTGGCACGTCACCACTCACCAAGTTCACAGCCCGGTCCACGGCCTGTTGGCGTGCGTCCGAACGGGCGCGTTTGGATTGGGCCGGGGCACCAAAACGCTGGCCCATGGACGTGATTTGCTCTTGCGACGACCGACTCCACGGCGGGAGTCACTGAACGCCCGATCGTTTGGCCAGTTCGTGGCGGCACACGGGGCACAACGTGCTGCGCGACAGCCACTCGCCAATGCAATGCGGGTGAAAGACATGCGTGCACGGCAGTTGGCGGCTGAACCGGTTGGCTCGGAACGAATCGTGGCAAATGGCGCACAACTCGTCTTTCTGGGCCCCGCGCATGAGTCCAATGGGCATCCCAGCGATGGAAGCATTGGGCAACCCGCGCTGGGGAATGTCATCGGCTGGGAAGTACGTACTGTCTTGAAACGGAACCAGTTGTGGTACAGGCAGAGCAGTGAACATCGTCTCGGCCTGTGGCGTGCTGTGTCCCGGCATGCCATACGTCGCATTCACCGGAAACACCGGGGATCCCGACAAGATTTGTTGCGCCAGAGAGTGCAACGCCTGAAAGTCGGGTGCGGCATTGAGCGCCGGCACAGATCGCACAAAGTGCAAATTGGCGGCGCGTGTGTGGGAAAACATTTGTTATGTACAAGGTCAAATAATTTCATGGCGCTGTCGCGGGAGGGGGCCGTCACAGTGAGTCCCCGAAACGAGTGGATTTGCGTCTGCGTGAGCGGAGACGACGACGAGCCCGTGGCGTTTGCTTCGCAAGGCGCCGTGGAGTCCACCGCCACACGCAATGGGTACGACCGTGCGGTGCTGTACCTGGAAGGTGTCTTGCGACTGTTGGAATTTGGTCGTGCCGAACAGTGGACGGCTGAGCCGTTTGTCATCCATTTGGACAACTTGCTGGCCTACAACATGTTAACCCGGTTTCTCCAACCTTGGAGCCAACAAGACTGGCGGACGAGCCGTGGCAAACCCATTCCGGCCACCCTGCTGATGCGTCGCGTGCATGACTTGTTGTCTGCCTACGCCCACGTATCGTTTCGCAATGTCTCAAACTACTGTGCGACTCAAAATCCACAGTTGCGACGCGTGAAGGAAAAGTGTAAACTGTTACAACAACAGACACCATGAATGTAGCCCTGCTGGTGACATCGTTGTGGACGTCCAGTTTGCTGTGGAATGCGTGGCGGTATTCGAAGGTGGCGGGTCCAGTGTTGTGGCAATTGGCACCACTGTGGGCTGCGCCCTCCACCCACGTCGACGACGCCCGGTGGGACCAGCAACAGCGCAGTCTGGAACAGTTGCATTTCCAAGTGTTGGCGTTGAGCCGCGAATTGCGACGCCGTGAGGGTGCCAAGGATCATGAGTCGCTGGCCGAGATGGACGGTGCAGTGGCCGTAACCTCGCGCCCCAACGTCGACGACGGCGACGTCTACGCCGCGTCCTGGCGCGACGACGACGTGGATCAGGAGTTTGTTTTCGTCTAAGTAAATGTATGTGCTGTGCCGAGGGCACCGGTACAAAGTCGTGAAACGAGTGGCCGATGGGGCTCAGGGTTCAGTCAGCCAAGTGCACGACCGCCACACGGGACAACTCTGTGCCTTGAAAATCTTTCGCAATCTCACCCGCCCCAAGATGCGCGAGGCCTTTCGCGTCGAGGTCGAAGCGTTGCAGCGACTCAAAGACGTACCGGGGGTGTTGCATCTGTACGACACGTGGCGCACGTACAACGAAGGGTTTGTGGTCACCGAACTGTGCAACGGATCTTTGGATCCACCCACGTTTGGCACGTTGACCTTGGAGGACCTGCGTGGCGTGGCCCAGTTCTTGGTGCGCACGCTGCGTTCCGTGCACGAGCGTGGCGTCCAACACAACGACGTCAAGCCCGCCAATGTACTGCGCATTGGAACACGGGACCAACCCGAATGCTACCGGCTGTGTGACTTTGGCATGGCCACCTTCGACGGTCAATGTCCCACGTACTGTGGCACCCTGGATTACCTGGCTCCCGAGTGCTTTTTCACTGCCGACACCAAGCCTTTGTTTGGACAAGCCGATGTGTGGTCGATGGGCGTCACGTTGTACGAACTGTGCACGGGTGCAGTGCCGTTCTATGACGAGTCTCACAGCCGGACACAACACAACATCTGCGAGGCGTCACCCCGTATGGAGGCCGTGACCCAGTGCGACCACCAATTGTCTGATTTTATTCAAGCCACGTTGGTGAAAGATCCCAACCAGAGGGCTCGGCTCGACCGGTTGGCATGTCATCCATTCTTGGTGCCGCCGGCAACAGTTCCGACCCCGACGTGATCGCACAGTTGGTCGTGGCGCCACAGGTGTGCAGCGTGTGCCGGACCCACATTCCCCAGTTAAATCGAGCCTTTATGTGCCGCGACTACTTGTTTTGTGACAAGTCCTGTTTGCGTGTCTTTCATACGGTACACCAACCCATTTTGCGTCAGCGCGAGCGGGCCGGTGAGTCCACATCCCTTCGGACAGGCGACTCTTCTGGAGGTGGGGATTGTTGCTGATGCAGAATGGTTCCCGTGTGTGTGTGTGTGTGTGAAGCGAGCCCTCACGGTAGTGGGTCGACACACTCACACCGTCGCGCCTCCTTCACGCGCTTTCCCTTCATGGCAGCCCCGAACTCGGACTTTGATGCGTCAACTTGGTTTGCCACGCCCATCCCACATGCCAACGCAGGCCTGGCCGTGTTGTGCCGGGGCCACATCTTGCTGGGTACACTGAAGAAAAGTGGCAAGAAGGCCAAATGGGACGGAAAACTGGGCTTGCCGGCGGGGGACGCCACGGAAGACGAGCAAGCCAACCGCGACCCCTGGGCCACGGCTTTGCGTGAACTCAACGAAGAAACCAGACACATCTTTGCCAAGTACGATTTGCGCCAGTACATCCGTGCCCGGCTGCGCAACAACGCGTGGATCCGTCATGAAACCACGGGCGAGGGCACGCTTTTGGTGTCGCCTACGTTTGTGGTGGTGTTGCCCGACGAGGCATTTTCGTGTCTCGACGGATTCGCCGAGTCCAAGGAGATGCGGTCGTTGCACTGGGTGGATGTGAACGGTCTGTTCCGTGACGTGGACACCAAAGAGGGCTCTCCGTTCCACAAGGCCGTGTTTGTGGGTGGCGAGGATTATCCGTTGCCTCCAGCCTGCCACATCACGCCGCCCTTGGCCTCTCCCGCCGTGGTGACGTACGTGGCGCGCACGCTGTGTGGAGGCTGGGCTACGTTGCAAGCATTGTGTGCCCACGAGCCAGAAACGAAATGAAGGCCAACTTAATTTGTACTGTGATAGCCCAAACCATGGTGTGGGTGTATGCGGTGGTGGGGGTGGCTTATCCCGACAGTCATCCCATGCAGCGGGTGTTGTGTTACTACACGTGCGACGCCGATGCACAGGCTCATGTTCGCTCCGCCCAGTCGGAACTGGCAACACGTCACCTTGACGTGCCGTGGACATTCTGCGTGCGCCGTGTGCCACACGAGGAGCGCGACCCCTTGTGTGCACTGTACACTTCGTTCGCGCAAGCCCACGTGTCTTTGCATTTGTAATTGGGAAACGTCCCACTTAAAGTGGTGGCCAGCATGGCTGCGGCAGCGCCAAAAGTTGCACCGAGTAGTGCGGCAGTGTCCTTTGTGTGCCGCGACTTGCACGCGGTGCCACAAGAGGAGAGTCTGGATTGGCCTGGTCAGCCAGGTGACCACTCGCTCCACATGACGTTTTCACAACGCCACAAGTACTGTGACCTGTGCAAAGCGAACATTCCCAACATGGACACGCGATTTGGATGCTTGGACTGCGACTTTGACGTATGCTATGCGTGTTTCATGAATTCCGATGACACCGCTCGGGCCGCCCAAGTACCCACGCGGTACCCACGGTTTGCCCATCCGTTGCACCCCAAGCATCGCTTGTTTTACTTGCGTGACATCAAGGGCTCCTGCAATTTGTGTGCCAAGTATTCCGATGGGTTCCAGCCGGTGTACAAGTGCTTTGAGTGCAACGTACTGATTTGCCAGACGTGCTTTGCCCAGCCGTGTGACGTCATTGACGAGGACGCACGCATCAACGACACGGTGGAGCCAGATCCTGCTGGCGCCTACGACCTCGGGGCGGTTCAAGTGGGACACAAGACACGCCAGGGTGTCAGTCGTCCGGAGTTTTCGTGTAACGCTTCGGCGTACTCGTACCTGCAATGAAGGCTTTGAGTAGAGGGCTGGCACGAAGGGACTGGTCTAAACTGTTCATGAGTACACTGCCTGCGTCACCCACTGTTTCCAGAAGTCGTCGCAAGGCCAACAGAAACCCGGTGTGATCCATCTGACCTTGCAGTTGAGCCGTGAGGTCGGACGCCTGGGTTGATGTTAAGGCCTGCCGAGCCAACAACGATCCCAACGTCAACACCAACCCATCCGGATGAGGATGCGATGCACAGCGTTGCGCCAAGTCGTCCACGGAAATGCGCAAGGCCTGGGGTATGGCCAGAAAATTATGGTAGGCACGGTGGATGTCGGCTGGAAGTCGCTGTTGGTGAATGTAAAAACTCCACGCGTAGATGCATTCGCGCAGAGCCGTTTCGTTACGGTGGCGCAGGGCATGGTGCCAGCGTTGGATGAGTTGCTGGTACCATCGACGCAACAGAGTGGGTCGTGTGGCGGGTGAAGGTTGGTGAAAGTTGAGGTAGGCGACTGCGTTGCGCACAGTCCACCCCGACGAAGCCGTCGCAAACAACACGCGTACCATACACCGTTTATCCTTTAGGAGGGTGAAAGCCGGCAGTTGCGTTCGGCGGCTGTAGTGGCTTTTGGCATTGCCTAGAGTAGTTGCGACAGTCATGAGCATCAACGTGGCCGAGTTGAAACGAACAACACAAGAGGCCGCGGAGCGCAAGTACACCCGCCTCCGCGATGGGCTGTGTACGTTCGCCCAGCAACAGATTCGGGAGGCCTCTGAGGCGGGAAACTGGGAATGTCAACTGGACGTTTCCGACGAGGTGATTGCTACGGTGGGCATGGTCGGCGCCAAACAAATCCTGGAGGACTTCTTGCCGCCTGAATTGAACGTTTGTCCAGGGTATGCTCGTTTCGAAATCTCCTGGTCCAAACTCAAAGATGATTCGTCAATGTAACGATCTGCGTTGGCAAAACATGTGTTCAGAAAGTTCAACAAAAACGCAGTGTGGCACACATTTTCAATGTCTCCTTGGCGCCATGTAGCCGCCCCATTGCAACGGTTGGTGGCTTCGTTCTTTGTGCCCCGGTGTGTACGTGTCTTCATGCACCGAACACCACACTCGTGTGTTATGAAGTTACAACTCACGATTGGTCCCGATGGGCGTGTGTTTGTGAGCGACACCATCAGCCAAAGTGTGTACATGTTTTCGCCGACGGGAAGATTACTTGACGAATGGCGTGTCGTGTGCTCTTGGTCCAAAAGTGCCTGGCGTTGGAATATTGTCTATGTGGCCGCGGCTGACTTGATTCTCCTGGTGGATCCGGTGCGGTTGTGCATCCGGACCTTTGACGTGCACGGAAACCTCCAGTGCCTGCGCCATGTTTACGATGCGCGATCGTGTGTGCAACACGCACCCTTGGCGTTGGCAGCGACCCGAGATGGTCAAACCTTTGTGCTGATTCACCGGTCCAAGCACGGCCTTGACGATGCCATGGTTCGCGTGATCCAATGGGTGCCCGCGGAGGGGTTTCCCGTGCATGACAACTGGCAGAGCCTCTACGCGGAGTGGCCTTTGCCACATTTTTGCGGCTACATCGCCGTGTCCCACGACAGGATCGTGGTCACTGACACCTTGGACAACTGTGTTCGTGTGTATCAGTTCAACGGCTGTTTGGTGCAGGAGTGGGGGAGACGTGGCTCACGCGATGGGGAGTTTTTTAGTCCAACTGGCGTGGCTGTACACCAGGGACGTGTATTTGTGGTGGACACGAACAACCATCGCGTGCAAGTGTTTCGTTTGTCCGATGGAGCGTTTGTCACCAAGTGGGGCTGTCAGCGAACATTGCCCTACCCATCGGCCCTGGCGGTTACCAACACGCATGTTTACGTATCCGCGCGGTACGAATCACTCTGCCTCAAAGTGTTTGCCTTTCCACCCACTTTGTCTGCGTGTTTGGCGTGAGACGCAACCACACCGTGTTGTTGAATGTAGCGCACAGCCGTGTATTTGACTTGAACAATGTATTGGATAGATCGGTGTTGGTCAATAGAAGTCCAACCCAAGTGTGTCGTGGCCATACACAAACTGTTGGTTGGTGCGCACAACCCACACATTGTGATGAACCGTGAGAATGGATGCGGCTTCGGGGTGATAGGAAGCCGAGGGCAGATGCCCGGGCTCTCCGAACAATTCATCCAGACTGAAAGGTCCCACTGGTTGGTCACTCTCAATCAAATTCTTGATTTCGTCTTGCTGCAAGCGGCTCTGCGAAACGCGGGTGCGTGGGTAACCCAAATTGCCCACGATGCGTGTGGCCCCTTTGGGGGCTGGATCCGTCAGCACCAACCATCCTGGTTGCGAAGGCGTACGCCAGGTTCCATCCGACCACCGTTGGTACTGCAACGGAGCACTGTTCCACAACGACTGCGGCAGCCGGGTGCGCTGAAACGACGTGGTTGGGGCCCCCAGCAAGAACAGTGCATGTTGCAACATGCGGTTGTAGGTGGCGTTGGCAGGTTGTGTTACCACTACCGGACGGCCGCGGCGGGGTGCGGCACTTTCCGGCGTGCCGTAGCGAAAACTAGACCCTCGCCAACGGACTGGTGCACCGTCCTGCGTTTCGGATGGCATACCTTCAGGAACAAACCGCGGTCCCTGGGGAAACGGCTGTTCGGGATCCCACGCCACCGGCCGTTGCACTAACGTGACGTTCCGACGCTCGGGATGAGTGTTTCCGGCAGGCCAATCCGCGGACTGGCGGGTGGGAGTGGTGGCCAACGGCACCACGGGCCCGTCTTTCCACCACGTCAAGGGTTGCAACGATGGCGGGCGCTCGCTGTCCTCCGTGGCCATGGTTTGCATCTGGTCTCGCTCTTTGCACTGTTGCAACTCGTCCATGAGGTGGGCGCTGTGGCTTTGCAGCAGTTGGCACGAAACGCGGGCATCCCAATAACCCAGACTGGTGTCTGGAACTCCCAAAACTGGGTGAGGGTCCACTTGTACGCCGCGCAGGGCGGTGGGGTAAAAAATACTGGGCCGGCCTTGGTTGCGTGGATTGGAGTTGGCGACGCCCGGCGTGGCATACGGTGGCTCAACAAGCGCCGGAGGCGGCTCAGCAGCGATGCGTGGCACGCGCTCGATGAACGCCAAGCCCCGGCGTTGGTCGGCTGGCAACCGAATCCATGCGTCGCCATCCGACGGCACGCGGCGGCCTTGCCAACCGTCAACGGCTTCGGATGGCGTCCGCAACGCAGGCAAGGCGGCCAAAAAGTGTTGGTGTACGTCTAGCAGCGCGCGGGAGGCATCGGTGCTGAGTCGACGCGGCGAAAAGCCGCCACTTTGCAGTTGCGCCACGGTGTACCGGCCGGCTTGGAGTGGGGCGGAGGACAACGCCGACCCAAATTGGTGCTGCATGGCATCTTGGTAAGCCACCCACTGTTGGGGTCCCAGAGGCGAATCCGCAGTCACGTTGAAATACAGTCGCGGTTGCCTCGGTTCGCCCTGCGGATCTTGGGCATCAAACCGCAACCCATCCCGAGTGTAGTAATTGGGATCGAACAGGCCATTCTGGAGCCACACGGTGCGGGCCCATGGTCCCAGGGCCAAACGGTTGGGCTCCATCCGGTCACTGCCCATCAATTGGGTGTAAGTGGTGTCTTCCGCCACCCGCGGCATGTTGGGGCGACCCTCCACAGTCAAGGGTGGCAAGGGATTCATCTCGTAGTCACGGATGAGGGCGTACGCCGCAAACAGTTCGGACAAAGCCGATTTCTTGCCAGGTTTGGGGGTTTGGGGGTTGCCGGGCACAGTGTTGTACACCAACGATTGGGCCCGGCGCAAGTGTCCCTGGCCCTCACGCAAGGTGGCCAACCGCTGCGGTGAATCCGCGGGCATTCTGTCGCCGACACGCAACGTGTCCACCCCTTTGCGCATCAGTGCCAGGGCTACGCTGTACAGTTGTCGAGCACGGTCCAGGTGTTTTTTGGCACGTTGCGTGCGGTTCAACTGGTCCAGGGCTTGGTTGTACCGACGGTCTTGCGTTTGGTGTTCACGCAGCAGTGACTGGGCCGCAATGGCTGCGGTGGCCAGGCATTTTTGGCTGTCGGGTATCCGCAACTGTGCCAAGCGTCGATCTAGGTCCGGATTGGAACGGCCCAGGTTTGCTGCCGTGGGGTTGCAGGGACCACTGGCATTGAGTTGTCGCAACAGCGTAGGCAACGGTTCAAACCGCGGAAAATGCTGGGTGGTCACGGCCTGCGTGCCCACGTCGCCCCACGTTTCACGCCGCGTTTGCCACTTGGACCGCAGTCCCGTGTCCAGATCAATTTGTGCCGCCATTGAGTTTATGTTGTTGAGGTTGGAAAAAATCTCAGCCGGGAGGCAGGCGTACGTCAATTGGGGAACAGCACCACCTGCACGGCGGACGAGACCGCAGTCACGGTAAACGTGGTGTTGACCGTGGGAATGGTGCCACCGAAATCCGCCAGGTCATAGTAGTTGTTCACCACCGTGTTGGTGAAGGCCACCCGGACTGTAACGCGTATTTCGGTGGGGTCGCCGCCCGTGGGCACGACGTAGTGGCATTGGTTGAGTGGCAATGTGATGGTGGTCGGCACATTGGGATCGGGTACAGCCACGGAAGCGCTGAGTGTGGTCACGGCAACCGAGGTTACGCCCACGACAATGCCGAAAACGATGAAAGCGGTGGCAAAGAACGACCCCACGCCGCCCGACAGCCGCGTCACGCTCACCGACATGGGGAACATTTGTGTGTACTGGGCGTTGGCCAAAATGGTGCTGGGAGTTCCAGGTCCCGTGTCCACGATCAGATACAACTCGATGCCTTGGGTGTTGTCAGACGTGAGCGTGACTCCAGACTGTGGATTCGTAACCACCGTGAAGTTGGCTGGATCCAGCGTGGACAGGCCCGCATTGACAAAGGGGATGGGTGCCGGATTGCTAAACGTGAACAAATCTGGGGACACTTCGGGTGTCACAAACTGACTCAAAATCATGGACGTGACCGGAATGGTGGCACTCAGGCCGTGCTCGGTGGCAAAGCCTACGCTGAGCACGCCGCCAGGGTGCGTGAAGTACAGGAACGGGTTGGTCCGGGACGAAAATGGGTTGTAAACCGACGTGCCGTTCACGATGTACGTGATGGCGCGCGGCGTGTTTTGGTCTTGCAGCGTAAAGTTCAAGATGTAGTCTCCGGCTGGCACATTGTTGATGAAAAAGGTCAGCGATTCGTCGACGTTAAGTACGAACTGAGTGTAGGACTGGACATACCGTGCTGTGAAACTGGCTGGATCGGTCAGGCTTTGCAAGTAGCCAAAGGTGCCATTGATGGGCATGGGAAACGAGTTGAGAAAGATCTCGGTGCCATCCAAAAACAAACTGGCAAAGCGTCCGTCGTCGGTGGCCAGCACACTGTTGCCTTGTACCGTTCCGTTGGTAGCCTGCACGTCCTCACCCGTGGTCATGCTGCCACCCGCATCGATGGTACTGCCCGCTTGCATGGTCTCGTTGGCGTTAACCGTGTTGCCCACGATGTCGGCACCCGCATCCACGGCATTCCCCGCCGACACGTTGTTGCGCACGATGAGGTTGTTTTGTGCGATGATGTCGTTGACAGCCAACCGTGCCAAGTTCATGACAGCGGCTGACAAGTTTTGTTGCACGGCCATGTTGGTGTACGCGGCATCCTTGCCGCCAGCCAGTCCAAACACGGCCATGACACAACGCTTTGCTCTGAAGTGTGGCAAATTTTCGTGGACTGGGCTTGCCCAGTTTTTTTCGCACCGTAACAGCAAATGGCCAACGTGTTGTCCCCCACCATTGTGGATGCGTGCCAACGGCTGGCGTTGCCCCTGTTGTACGTGGTGACAGTCAACCATCGGTACCGCAACGCCTGCAAGAAGATGCTGGAAGACTGGGTCCGGCTCAACATCACATCGGGGTGTGTGTTTTGCTTGGATGACGTGGTGTACGCCAACTTGAGGGCGCAATTCCCCAGCATCCCCATGTTCGTGGTCCCGTACGACGTGCAAAAGCCAGACAACATCTTCTGGTCGTTTCGTCTCCAGATCTTGGCCGATTTGTTGGCCGCGGATGTACCCACGGTGATGGTGGACGTGGATACCGAGTGGGTCCAGGACCCGACGCCGTACGTCGAGTCCCTGTTGTCACACACAGACATGGCCATTTCGCAGGGACGGGATTACCCTGAGGGCGTGTACAAGCACCAAGGTTTCACGCTGTGTTCGGGCTTTATGGCGGTGCAACCGACACCGGGCACGCGTGAGTTTGTGGACGCGTGGTTGCAGTTGACCGCTACTGTGGAAGACGACGATGTGGCGTTGAACCGGATCTTGTCGACACGGTCTGTGGGGGCACGGTTTCAGTTTCCTCCGGCTGCACTGAACGGACGGGCGGTGCGTGGCTACCCGGAACCTGTGCCGGCCACGTGGACCCGAGGTGACACCGTGGTCAACGTGTTGGTGCTGCCCTGGCGGTTGTTTCCGCGGGCTCAACTGGCCAGTGGTGCGGAAAATGTGCTGGTGGCGCATTACCACGAGCGCAAGTGGTAATCAATGAAGAACGCAACGTTGTTTGCAAAACGTGTTTAGTCAGAAACTTCACATGTGTCCGATGACTCCAGCACCAACTGGAACACCGTTCAATGTCTGGGTGACGGCCAGATGGGTCACGGACAAATCGTGGGGCACTGTGCCCATGGAATAATTCGTCCGGCTGATGTCCAGATTGGAAAACTTGGCGTCACGCGGCGGCACGCCGCGGGTGGTGTTGGTGTTGATGGCGACGGCATAGAACTGTCCGTCACGGGGCGGGGCCGAAGGAGACACAGAAACGGCAGACATGCTGTCACAAGCCTTTGACTTTATCAACTCAATTTTGGCGTTGTCGCTTGTGTCGGTAGTAGCGGACGAGCCGCACCACCAGGTACACCGCCACGACAAAGGCTACGAAGTAGGCCAAAAACAAGGACACGGACAGCAGTCCAGTCTTCAGGGACGTTTTGGCAAACGCAAATGCCGTGGCGTCCGTGGCCGACAAACCTGCCTGGGCAGCCGCAGTTTGCACGAACTGGGACGAAGGCAGCGCAAAGTTGGCCTCCAAAAAGCAATAGCCTGGACTTTTGCCGGTGGCAGTGTTGACCAACACGCCTGGACCCTCCCACGACCACGCCCCCATGGGATTGAAGATGACCATCTGGTCCACCAAAGACGTCAACTGGTACTGCAACGTGCGCACGCCCTTCACTTGGTCCCGGCTGGGCACGGCAATGTCAATGGTGTACTGCAGCGGGAACGTGTAGTTGTTGCGCACCACCAGTTTGTTGACCGTGACTTTGGTGGTGTTGCCCTTCCAAAACCGGGGTCCGGCTTGGTTGTCGTACTGGTTGACAAAGGCCGGCGTGAGCACGTCTCCTTGTTGCACCAACTTTTCGGTCAGCGGCACGTAGATCATGTACTGTTGGCCCAGGTCTTCGTCCTGAATGTTGATCCACAGCCATCGCCCCACCGTGGGTTTGGAGAACAGATGCGTCAAATTGGTCAGCGCAGCCACTTGGTTCGAGTTCACCTTGCCGCCTTGGAGCCATTGGTGGTCCATCCACCCCTTGCCCTGGACCGTGCCCGTCACACCTGTGGTGGTAACTGTTACATCCATGTTGGTGTACGACCAGTACAGGGATCCCACGCCGCTGAGGCACAACGGCTGGCAGCCCTTTGGCCCATTGAGGTACGGTGCCGTGGGCGACGTGAACACGGCTTGCAACGTGCGGGGCTGGCTGGTCACCGAATCCAGCCATGACACGCCCAGTTGTATCGTGCCGATGATGGGACTTTGCAACGACACCGACTGGATCGGTGCACCGGCGGCTTGCGGTGCCGACACCCACGAAAAGGTGCCTTGCGTGGGGCACTGGAATTGGCCTTGCAAAAACATGGGAGGCAAGGGCG
This sequence comes from uncultured Gammaproteobacteria bacterium, assembly GCA_964561915.1. Lineage (GTDB taxonomy): Bacteria > Patescibacteriota > Microgenomatia > UBA1406 > GWC2-37-13 > CAZLQR01. Next base: position 48,684 of record CAZLQR010000008.1, on the reverse strand, counting down.
TCCAGGCCCCACCGTTGGTAGTGATGCCGCCACCCAAGAAGTACACGTGGGCATCCGGCAACGCCAATTTGTACTTGGCCGCAATCTTGGGGTTGCACACCGGCGAGTTGAAGAGACACATCGTGAAGGCCACGTCGTTGCACTGGGCATACAAAAAGTACCAGTCAGTGGTGTACGTTCCAAACTGGGAACACGAAGTGAACAGGGGGTCTTGTCCCAGTGGTTTGATGGGATCCAACCCCGCGTTGCGATTCGGCGTCAAACTGGACAAACTCACCAGCGCACCCAACTGATTGAGCGTCAAGGTACTGCTTTGTGCATACTGCTTCAAGATGTCCAGTTGCTTGCCGTTAGACGGTTGCAACAGCGTGCCACTTTGACGGATGCACTCCAAGTTGTCGAGAAACGCTTGTTGCAACACCGAAACCGGTGGGACCGACGACATGCCCTTGCTTTACTCCCAACACGACACAAAAATGACTCAACCGTTGTGGCTGGGCTGCCAAAAACTGCCTCGGCTGCAAGGGTACCGGTTGTACCGTTTGTTTTGGTAGTTGAACAAGGGCATCCTGGCGATCACCATGTAGGTGGGTATCGCTTGAGGGGCCGCAATGGACCGGAAGAAAATGCCCCGCCGTGCGCCAGTGGCCAGTGCGTCTTCGATTTGCAGTTGCGTGAGCCCAGAATCTGGACACACGGCCAACCCCTGAACAAAGATGTCACTGGCTGACGAGCCATTGGGCTGCGCCAAATCGAGGATGGCTTGAATGGCAATGGAAATGGCGTCCTGGCAATTCAGAGGCGCTGCGGCACAGGGATTGGGACACACCACGACGTCAGTCACCACACTGGGACAACACGACGACAACGTACTGCCGCCTGACATTCGCACCCTTTAATGCTGGAACACAAAATATGTTCGTGGGCTCATTGGTTCGAACATGTGCATCACCGAGCAAGCACCTGCAACCAAAGCCAACCACAACAGCGCCGAATTAGTCCAAAGAATCATGGCCACGCCCAGGCGATCCCGAGCCAAGTCACAGGCTTCGCCGTGTGACAAACAATACACATTGCCCCAGACGGAGAGGCCCACCCACACCAAACCCATGAGTGTAGCACAGGCGCCAGCACGATGGGCGTCCCGAATGCACACCATGCAGGTGCCAAACGCCACCGCAATCCAAGTGGCATGAACGACGCAAAAGTCAAGCCCCCGTGCATAACACGGTGGAGCAGTAAACGAGTACGCCACGCAATTCAACACATCGGCGACAAAGAAAAGTAGCCCCACGCCTACCAGCCACCAACATCCTTTCGTGCGGCGCCAATCGGGTTCGCCCACATTCCGCGGCGGCGGTGGGGGTGGAGGTGACACTGGCAACTTCAATTCTTGGTCTACGGCATCTTGCAAAGCCATGTTGGGTCCGGGGTGCGTGCGGTCCGAGTGTGACCCCGAATGCATGCTTTCCACATCTTCGGCACCTGGGCTTGAGGACCCGGCAGGGTCGACTTGTATCACGGCATCGCTCATGGCCGAGTGTGTGGCCACGTGCGTTGTGCTTGACGCGTCACAGAGGCACCGCTTGAGCCAGATCCGTTTTCTGCGACTCATAGTCAAATCACTTGTTTTCCCAAGGCACACATGGCATGGCACCCGGCATCGAGACGGTTGAACGTGGCGCCTTCTGGGCGGCGTCGCTCAGAAGCCATGGTGGCCGTGTGGGTGATACCTCGCGGAGTCGAACTGTACAGGGGCCGTACCGAGCGCGTGGCACAACCCGGCGTGCCGGCGACCGAGGCTTGGTTTGCTGACGAACGCGAAACGTCAGAGATCTACGGTTACACCGATGTGTTTCGTGTCGAGCGGCCCATAGTGGCGCTCAACTTTGAAGATCCGGGGACACACGCCTTGGCAGCACAGTTGTACGAACAGTGGGCAACACGTCGCCGCGCACCCGCCAGTGCTTTTCTGTCGGCCTATCCTCTGGACGAAAACGGAGCCGTGCTGCGTGAGTCTACCTTTGACGTGGACGCACTGGTGACGGAATGGTTTTTGCAGGAGCCCGCCTGGGCACAGTTGGATGGGTTTGCTACCCAAGTGATGCCCAGCGTATCCGAGCAAGATGAACACCACGCCGAGGTGTTTTTGCGCCAGCCCCGCACGGCGTTGGAGTACGTGGGCACCGATGCATCGGCGACGGAGGAACAAGAGGCCAAGTATGCGTACCAACGCGTGCAGCGACTGGATGCGGCAGCGCGCAGTCGGAGACGACCCGTGGTTGTGGCGGATGACGAAGAAGACGAAGAGGACACTGGGTTGAGCATGCACCCCCGCAAACTGTGGGATTGACACGGCAATTTTCATTGAAACTGAAACCAAAGAGTGCAACGTGCGTTCGTCGGACGAGGGTTGGGGTGGAAAAAAAATGGCTGGTAGTGTTAAACCTGTTGTGAACCATGTTCACTGTGGCAGCGAAATAGCGCAGCGGTTAGCGCGTTGGGCTCATAACCCAGAGGTCCCCAGATCGACACTGGGTTTCGCTTGGCAGGTTTCCACTCCTAATTTTTCCTGGCATGGTCCAATGGCTAGGGCATCGGGGTTCTAACCCGACCGATCCGAGTTCGAGTCTCGGTGCCAGGTGGAGTGTTCCAGATTCCGTTGATGGGATCTGCACAGCAATCAAAGAATTTGATGTTGATTGGGAGCCGTGGCCGTGGATTCAAGACAGTGGACTCGAAGCAACAAGGACGAAACACCAACAAGACCAGAGCAACGACATCGAATCCAGGTAAGTATCTTCGGCCTCATTGTGGTTGTGTGTCTGACTCTTTTCAGGTACGCCGGGGACATGGGGGTTGTAGTGTAACGGTAGCACTGGGATCTCGGGGTCCCCAGAGAATGGTTCAATTCCTTCCGCCCCCCAATCCCCCACCTTCACCTTCTCGTCATCTAATGGCAAGATGCAGGGCTGTAGTCTCTGTCACGGTTGTTCGATTCAACCCGAGAAGATGTTTTCTAGGTTCTGTGGCCCAAGGGTTAGGGCATCCGGCTGTTAACCGGAAGATTGATGGTTCAAGTCCATCCGGAACCTTATGGCAAGCCGATTGTGTTGGGCTTGTGCTGACAGCAACCCCTCGTGTGGAAATCTGAAGGATCGCGCCCCTCCCAACATGTCGATCGAAAACTGGAAGGGCTGACGTCGGGAACAGACCGAAGGTGCGCCAAGACTTTGCACAGCAACCCTGCTATCTTTGACTCAATGGTGAGTGTCTGGCTTCATGCCAGAAAGACTGGGTTCGATTCCCAGAAGATTACTTTTGGACAAAGTCTGTCTCGCATCAACACTCCAAAGGTCGTGTAGTATAGTTGGCAGAATACGTGACTGTCTCTCACGTGACAGGGGTTCAATTCCCCTCGCGACCTGTGTTGTCTCGGTTCAGCAAGGCTGTTTTGGAAAACAAAGACATACTTTACGAGACAGAACTCTCTCGGTGCTGTGGCGCAGTGGTAGCGCAAGTCCCTGCAGAGGACTTGGTCACCTGTTCGAATCAGGTCGGCACCTTCTTTTTGGAACGTTAACTCAGTCGGTAGAGTGTTTGGCTTTTAACCAAACAGCCGTGGGTTCGACTCCCACACGTTCCTGGCACAAGCAAGCGGGCTTGGTGAAATGGTATCGCGATACACTTCCAATGTATAATTTCGGGTTCGATTCCCGGAGTCCGCAACGCCGCACAAAGTTGACCCGTTGGCGCAACGGCAGCGCAATAGATTCCAAATCTAGTGGTCACTGGTTCAATTCCAGTACGGGTCCTCAGCCTGGTTTCTAGGCGCTGTAGCACAACTGGATAGTGCGCAACTTTCCTAAAGTTGACGGTGTTGGTTCAAACCCAACCAGCGTCTGTCACTCCCTCTCATCCCCCTGTTCGTGCAAACGAAACAGGGGGATTTTTTTTTTGACTCGTTCACCTCAGGAAACACGCCTTCATTTTGCCTCATCCGTGCGACCAATCAATGCCAACAACTCCTCCGCCGTTTCCTCGCTGGCCTGCCAACACACCGAACACAGCCGACTCCACTTGGCACGTTGCACCGTCTCCCAAGCCTGTTCATGCTCTTCCATGGGTTTGTATTGACGGCCATCCTCCCACAACAACATAAACTTGACAAACCGGGATTCCAGGGTGACATGATTGTACCCTTCGCCCTCGTGATTCTCAGGAAAGGGTACTGCAAAGAACAATGCATGACAGTTCTCGCATTCAACTTCGCCGTGGACTGGGTTGGCCTCTGCTGCCATCTTCACCAAGTGGAATGGCTTTGATTTGCAGGTTGAGTTCCACGCGAAATGCGGTTTGGCACCCGGGACACCGCAAATCCACAAACACCACATCCTCCTCGTCTTCTGCAATCGGTGCAGTTTTGGATGTTGCAGGAGGCACTGCGTGTTCCACAGATGCACTGGCCAGTGAGTTGGGCGCAGTTGAAGTTCCACCTTTGTGTGCTGGCGCAGCGGCCTTGGGGCGCGACGATTCCATCTTGGCTACCATTTGGCTGACCCGCGACGACACGTTACTGCGTCGCATGTAACAGTTTGAACTTTTCACCATGCAGATTTGCGTGCAAACGCACAACGCGCGTGGCACGGTGCAAGCGCACACTTGCGTGGACTCCGATACCCCCTTCGTCCCCATTCTGGGGAGGCATATGTTTGGACTGGTCCGCTGCTTGTTACGCGCGTGGTGCGTGACGTTGGAACACGACGAGGGCATGGGACAGGCGTCGTTGCGGAGACCAACGGCTCCTCAATGCCGCGTCGGATTCCGGACCAACTTGGAATTTCAGGCTGGCCACAAGGATGCATCCTGCGTGGAACATCCAGATCGCGTCAACGTGGCTTGGGAGGCGTTGCAAGATGCTGGCCTGCTGGAACAGGGCGTACTGGGTGAAGGTGGATTTCCTGAGGTCAACGTGTCTTCGGTGCACACAGTCGAGCACGTGGACAATGTGCGACGTGGCGTGCTGCCGAATTCATTGACCAGCAGTGTTTTCATCACTCCCGACACCTTCCATGCTGCCATGACAGCCACGCAGTGCGTGATGGGTCTGGTGAATGATGCCATGGCCCGGAGCATCGATTCGGGTATGGCTATCGTTCGGCCGCCGGGCCACCATGCAGAACGGGCTCGGGCCCAAGGGTTTTGCCTGTTCAACAACGTAGCCTTGGCGGCCCAAGCCCTGTTGACGCGACACCGTTTGCGTCGGGTGGCCATTGTGGATTGGGATGTGCATGCAGGCAACGGACAACAATCCATTTTTTGGACCAGTGACCAAGTGCTCACGGCTTCACTGCATCGGTACGACTATGGTACGTTCTATCCAGCCTCGCCAGAGGGCAGCGCGTCGCGGATTGGCGAGGGTCGCGGCAAAGGGTTCAACGTGAACGTGGCTTGGAACACGAAGCGCGATGGCGAGACTTTGTACCAGCCCGGCGATGCAGAGTACCGCTATGCCTTTGAACGAGTCATCTTGCCTATGTTGCGTCGCTTTGATCCCGAGTTTATCGTGGTGGCCTGTGGCTTTGATGCCGCGCAAAACGACCCACTGGGCCATCTGAACGTGACGGCGCGTGGTTTCCAGTTCATGACACACAGTCTGCTGGAATTTGGCGTGCCGGTTGTGCTGTCGTTGGAGGGTGGCTATGATCTCGACAATTTGCGTTGTTGTGTACCGGCTTGCGCCGAGGTGCTGCTGAATCCCCAGGCTTTCGCACGTGTCTTTGATGCATCCTTTGGACCAGTTCATCCGTTGGCCCAGGCCGACGTTGAACTTACGTGCCGGGCTTTGCAATTGCCTTGAATCGAAATACACATGATGCATTTTAATTGCGCTTTACTGTTGGGTTTAGCGGGATGGCCGAACCGCCACCCGGACTTTGCGTGCCACCAGACTCCTGGATGCTCCAGGCAATCCACGGCTGACTTTGCGGGCAGCCACAATGGCACGCGCGCTGCTGACCACACGGTTGGGCATCGCCACCACGGTTCGTGGCAAAGTTTTGTTTTTGTTTTTGTTGCACCCACACATTTATTACCTTCGGCCGGAAAGTTTGGGTCGTAGCAGGGTATGGCCCGGCGAGGCCACTTCGACACAAGTGCGCACGCCTGCCGCAGTGGTCTCTTCACAGTACGACAACTCGTATCCCTTGGCTCGGAACATGTCTTCCAGCACCTCCGTTTGCCAGTCATGTTCCAAGTTGTGGCACACCACAAACCGGGACGCATGGGACTGCATGCCCAGGCGGTAATTGGCTAAGACCAGTTGTTCGAACAGGGCTTTTTCTCGTTCAAACTGCATCTCAAGGTCGGCACACACTTGTCGGGCCGGAACAATGTCCGGGAACCGGTCTGGTGTGCCACTGGACAAGGCCGGTCGTTTCAACGGTCGCTCAGCAGCATGGGCCATGACACAATTTTGTACTGGTACCACGCAATTTGCCTTTACTCACGAGGAACACGCTTCCGACGGAAACAAATGAGCATTGGCAGTGGCACACAGGTTCTATCCGTGTCCTGTGTGGCAGCCACAGACGGTGTGGGCTGTTGCGGCGCGACGTAGTCCGGAATGTCTTCCGCCATCGGCGCCGTTTCCGTGGCCGCAACGCGTTCCCTTTGGTCTTTGACCATGGCAGCCAGGTTTTCCATCTTGTTCTTGACCATTTTCAACTCAGTCTCGAGTGCCAGCATAAACAGTTCGATGCCAATCTCGTCCAAAGACCTGGGTGGCGGCAACGTGTCTTCGGGTGGTGCGTCGGGCCCACAGTGCTCACACTGTGCCGGGACATGTTCGTTCACCTCCGGCAATTGCATGGCGTCGACCACTTCAAAGTCTAGCAGCAAATGCTCGAAAAACTCAAGCGTCGAGCAGGCTTCCCCCCAAAACCCGACGTACGCCACTTGTGAACCCCGAAAATCCAGCAAGGCTTCGAGTGCAATGTCCACAAAATAGCAGGCGCCACAGTGACAGGCGGGTGGTGGGAATCCCAGAAACAATGTGTCCAAGTTCCGATGTTGTTTCAGTGCACGATCGTGGGTCATGACTTGCACTGGCATGTAGGTGCGCAAAGACGTCAACTGGTCATGCTTCAAAAATTGAAGGCAAAACGCTTCCGCCGATTGGGGGTCCTGGGCTTGCACCGCGTGGTCGAATTCATCCTTCAACTTGTTTTCGTCGGCACCAGTTTGCACCGCCACGACGGGCAAATTGAAGCGCACGGTGTAGACGTCACTGCACACCACGGAATGGGTAGGCAAGCGGGATTGCACCAAAGCCTCCCACAGCGCCAGTCCCGAGCCCACGCTGAGCATGCCACCCGAGCCAGCCGCCACAAACTGGCATAACTTGTCCACCGCGCGTTGGGTTGGCACGCCCCAGGCATACTGATGGGCAAAGTCCAGCAAACTTGACGAGGTCGACGCCACCAGTTCCACCATTTCGCACGTGGGCAACTGCAACGTGCCCTGGGTTACGGTGGTAGATCGGTGTGGGAGCGCCATGTTGTCCCAATGTGGGAAATGACACGACTCACGAAAGGGGAGGACGCGTAGGGTGTGCATTTCTGCATGGCGTTTATCAAAGCCCGTTTTCGCATGCAAACTTGACAAGTTCTGGAAAGTCGACCGGAAGATGTTGTCGCACGGGTCGGCGTGTGACCACGTAGTCCATGGCGGCCCACACCCGTTTCTCCAGTGCAAAGATGTACTGTTCGCTGTAGGTGTTGTCGGTGTACCAGGTCATGGTAGATACGTCCTCCGACACGTCTTCCAGGCACCGATGTGCCAAACTCAACGCCACCACGGCCAGCGCTTGCAATTCGTGTTTTTGCACGGCCAGCCTCGCATGCACGCAACTGTCAAAAAACAATTGCACGGCGGTGGCAAAGGTCAACCGGCTCCACTCATTCTCCACGGCCAGTTCGCGCATCCAATCGATGACAATGAATTTGCAATTGTTCCAGTGCGGGATTTTGTCTTGCATCAAGGCGTCAATGGTGCGCATCTCGCACTTGGGCCACACTTTGAAGGGCAGTGGCTGGTCTTGTTCGCCCGTAAACTCAGGCAGCCCAAAGGCCTGGCGCACGGCTTGGAGCGTGGGTCGTTGGTCCGGCTTCTTGGCCACACACTGATGCAACACGTCAATCCAGGGTGCGGCAAAGGCAGGGAACGACGTGCGATGCTGGGTGACCTCGTGGCTCCAATCGTACAGGTCCTCTTGGATGGGAAATTGACGCAGCAGCACAGACAATACAGTGGCGCCGAACGAGTACACGTCGGTCATCACACTGTCCTTGCCATGCTTGACATTGGGACCAGCCTCGGGTGCACAGTACACATACGTGCAATTGTTGCCGGTGCGGGTGGGCACGGCTTCAAAGTTGGACGACCCAAAGTCAATGAGGAAAAAATGTGCGTGGTCAGTCAGCACATTGAGGGGTTTGACGTCCCGATGCAACAATCCGCTGCGATGCAGGCGATGCAGCGCCACCGTGATGTCGTCCACCATCACGGGCAACAGCGTTTGAATCGTGCCCAGCGACCACCAGGCACTTCGGCCTTGGTTCCACATGTCTCCCGCTAGCAATGGCATTTGCACAGTGACCGCATACGCCAAATCTCGGTCGGGCAGAGATTGCACCGACAGCAAACGTGTGTCCAAGAACTGTGTTGGCACAGATTCCAGACGCCCGTACACATTCAACTCGCGCAATTGGGCGGGGCACAAGCCCTCGCCTGGATTGGCCAGCATCAACTTTTTCGCCAAGCCCCCACCCATGTCGAAAACTTTGCAAAACGCGCCGCTGCCGATGACGCGGGGTTTGGGTTTCACGGGCGCTACCACGCGGCTGGCATCCGCCTTCTTTTTAACGGCCAGCCCATGCAAGAGTAGTGGCTTTCGTTTGCTCATGCACGCCCACTCGGCCGATTTTTCTTGGTCGATGCATTGTTCCACGCCCGCGCCAGGACGCGGCGCCGTGTGCCCTTTGATGCTGGGATGGGGCGTCGCCTGGTGTCTTTCGGTGTCGGGATGTGGTGTCGCAAAGGGCTCCACCTCCATGGGATCCTGGCTCCACGCAGCCGGCGCCAAATCGACTTCCATGCCGTTGATGCCGTCTCCGTCCCACACCAACACCTCGTCACACAGCCATGGATCGGTGGATGGTGCCATCATTGGCAGGTCCCGCACGGCACTGACGCATTCGGCACACATGCCATCTTGGACAGCGAAAACCACTGCACAAACTGAGGGCTTTTGTAGCCGCCCACCAGCGACAGCAGAAACTTGGTCAAGGGGGCGTTGGCGGCGTAACGGTCCAAGTCTACGCCAATGACATACCGCGACGGTCCGTTTTGGCCCGTGAGGTAGTCGATCTGCGCGGGCACCACAGAGGCAAATACGCCACTCCGCAACGCTTGGCGGAATGCGGCGCGCAAGGTGGCGTCGGAAAATTGCGGGTAATTCTGCATGGCGTAAGCCACGATGTCATCCAGACTGGATCCGCCCCATTGGCCCAAGGCAAACACTGCATGAAGCAGAGCATAGCGCGGGTCGGTGGCCCGCAGTTCGTCGGCGTTGAAGCGCGGAAAGCACGACTGGCATGCGTCCGCCACGCTGAACGGAATCTTGCGGTAATCGTGGTACAAGGCCACGGGCACAAAACACGATACGCGAGACATCGGCACCCTTTTAATGTGGTACACAAGATAAAACGATGGCGGATGCCTTTCGCGAACGTCTCCTGAATGTGTTGACGTCGCTGCGACCGCCGCCGGCAGCGGCTTCGGGCTTGGGGCCACCGGTGGTGATGCTCGCGGCGCCCACACCTCCGCCGCAACTGTCGTTGCAACCACAACTGTCGTTGCAGCCGTCGTTACAACCCATGTCCACTGTGACCACCCATTGGCCCACGGCTGGAGCCCCACCCACTTTGCCCTGGACCATGTTTTTGGTGGTGACACTGTTGGCCTCGCTGGGGTTGGGCATGGCCTTGGCCACCCTGATTTGGAAGCACAAGTCGCGTTCTTCGTAATACATTTCAAATTTGCCAAGACTAAACCAAAGGCCATGGACGGCGACTACACGGCCACCTACGCCAAGATGATGGCCATGAAAGATGCCATTGCGCACCTGCGGGTTCGCGACAAACGTGCCGTGTTTTTGTTGATGCGCACCGCGTCAGACCAATTGAATGTGGACACGTTTTTCCCCTTGCAAGGGTTTACGGCGGGCGAATTTGCCGTCGGGCAGGTGCTGGCCGACAACAACCGCAAACCCAATGCTGGAGCCTCTGCGCCCACGCGGGCTGACTCGGCTGTGCCTCCACCACCGACCAAAGCGGCGCGGTCCAAGGCCACCAAAAACGTGGCCGCCGCCAAGTCCAACAAGCGTTTGGCCACCGTGCGGCAAAAAGCCCCAGCCTAGCATTAACCGGTGCACATGTCGTCGTCAACCGCGAAAAAGTCGACGCGCAAAAAGACCGCCGTGGAATGGCGCTGCGAAGAGCCTTTGGACACGCAAGGTAAGCGCATTCACCACATGGCGCAGTGCTCCAAATGGCTGAAGACGCAAATGGACCGCGACAGCCTGACCTATGCGGCGCGTGTTTCGCCCTACCGCCACCCACTGCCATCGTCGCACTGTAACGACCAGGTAGACGTGGCGGCCGTGTTGCACCAAAAGTCTTACGAACATCTGCCGGTCGATCCGCGGATCGGGTTGGGGTGTGCCTTTTGCCACGGGCCGGTGCAATGCCATTTGCCAGTGGCGTGCTGGAAGAACTCCTACAGTGTTATGCCGTGGACTGTGATGTGCCAACCGTGCAGCGAAAAAACCTCGTTTCAAAGAGAAATTTGAATTCCGGCGATCCGTGTTGCCTATGGAATACGCACCACCGGAGGTCGATCCACGCACTACCCGCGCAGCGTTCGAACAAACCCTCAATCCCCCTGACACGGCACCGACGCGCCGGCAGGCCACCTTCAAAACAGTGGCCAAGCGCGTGCTGTTTTCCCCCTGGGGGCAAGCCGTTTTGGGTGGGTTGGTGGTGGCGATCGTGTTGACACTGTTGAATCCGCCCATGGTGCAGTCGAAATCTGAAACAGACATTCAACATCCAGCACGAGATTGGAAAAAGGTGGCCATCTATGCGGGCCTTACGTCGGGGTTGATTCTCGCCGTGCCCTTCGGCTACCGCTACCTTCAACGCAACAAAGTTTAAAAACGCGTTCACTAAACGTCAGTGTTGGGCACACCACAACGACAATTGTTCCCGGGCCAGGGCATGGCTCGATGCCCACCACAGCAGTAATTTCAAGTTCTTGTCACCGCTTTGTGCCGCACTGGTGTGTGGCACTTCGGCCAATCCCAGGTTGGGATTCAACAAACACCAGGTCCGCATGGCTTGCATGGCCGCATCGATGTCCAGTGGTCGATGACGCAGCCGGTGCAACGCAGGCAAAGGCACAACACCGGGGTCGTTGATCCACGCGCGCAACAAGGTGTTATGGCTGGGAGCCGACTTGGCCCAACCCTGGAGCACATTGAAACGCGTATCCCACGAAGCCGTAAGAGCCACACGCAGCAATTCCACCCCAGAGACACGGCCTACGTTGGCAAGGCACGCTTCGCGCATGGCAATGACAGCCAGGTCAAGCGCATCTTCGGCACGCACAAAGAAACCGCGCAACGACGTGTTCATTTTGAACAATGGCTGTCCAGATTATATGTGTGTTGCGTGCTCCTAGGATCTGCAGAAACACCATAAATCGTGGGGGGGTGTGGTCATCCCCGGCACAAGTTCGTGTCTCGTGTCTTGGCATGTGGCGCACAGCGCTGAAGACTGGATGCAGTGTCGCGGCCGGGTTCGTGGGTGGTTCGGTGGTTTTCGTGACCTATCTGGCCAAGACCGACCCTGTGGCGTATCATCGCATTTTTGCGGACGACGTGACTGTAAAGTGGAACAATTTGAGCCCTGACGATCGCACCAAACTCAACGAAGACTTTTGCACGGGATCAATCTCAAGAGAAGCGCGTACCATGCGCGTGTTCCGTCCCTTTGCTCCCTACCCGCACCTCGTTTCGGAATTGGAAGTTGGACCAGGCTTGACACGTGTGGGATCGCAGTGGAAGGCTGTGTTTCCAGATGGAACCAGTCAACCCATACGCACACACTCGTGGTCGTCTTGTCTCGCAGATCTGCTGACTGCGTTTCGCAAATAGATTCACAGAGCACACGAGAAAAAGTCATAAAAAAACCTCAACAAACTTGCATTGTGTGTTTTGCCATGTCGGATGTTGTGGCCGAGTTTGTGCCGCTGTTGACCCACTCCAAGTTACGCGAACTGCACGAGTTTGGCAAGGCCTATGTAGTGCAGTGCAACTTTGACAAGATTCCCGATGACGACAAATTGGCATCGTTCACGGAATACGTGTGCCGCTTGATGTTTGTGCACAATGCCGTCGTGGCCATGGAAGCCCCAGTCAAGGAGTTTGTGCGCTTGGCCACTGCCCACCTGGATGATTTCGTGCCAGTTTTTCAGTCGCGACACCTCGTCGATTATTTTCTGGCGTACATGTCGTTCTTCCACGATGAAGTGTGCACCCGTGACAACCTCGTGCACGAGGGCACACAGACGTTTGTGGTGGTACGCCCCGACACCAGCACACCGTGGGGTCTGGACATTGCCCGTGAGGTGTTTCGACGCACCCGAGAGGACTTGCACCACATGGAGTTGGACGTGGCCGCGGTGCGGGGCCAAGAACTGTGGGTGGACGTGACGTTGTTGTGGTTTCTGACACCCGAGTATCCCGAAGACAAAGTGCTGTGGATTTGTCCGCATGCCAAGAAATACAGACCATAGCATTGTATTGTTGGTTTTACACGCACTTGCTGGGCGAGCACACGCCCAACGGAGTCATGTCCATAGGTTGGTAGGCGGACAGCGGGCACGGTCCACGCTCGGCGATGAGCGACTGGGCCGCAGCCGTGGGCCGGGGGAACATGTCGCTCTGGATGGGACTGAACATGGCGTTGAGTGATTGCCGTGTGAAGTTGGGGATGCCTTGACGATACGGTACGCCGCTGGGCACGCCCGGGCACAAACAGTCGTTGTTCACGCCTGCCACGCCCACTGCACACACCATGTTGCTCTTGTACGGCGTTTGGTCCAGGCTGTACAAGATCTCCATGTGCGAGGCTGGGTCTTGGTACACGTTGCGCAACCCGTTGGCCATGTGTTGACCCGACACGAAGATGCCCTGGGCTGGGGCCGGTTGGCTCAAAGCCTGGGGGGCCACGCCTCCACCTGTCAACATCTGGTACGAAAGAGCGGCCATACTGGGCTCGTTTACAATTGGTGTCTTAATATTTTGTGTCGACCAAGTGTTTCGTTGTGTCGTCTTCCGCTCCATCGACCGACAAGATGTCGTTTCTCGAAGGAGGTTCATCACGAGACCAAACACACTGGGCTGGGTGGGGTGGAGTCAGGGGCTCGCTCTCTCTGCCGTCGGTTCGTTTACGTGTATCAGGCTTTGGAACTGGGACCGCATCGCGCAGGTGTTCTCTGCTTCGTCACAGGCCGGGTCGCAGCGGGCTTCGTCTTGGTAACTACGCGCACGGGCTGCATTGGCATCGGCCGCGGTTGACTAGGCGGTGGCAACGCTGGCGGTGACCGAAGAGTGGGGAACACGACTTGCGACGCGACAGGCTGTTGCGGTTGTGGAAAGTAGCGCTTGGACGACCTGGGTTTGTTGCGCACCTCCTCGACTGCATTGACCAAAGAACGTGGCAAAGAGAGCGAGTTCCATCCCTAACTGGATTCCTCCGTACTGGACTCTTCACCAGTAGGAATGCCTTGAATGACAATGTTGCCAATCGTCGCTGCTTGCGTTGCCGGTTGACGCGACGTGCTGCTTCGGCTGGGGCGGGCTTTGGGCTGCGGAGCAGATTGCACCATAGTCTGTGCCGGTTGAGTCGAAGGCTGCTGGAACTGCGGTTGTGGCTGAACCACCATGGGCGGCGGCTGCTGGAACTGCGGTTGTGGCTGAACAGCCATGGGCGGTGGTTGCTGGAATTGTGGCTGAGCCATCGGTGGCGGCTGTTGGAATTGCGGCTGAACAGGCATCTGGGTTGGTTGAAACTGCGGTTGCTGTTGCAGGGGCAAGGCCAGTGGTGGTTGGGTCTGAACTGGTTGCTGCGTGGGAGCAGTCAAAGCCTCGGGCGAATAGCCAGCATTGCTGTTGACATGCAGCGGGTTGAAGTTCAACGGAGCGGCCAAAGCGGATGGATCTTGCGGCGGAGGCAAAGGCAATATGGCATTGGCCGCGGGTTTGATGCGTGACGGCAAGGGTGGCGGCAATCCCGCCGGCGCCGTGTTCAAACTCAATCCAGCCACTCCACCTTGCACCGGAACGTTTTGTTGCGACGTGAGTTGTGCGGCCTGCGGTGCTTGCACCACTCCATCAAAGCCCATGTTGGGCGGAGGCAGGGGCAGCATTTGTGGCGCCACCGTCGCCATGGGCGGCAACGTGGGCACCTGCTGTTGTTGCGGCTGCACCATGGGTTGTTGTGGCGAGAATGTGGCCGGTGGGGCCACTGGCTGTTGCTGCTGTTGTTGTGCCGGGGGAGGTGCATCGGGTGCCGTGAGGGGAAACGCCACGCCAATGCTAGTGCCAGGTGCGGACGACACATAGCCCACCTTGAGGGTGGTGTCGGGCTCAGCGTCCAGAACAAACACACTGTCCAAAAAGGTCCAGTACCGTTTCAACTCTTGCAGTGCGTCGGTGCCTTTGAACATGCGGTCGTCGGCCAGACGGATGAGAAACGGCACCCCATCCAAGAACAACGGCTTGGACGGCAACAACCTGACGTTTTGCACCCGGATGCGCGCTTGCCGCGGCACGAGCCGCTGCGCCCGGATGCAATTGAGGTCATCTGGTACAATGTACAAGATGTACTTTAGTTTTTTCAGATCCTGCTGATCCATGTCCCAGTTTCTTGTGTCAGTCCTGGCTTTTTGTCCCTCGCTGGCGTCCGCACCTGTTTACTCTGCGTCGGATTTGGCCGGGGCGTCGCCTTCCTGCGATTGCAAGTACTCCATCCGTTCCATCTCTTCCTTTTGCAGTGTGTCGTGCCGCAGGTCGAGCCATTCCTCCACCGTGTAGACAGGGTATTTGGACGCGTTGCGGGCCCGCTGCCGCTCGCGGCGTTTCCGTTGCTCCTCCAGTTTCTTGGAACGCTGGGTACTGGGCAGGCGGCTGGTGTTGTCCAACCCAAAGTTCTCAAAGTCGTCGTCCACGCCGTCGCTGTAGTCCTCGTCCTTGTAATGCTCCCGCAACTCATAGCGCGCCTCGTTGATGTCAAACCGGATTTCCTCCAACTTTTGGAGGTACTGCGCATTGCCCAAAAAATCCGCATACACGATCCAGCACAACACGCCTTTGTGCGTCGCGGGATGCTCCAGTTCACACAGAAACTTGAATTGGCAGTCACTGCCGTACCGCTGGAGTTTTGTGATGCGCCGCATCACTGGATCAACCCCGTTTTCTTGGCCTGGACTGCGCCGAAACGGGCGACACAAGTACAAATGCACGGCGCGCTCGGTCCAGGCCAAGGGTTTCAGCCGGCTCAAATCCGGCCAAGCATCGCCAGTTTTCGACTCGTCCCCACCCTTGGCTTCGGCTTCCGCCGCGGCCCCGGCTTCAGCCCCGGCTTCAGCCCCCGCTTCAGCCCCGGCTTCAGCCGCGTCCTCGGCAGGTCTGGGCCGGGGCGCAGGCCGTCGAGGCGGACGGGGGCGCTGTGGTCTGGGCACACCGCGCACGGGGACTGGTGCTGGCTCCGCACGGGCCGCTTGTTTGCGGCTACGGCTTCGCCCGCGCGTCTTGGGTTGCTCCGCCTTCAGGGGATCCACCAACACGATGCGACGAGTGGGTGTCCGGGCCGGTGCTGCCGGTGCTGCCGGTGCTGCCGCCGCCATCGGATTTACCGAACGTACAGCATCTTTTGCCGCAGTCGTCGACCGCTGGGCCAAGTGTTGAGACGCATCCTTGTCGTCGGTCAACGCGTACCATTGGTTCTTGGCGTGCTTGCCTTGGATTTGCCACCACGACGTCACCATGCCTCGGCCGGGCGTAGCCTTCCAGTCCGGAAGCACAGCCGTAGTGGCGTCTTCCAGCGAGTTGAATTTGCGCCGTGTCAAGTTTGAGGCACCCTCAATTACGCGAACGTTTTCTACGCCGTCTGGCCAAACGCTCCACCGTGCCAGGGTGGGGGTGCGGCGCGTGTCGGCCAACCGGATGATACGCGTCCAGCCCTCTGAGTTCGAACCCATCTCCGTAAAATTCAAACAGTGGGAACCAAAGCACGCCGTTGCCAAAAAAAAATGTCAACGTCGGGCCCCGCCGCCGCGGCTCCGTTGTCGTGTCCGCGAGCCCTGTCGTCTGCAGACTTGAACCGAGTGGCCAAGTTGTCCTCGGTCTCGCGCGGACTGATGCACGAGGTGCGTGCGTTGCACGAGATTCTGGATGATTTGTGTGCCGACGACGAGGTTGAATTCCACCAGTACGAAAAATCGTCTCTGCAGCAACTCATCCAGCGCAAGTATGCCTTGCTTGGCGACATCGATGCCCTGCGAGCCACGATGCTGGATCCGTAGAGAGAGAGAGAGAGGCGGCACCCTTACGGAAACGCGCGCTGGCGAAACCACACGTTGAGACCGTACTTTACGGAGCGCGTGGGAGGCTCCCCGGCATGCAACATACGGGTGTCGGGCGTGCCATCCGATAGCAAGTTGCTGAACAGCAGAGCCATGCCACGTTCTGGACGAATGCGCAGATTCAGTTTCGGAAAGGCGGTACAGCCACCTGGGTCGTCCCGATCCAAATTGTTCAAGTAAACAAACAAAGTGGTGATGCGTTGGCCGCCGCGTTGCACGGCCCGCTCCGTGCCCCGTGCCCCCGGCACAAAGTAGTCGTAATGGGGTTTGTAGAACTGGCCCGGTTCGTACCGCACCACCTGCAATGGTTCCAAGTTGCACACTGGGTGTCCCGAGACCAGAGCCGCCCGTTCCTCGATGGCCGCAACACGTCGTGTCTCGTGGCGTTCCAAGTTGGTGGTGAATGACGTGCGGTCAGCGCTGCGTGCATTGAAGGTAGTTTGGACCGTCGACGGGCTCATGCGGGGCTCGGCCAACTGCACCAGGTAATCACATTCGGCGGGCAACAAAAAGTTATGCAACAGCATCACCCGGGGGTAATCCGACAGCATCTCCACCCACACCGGAGCCTCCACGCCAGTCAATTGCAAGGGCAGTGCCCGGCTCAGTGAGGGCTGACGCACGATGATCCTGGGTGCCGCCGAGCGTCCCAGTTGACGGCCACTCCAAAACGCCACTGCAATCACCAGCACGAGTGCCGCCACCACGAGGGCAGCCACGGAGGGTGTTTTCCCGTGACGAGTTGACGCCGTCATGCACAGTTTTGTCTAACCCAAACCAAAAATCGCACACCCCATGAGTGGCCGCATCGTGGTGTATGGTTTGTTGGCCCTGGTGTTGGGGGCACTGGTGCTCTCGTTCGTGCAACTGTACCGTCGCACCGACGAAGGCCTGCGCACGTTTGTCCCGCCACGCCAAATCCTCTGGCTCCGCGGCTTTCGGCGCGACGACGAACCAGCCACGCACCCGCGGTTTTTGGATCGTCTGGTGTACGAACTCACCCAGTTCTACCACGTCATGACGTTGTATTTGCTTCAAACCTATCCAGGACAGGCGCCTCCAGCCCTGGACCACCTGGACGTTACGTACAAGTCGTGGGTGGCGCTCCAACCCTTGACGGTGACCGTATCCCACCAAACCCTAGACTTGGTTCCAGGTGACATTCTGACTGTGCCTTGGAACGAGCCCCTCGCCACCGACCAGCCAGAACGCGCTTGGGTATTGCACTGGAGCCTGCATCCCGTGCCGCGTGCCTTCAAAGTGTGCCGCCAAGACCGAGATTACATTGTCCAGACGTGGCGGAAGCAGCGCAACGTGCGCGTCACCGTCGTTCAACCGGGCCACAGAACCATCACGTTGCGGTGACAAAAATATAGTTTGTGTTCACAAGAGCAAACGGACATGGCAGTCACCGGTCCTTACATTGATCCGTCGCAATGGGGCAGTTCGGTGTGGTCGACGTTGCATTGGATTGCTGCTGGGTACCCGACCCATCCCACCCAAGCCGACCAAGCCGCCTACAAAACTCTGTTTCAAACGGTGCAGCAGACGCTGCCCTGTTTGGAGTGCCGTGAGCATTTTCAGGCCCTGCTGGCAGAGATGCCCGTGGATCCCTTTTTGATTTCGGGCAAGCAACTGCGCCAATGGGTTACCAGTTTGCACAATGCAGTGAACGCTCGACTGTCAGATCAACCCCAGGCTTGGAGTTTGGAGCAAGTGGACCGCAAGTACCCGCCCGTGGCCCGGCGTGACGAATCTGCGACGGAATCCCTTGCAGTGCCCCAGCCATCCGAACCCAAAGGTTCCGGCTACTCCACGGTGCGTGTGCCCGCGCCACCGGCGCGCACGGAAATGTCACGGTTTGACATTGAACGGCTCCAGAAACGCCAACGCCAATTGATCATGCAAAACAACGCCCGGTCGATGGGCCGCGTGATGCGACCGGCTGTGTCGATTCGACGCGTGGTACCGCGTAACCAACGCAGTGCTGTGGTCAACTTGGCGCCACGGGCGGTCACGTTGGCTCCCAACAGCACCTTGGTGCCGCCCAAGCCCAAGAAAAAGGGCTGCGGCTGCAACAAGAAGAAATAAACAAGCAAACTGGAGAAAGCACACGATGCTGGACCGTTTGTTTTACTACACCACCACGCTCATGCCTGTCAATCGCCGGTACGTCCTTACGGAACAAGAGTGGGACTTGAAAAAGCGTTGTTTGGTGCCAGATTGGAAAAACACGTATCTGGTGACGCCGCAAAAGTTGTCCCAATTCATGGGCTTTAATCCCACCGTGATCCAGCGTGCCCGAAACAGCATGTGGCTGCTGTTGCCGGGTGTATTGGAATGGCCCACCACCGAAACGGCGTCCAATGTGTTTGCCGCCTGGTTGAAGGATGCGGATGCCTTCAAACCCTTTCGCGTGGCGACGTTGCGGTTTCACCCGAGTCCACATTTGTCTTTGGCAGACCAGTCCATGCAACGCCCCAGCATGTTTCAGTCCTTGATTGAAAATAAATGTGGCGCCGTGTAAAGTAAGGATCGACCACCCTTTGCTTGTCGTGACGCCATGGAATTCTTGAAAGAGTTTCGTCGCTCGCCCTTGAAAGCCCAACAAGAAGAAAGCGATCGGTTACGCAACAAACACCCAGACCGCGTGCCTGTCTTGGTGGACCGCTTGAATGTTCATGCCCCTCGCATCGACAAGAATCGATACTTGGTGCCGGTCGACTTGACGCTGGGTCAATTCTTGGTGGTTCTGCGACGCCGCATCAAATTGACGCCAGAGAAGGCCCTGTTTGTGTTTAACGAGGCTGGGCGAATGCCTCCCACGGGTGTGATGATGTCAGACATCTACCGGGAACACGCCAGCGCTAACAAATTTTTGGTTCTCACGTACAGTTTGGAGACCACGTTTGGTTAACCCGTCACAAATACACATTGCAAGCCTCGCCCACGCATTGACGTTCTGGAAACGACTCGCGGTAAAATGCATTGGTCCAGTCCGGCAACACCGCTCCGGCCTTACGCTCAAGCGCACACACGGAACGGTGCAACTCGTGCCACAAGTGCGACTGTTGAGGCATTTTCACACTGCCTGGCACAGCGCGCAAGCGAGGGATGGATACGGGACAGTGCACGTAAGTACGTCGCGCAGATGTTGGCGCCGAAACCGACGCAGGAACCACCGAATCGCACCCGCACGAGGCCATGCGCGTGTCTCTTCCTTTCTACACTGGCAAAATACAAACCTTACCAGCCATGTTGTGGGTGTTGGGCTGGGTTGTACTGGCCTACACCATGCTCATCCTGTCTGGCACCAGCACCTTCTTTCTATGGGCTTGCATTTACTGCCACGAAAATTGGGAACATGCTCATGTATTGACACATGCCAGTTTTATCGCACGCAAAGCGTTGCAAGGGACATGGCTGGCTGCATGGTCGCCTTACGCCGTGGCCGCCTTGCTTTGTGGTAAATGAATCATGACTCATTCCGCACTGGTGTCCGGAGAATCCGGCGGAACCAAGCACTTGACCACTGCGGTGTAGCATCCCAAGCAACAAGTTACTGCCAGCACAAAATGTGCCAACATCCCACCCTCTACACCGGGAGCCAGTTTGCAGACGGTCCAGACTGCAAGCGACGCCACAAACATCCGCATGGATGTGTTCATAACAGGAAACCCCCGCCACAAGACGGTGACCAACACGTATGCAAAAGGTCCAGGACGGTGCAACACGTTGGCTGTGGCGATGCCAACCGCACCCAATACAGCCGTGAGACGAGCCAGAGATTCCAACCAGAGATACCGCGGCCCCAACAACAACGCCAAGAGCATCGTGTCTGCAATGACAAACCACAGCAAAAACGCATCGGCCGGCGAAAAGAGCATGCCCAACATCACGCAATGCATGAGCACGGCGGACCAGTGGGTCAACGGGTCTGACGGCAAAAACCCAATCTCCAGAGGACGCATGCCGAGCGGATGGATCATACGTGCGAAGCAATGACATCGCGAGACAACGCGGAAAGTTGACACGATTCTCATTCTGCATGGTGCCATGCAGATTGACACATTTTCAACCGGGGCACCGCACGGTTCAGATCTTCAACAAGCATGGCGGCTCCCGGGATTCAGAATGAGTTGGATATGGTGAACCAGTTTGAGTCCCACTTGGAACAGTGGGATTCGAACTCGTTCGAGGGGGAATGTTCCATGGGAAACTGGGCCAAATCTCCAGACGTACGCTTTTGGGTTCTGAAACACGCCCAAGTGGATATTGAGGACCTCGCACTGTCTCGCAAGGATTACTTCATGGCCCCACTGTGGGTGGCATATCACAAAGCCTGTCAAGCGCTGCAACAGATCGGCAAGCACCAGAACAAGTTTGCCAAGCGAATGGGTCATGCGCAATGAAACTGTGTGATGTGTGTGTGATACATCGCCCTTTACAACAAATGCCACTTAACTTTGCATTTCAAACACAGAACGATATTTTTGTTGATTCTGCGGCCAGTGTGCAGAACAACACAACTTGTAACCGTGCACACGTGTGTTCCACCACCACGTGCATTCGTCCAAGATGTCAAGTTCTGGGACTGTCGCGGGTGTGGCTCTGGTGCCCATGGCCGAGTGCCACTTGAGGATGTTTTCGCTGCCCGACGTGCAAAGCAACTGTGTGCATGTCAGCCCTGATGAATTCACCCGGCTGTACGCGGTGGCGAGCGAGCATCATCCCGTGGGCCGTGGCTTGTTTGGCCTGATTCATCGACGGATTTACATGTTGGCCCCGCATGTCGAAGTCCCGGACGGACACGTGGGGTTGACCAAGTTGCAACAAAAGGACTTAACAACTGCAGAGAGCATCAACTTGACTCTTGTGCATTTGCCCGCATCCCCACCAGTCGAAATGTGGATCGAGTTTCCGGACGCACCCAAGAGGAAGGAGTTTTTCAAGCGTGACATCATCTCCCACGTGACAAAAGAGTTGGGTGGTCACTACGTGTGCAATGGTGCGCAACTGAAAACTGTGTTTTGTGGCCACCACATCGTGGTGCGGTTTTTGATGCCACCGAACACCACATGCCAGTTGAATGCGTCGACAGCATTGAAACTGTACGAGCCATCTCTGGACTCTGTGTCAGACATTCGGTGGCTGTAACGTCTGGACGATGCCACCTGGGCAATACACACTCGAGATCACATCCATGCGTTGCCTGTGGTGTAAATGCCAGTGGGTTTGACTTGGGGGCACACGTTGACCAAATTTTGCAGTGCTTGGCGTTGGTCGTTTTCCAGGTGATAGATAAGTGCATCCACTTTGAGTCCTGTGGCTTTTTCCAGCGCTGTATCCGAGGCGATGGCTCGTGCTGTTTGTGCGTAGGCCAAGGCATAGTTGGAATGCGCGAGGCGCACGACAGGTTCGATGTCTTGCTTGGAGGTGGTGTGCCATTTGCTGGCCTGTTGAACCACCCGATTGAGTTGCCGCATGAACTGCTTGGAATACTGGGGATCGTTGCCATTGCCGGTCCATTTGGACAGCAACGCCACCAACACCACACAACCCACCACCAAGCAGGTAATTTTGGTTTGCGTTTGGGACCACCACTGCTTCCACATGCCGTGGCCTTCTTGACAAGCGAATCCCCAAAAATGTGGCTGGTGGTACGAGCGACAAAAATCAGTGGATGCAAGGGAAACCTTTAGTGCGTTGTGGGTTCCATGAGCAAACCCCCCAAGTTTCGACGCCCTGTGACCGAGGACTCGGTCGAGGCCGTGACCAAGCGCGTGGTGGATTCGGTCATCACCGAGGCGCTGATTACGTCGGTGGAGAATCCTGGCGTGTGTGCCACCGACGTTTTGGGCAACGAGGTCAGCAAACGCAAATTGCTGTCGTATGCCCAGCGCTTTGGCCTGCCGGCGTCCCATCCTGACGGACGATCCTGGTCCAGCGAAGAGTTGTGCGACGCGTTGAAGACGCTGGTGATGATGCCAGCCAATCGCGACGCGTTGGAACAGAGCATGCGTAACTTTGCCAAGTGGTGGTCGCGGGCTGACCGTTTGCCCTCTCTGGAACAGGCCCGCAAGATCATTCGGGAGTTGCCAGGTGGTTCGGACGTTGACAAGATGCGACGCAGTTCGTATGCTTGGCAAGGACCGTTTTGCGGACCGGCGGGCGGTGCACCTCCAGGCTCGTTCCCGGCTTCCAACATTTACCAGACTGAGGCCGAGGAACGCGATCCCATGATTCAATTTGCCCCCAATCCCGACGCCATCATTGCCTGCGCCGAGCGCATTGGCCTGTCGGGCGACCGTTCCCGGTCGGTGAAGCCTGGCAAGAAACGTGGTCCCAGTGGCCGCAAGCCCAACTGGGAGCGCAACGTCAGCCGCGAGCGGTGGGCGCGGTGGGTGGGGCGTGGCGCCGATGCCGACGTTGAAAATCTGGGATTGCTGCTCCAAGAGGCGGCAGCGGGTGCCAAGGCGGCACCGGCGCCCGAAGAGTCCGGATTGGACCAACTGATGGAAGCGGTGCAGGAGGCTGGCGAAGGTGGTGGATCCATGTTTTCGCCGCGACGCCACCAGGGCAAACGCAAGGGTGGAAGTCCTGGCAAACGCCAGTATTTGCAACAAAAGGCGGCCAGGGAGGCCAAGAAACGTGCCAAGCGCCGAGAGTAGCAGGCGTAACGCAATGAAACGATGTATTCTTTCTCACACATGTTGGCATTGGTAAGCATCCAAATCTTCGCGCACCACGCGGTAGCCAAACGATTTGAACTGGCGAAAGTTTTTCCAAGCCATGCCCTCGTAGATGCTGTACGGATCGACCAAGTACACCACCACGGGCGGGACGTACACCTCGGTGGCCTCTTCGTCGTCCTCGGCCGTGCGCTGGATGCGCCCAGTGGGCTGCTCGATGCCACTAATGGGCAACGCCACGACCAGTGTGTTGAGGTGCGTGGCGTCCAACCCTTCTTTGCCCAATTTTTCGATGGACAGCACTATGCGCCGGGTTTTGTGCACGGCACGGTCCTTTTCGGACACACTGCCTGTCAACAAACCAATGTCGGTGGCTGGTACCTGGCCTTTCAGCAACCACTCAGACAGTTGATCCAGTTGTTCCAAACGTTTCGAGATAACCAAGATGTTGCGCCGCGGATCGCGGTAGTACGCCACGATGACGTCGGCGAGGATGCGGGTGCGCGTGACGTCGTTGACCATGCGTTGCAACATGACGTGGGTCAACGGACGTGGCACCTTGCCCTTGGTGGACACGTCCTTGCCCGTGGTTTGGTTGTACCACAGCATCCGCACCAGCAAATTCTCGTCCGGTGGGCGCTGCGGTTGAAACAACGTGGGGCCCATGTACCAGTGCAGCCACTGCGTCTCAGCGTCGGTGTTGCGTCTGGGCGTGGCCGACAGAGCCAAAATGTACTTGGCTGGCACGCGACGCAACGCTTGGCTGAACATGGGTGCCGACATGTGGTGCGCCTCGTCCAAAATGAGACAGCCAAACGTATCCAGTCCCACGTAGTCGTCGTGTGCCGCCAGCGAGTGCACCATGGCGATGACGATGTCGTAGCCCTCGATTTGCACCTTCTTTTGGCGCAGGATGCCCACTTTGGCCTGGGGCACAAACTTCTGGACCCGGCTCACCCATTGGTTCAACAGTTCCGAATCGGGTACCACCACCAACGTGCGGCGCGGGTGCTCTTCCAACTCGCGAACCACGTCAACGGCGATTTTCAAACTGCATCCAGTTTTGCCCCAGCCACAAGGCAGCGCCAAAAAGCCACCCCATTGGTTCCGGGTTTGGAAGGCGGCCTTGACTTTGGCTATGGCCTCGGGCTGGCGCCGGTTTTCTTTGGGCACCAGTGTGCAGGCCCAGTCTCCAGTCATGGGAACACCCGCGCTCAATGTGATCGTTTCGGGTGGTCCGAACTTTTGGACGCCGTAAAACCGTGGCACGCGCACGTGCGTGGGCGTTTCAGAGTAGGCCGTTACTCGCTGCATCTTGTCGCCCCACTCTTTGGACTCGAGGGTGAGGTCGCATTTCACGTCGGCCCACTCGCGGTCGGTCAGGCTGGCTCGCGCGATGACATAGGTAGCGCCCAGTTGGGTTCCGGCGCGCGGAGTCGCGTTGGCCACTGGCGGCCGCGGCGACACAAAGGCCAACATGGACTGCTGTGCGGTGGCCGAGGGCCGTTTGCGTTTCTGGGTGGTGGTGGCCGCGGGTGCCACTGCCGGCTGAGGCGGTGCTGCCCCGACCACCACCAGTGGAGTACGAAAGCGGGACATGCTCGGTGTATTCCAGGAGGACACACTTTTGGCCGACCAAGTGCGACCACACCCGGTCGTCGCGTTCGCCGACCCCCAAAGTGCGGTGGACCCGGGCTGGTCGTTCCGATGATGGACGACTGGAAAAATGTGGGTTCACTCTTAAACCCGTTCCGGACTCCCCTGCAACAAACCATGTTGGTGCCTGTGGAAACGGTCATTCTGGTCTCTGGAGTTGCTGCGCTGGCGTTCGCGGCCGTCACCATTCAGTCCCTGAACAAGATCAAGGACGATTGCAGTGGCACTGCGCCCAAATGGGACAGCAAGAAGTACGACACGGCACGCAACTTGCAGATTGCGCAATTGGTGCTGTCCGGTCTGGTCGTGGCCCTGTCGGGCTGGGTTTTGGCCAGTTCGCTGAGCAAGCGCAAACTGCCTGGAGCAGACCGCATTCGCCAGTTCATGCGCGAGTCTACCCTGGCGTGAGCGGGGCGGAAAACTCAACTGGATGTGATTAAACCAGTCTCTGGCTAAAGTTTGTTATGGAGCCCATTTTGTTGGAACTCTTTGAGTTTCGTGACAACGTGCAACTGTTTCATTTCCAAACGTCCCACTACGGCGCCCACGTGGCCGCCGACACCTTGGTCACGGCGGTCAACACCTTGATGGACCAGTTGTTGGAGGTGTTGCAAGGGTCGGCTCGCCAGCGCGTGCAACCCTTGGACACCACGCTTCATTTGCGTTCGCACAGTTTGTCCAACATGGTGAAATATGCCACGGCCTTTGCCGCCCGCATGGACCAGTACTCGGAACATGCCGCCGACGAGTCGCTGTCCAACATCTTTGCCGAATTGCAATCCGCGGCACAACGCTTTGTGTATTTGCTCAGTTTTCAATGAAACTCACTCGGTTCAACCGCCCGTTGTGTGCTTCGTCTTCGGATCATCGGGCAACCACTCGGCCATGGCGTACATACGCAAAGTCTGCCAAAATGGCCGTTCGATAAATCCATCCCGCCCAAACCGCAAGCAAAAGTCCACTACGGTTTCGTAGCGCCGCACCGTTTCGCTTTGAATGTGCATGTTCCCACTGTCAATGTCGGACACGTCCAACAGGTGGGTGTAGCAATAATCCAACAGCGTCGCCGCTGCGGTGGAACCCCGGTTGGCCACGCGCCCCAACAGATCGTGGCGCGTGCGTGCTCGTGGCGTATCGAGGGTGTACAGTGGCAAACATTGTTGGTTGCGCAGCCATGTTCGGTGCCGCAAGTCATACAAGCGATCCAGCCCGCTCCACCCGGACGCCAGGAAGCGGTGAATGTAATACGGCCAGCGCACAAAGACCGGCGTGACGGAAAAGTGGGTCGCGTCGGTTACGGCACGCATTTGGCTCACCAGACGTTGCACTGCAGGATCCAGTTGAGTCAACACCGGCTCCGTGTCGGACGCATAAGGCACGACCGAGGTGAGAAACAGGGCCAGCATGTCAGCGGGATTCAAATGGGCCGACGTGCACTCGATGGCCTTCTCCATGTGACGCACGGCTTGCCTGGCTTGTTGACGGGCTAGGGGAGGCACTGCTTCCAACAGCGTTTGCACCAAAGGTTCATTCATCGCACCGTCCCTATGGCTCATGGGGTTTGCCGGCAACACGTGCTTCCACATCACACGCAGAATCCACACGAGTGTCTGCATTTGCATTGGGCATTCATGGTTTCGACTGTTGTTCTCTCAGCAACTCCATCAAGATGTCCCCGTGGCAAAAGGGCACGCGTGGGCCATCCGTATCCGGACAGTAAAAATGGCACCAACAGCCCAGTGTTTTGCCTTGAAGTTCGGGCAGAGCCGCCAGCAAATCTGGGCGGCTCAAAATGTGTTTGCGGTACAAGTTGAGCACACGGGTGCGATCGTGGTTGTAATCTTGCAGCCGGTAGGGGTTCTGCCACTTGCTGGCTGACAAATTCCAGCCACCAGTCTGGCACGCACGTCCGATGTACACGTCGCAGTTTTGCAAGATTCGACCCTCTTTGCTGCGGTGCATCCGCACCACACGCGTGGACGTCGGGTGCATGACGCGGTGGCTCGACAACTTTAACTGAAGCGGCCCATTTCGTCGGTCAGTGTGGATGAGAAGACACGTCGTTTGTTCCGCAGTGGTGGTGGTCCGTGTGCACGTGCTCACTCCCGGAACAGTGGGAATGGTGAGGCTCGTACTGGTGGATGCTGCCACAGCCCTCAATGGACGAGCCAGTGGCGTAGTAGGTGTCGGTGGTTCCGGTTCCATACGAACGGGCACTCAAACGGCCTTCGCGATCCACTGCAAACTGGGTGCGGGCAGACGTTTTGGGAGTCTTCTTGTTCTGTGTACTCAACCGCGACCCCATCGCTTTCTTGTTACGTCCATACATTGGCGCACCGGGTTCAGAACGCTCTGCCATGGAGAGGTGGCAAGCCTTGGTGCTGGCATATGTTTGCACGTCTGGGTTACTAGGTTCCGTTACAGTAGGTATCCCCCTGGCTCTGGGCTTGCCGTGGTGGTTGGTATTCGCATTGCTCGGGGTAGATAGTTTGTGGTTCCACGTGGAGCGGCCTATTCGACGATGGCTTTTTCAATAAGTGGTTTCATTGTTTGCGTTTCATGCGTTGCTGCCCGCGCTTCCCGCCGCGGAGGCGACCGCCACGCGAATTGCCCCGTCCCCGGCCTCGCCCCAGGCCGCACGGGACTGGCAGCGCCGCACTGGTCGTTGGTGTTGGCGGCCCCACATCTGTAGACACCGTTTCCAAATCCCGGGCCACACTGGCCAAGTCTTCGTCACGGACCTCGCCACTGGTGGCGTGTGTGATCGCAGAGTAGCGCGGCTGGTCGAGGATTTTGCGTAGCACGCCCCAGGGCGTGAGATCGGCCCCGTCGAGCAGCGACTTCAACAGCGAGGTGCTAAACCCGGCCAGCATCGACACGCCATGTTCGTTGGCGGTTACGGGGAACTCGTCAGGCGTGTTGCCCCGCAAGTTCCAGAACACAATCTGGGGGCGTGTGTAGCCCGCCTGTCGGAACTTGGCATCCAGGGCTTCGAAGTTGGTGTGTGTGTTCTCGCCGCACGCCACGTCGAATTGCATGTCGCTGAAGATGTAGAGGCGCTTGGGCATGTCGCGATCGGCCACCCGAAACCGCTTGGCGCGTTCCAGGATGCGGTCGAACACAGCCTGGAGGTTGGTTGTGCCGCCCCACGGCGCCCCTTTCAAACAGGCCACACGGGCTGCCAGTGTGTCACCTTGGACGTGATGAAAGCGGGGCGTGGTTTCAAAGGTGATGATTTGGTTGCGAAAGGGTTCGGCTGTTACGCTGGAAATGAGCAAGCCCAGGGCGATGGACACCAGCATGGGCTCGCCATCCATGGACGACGACACGTCGCAGACGCACACCGACCGGTCCAGGGTGCCCAACTGTGCCAGTTTGGCTTGCAAGGCTTTCCATTGCTCTTCGACCACAGTGTCGGGGCTGGTCTGGTTCAAATACACCTTGACCAGTTCATGGGGAAACACCTGGTCGGCATTGACCTTGACCACCCGCCCGTCGTCGGTCGTCTTGTCGTCGCGGGCCAACGCCGTCTTCCACTCGCCAAACCGCACCTCGTCGTGTCGCTCAAACGCATGGCGGTAGTTCTTCATGGCGCGCGACGGAACATGGCTGTAGTCAATGGTGTCCCACTCACGGGCGCACATGACGCGCTCCACCACGTTGAGGTGGGCACGCAGCGGTGACAGATACATCTTGCGGTACAGGGTGCGACTGCTCGTGGCCGTGGCTGGTGCTTCGGGAAACAAAGCCTGTACCAGGCGCGCCACCAGTTTGTGTTTCTTATCCAAGGCGTGCCGTTCCGTGGGCGCCCATTTGGCAGCCAACGTGATGTTGGCATCGGGACGCTCCTTCAGCGCCCTTTGGTCCTTTTGGAGTTGCCGTGCCATAAAGTCCACGCCACCCGGCACAAACAGCACGTCGTCCCACCGTCCGTACAGCGGAATCAGGTGCATGTTGCAGGCCACCGACGCGGGATCTTGGCGCGCCACCCATTGCATCATCTGCCGAAACAACAAGCGCTCGCCTTTTCCTCCACGGCAGTCTCTGGTCTGGCACACGATGCGCAACGTGTCCAATGGACTTTCGGTCCAGGCCTCTGCCAGCAGCCGATGCAAGTCGGTCTCACCCAGTCCACGGACCGCCTTGAAAAACAGGTTGAGTCGTCCGCCTACGCGCTCCGAGGCGTCCAAGGGCTGGGTGGTGGGCAACGATACGGCCCCTTTTTCAGTGTGCGTGGCGTCAGCCATCGCTGTTAAAAACGGTGCTGCCATTGCTGTGGCCCCCTTGATGACTCCTTTGAGTTCGGGGCTGCTGGAATTCAATGCCTGGGAGTCGAACGCGTTATGTCAGAGTGCACCACGTTTCGAGACCTCTACGCATAAACCGGAAGAGACATGCCGCGCGTGTACGTAGCCGGCGCCTGGCCGCAACGACAACGCATCCGCAAAGTCATAGAGGAGTTGACGCAAAAGGGATGGACCGTGACCCATGACTGGACCAAAGAAACCAAAACCATGCCCGTGACGGAAAAGGGTTCTTGCGCCCTGCTCGACTTGCAAGGGGTGCGAGACGCTGACGTACTGTTGGGTGTCATGTTTAAGCCGGACTACTCCTACCGCGGCACATGGACCGAAATTGGTGCAGCGCTGGCGTTAGGGCACCCAGTCATCTTGTACACACCGTGGGAAAACAGCGTGGCTCCAGACCAATGGGCAGCCACCCCAGCCTCCAATGTGTTTTTTTATCATCCAGAGGTGCGCCGCTACACCACGTGGTCTGCGGTTCTGCATGCCTTGGAGCGCTTCCAAGAATGAAACGCGCCGCGTGACAAGTTGCAAAATGTGTTGATTGACATGCCACGTAATTGGAGGGACGTCCCCCCGCACCTGGGGTTGGCCGTCTCGCAGTGGCAACCAACCCAATGGAAACGTAGTCGTTGGGTGCAGACGCTTCGTGGTGAACCCAGTTATGTGCAACATCTTCGCGTGGACCCTCGCGATGACACCCTGCTGATGTGCACGCAAAATGGACGAATCTTCAAATGTGATCCCGAACTGGTGTATGTGATGCAATTACACCAGCATGACGATTGCTATGATTTCCAAATGCTGCGCAATGGTTGCATCGTCATTGCGGTCGATGCGTCGATATGTTGCTACCGTTCCGATGGATCTCTGCTTTGGAAACAGATGGTTAAGGGTGCCAGGCTGGAGTGTCGCCTCGTTGCCACCGACGACATGATCTACGTGGTGCTCTTTGAGGCCTCGCGCATTTTTGTGTTGTCTGCGCACAACGGTGCACTGTTGCAAACGTTGCACCATGGGAAACGAGAATGTGACTCGCCTGTTCTGGTCAATGTGGATTGTTTGGTCATGACACAGGGCAAACACAAGGTGGTGGCAGTTTGCTTGCGCACTGGAAAGATTTTCAAAGAGTGGGACCTACCTTTTGATTATTTCGCCATTGTGTCTGTAACATCGCGTGGCGAGATGGTCATTGTCGACTTGAACGACGACACCGTGCACACGTTCCGGTGGACAGATGGCAAACTTTTGTCCACCGGGTTCTGTTTGCCGCCGCTGCAATGGTATGCTGGTTGCGGCGATGTGTTGTACCAAGTTTCCGTCTACACCGCTCTGCATGTCATCCGCCGTTGGAATTAAAAATTTGTTGTCTACCACACCAAAGAGTGGCAATCGATGTCGTCGTCCAGTGGCATGCTTGCTTTGGGAATGTTGTGGTTGCTCAGTCAGAACCATACTTCGGAAGAGGAACGCTTTGCCCAACGCTTGGCCGAGGCCAAGGCGCGGTTGCGCGAGCACAGCCCAGTTCGAAAGCCACCCCAACCTGTCAAGGTGGCACCCGTTGTTCCGGCCAAGTCTGAGTTCCAAGCCTTGCCTGTGCTGTACACCGCATCTGTTGTGCCCAAACTAGAGCCGCCACACACCCACGGAAAAGGAACCCGCCAACGGCGCGTCAACAAAGCCACCCTGTAACATCTCCAGTTTGTGTTCTTGCGTCGACGTCGTGGTCAAACATGATCTCCGTCTCCAACATCAATCATGCAGTCAACTTTGGACCAGTTTGGGTTTCCCCAGATACGGTTCACGCCACGAGTTCAGTCCCAGTCTACGCGTCGCAAGCAATCCACGTTGGACGTGTGGTTGAAACCCAGCACCCAGAACTCGACTGTGCCCAATAAAGTTGCCGACGTTCCTGACGTCACCATGGAAGGCGTGGCCGTGTCGTTGCCGGGTGCCTCGTCCTTTGGCGCTGGTTGCATTTGTCATGCGGAGGGTCGCCAATGGATGCGACGCAACGATGCTTTTCAAACCACCAAGTGCATGCGGTGTGACCGGTCGTGGCACATTTGCCCGGTGCATCGGGTCGAAGTGGCGGGGATGCCCAAGCCCGTGGCCTCGTCACAGTGCAGTTGCAACAAGCCCTGGATGCCATCCGGATCCAACTGTCCTGCCTGCAACAGTACTGAATTCCAACAACCTTTTGACGGCACCACCACCCGGGTGTGCAAGCGGTGCCGGGGCGTCTATCACGTGTGCCCAATGGACGGCAATGCTGTCAAGGGCCCAGGGTACCCATTGACAGCACGCGAGCAATCCATGTGCCAATGCCACCAAAACCCTGCGTTTTTGGGTCGCCAGTGGAGCACGCCGTTTCAATGAACTTGTGTCTAAACTCTCGGCGGCTTTTTTGGCACTGTGTAACACCAAACACACGTTCGGGGTTCGGACCCAACCCATGCGTGCCGCTTTCCTCGGGTTGGCGTGTTTGGTCATCATCGTGGTCGTCGTGGTGTCGGCGTTGGTGCCCAAATGGCCCGCATTGGCCAAACATCACAGTGGTTTCAGCATGAAGACACATCGCCAGCGCATGCAAAGCCCGGCGGCCCAGCGTACCAACGTGGCACGGCTGCACCAGATGTGCGGTGACATCATACGCGCCCTGCCAGATCCCAAAATGCTGTTTGCCTTGTATGGCACGCTGCTGGGGTTGGTGCGGAGGCAGCGACTCATTGCGTATGACCACGACCTCGACTTGGGAGGCTTGGCCACCGATTTCGATGCCGTGGTGACAGCCCTGCAAACCCATTTGCCAGCCAACCAATACGACGTGCTGGTGTGTGACGTGCCTGGGTTGCGGGTGTGCCAAGTGTGGCACAAACAATTTGGTTTGCATGCCGACTTGTCGTTCTTTCGCATGGACGACCAAGGCGTGTACCGCCGCGACACGTGGGTGGAACGGTGCGCCATCGCACGCGAAGAATTGTGGCCGTTGGTGCCCTGCTATTGCGAACCCAGTGGGGTCACGGTGTACTTGCCAGCCCAGTACGAAACCATATTGGAACGCAAATACGGACCCAGTTGGCGCACACCCAATTGTGTCGAGCACGTGTAAGAACTGGAAAGATGAAGTTTTACATTAAATGCCATGCCACGCCGGGTTCAAACTGTAGTTCGCAGCCGGAGTCGCAGCCGTGTGCGTCGGGCCAAGTCCGTCCCAGCACCGCGCAACCACGTCCCACGGGCAGTACCCAGAGAGGCACCCAAGCCCAAGCCCATTCCATTGCCACGCGTGCCGCAGCGGTCTTCGGGTCCACTGGTCGTCAAGTGTTTCTTTTGCAACGAGCGCAACTTTGGGGATCAATTGACGCTGCCGGTACTCACGGCACTGGCACGCCAATGGACGCTGCCCCTGACGTTCGTCGCACATGCCGAGGCGGCTACTTCAGATTTGATCGGCATTGGATCCATCTTGACCTCGGTTCCCTCCCATTACTCGGGGCTCATCTGGACCACCGGCTGTGCGTTTCCGGAATTCTCATGTGCCTTCCCGCAGGCCACATGTGTGGCCGTCCGAGGCAAGAAAACGGCGGCGGCGCTGCACCAGCCAGAACAACTAGCAGGTGACGGAGGACTGTTACTGCCTTTTATTTTTCCGGAACCAGTGGCGGTGCAATATCAACTGGGAGTGATTCCACACGTGGTGGACTACGCAACTATGGCGCCGTCGTTTGCGTCGCACCGCGACGTACGGGTCATCAATTTGCGAGAGGACGTGGCCAGTGTCTGCCAGGCAATAAAGTCCTGTGCGTGTGTGATTTCCAGTTCTTTGCATGGGTTGATCGTGGCCGATGCGTTTGGCATCCCCAACGTACATGTTATGGTTGAGCCCAGTCGATTGATTGGAGGGTTGCACAAGTTTCAGGATTATTATTCAGTGTTTGACCGACCTTGTCCAGCGCACGTCACGTTTGCGCCGGACAAGACTCCCCAGATGTACCTGGATCACATTCGTGCTACGTACAGTCGTCCAGGGTTGTCGGTTGTGCAAACCCAATTGCGACGTGCCACAGAAGCGATGTTGCACACCCTGGCTGCCCGCACCAGGTAGACCGGTCACGGCATGCAGAATGAACCCATACAGATTAGGCGTACACCCATGGCGTCTTGCGACGCGCACACCCGATACACACCTTCAAGTTTCTTGCCTTGGGTTATCTTTTCCAAAAAGCACATGTCGACAGAGACTGGGCAAGTTGTGGCCGTGGGGGATGCGAAAACCGGGGATCTGAAAGCCACGGATGCGGCCAAGAACGATTTGGACCAAGCGTTGGCGGCCATTGAGTCGTTGTTCGCGGCCAAGTTCAGCGAGACCTCGGAGGCTGCTTGCCGCGAATACCACATTCGCATGTTGAATGAGGCTTTGGTTGCGGCGTGTGCCAACCGGAGCCCAGTCAGCATCCCCAAGTACCTGGTGCAATTGGGAGCGACCGACTTGCAAGGTGCCATCTTGGCCTTCTTGCGAACGTCGCAGAACAACGTTGACATGATTAACCTGGTGGAATCCTGGGTGAAGGATCGCGCGTCGTGTCTGGACTTGGTGGCCATCATCAAGACGGCCGCCGAGCGGCGGTCGGTCTCGACCAACTTCTTCGTGAGCACGTGGAAGGCGCAAGTGGGTCCACTGGGCACCAAACCCAACTACGCCACCATGCTGAATGATGCGGCGGCTATGGGGCTCGCCGACGTCGTGCGCGACGCCCTGAGGGTGGTCAAGGATCCCAGCATCCTCAATGAGGCCTTGAACCATGCTGCCGCCAGCAACCAAGCCAGCGTTGTCATGATGACCAGCATTGTCATGATGTTGGCCGAGGGCGGTGCCACCGATCTGTACCCTGCGCTGAAATTGGCATGCGCGGCCGCCGACGAGGGCGGCATTTACGAGTGGATCACACGTGGAGTCAAGCCCACTGCCGAGTGCTTGGACGTGTTGTTGAAGCCTTTCGAGCCCGAGCACTTCACATCCGACGCACAGAACAAGATGGCCCGCATTGTCACTCGGTTGGTCGAGTGCGGCGTGCCGTTTCCAGCGGCCGACACCCAGGCGCACACCGTGATCAAGAAGATGGAGTCCAATCTCAAGAAACGCGGCGCCACGGTTTGCGCCTGGCTCAACCCGGTGTCTGCGGCGGCATCTGCAGCGACAGAGGTGACGTCAGCGGCTGCGGCAACGACGACAACCGAGAGTCAGTAGGTGAGACCAGTTGGGTCACAATAAATTTGACTCACTGGCACTTCGAGTGTTTTATGGCACCAGGTCAAAGTTGCCCACAGTCACCTTGCCCTCTGAGTCGGTCAAGCGGATCCAAAAGCGCTTTTCTGGTTCGGTGGCGTGTCGCACTTGCATCCACAGACCCTCCTCATTTTCTACGGTTTTGTACAAGGCCAGGATTCGCTGCCGGTGTGCAAACGATCCATGGGGTTGCATCGTGGTGGTCGGCCGGGCGTAAAAGAACAATTTTGACACTGTGACTGTGGCGTAAACCCAATTGCTGTCGGTTTGCAACTGACTCAGATCCTTCAACACTTGGGCGGGCATGCTGGCTCGCTCCATGGCATGCAATTGCCCTTCGGCCTGGGTCATGGTTCGAGCCAACCGCTGTTTCAAACTGGACAACTCGGTGAGAACAGTGGAAAGTTCGGCGCTTTCCTCTTCGCGGCGGTTGGCCAACAAGTTGTGCTGCTGGCGCAAGTCACCTACCTCACGCTCGGTGCGCGACTGGGTTTGCTGCACAATGTCCCAAATCTTGTTCACCACTTCCACCAGTGTCGTGTAGTCGGAAACCGAGGGGGCCGGCGGGGCACGAAACAAAGACGATGGTGCCAGCGTTGGTGGCGGGCGCGACTTGGGCAACGCCGTGGGTCCGGCCTTGGGCTGCACGTGCATGACAGTGGCACTCATGTTCCTCACATTGACTGCCTTTGGCACGGCCCTGGGTGGTCCTTTCCGACGCACGGGCACGCGGGAAAAGGTGCCCCGCTCGATGGAATGAAAGCCCAGCATCCAGTTTGACTCTTACCATTCGTCCACATTTTCCTGATCCTTTGGGCCACAAGGAGATTTTTTTCGCGCGTGAAGAAGTAAACCGTACGGGATGTCCAAACTGCCCCCCAACTTTGCCGTCACGTTGCGGCTCATCCAAACGTTGCGGAGTCTGCCCACCACTGTGTGTGGCGCCTGTGGGTACACGTGCGACGAAATTCAGGCCCAGCACAACGCCGTGTTTCCCAACGATCCCTTGACGGTTGAGCAAGCCTGTGCCCTGTTGGTGTCGGGCGTGAAGAAAGGTGTGTTTTTGTATGGCGGCTGCGCCAGTGGTGCCGTAACGACCCAAGAGTGCAAGCAGGCCACACTCACCACAGACAACGATCCGGTCAACCAACTGTTCTACATCAACACGGCCATGGCCGCGGTGAATCCCGCCAACAATGCGTACGTGGCGGTGGGTTACCAGGCCAACCCCAACACGCCCCGGTTGGGCTACCTGCCGTGCAGCACAATCTTTTGCGCCAGCGGAGGTGGCGTCGGCGCCAATCCGTATGCAGGCAGCGCCACGTCTCGCAGCAACATTGTCACTGTGGGCGGCACTGGTGGCACGCCCGCACCCGGCTCGGGCTGTCCCTCCTTCATTGCGTGCGGCACTTCGTGTCCTTGAAATTTTGGCTAATTGGTGTGCCAAGAGGGCGTCATGGACGTGGTCATAATCCATGGGCCGTACTGTGGACGCTTGGGACGTCTGGTGAGGTTCAAGTCCTTCGACACGCTGACGGTGGCCTTGGACGGCACGAGCACTGCGCCAGGCCCAATCACAGTGGATGTGCATCGCGACAACGTGGAAAAACGGACGTACTTGGCACACGACGCGGGCAAACGCTTCGAGTACATTGGTCGCAGCAAGCGCGGACAGGAGGGTGTCATACTGGACCACGATCCAGCCGGCCAAATGTACCTGTGTGTGTTTGACGCCCGTCCCGAGGCTCGGTGGGAAGTGAAACGTGCTTCCATTGCCATCGACGAAGACCCACCCAGCAACGATGAGTAAATACTTGGGCCGCAACCCTGTGTGTTTTTTATT
Source organism: uncultured Gammaproteobacteria bacterium (assembly GCA_964561915.1). Lineage (GTDB taxonomy): Bacteria > Patescibacteriota > Microgenomatia > UBA1406 > GWC2-37-13 > CAZLQR01. Next base: position 12,129 of record CAZLQR010000008.1, on the reverse strand, counting down.
CGCGTGTAGTGTGTAGAAGATGTCGCGTCGTGAGATCACATTGAAAACCTGGGGCAACCGCCTGCACCGCAAAGGCGTGCCGTTTGCCACCGATCACAACTTTAATGTCACTGGCATTTCGGACGTCAAACCCCGCGTCGACTTGCGGGAGATCGACGGGCGCAGCGTCGAAATTCAACGGCACGTGGCCAGCCAACCCCGCTACCAGACGTTTCACGACAGCATTGTCAACTGGGTTTTGCAACATCCCGAGGCAACAGTAGTGTCCATCAATTGCCACAAAGGACGCCATCGTTCCGTGGCAGTCGCTCAGTTGGTGGGATTGACCCTGGCCCACCAGCACGGCATTCTGGTCAACGTAATCCACTACGATCTGGTGCACCGTGTCCAATGATCGTTCGCAATGCTGCCATCGAGTTTCGTCTCTTTTGAAATACACGATGCAACCCATGGCTTCGGCGTGTACCAATCTGCCGGTCGGCGCATTTCCCTTCACACTGACGTTTGACGTCGAGGGTTACTCGTTTCCCATCCGACTGTCGTTTGTCAGCGATGCCTGCCACGTAAGTGTTCGGCCGCCGTACCAACCGGGCTGTCCGTTCATGCTGAATGGGTTCAACCGCACCGACTTGGGCATTCAACTCGATGCGTACTACACTGTGGACCAAATGCGACGCTTGTTCCAGCACGCCACGGCCATAACAGTGGATGATCCGCTGTTGGGGTTGCTGGACGCCGAAGAAGACATCAGACTGATATTGACAGGCGACAAGAACACGGTGGTGCTCGACTGGAACAACGAAGATGACGTTCGCGTCGCCCAGGACAAGTTTGGGGCCATGTAAAACACCTGGAGCCAAGCATGGCTCTGCGTGTGAATTTGCCAGCCATTGCGTTTCCCTTTACGTTGACGTTTGATGTGGACGGTTACTCTTCACCGGTGCGATTAATATTTACCAGTGACTTTTGCCACGTGTTCGTGCGCCCCCTGTTTCGACCCGGCTTTCCGTTCTGGCTGCAAGGATGCAGTAATGACCAGGTCCGACTCAATGTGTACTACTCGACCGAACAAATGCAACGCATGTTGGAGCATGCTACTGCAATGACGGTGCACCACCGTTTTCTGAGCAGTGTCCTGGACGAAGATGACAACGCTATGAAATGAACGGAATTGCAGTTCAATGCTTAACGTGGCAACACTGCAACAGTGACGTGAAGAACCGGTTGCAAGTTCGTGTGGTGTCGAGCGTTGAACTGGGCCACCCAATCGGACAATGCCGGGCACTCCACATGCACCACCACACAAACGCTGAATCTGGCCCAATCCAGAGAAACGGTGTGTTTGGCCGCCACAAACGAAAGTGCCACGGTGTCGTGCTGGAGGTTGAACTCATCCAGTTCCTGCTGGGTCACTCGGTGCTGGCTCACCACATCGGAGTTGACCACCGTGATGTGACTGGTTTCAAAGTTGGGACGCAGCGCAACATTGGGCAACACTGTGGTCCAATCGAACCGCAAGTCTGACGTGAACGTTCCCAAAGTCAGGTACACCTTGCCTTCGACAAACCGCAACTGCGGCGAGATAGCAGGTGCCAAGGCATTGCAGGCTTGGAGCAAGTTGCGTTCCGCCGTCGGATCTACGTCGCGCCAGGGCAAATAGCGAACCAAGGGAAACATCCACATCAGTTTCAACTGGCGTCGCACATTGGCTTGCCCCTCGCATTCACTCAATTGGAGGTGAATGAAGTCGCGAAACCCGGGACTCAAATTCCAATGTGGCGCATACTGAATGACATTGGCTATGCCGTGGTGACCCGTTGCGCTGGTGATGGGGTTCCATTCTGCACTGTCAAGCAGTCGCAAGAATTCTTGGAACAGGAAATCAGTCGAGGTCGAATCGACCTCGGGGACATGTTCTCGAATGTACCGCAGAACGGGCTCCATCTTTGGAGGTGGGAGACGACTTTAGGTCATTGTTCGCGAACACAACCTCTGATGTACTTCGCGCTCAATACTCCACACACGTCACAGAAGCGATGGCAGATCCTGGCCTTGTCCATTGTGCTCTCTTATGTAATCATGACGTTTGGATTTTGCTTCACGTTGTGTGTGGTTTCTTCGCGCCTGGCTTTGGAAACCAGAGACAAAAGTTATGTTTTGCCTGGCACCAATGCCACCGTTCCCGTGGATGAATGGCCTTACCACTTGCGCACAGACGTTGTGATTACATCCACGTGCACGATCCTTTATTTGGTGTTTTCGGTGTCGAGCGTGTGCTACATCGCGCAAAGCACGCGTCGCTACGTCCCCTTCACGTTTCATTTGGTGTGGCTGCTGTTCCCGTTTGTGGCGTGTGCCAATGGCGTGGGACAGTACCACCGGTTGGACGAGGCCTCCCGTGTGCTATGGGACACAGTCAGTCCAGATTTTCGCAACTTGTTTTATCTGGAATGCGAAGTGCTGGGTGTGACTGCGGTCGCGCTGCTTGGGTTCCTGGCATCGTTTCATCCCCAGGTCAAACACTTTTTCGAAGCCGATCACAATTGAGCCAGTCAACCGTTTTGTGCGGTATGTAATGAAACTTTTGTTTGGAAGATTCAGCAAGCGTTGGCACTGGTGCGAATGGGGGCAAACGAACCCACCCAATTGGCCACGGGCGAATTGATGGCTTGCACGGCGCTAGGCAGAGCGCCCATCGTGGCTCCATACCGGGGTCCCGCCGTGGTAAAGGTGTAGGTGTCGGGCGCGGCTGGTCCCGAACCTTGGAACAAGGTTTGGACGCCCGGTGTTACCATAACCCGTGGTTGAAAGGTGGGCACGGCCGCCGCCCGGTAGGCTTGGCACTGGGACGCATAGCGTGCCGGTGCACCACTTGCGCCAGAGGGAACAGCCGAAGGCGTGTTGTGATGGTGACGCTTTCTGTACTCTCGCACCGCCAACCACGTCACGAGCGCCACTGTTGCTGCTCCCACCGCCGCCAACATCCACTTGGTGGATGCAGACTTGCTGGACGAAGTCCTGATGCCATAGTCATACAAGTTGGGCTGTGTGCCGCTCATGAACCGTTTACTGTGGAGGTTGGGTTTTTTCCCCTGGTTCTGTCACGGATTCTGCCCCTGGGGTAGACGACGGCCGCAACGTGCGTTGCAACGGCTTCAAGGTCTTGCGTTTGGGATTGGCGCCTGGCAACTGCGACATGACCACCGTGTCGTCCAGCAACTCGGCCGGCGGTCCCTGCTCCTGCATCTTCACGGCTTTTTGTTCGGTGGTGTACTGCGCAATGCGCTGGATCAAGGCCTCGGCGGACGAGACCGATCCCGAGCGAATCATGTCGGCCACCATGCGCTCCACCTCGGGATCGGTGATGCCCAAGGTTTTCGTCAGCGCCTTGACGCCCTTCTTACGCACGTCGCGCAGCAACGAGTTCTTTTGCTTTTTGGGCAACGATTGCTTGGCACTGCGAAGGTTGCTGCCGGTGCGGCGGTTGTTCAAGGAAGCACGTTGGTCCCGCATTTTTTGGCGCAGTTCGTCCAAAGACGGTTGGGGGGTGGAGGCAGTCTGCTCGGACATGTCTGCTTCGCGTGTTAATCCAGACGGTTGGTTTGCCAGCGCCGCGTACTGAACGATGTTTTCGTTGCCTTAAGAATACAACCACAGCAATGTCACTGCCATCCGATTCGCGCACCTATGCCCAGCGTGTGGTACAGGTGGTGGTTTATGGCAAGCCCGTGTCGGCCAAGTTTCCCATGCTCAACGAAGCGCCCGCCCGGTCCCGTGGGTCGGGGTTTTTCGTGCGGCTCCAAGGAGAATCCGTACCCCGCTACATTTTGACGGCGGCACACGTGGTGGAAGACGCCTTTGTAGAGGGCGGCACCAAAGTCATCTTGCCCTTGTTTGGCCAAAAGGAGTTGCCAGTGCGGGTTGTGGCCCTTTTGCCCGAGATTGATTTGGCTGTTTTGGAACTGGACACCACTGGCAAGGAACGGTACGTGGATGCCTTTCCATTGGGCAATGACCACGACCTGGTGTTTGGCTCGGATGTGCCTCTGTTGGTGCTGGGCTATCCGTTGGGGCAAGACCAACTCAAAGTGCTGCGGTGCAATTTCAGTGGACGCCAAGACATTGGCATCCAGACCGACTGCGCCATGAACAAGGGCAACAGCGGGGGTCCCATCGTGTTCCGGAACCACATCATGGGCTGGGTGTCAGCAGGGGTTCATCCGGCACTCAGCAACAACGTATCGTGGGCTGTCCCCATTAACCAGTTCACAGCCATGTTGCCACTGGTACGAAAAGCCTTGGCCTCGGGCAACACGGTGCCCCAAGTCCTTCACGTACCCCATGCCGGCATCATGTACCATAACAGTTCCATGGCCACCGCGACCGAGGAGTGCCAAGGGGTGGTCATTCAATTTGTGTCCCAACAATCCGTGTTGAAGGATGTGGCACGACCTGGTGACAAACTGTGCTCGGTCGAGTTTGGCGGCCACCGGTACAAGTTGGATGCGCGCGGCGACGTGCAAGTGCCCTGGTACTTTGCCAAGTTGCCCTTCTCACAGATTTCGGCGGAAATCCCAGCGGGTGAGCCAGTGACGTTTCACATTTGGGATGCAACCACCCACCAGTTCAAAAGCCATCGGGCGCCCCTGACGTTTCCCAACCAAGGTGGGTTTTTGTTTCAGTCGCTGCGTTATGAGCCACTGGATTACGAAACCTTTGGTGGCCTTCTGATCATGCCCTTTCGCGGCAACCACCTGACTGACTTTCCCCATTTGCGCACGTCCCTGAAGCCGGCCGAACGGGAGCAGGAATGGCTGTTGGTGACCCATGTCGTGCCAGGTTCAGAAGCCTACGAAATGGGCGTCATAAACCCAGGGGATTTGTTGGCGCAGGTCAACGGACTGCCCGTCCACACTCTGGCTGACTTGCGACAAGCCTTGCTTCGACCCACAGTTCACCCGTCACACACCCAGCAACGCACGGTGACGTTTGAAACCACCGACCACGCGTCGTTGACGCTGGATTTGCGCACGTTGTTGCGTCATGAAGTTACGTACAGCCAACAAACCGGAAGCAAACCGTCAGTCCTGGTCCAGCAACTGTCTTTATCAGAGCAACAAAGTGACCAACCGGCCCAATAGATCGGCGTACACCTCACGAGGCAAGGCTTGCACCCGCTTGCGACGCAATTGGATGGATTCCGAATTAACAAACGTCTCAAGGGTGCTCAACGCCAGTTCGACCTCGCCTCGGGCACGCGGTCCAGTGATGGGCTCAACGGCTTGCATCAACGCTTCCACATTGCGAGCGTAAATAGCACCCGGCTTGCTGCGTTTGCGGGGCGGTTTGGGCGCCGCTGCTGCTGCCGGTGGAGCCTTCTCCTCAGCCCCTGCGCCAGAAGCCGCCGCAGAGCCCGAAGCAGCAGGTCGTTTGCGCGGCCGCGGTTTGGGACGGGGTGGGGCAGACGCAGCGGCACCATGGCCGCGGCGGGGCAACGGCGTCCGTCTCGGGTCTAGTACCAGGGGTCGCAACGTGGCGGGAATGTGGGTCCAATAAAGTCGTGCTTCTGGCAACAGCGCCGCCGAGTGATCTGGCAGCAGGTCATACCCAGACCGCGCATACGCAATGAAACGTGCCAACTCCATGACATGGACATTGCTTTGAGCCCAGGCAGTGTTTTGTTGCTGGTGCTTGCGAGCAAATTCCACAAAGTCGTTGCCAATGAAATTGGGAAAGTTGATGTTCACGGGATTGGGTAGTTGGTACCAACCCATGGCGTCTAGCATTTTCGCCACCAGGGCCGAAGCATCCATGCGTGGCACGGACACGCCTGCCAACATGGGCGATTCCGTTTGCGCACGATGACGTTCCAGTCGCGTCGCAAGAGTGCGGTCAAAGTCAACGTCTGCCATGGCTTGGATCAACTTGACATATTCGGCACGCGTGTCGGTCTCGCGGGGGTCCAAGCCCCGCGCGCGAGTGTAATCTTCGAACCCAATAGGCTCAGTGAAAAACGCAGGTGTGTTTTGAAAATAGCCACCCAACAACGTGCCAAAAGGCTGTGCCATCAAGGTGCTCAGTTCGTGCCGGGTGGGCAACATGTTCAACTCGAAGAAGGACACGTCAAACACGGCCGCCATAGGCACGGTCCATCGGTACCCGAGCGGGAAAGTCTCCACCACAAACTTGGGTGGAGCCGACGATGTGTCGACACTGCGTAGCAGGGCCAGTGAACCCGTGTACGGACCGCCTGGCCACGCATTGACGTTGTACACCCAGACCAAGGCGTCTTTGCGCAATCGATAGGGCCCCCATTCGGCGTCGGTGTTGACAGTAGGCGTGGTTTTGTAACCCTCAACACCTTGCAACGGAAGGACGCCCAAGGGTGGCACAGTGGCTGACGTGGCCGGTTTCCGACACGTGGGACACGAAAAGCGTTTGGTGCGGATGACTGCTGCAGAGTCGTGTGGCATCTTCAACGGCGCAAACAAGCCACCCACTTGCCCCAGTGCATCCTTGTGCATGGTTTCTTGCATGACGGACCATTCGTGCGCGCATTTGTCGTGGTACGCGTGGCTGCACGGCAGCACCAAAGCCAACCCTGCTTCCAAGGTAGGTTCAGCGAAAAACGCCTCGCTGACACGAACTACGATTTCCAGGGGCAACTGGGTTTGGCGTTGCCAATCACGAAGCAACTCAAAGGTCGAGGTCAACGGGCGTCCCTCTGCATTGAGTCGCGCTCTCGTGTAAGCCGCGGGCGAGTCGGCACCCCACTTTTGAAAATCGTCGTGGAGCAGATTGAACAACAGAGCACTGCCCAACTCGTTGCTGCAAATGACGCATTCTTGTTTCAGTTCCTCCAGTTCGCGTTGCGACACAGGTTGGTCCACAAAGCCCAAAATAGAGGCGAGAGCCTCTTGTAACTGTTGGGTGTGATCTTCACCGGCGTGCATCTGAAAGCACACATCAGCATAGTGCAACCACGGAGTTTGTGCCGGGTCTAGGTCGGAGCGCCATGTGGCATCGTCCACACTGGCTTCCTCGGCACTGCGTGGAGTGGGGTCCCAGGTCCACCAGGGCTGTGTGCTCAACACCGTGGACGGGGTGAGATACACCAAGGTCTCAAACCAGTTGGCATGTTGCCAAGCCCAATAGTAGGCACGTTGTCTTCGAATTCCTGGGTCTAGGTTCTGGGTGTGGTGGCACCAACACCGTATGAAGTCCACAAACGGCGCATGTTGGTTGAGTTGGCGCTCGCACATGCGTTCACGTGGTTTCCTTCCAACACACGAAAAAACGCAGTTTCAGACCTGCGATCTGGCCTCAACGGACGAAATCACCAAAAATCCCCAACGCGCACCCTGGTCAGACGACTGGCTGGATGAGTGTTTTTTTTCTGTCTCATACGTCAAACCTCTGGTTGTTCGCTCATCCCATCATGGACGGTGACGTTGATTTCGGTGACCTTTTCGCGGCCGCGTCTAGCGGCAAGAAACCGCGTGTCGTGAGTCCTGGCGTGCGTAGTCTGCAGGGTCTTTTGACGCGCCCGCGCAAGACGTATGCGCGGCGCAGCCCTCCCGGCTCGGGTCGGCGCGCGTTCACCGCGGCGGATCGTGCCGCAGGCAAGGCTGCCCGTGATGCCAACACGGCGGAGTATTACCGCGGTTTGTCGAGCCTGCGTGACCTCGAACTGGCTGAGCGGCTGAGGGGTCAAAACTATGCCGCGCAGATCACCCACGTGAAGCCTGACAAAGGCAAGAGACGCCGGGAGTTGGTCCGTGGACTCTACGGTGGCTCGCCCTTGAAGGGTGCGGCTCGTTTCTCGCGCAAGACTATCCCGCAGCGCAAGTTTGCGCAAGTGCGCATCGCTCCGGAAATTGCCGTGCAGGCGATTGCCCAACTTTCCCCTGAGCAACTGTCCAGTCCCATCATGTGCGCCCGCGCCATTCGTTTGGCTGCGGCTGCCAGCCAGCGCCGTCATTGGAACCCAGAACTTCAGGCCAAGGAGTACTACGGCGACGCCCGTCAGGCACTCGGCAAGGCCCGCAAGTCTGGTCCTCAGGCCCGCACTGCGGACAACATGCGCGGTTTGCTGAACGCGAGGATCAAGCGTTACGGCCCGGAGTCGCCGAAAACGCGAGCGTTCGCCGCGAAGTGGGGCCTGTAACCAATCCGGCACGCCACGAAATACATTGTGTTTTACCAAGTTTGTGTTGTGTGATACTAAAACAAACAGTCAACGGTTGGCATGGCCAAAAGCGTCGATGACACGGACGACGTCGCTTGGGAGGCCTTGCAAAAGTTAGCCGCATTGCTTCCCACAGCCAACGTCGAGAAGATGTTGAAACTGCCGAACCTCAGGGACCATTTGTTGAAAATTTCCGAGCGCATAGGCTTGCAACATCCAGAACAGTACAACACACGAGAACTGTATGTGCGTGTCGCCGCCATTGTATCGGGCCAGACCACCATCGGCATTGAGCGGCAAGATGTCAACCCCAAGCGCGATGCTGTGGACGAGCGAGGTCACGCCGTGCGCGAAAGTTCGAAACGGCGCACGGTGGTGCAACAAGAAGTGGCAGTGGACGAAGAGTTGGCGCGGGCTAGGAATACCATGCTGCGGAAATTTGAGGAACACAAACATGCCAAATCATCCGTCAACCGAGGCCCTGCACCCAAATCTGTGGTGCCATTGAACCCTCCCTTGCCCGCAGCCAGTTCAAACAAGTCACCGGCTCGCCGTGCCCGACAACCGAGTGCGCCGGCCGCCTCCCGCATTCCCCATGCACAGGGCCAGAAACACAGCAGATCAGGTCCGTCGGAAGAAGCACCAGACAGGCCAAGCCAGCCTCGACCGATTCCAGAGCCAGTTGTGTTTGACCAACCCTTCCAGATGTTGCCACCTCCTCCACAGCCCGCTGTGGCTGCTCCACCAGTGTTTGACCGACCGTTTCAGATGTTGCCACCTCCTCTACAGCCCGCTGTGGCTGCTCCACCAGTGTTTGACCGACCGTTTGAGATGTTGCCACCTCCTCCACAGCCCGCCGCCGCCCCACCAGTGTTTGACCGACCGTTTCAGATGTTGCCACCTCCTCCACAGCCCGCCGCAGCCCCTATGCCGCCCCAAGTGTCCCCTGCCGTGGCTCCGACCGAGCGAACGCAATTTCAACTGGCACCACTTTTGACCAAGTACGGTGGTGTCCTCAACGCATTGGACTATGCCACCGTGAAGTTTTTGTTGGACTCGATTCACAACCGGTTGGCTGAGCAAGTGCGGCAAAACGAGAGTGTCATCGCTGATTTGAAGAGCCAACTGGCCAAATTGGAAGTGGTTCGGTCACTGGGCTTGAAAATCGAAAACGTTGACGTAGATGCAGTGCATGCCATGACTCTAAAGGTTTTGGTGCAACGCGAGCGATACCGAGTGTTTGCCTCGCAGGCGCAAAATCCAGTGTTGGTGTCGCTCTTGCAACGCGTGTCGCGTCACCCAGTGCAACTGGAGTGTCTGGAAGCACTGTACCAGTACTACGTCACCAATTTGGATCGTCTGAACTTGGAGTTGCGTCTGTCTCAATATGGTCACAGGATGACTGTTGATCAGAAACGCGAACTAAACGCGAAACTGCAGCAACACGTCGGTACGTTGGCCGAATTACGGGGCCGCAGTGAGCGGTTGGCGTGCGGCCCCTTTTGGACCTAAACCTTTCCACACCGTGTAAGTACAACACCATGGCTTCGCTTGTGTTCCAAGTGTTTGATGTGTGCTCGCGCACCACGTTGCGCACGATGGAGCACACGGCACACACCAATGAATTGCTCCGTGACAACTTTGTGTATTTGCGCGACGGTCTGCCGGGCCAAGTGGACGAAGAAGCGGCAGACGCAGACGACCCGTTCTCGTGGAAGAACAAGGGCGTCACTGCCGAACAAGCGCGGCAACCCAACTACATGTGCATGTTTGGCAAAACTCTGGAGGGCAAGAATGTGCTGGCACGGGTGCGGTACCGTCCGTTTCTGTTTGTGGAGATTCCCGACCGCTGGCGCACGGCGGAAATCCAATGCTTGGTCCGGGACGTGGCCAAATGGGCACGGGTCGAGGAAAGCGACGTTACGTATGTGGTGGAGCGGCGCAAGCAAGCCTATGGCTGGGTGCCCAACCACGACGGATCCCAAACGGCCACGCTGTGTTACTTGCGGATGCGGTTTCCCAATGCCGACGCGTTGGGGCAGGCGGGATGGACCTTGCGGTACCGGCAAAAGAACTACACCAATGCCACGGGTGGACCCTACACGCTGCGGGTGCTGGAACACCATCCCAAGTTCTCGCCCGTGCACAAGTTTTGCGACGACTTGAGCGTGATGCCCACCGGGTGGGTGGAGATTCCACAGTCCAGTTGCCGCGTGCCCGAACAACGTGCCGGCCAACACATGGACATAGAGGTCGAGGTGGACGACTTTCGCAAGGTCAAGCCTCGGCCCGACATCAAGGCGTCGGCTCCGTTGGTGGTCGCGTCATTTGACATCGAGTGCTTCTCCGAGTCCAATGCCTTTCCGAATGCAGCCAACCCAGGAGACTACGTAGTGGGCGTGGGCACCGTGTTGAAGCGGCTGAACCAGGCCGAGTACGAGCGCCATTACTTTTCGTTCAAGACTGCAGTCGCTCCGCCTGGGTCAAACGTAACCATCCATTCGTACGCCACCGAGATGGATATGTTTCTGGGCTGGCGTGATTTCCTCATGGAAGTCAATCCAGATGTACTGGTGGGGTACAACATCAACCAGTTCGACTTCAAATTCATGTGGGACCGCATCAACCTGCAAGTTCAGGACCAGGCGTCGCGGCTGTTTTTCTTGTCCCGACTGTGGGGCGAACACACGCCCCTGCTTTCGCCGGACTTTTCGTCCAATGCCTTTGGCCAGCGGTCGTTTTTCACGTTCGCGTTGCCGGGCCGGTTGGTGCTGGACCTGCTGGAAGTGGTGCGCCGTGAACACAAGTTGCGCTCGTACAAACTAGACGACGTGTCACTGGAGTTCTTGGTGTGCCCGTCGTGCCGCAACAAGGACGACAAAAAGGCCCAGTGCACGGCGTGCCACGGCGAAGGCAAGATGCACAAACTGGATTTGCCACCGAAGGAGTTGTTTGTCAAGTGGCAGGGTACGGACGAGGATCGGGGTTTGATTGCGGAGTACTGTTCCATGGACTGCGAATTGGTACTGGAAATTATGTTCAAGTTGTGTTCGCTCCAGAATGTCATGGAAATGTCGGGTGTAACCCTGACCAATCCCCAAGACATCGTGTCCAAAGGCCAGCAAGTCAAGGTGTTGAACCAGATCATCTGGCACGGCCATCGGGCTGGCTTTGTCATCAACGACGCCGAGGATGTGGTGCTGGAGGAAGGTGGCTACGAAGGAGCCCGTGTGCTGGACCCACACCCAGGGTTTTACGCCGAGCCCATCACTACGCTGGACTTTGCGTCGCTGTACCCCTCTATCATGCGCCGCCACAACTTGTGTTTTTCTACGTGGGTCAAGGACGCTCGCTTCCAGAATTTGCCCAAGGCCACCTACGACACATTCAACACTGGTCCACGGACGTACACCTTTGTCCAGCACATTGAGGGCATCCTGCCCCAGATTCTGAAAAACTTGCTGTCGGCGCGCAAGGCAGTGCGCAAGGAGATGGAGAAGGAACCCGACGAATTCCGGCGCAGTGTACTCAACGCCCGCCAGTTGGCGTTGAAGGTGTCGGCCAACAGTGTGTATGGGTTTTGCGGCACTGGGCCCACGGGCAAGTACCCGTGTCTGCCGGTGTCCGACACCACCACGTACCGCGGGCGCATCATGATCACGCAGTTGAAGGCAGCCATCGAAGAAAAGTACGCAGGTAGCGAAGTCATCTATGGCGACACGGACTCGGTGATGGTCAAGTTTGCCCTGCAAGGCCACCCGTCACCGGTGGAGGAGTCGTTTCGCCTGGGCAACGAAGTTTGTGTCATGGCCCACGAGATGTTTGGCGGCGTCATCGAATTGACCATGGAAAAGGTGTTCATGCCGTATTTGCTGCTGCGGAAGAAGCGCTACGCCGGACTGTCGTACACCAACCCCAAAGAGAAGCCCAAAATCAAAATG
>CAZLQR010000007.1:604-77945 GCA_964561915.1 uncultured Gammaproteobacteria bacterium | reverse complement strand
TAAATGCGGTACTGCGTCAATTGTTTGGCATGTGATTTCAGAAAATCCGAATAGAGAGACGGTTCGTATTTCGCGAAAGGGAAATCGTTGATGATTGATTTGTGTTCTCTCATGACCATAAACGCGATGATGATCAGGGGTATGAAAATGATGCGTTTCATATATCGACCCGACAGAACGCGAAGTTTCAGTAACGTATCGATACCCACCGCCGCAAGAAGCGGAAATGTGAACCAGGTCAATAGGAGGAATCGTGCGGTATACTGCTGGGATTTGAAGCCGGGAACGATATGATAAAAAAGCGCATAAATATCTACCGGGAATGCTTTGCCGAAAGCACCGATTACCGCAACGAGAGTGACGAACACAAACGGCAGTACGATCTTCCGGTTCCGTGAAAATAGGGAAAATAGCATTGCGGTGAAGAACGGAACGGTAACGAACCGGAATCCGCTCTGCATATTGTCCGGCGCAAAGGAAAAATAGGTGCGGAATATGATGGAGAGAAGCGTCCCGATGTAGCCGGGTACGACGTTCCCCTCCGCTTCGGTCAACGTCTTCATGCTCCTCACGGAAAGCGATGTGTACTCCAATACGGGGAGCAGCTTGACCCCCGAAACAAGAAATGCAAACATGATGAATACGAATCCGACCGACACGACGTTCCGTACCTCTCTCGTACCTGCAAGATATGCCGTCAGGAACAGTGCTACGGCTATGAGCGTATAGTGAACGCCGAACAGTGCTCCGCCGAATACTTCCATGGAGAAACCGACGGATGCGATGAGCGCAAACCGTATATCGCGTTTCTGCAGCGCAATAGTGAGGAATAGGAAAATGAACGGCAGCCATGTCAACGTATTGAGCTCTGCGAAAAAACCGTTAAAAATATTGGTGAGCATGAAAGAGTTGCACAGGAAAAAAACAACGCCAATCAGCGCTGCGATACGGTGTGTTCGAAGCAGCCGGAGAAAGAAGTAAAAAAATACGCCGGATAAAAATATCTGCAATGCTACCAAATAACGCGTGATAATGAGGGGATCTCTGATGAAGATGAAAGGGTATATTAGCGGATAAAACTGAAGTATTTTCGGATGCCCCAGTAGCGGATATCCGCTCCCCACGGTATTATCCCACAAAGGGAACTGCCCGAACACCAAGAAGCTTTTCTGCACCGCTGCGATGCCGTATGTCCAGAAACTGAGCGCTTCACCAAACGCAAGAGACTCCGGACTGAAGAGTATCCTCTGAAAAACATATGAGACAACCGCGGCTATGATCATAACTGCGGAAATATCTCGGGCGTGGGAGCGAATACGCTTCATACACCGATTTGCTCCCACGGGAGTTGGCCGATACGGCCGAAGTGCCCGTTTTCGGCCGTATCGGCGAAGATCGGCCGGCGCAAATCAAAACGCTCGATGATGGCCTGCGGACGGCAGTCGTAGTCGAACTCCACTTCCCTGCCGTCCACCAGCGCCGACTGGATGAGCGGCTCAGCGCCGCCGATGACATACCCGATCTTCACGAGCACCTCCTGAGCGCCATATTTATGGAGGAGCTGGAGTGCGATCCATCTGGCCATATAGGCGGCGGAGCGGTCTACCTTAGTCGCATCTTTGCCCGAGAACGCTCCGCCCCCGACCGGCACACGCGGCCCGTACGCATCGACCACGATCTTCCTCCCGGTGACGCCGCTATCGGCATCGAATCCCCCGATCTCGAAATTGCCGGTATTATTGGCGTAAATATGCTTCTTGTTCATCTTCGGGATGACGCGCTGTGCGTGGCGTATGAGTTCGTCTCTCGTCTTACCCTGTACGGACAGGACGACATTGACGACTTCGCCGCCGACGATCGATACCTGTGCCTTGCCGTCCACGCCGAATCCTTTGAGGAGCGCGCGTGCCAGATACATCTCCTGCGGGATGTACTGATCGTTCTCATTGCACGCATACCCTACCATGACGCCCTGGTCGCCCGCTCCCCCTCCGTCCACGCCTTGCGCTATCTCGGGTGATTGTGCCGATATGTGAGATACGACTGTGATCGGATTGCCCGTCAGTGATCGATAGAGTTTCTGCACCACATGCACCGGGATCACATTCGCGCGGGAGGTCACTTCGCCAAAGAGCGCAATCTGTCCGTGACCTCCCGCCGTCTCAATGGCAACCCGCGCGTGAGGATCAACTTTGAGATATTCATCAAGAAGCGAGTCCGAGATATAGTCGCAGATTTTGTCCGGGTGCATGTATGTCACGCACTCAGCAACCAGTTTGTTACTTTTCAGCATATTGATACACCCGATTACCTACCCCTATGATACCGGAAACGGTGATGAATATCACGGAGATTTCCATGACATGGTATGATAATAGCGTTGTATTGAAAGGAGGTGAGATCGAAAATGAAAGATCTTGTTTCACAACGCTTCTGGAATTTCCCCACTGTTTCGTTCCCATCCGTTTTTGATGAACTCGAGTCCGTATTCCCGACGACCGTATGGCCGTCTACCGATATCCTCAAAGGTCTTACCGTATCGGAAGACGACAAGCATGTCTATATTGAAGCGGCGGTACCAGGAGTGGATCCGAAGGATGTCGATGTACACTTTGATCGGGGCACATTGACCATTCGCGCTTCAAAAAAAGAAGAAGAAAAGCGGAAGACATATCACAAAAAAGCGTCGCACTCATTTTTTTACCGGGTGACCCCCGGAGATGTTGATGTCAATGCGGCCCCGGATGCCATGTGCAAACATGGCGTGATGAAGGTGACATTCAAGAAGCAAGCGGCCCGGAAGTCGGGGAAGGTTCCCGTGAAGGAGGGTTGATATGAAGGTATATGAAGACCGGGAAGAAGCGGGACGGTTGTTGGCCGGCAAACTCGGATCATTTGCCGGCGGTGGCGTTGTGGTCTATGGATTGCCTCGCGGTGGTGTCGTCACCGCCGCGGCAATTGCACAGCGCCTCGGGACACCGCTTGATGTCATCCTTACCCGGAAGATCGGTCATCCGTCCGAACCGGAGTATGCGATCGCTGCTGTCGCCGAACACGGAGCGTTCGTACGATCGGAACGGTCTCATCCCGATGTTGACCAATCGTGGATCCGCCGTGAAAGAGATGCTCAGATGGAGGAGATTACCCGCCGTCGGAAGGAATATACGGCGGGCAGGAAGCCGTTTTCCCCTGCGGGGAAAACGGCCATCCTCGTCGATGATGGCGTGGCGACCGGACTCACTCTCCGGGCGGCGATCAAGGAACTCAAACGCCTCAAGCCACGGAAACTTGTTGTCGCAGTCCCGGTAATCCCCCGTTCCGTGGCAGGTATGATCGAGCAGGATATTGATGAGCTTGTGACACTCCAAATTCCTGATGACTATGATTACCTGGGAGCCGTCGGTGCATATTACCGAGTGTTTCAGCAGGTGCAGGATCAGGAAGTTATCGATATACTTAATACATCATATGAAAAATCTTAGAATCGTGAATAATCCGGTGATAGACGATGCGCTCAGCTATCTGAGAAGCAAGACAACCGATATGAAAATGTTTCGCTATTACTCCGACCGGATCTGTGACGAGATGATCAGCGCCGTCATAGACGAATCCGATCTCGCTCCGGTTGAGATTGAGACGGCGCTGATGAAGACTGCAGCGAAACGAAATACCAATTCATACATTGTCATCTCGATTCTCCGCTCTGCAATTGCAATGGTGCCCTCGATCCTCAAGATATTGCCCGGTGCCAAGATCGGTTTCGCCGGTTTGGCCCGCAACGAGAAGACTTCGATCGCATACGAGTATTACTGGAAAGTCCCCCCGATTACCGACAGGGATCTCGTAGTCATCATTGATCCGATGCTAGCAACAGGGGGTTCGGTACTCCATGTGCTCCACAAGATCCAGAGCGCAAAGCCCAAGAAGATCAGGGTCGCATCCATTATCTCCGCTCCCGAGGGGGTTCGCGCAATCCATGAAGAATATCCGGATGTTGTCATTTCGACAGCGGCGCTTGACTCAAGTCTCAATGCACGCAAATATATCCTCCCGGGACTCGGAGATTTCGGCGACCGCTTTTTCGGTACCGAAAATGAATGACCCGGATGTATAATAGTGAGTATGGATCGTGTCGTCACTGAGAAACTGAACGAGTTTTTCAATGCATACAAAGAGCTTACATTTCAAAAACAGGAGGTCCTGATCCGTGCGGATGAAGATCCGAACGGAGTCTATTTCATCACGCAAGGAACAGTCAAACAATATGCAATTTCACAAAAGGGTGAGGAGCTGATCGTCCATCTCATCAAGCCGCCCGCTTTCTTTCCTATGACATGGGCAATGGCAGGCGAACCCAATTCATTCTTCTTCGAAGCGCTCGAAGAGGTACGCGTACGCCGCGCTCCCAAAGACGATGTTCTTGCTTTTCTCAAGCAGAATCCTGATGTACTGTACGATCTTACGACACGCATTCTTCGCGGACTCAGCGGAATACTCAACAAAACAGTCGCACTCATGTCCGGCACCGCATACAACAGGCTCGTCACGGAGATTGTCACGTTTGCACGACGGTTCGGGATACCGGACGGATCTTCCACTTCTTTCGCAGTCACTGAGATGGAGCTCGCATCCCTAGCCGGTCTCACAAGGGAGACAGTAAGCCGAGAAATCAAGGTATTGAAACAAAAAGGATTGCTTACTTTCACCAAAGGTATCATCACAATCCCCTCTTTGAGCGATCTTGCGATGACACTTACGGACGAGAATCCCCATCAGGACGCGTGAGAAGCGTCACTTCGATTTCCCTACTGCTGGCGTTATAATGAGCTTGATTGGAGGTGAGAGAAGTGTTTGTTAAAAATATCAAAGATCTTGCGAAATCGAATTCGGATTTCCGTCGTGTGATTTATACAGGTGCGCATGCACAATTGGTGGTGATGAACATTCCCGCAGGTACCGATATAGGTTTGGAAACGCATGATACCATCGACCAGATGATCGTCATCGTAGACGGAGAAGCGGAAGTGGTCATCAATAATGATCGGCAAAAAGTGGAAGAGCATGAAGTGGTGTATGTACCGGCGGGTGCGCTCCACAATGTAACCAATACGGGCGACGAGGACTTGAAGTTGTATACGGTGTATGCGCCGCCGGAGCATCCCGATGGTACGGTTCACAAGACGAAAGCGGAGGCGGAGGCGGCGGAACACGCACACCACTGACACGATCTTCGCATTGTCCCGAAGGGACCGATAGGGTATTATGTGTCTAATACCTGTTCTGTAAAGCGTATATGTGGAGAAATTTACTCATATTCTTGTCGGTGCTTGGCCCTTCGGTGATCACGACAATGGCCGGCAATGACGGCGCCGGCGTCATCACATATTCTTTCGCCGGCGCACAGCTAGGCTATGCAGTATTGTTCACGCTTCCTATCCTTACGCTGTTTTACGGTATCACGCAAGAGATGGGGTCGCGCATCGCGATCGTCACCGAGAAAGGTCTCGGCGACATCATACGGGAGCGGTTCGGTATCCGAACCGCTCTTTTCATTTTCGTCACGATCCTCATCGCGAACTTCGGCACACTCATGACCAACATCGCAGCACTCAAAACAGCGGGAGAGATGCTCCGGATCCCGACACAGCCGTTCATTATCGTTCTGATCGTCGTGAGCTTCATCATCGTTACATTGACCGAGTATGAAAAAAGCCAGAAGATTTTCCTGACAGGCATTATATTTTATTTCGCATATGTATTTTCTGCGGTCAAAGTGAGTCCGGATTGGGGACGTGCACTCGCATCGCTTTTCGTCCCGTCTTCATCAATGTTCACGCGGGAATACCTCGTGATCTCGATGGCGATCCTCGGCACCACCATCACGCCATGGGGCCAGTTTTTCGTCCAAAGCTACATGAAAGACAAGAAAGTGCCGGTGAGCAAACTTGGATTCGCCAAACTCGAAGCGTATATCGGCGCAGTGATATCCAATTTTTTCACGTTCTTCATCATGCTGGCAACCGCCGCAACATTGTTCGTGAATAATATCCCGCTTGATTCGGGAGAAAAAGCCGCTATGGCGATCCGGCCGTTTGCCGGTGAGTTCGCGGGATTTCTTTTCGCAATCGGACTTGCAAATGCAGCTGTCATTGGGATCATCATCATCAGCCTTACCTCTTCGTATGCGTTCACCGAATTTTTCGGATTTACCGGATCTCTTGATGATCCGTATATGAAAGGGAAAACATTTTATACCATTTTCATGATTACCATCATCGCAGCGACATTCCTCGTCATGACGCCATGGTTCCCGCTTTTCAAGATCGTTCTCTACACACAATCTCTTAACGGTATCCTATTGCCTATTTTCTTCTTCTTCATCCTCAGAATCATCAATAACGAAGATATCATGGGCGAGCACGTGAACGGCAGGTGGTACAACATATTTGCCATTGGTTCGACAGTATTCATTGCCATCGCGGCAATCGCCACGATCACTATCGGACTGCTCAATGCGTGACCGAAGAACGAAGAGTAACTACCTGTATACGATCCGAATCCGTGAAAAATCGAGGGTGGCTTGGTACTTAAGCTGTGTTTTCATCTGTACGATATATGCTTTGTTGCCCGCATCCAGAGTGATTTTGGGAGACGTCTGGGACCCGGCTACGATAGAGTTGTTGAATGTGAAATCCGAATACCACACCGGATGTTTGTCGGTTGCGTTATAGAGACGTACCTGCACGATCTGATTCGCATCGGAGTGAACTGACGCGTCCCACGTAACTTCTTTGATGGTCCCATACTGTGCCGTATCTATGATGACCTGCAATCCCGGAACATCGGTCCATTCGTCACTTGTAACCGAGCCTGTCCCTATGGGGATGAAGGATTCTTTCACGGAACCGGATGTTGCGGAGGATGTTGTCTTGGATGCGTTGACCTGCTTCTTAATTTCCGTCACACATGCCGCCGGGCAAGCAGACGCAGTATCCGTAGATTTGCCCAGCACATTCCGATCACTGCCGACGACTCCGAGAAGGCGCAGGTCGATATAGAGAAGGTTGAGAGAGAAAATAAGGGATGCGAATAACAGGATCCGGAGCACATTCCTCTCATGTTCTGATGATTGATTCATGGCGCGTATTATCAGTGTACCATCCCCGGCATCATTTGCTGAAGCATCACCGCGGGATCGCAATATGCAAGATCCGCCGGTTTCGAAATCGTTTTCGGGATCTTGCATATTGCGTTGTATAGCTGCTGCCCCGGTATCTTATATGGTCCTACATACTGCTCGCGTATTTTCAGTGCGGTTCCCGTACTCGGTATGAGCTGGCCCGTCTGACAATTGGCGTTGGTCACAGTCGTACAGGTATCGACCCATGTCTGGTTCACTTCTTTGTTCCAAGCTCCCCACCAATCGCCATGGTATGAATCCCCCCTTGGCACATTCATCGCTTTGGACATGGGATCCACATCCGACGATATGAACCATGACGAAGTATTTTCATTCGGCTCGATAGCATAGAAAATGCGATACTCAAGATTTGGCAGATACTTGGAATGCGAGGACGGGCATTGTCCGGAATACCAGTTGTATTGCGGAAGAGTAAGATTCGCCTTGTAATTGGAGGGGTCTTGGCCGTTCCAGCAATTCTGGAACTTCACATTCATTTCCAGGACGGCGCGCGAATACTCCGAGGCAGGGACTCCGTTGCAGGTCGGCATGGTGAAGCCGTAATTGGTCCTGTTCCCGTTGTCCTCTGTATTGCACATGAAAGATAAGTGCTGTTCATCCGGGCCGCCGCTCATCTCATTTGCCTCACCGCGGCTGATGATCTGCATATTCTCCGGGTAGACGTTCGTCTTGCCGATACCTGCTCCGAACGCCTTATAATACACGAGTACTTTGATCGGGATCCGCACATTGCTGGAACCGTCTATCACGGCAGGTACCCAATATCCTGTACGGTTCAATTCCATGCCGTTGCATGTGCCGCCTCCGGTGTTGAAGAGTTTGTCAAATGTTGTGAACGCATTGACATGTGTATTCCCAAAGAACATATGTAAATGCGCCGCCCCGGGTTTGTTCGGATATACGATCGGATCATCATATGCGAAATGCGAGAATTCGCAGAATGTGCGGAACTCACCGGCGACCGGATCGGCGGTCTGGAACCACATGTCATCCCGCTCCTGTTTGTATTCCGACCACGGCCCGTAGAGACTTGTGACGGGTAATTGGGAGGATGGCGTATTGAGGTAGGGAGAATCGTCCGTAGATGTGTTGCGGTACGGAGAGCTGAGAATCATCTGGAGATTTTGTGCGTAGGAAGAATTGCCGCCGCCGGGTGTGACCGGCGGCGTTGTCCCACCTCCCGGTGTAGTCGTGGCAGTCGTCACCGGCGGCGTCGTACCGGACGACGCGGCATATCCCTTCCGCCAGATTTCATAATCGATCAGATCCACTCCTGTATCGGTGTTGAAGTTGGCCGTCGTAGTCGTCAAAGTCTTCAGATATTCTCTGCGCCATATTTCGTAATCGATGAGATCCGGCTTGCCGTCGCAATTAGCATCGCCTTGACTCTTGGTCGCACACGTCTGTGCATGAGAAGGGAGGGCGGTTGCAAGAAGTGTGAACGCAACCGCCGCAAGAGTCAACAGGATCCTGTAAATCTGTGACATTTTCATAACGCTCCCTCAGGGTTTGCCCCAGTTTTGCGGCAGCACTTCCAGATCCTGCCATGGAATTTGTGCATATACTTCGCCGTTTGAAAGTGGTGCAAATACCGCATCCCACGGATTGGGATTGCCGAAAATGTAGGAAGATGTGCGTGCCCCTTCGATCTCAACACAGTTGCATCCGGCATAGTCTGCGATTATCAGACCGTATGTCTTGAGCGCTTCCGCTACTGCGCGGGCAAACGGATGTGATATCTTGCTCGTATCGTAATTGGCAGGGAGCCTCATCCTCTGCCCGTCAAAAATACAATTTTGTATGCCACCTATCCTGTTATAAATCGAAGCTGTTGCGCAATTGTATACTCCCATATACTGTGTTGCCGGATATGACTCTTGATCTCCGCGTTCTTGATATGACTGGACGTTAATGACATGGTTGATCTTCAGCTTGTACGCTTCTTCAAGTGTGATCATCGTACCGCTTCGGGGAATCCCCGAATTCATGATTCCGGGGTGACCCATGCCGTTCCCTGCTACGAAACCTGTCGTACCGATACCCAGACATGTGCTCGCGTTGCCGCCTCCTCTGATATTGGGCGTCAGGAAGTCCCAGAATTCGAAATAGATATCTTTTTTGTAATCATACAAAACCGTCGGATGGTCGTTATAGAGATCCTCCTGGGGCATTTTCGCCTCCGCAGGGAGAGGAATTCCTGACTTACCCGCGTACAAGCCGTTGATATTCTGTGTCTGTGACACTTCGAAAATGTTGCAGACGTGATCGACCGTGACGAAATTTTCTCTATCGGAGTCGACGAAGAATACATACGGCTGTTCAAGATTGAATGCGCTCGGCCAGCCAAATGCCGGACTGCCGTCAGGAAGCGGCAGCATCCGTACGACGCGGTTGAATATATCCACCTGACCCGCACTGCTTGGAGATTTGGGCGTACTGGCAGGAAGCGGTTGATTCCACAAATGGTGTGATGCAGTCCTCCACCGTACTACGCTGTCCGGTGCACCCAGTGTCGTGAAGTAGCTGCCGTTTGCATTGGTGATTGGGTAAATGGCAGGCTTCGGTATCTGATAGCCCGTGGAGCTGCCGGATGTCGGGGTCGGACTAACGCCCTGTCCCGAAGTAGGCGTTGCCGTGGCGCCACCACCAGTGCCTGCTGCATACGTCCGGCGCCACGTTTCGTAGTCGACAAGATCCGGCCGCGTCGTGCCGTTTGATGTGTAATCCGCCTGTGTTGTAGTCGCAGCCCCTGTGAATTCCCGCCTCCAGATCTCAAAATCCACCAGGTCAATCTCCCCGTTGCAGTCAGCATCTCCCTGCGCCTTGGTCGTGCAGGTCTGCGCCAATATAGTGACGTCTGCGAAGGAAACAATAAACAGAAAAACTGCTACGAAAACTAAGCGTTTTACTAAACCCATACCTCAGTGTCATTATAATGCAATACGGTGTTGAAAATCTATAATACGGCAGCAAGTGCATCTCGTGCGCGCTTCAAGTGGCGGTTGTAGTGAATGGCAAGCTCATATTCTGTACGGGATCGGGATAAATTACCGAGGTTTTTATACGCATTTCCCCGCAGCACATAGAGTTCCGAGAATGCCCTGTTTGCATTGTTCAAGATCGAATCGGAAATCTCAAAAACACGGGTGTAATCGCCAAGTTTATAGTACGCCTCGATCGGCTCGATCTGGTACCACAATGTCCGGGAGGGTATACGATATTGAACCGCTTCAAACTCTCTGACTGAACCAGCGAAGTCGCCTGTATTGTACAAGGCGACGGAGAGGTTGAACCGGGCGTGGATATCGTCGGGATCATCGGTGAGGGTGGCGCGCGCATTGCGCGCCGCCCTCTCCCACGCGTACGATTCTTCCACATCTTTTCCGAGCAGATCTTCCACCAGATGCTTCTTGTGTTTCGGTACCAGAACGAGATATTCGTAATTGAATTTTCCCCACAACTCATCAAATTCTACATACGAATAGATAAGGTCATTGCCGAGGAACGAATCGTCCTGAATGAGCGTACGTTCATTCCGGTCATACCCCTTCACGACCCGGTAATGTCCGATGTCTTCATCCGACTTCAGCCATGTCCGTGTGATGACAGGTATGCCGATGCTTATGAGCTGTTCGATCAGAGCGGTCGTGCCGTTTGGCCGGTGATACGGTATGAGACCGTACTCCCGGGCCTTGTTCCCCAGTTCCTCAAGGGATACGGATTTGTCATCATTGATGCCTGACTGGTTTTGATATGGCCGTAGACTCTCGCCAAGCTCCTGTTGGGAAACATGAACATCGAAGTACGATAACGCCATTGACAACGATGCGGGTCCGCAATTGTTGAATGACTGATATACGTGGTAGTCGCTCTCCAGCGTTTTTTGTACAGGGATTTCATGTGACGCGCCCGGTTTGGAAGACTTCTGAGCACCGGGCGCGTGAGAATACGAGTTCTGAACCATGATGATTCCCGCGAGTGCGAATAGTAGGAGAAAAAATGTTACAATTCGTTTTGTCATCTTACTATTGTACCAATCCGTTCCCAAATGGGAGGACCATCATGAGTAATAAAGTAATAGTGTTGTTATTGATCATTGCCGGCGTGTTACTGCCTATCGGGCTGCTGAGCAATCGCAATTCGGTCCCGAAGGTGAGCAGTGCCCGCGATCTCCCCGATTCGCAATCACGTCACTGGTTCATGCTGTACAGGAAATCGAACAAAGAGCTCCTCTACTTCGGCGTTCCGGGGCAGAGTGATGACAGTGTACTCCTCAAAACATTTCAGGTGAAAGCGGGAGTACCCGGGAAGAAACCTACACCTCTCCCCCAGCTTGCGGGGAAGGAATACTGGCGTATTGTGGAGAAATTCTCATCGGCGGACAATCCGGAAACGGCCCCGTATTTCCTCGCATTTGATACGCCGACACCGTCTGTTTATCCGTACGGACCGGAGCCGTATACGGAATGCGGCGGTCAATGCGATTGGGAGATTCCGGGATATTTCGGATTGCATGGCGTTGGCGGCAACGGAGAAAAACTGGCGGACGCAGATCCGGGGAGTTCCGGCTGCGTCCGCCACTCAGATTCGGATATCACCTACCTCTACAATCTTCTGGATCCCGGATCCGAAGAAATCCGTTATTACATAAAGGATATCTAAGACGCAGACTTCGTGTACTATTAACATATACCATGGAACTTTTCACAGAGATTTCTCTCATCGTTATCATCGCATCACTGTGCGCACTCCTTATGAGGCTTATCCGGCAGCCCCTCATCATGGGATACATACTGGCAGGAATCATCTCGGGGCCGCACTTCATCAATGCGATCAAGTCGACCGAACATATCGAACTATTCTCAAAAATCGGCATTACAATATTGCTTTTCATCGTTGGCCTCAGCCTGAATCCCAAAGTGATCCGGGAAGTCGGGAGATCGTCGCTCGCCGCTGGCATTGCGCAGATCGGCGTCACGACGATCACGGGATTCGGAATCGCATTGTTTCTCGGCCTGGAGCGCACTGCTGCGTTTTATGTGTCGATTGCGCTCACACTGAGCAGTACGATCGTCATCCTCAAACTCCTCTCTGACAAGGACGATCTGAATAAACTCTACGGAAAGATAACCCTGGGGGTGCTTCTCGTACAGGATGTGGTTGCGACGATCATACTCCTGTTCGTATCGTCCCTCGGCGGCACCGCCGATGGGCAGCTGCCGGTACTTCTTCTCCTCCTGACACTGAAAACGGTAGGGATCGCAATCGCTCTCTATATCCTGACTTCATACGTCGTTCCGTTTATCGTCACATATGCCGCCTCGTCTTCGGAGCTTCTGTTTTTATTTTCCCTTGCATGGGGTCTTGGTATGGCTACGCTATTTCACATCATCGGATTTTCCGTGGAGATCGGAGCGCTCATCGCAGGCGTCATGCTCTCCATGACGCCCTATGCATATGAAATCTCCGCACGTCTCAAACCTCTTCGCGATTTCTTCATCGTTATTTTTTTCATCCTCCTCGGTTCCCAGATGCAGTTTGGCAATGTATACCAGCAGCTCATCCCCGCCATAGTCCTCTCTGTTTTCGTACTGGTCGGCAATCCCATCATCGTGGTACTCATCATGAATCTCATCGGTTTTGGACGCAAGACCGGATTTATGGCGGGTCTGGCAATTGCGCAAATCAGCGAATTTTCGCTCATTCTCGCAACACTCGGCTACAACATCGGACACATCTCCGCCGATATCCTCTCACTGATCACTCTCGTCGCACTCATCACGATCGGAGGATCAACATATCTCATCCTCTATTCCGAAACGATTTATGATAAAGTCGAACACATCATCAAATTCCTCGAACTCCGCAAGGCCGGGCGACGTAATGGCGCGGATGAAGAAGAGGAATACGAGGCTCTCCTATTCGGCTACAACAGGGTCGGGCACTATTTCATATCGTCATTCAAGAAACTCGGCAAGAATTATCTTGTCATAGATTTCGATCCAGAAACGATAGAGAGACTTCAGAAAGAACGAATTACGTGCAGGTTCGGTGACGCAGGGGATATGGAATTCCTCAAGGAACTGCGGTTTGAGAAAATCAAAGTCATCGTGTCTACCATCCCGGATGTCAAGACGAATATACTCATCACCCGGGCCGCACACAAAGCGAACAAACGGGCGATCATCATGGTCATCAGCCACGATATGAAGGAAGCCCATGAACTCTACGAAAACGGTGCAACATACGTAATAATGCCGCACTATCTCGGGGCACGATATGCATCCCAGATGCTCACGCGGTTCGGGCTGGATCGTTCGGCGTTTGATGAAGAACGGGACAGCCACTTCGAGCATATCGGTAAGAAGCGTATTACGGTATAATACGTGCATGGCACACACTTCGCGGCCGGCATGGAACGAGTACTTCATGAATATTGCGCACGTTGCCAAGACGCGTTCTACCTGTATACGCGGTACGGTCGGAGCCGTCATCGTGAAGGATAAGAGGATCATCGCGACAGGCTATAGCGAGACTCCGTCCGGCATCCCCAACTGTGGTGAAGGCGGGTGCCACCGGTGCACCCAAAGGCACGAAGAGAAACTGAATGCCGGAGAATCCAAGGAGAAGTGTATCTGCGTCCATGCGGAACAAAATGCGATCCTCCAGTCCGCATATCACGGGATGTCGACCAGGGGCGCGACCCTCTATAGTACGGTCGCGCCCTGCATTTCCTGCGCCAAACTCATCATCAACGCCGGCATCGGATCAGTCGTATGCAACGAAGATTACAGTGATGAGGAGGGGAAAAACCTCCTGGAAGAAGCGGGCATCACACTCACCAAATCTCCCGTCAGAACGGGAGCGTAAGCGACGTCGTCTGTCCCCCCGCCTGATGTTCCATATACCCGCTCCATGACACTTTGATATTCATCTTTCCCCGCTCATTCAGATAGTTGATATATCCGTGCTTCACACCGTACTCAAACAGAGATTTCGTCAGCAGGACATCGTCAAGACAATATTTTTTGAGCTCGTCCATCTTCCCCTGATTGTAATATTCGACCGCCAGAAGACCGTGCCCAGATTTCTGCAGGCCGAGTGTCGCATTGACCACATCATTGAGCGCCAGCCTCCTCCCGATTTTTTCCCGTATGTCTTCCAGAAGGTCGAATGTCTTGAATGAAGTGATGTCGCCCGGATAGTATGCCTGAAGGACAGGTAGATCGAAACTGTTGATGTTATATCCTACGATAAAAGAACATCCCTCAATCAAGCGGAACAGCCCGTGGAGTTCTTTTTCTTCAAATACCGCCTCCCTGCCGCTTGCGAAATCATATGCCGCGGCGACGGATACGCCCAGTTTCTTATGATCGCTGAAGTCTCTGAAAGTATATTTGGTTTCGATGTCGATGACGAGCGGGAGTCGGGCCATAGGGCGGTTTTCAGTTAATATGTTTCTTGCTGACGCCTTCACGGTAGATCTCCATTTCGACTATAGATGCCGCCGTTCCGTCTTCAGTCTGTTGCGACGTACTCTGTGTCACCGAACTCACCTCTTTCTGGAGCCTGCTGTGAAGCGTCTCGAAATACCGTAAGAACATATCCTGTTCGCCTTTGGTCAATTTGGACCGTTGAGACTTGAAGAATTCGTCGAATTTGCCGATATTCCACAGGGCTTCTACAAGCCTCGCATCAAGAGTCTGAAGTCTT
Organism: uncultured Gammaproteobacteria bacterium; assembly: GCA_964561915.1. Lineage (GTDB taxonomy): Bacteria > Patescibacteriota > Microgenomatia > UBA1406 > GWC2-37-13 > CAZLQR01. Next base: position 63,031 of record CAZLQR010000007.1, on the reverse strand, counting down.
GAAATATCACCCTGCAGCGGGCGGATCTTGAAATGCATCATGCGGACTTCCTCAAACATCTCGTTGAAGGAAGGGCGCTTCTCAAGGATCGTTTTCTGGAACTGGTTCAGGAGTTGCGCGATCTCGATTTTTCCTTTCCGTTTTGCTCTCATGGTATAATGAACTTATGTTACGCGACACTCTCCAGCACGACCAGATGACCGCACTGAAATCAGGCCAAAAATCACGGCTTGAAGTGCTGCGATTCATTTTAGCACAAATCAAGAATAAAGAAATAGAAAAAAAGGCTCCGTTGACGGATGAGGAGACCGTCATCGTACTTCAAAAATTCGTGAAGGAGCTCAAGGAATCGATTGCCGCCTTCGAGAAAGGTGGTCGCACCGATCTTGTCGCACAAAATACCGAGCAATTGGAGATCGTTGCGCCCTATCTCCCCAAAGAGCTCGCCGATGATGAGCTTGAAGCAGAGATTAAGAGCATTATGGCGGCCAACGAAACGCTCACCAAGACGAACGCAAACGCGATCATCGGCATTTGCATGAAAGAGCTCCGGACCCGTGCCGATTCGGCCCGGATCATGAGCGCGATCAGGAAAATACAGGATTCCCGTTCCTGATCGCGCACTATAATAAACACATGCAGTTTATTCGAACCACACTCGTTGTCGTCTTTTTCCTGTTTCTCGTCTTTGCACTCAGCAAGAATATCGTCGATTACCGTCGCAATATCAGGCTCCATGACACTCTGAAAGCCGAATATGAGGAAAAAAAGAAGGAGAACATCAAGCTCAAGACGAATGTCAGGCGGTACAACGATCCGGACGAGCTTGAGAAGACAATACGGAATAAACTCAATCTGGTGAAAGAGGGGGAAACCGCGGTCATCATCGCCAAACCCACTCCCGCGCCGGCCGTTTCCCGGCCGGCACCTCAGGAGCCTTATGAACAATGGCTGGCCGTTTTCGGATTCACGGAGCGGGAGTGACCACCAGTATTTTCATTCCCCCCGTGTCCGGTATCGGCGACGCGATCTTTGCCTGCTCCTGGATACTTACATACCCCACGAATAGGAGCATACAAATACCGATAATGACGAGAATGATGCCAATGATTTTCATACTGGAACGGAATTACTCCGCAACAATATTGCGCGTATCCCGGATGATATACCGTGGTCTTCTCTGGACTTCGGTATAAATTTTTGCGATATATTCGCCGATGATGCCGATCGTGATGAGCTGAACGCCGCCGAGGAACATGATGCCTACGAAAAGTCCCGTCCAGCCGGTCACCCAATGGCTGGGCAGGAAGAATCGTCCGAATATGGCGTAGATGATGCCAAGGAACCCGATCGATGCCGAGGCGAAACCGGCGAGCGTAGCGAGCCGGAGGGGCTTGGTTGAGAATGATGTGATCCCCTCCAGGGCGAAATTCATCATTTTCGTGATCGTATAATGTGTCGTACCGGCGTTGCGCCGATCCCGTTTGAACTGCACGATCTCGGCGGGGTACCCCGCCCAGGCGACGAGCCCTCGCAGGAATCGTGACTGCTCGGGCAACCCGTTGAGGTAATCCACCACTTCCCTGTCCAGAAGCCGGAAATCGCCGACATCGCGCGGTATCGAATTGTCCGAAAGGAAATTGATGAACCGGTAAAAAAAGTGTGCAGACAGCCGCTTGAAGACGCCTTCCCCCTCCCGTTCCTTGCGCCTTGCATACACGACTTTTACGCCCCCTTTCTTCCACAGATCATACATCTTCAAAAGTACCTCCGGGGGATCTTGCATGTCAGCATCCATGCTCGCTACGCAATCCCCACGTGCATACTGATATCCACAAGAGAGGGCCATCTGATGGCCGAAGTTGCGGTTGAATACGATGAGCTTGATCCGCTTATCCTTGGTATGTTTTCGTACCTCGTCCGGCGTACCGTCCTGTGATCCGTCGTCGATGAACAGAATCTCATAATCGAGGCCGGAGAGTGTCGTCGTGAGCTGGGCTATGAGCGGATTGATATTCTCCCGCTCATTGTAGACCGGTATGATGACCGAGAGGAGACTGCTTGCCATTCCCCAATTGTATCAAATTCATCCGCCGTGCTGCAGTTCGGAGTAAATAATCGTATAGGAGCGGAGCGGCTGTCGGGAGCGATTCAGTGTTACGGGGCCGGGAGTTGAACCGCGGTCTAGAAGATTATGAGCCTTCTGTGCAACCGTACACTACCCCGTATATACCCTGATTATACACCATTTACGGGGTTTCTACACCCTGTTCGAGGTTGAACTGCATGAGCTTCCCATCCCCTCCGAGGAATAAGGAATCAATGATTGTGATGATGAGAAACGCGCTGATGAACAATATGAATCCGATGAGAGCGAATTTGAATGTGCTTCGTGCTTTCTTCACTCTGTCCGGATTGCCCAATGAGGTGAGGTACATGAATGATCCATACACGAACATCGCAAAAATGACCACCATGATGAAGCTCGAAGCGGCAAATACAACATTGCCAAATACTACCTCAAGGCACTTAAATGTGGGCACCCCATCTACAACGCAACCCGTTGGGTTCGTGGCGGAATACTCGCCCCACTCCCTGATCTGCGCTGACACCTCTCCAATGAAATTCATCTGGAATGCTATTGGAGCAAGCCCGGTATAAAGACGGGGCATGTCAAACCGAGACACACTTGATTCCTGAAGACCAACTGTTCAAGCGTGACGGCGATCCCTACAACAACCACAATCAAGACAATCCCAACGACTGCGGCAACGATTTTCTCTCTTGCCTTCTCAACGTTCTCTTTATTCCCGCCGGAAGTAATCCACGACAATGCACCCAAAAGCATGAATATGAGGGCCGCCAGACCGGCTGCGACAAACATAAGCCGGATAACAAAGCTCAAAAGACCACCAAGGCTCAGACTTGCCGGATCAAAACCGAGAACACCGGGGTCAACCTGCGCTGTATTGTCTACCGCTAACACACCACCGGCGGCCAAAACAAAGGCACCAGCCCCATAAGCCACTCTCGAGAGATTGTTTGAGCACATTTTTCTTAAATTCATATAGATATATTATTCATTCTCACCAATTGAATGTCAAGCGATTTTTCGGTATTCTTACATGGTGAGAAAACTCGCGAACAAATTCGGAATTCAGCTTATGGTCACGCTGTTTTTCCTTTTTTACTCCGTGCTTGGGATGGTTACGATTGATCCCGATTTCGGCTGGGAACTCCCGCTTGGCGCGTACATCCTCAAGCACGGCGTACCACAGCACGACATCTTCAGTTATACTATGCCGTCCTACCGATTCGTCGATCACGAATGGGCAACCCATGCGGCAATTGCACTACTATTCCCCTCCATTGGAATAGCAGGACTCGCTGTCATATTTGGTGCAATTGCAGCTGCATCGCTCTTTATCGCCACGCGCAACGCACCCGGCGCGTGGCGTATGATTCTCATTGTGCTTCTCGGGTTATTTATCAGTCTTTTTGCAGGTATACGGCCGCAACTGATCAGTTTATTGTTTTTCTCTCTCATCACCCAAATGATCCTGTCAAAATCCCTTTGGATGAAGATGAGAGCGTTCATTCCCGTGATGTTCCTCATATGGTCCAACCTCCATGGCGGTTTTGTGGTCGGACTCGGTACACTCGCAATCTTCCTGGGACATTCTCTCAATTCCAAGAAAGGGGTAAATCGTTATGACATATATTATTTCGTACTGGGGGTGGTCTCAACGCTTATTAATCCGTATGGGATCAGATTGTGGCAAGAGGTATTTGTCAGCATACTTGATACCCGGTTACGATTTACGGTCAACGAATGGATGCCGACTATTCTTACGGTTGATCCGGCGATATGGTTCTATATTGCGCTTACGACGGTATATGTGATCTCGGGGAAAAACGAAATGAAGGGCGTATTGAAACTCTTGTTCGCAATCCTATTCATATTCGGACTATCATCGTATCGAAACATTGTGTTATTTGCGGTTTTTGCGGCGGGTTTGAGCACATTAGGATTCGAACAGCTTCGGAAGAAGGCGATCGGGAAAGCATTGTTTCGAAAACGATTTCAACTATTTCATTCCAGACTCTTTATATTCATCGTATTCGGCATCCTAATATATATTCCTTCCATTCAACTATCCAAAATAAGGCAATCTACTGAAACAGTCGGTTATCCGCGCAAAGCACTGCAATTCTTACATGCTAATCCACATGAGGGCGCTATGCTAACAATGTATGAATGGGGCGGGTATATGTTGTGGTATTACCCTAACAAAAAAGTATTCGTCGACGGGCGCATGCCAAGCTGGCGTCAGGACGTGAAGGACAAGCCGAAAGAGAGTCCTGACGCCACTCGAGAGTATCTTGAGATGTTCCGGTTCACCCGTCCGTTTGGACCAAATATCAGGAAATACGGAATCACATCTATTCTTGTCAAGACATCGTTTCTGGAAAATGAAGCAAATCGTAAACGATTCGAAGCTGAGATGAAGCGCAACAAGATGAAGTTGAGTTACCAAGACAAAGTGGCCACGCTGTACCGTACATCACTATGAAATTCGTCTCAATTACATTCTTCGGATTCATTCTCTTGATCGTAATCCTTTATATGCTCGTCATCTCCCGGTTATTTTCTCCGATATACAGCATCGGTGATTTCCGTGCGCAATATGCTGGCGCACGTATCGCGCATGCAGGAAAAATAAGCAATTTATACGACATTGATGTACAACACGCTGCACAGAAGAGCTTCCTCCCCACGCTGCCAAAAAATCTACTTCTTCCGTTTTATTCACCACCGGTAGTTGCGTTGCTTCTTGCCCCTATAGGAGGACTTCCCTTCAACCAGGCATATCTTCTTTTCTGCAGTGTACAGCTTGTCCTGTTCCTTCTCTCACTCTTCCTCCTGTTTAGATCAACTTCGCTGCCGAAAACCCAGATACTGCTATTATCAACTGCCTATACAACAATATGGATGGGCATACTCCACGGGCAGCTCTCATCGTTATGGATGTTTTCGATTGCGCTGTTTTGGTATTTGTATCAAAATAACCGCGAATTCGCCGCGGGTCTGGCTATCTCACTGCTTTTTCTCAAACTCTATCTTATCATCGTTCCGCTGATATTCTTCATTGTATTCCGTCAGTGGAGAATTATCGGAGGTATAGTGACAGGTATATTCGTGATCGCGGCGGTGACACTTCTTATCGTCGGCGTTGACGGTGTACGGCACTATGTCGAATTTGCGGGTCCCATGATGCAGTTGGAACGGATCCACGGTGTGAGCAAATCGCATCAATCCACGCTATATGGATTCCTCGCATTTCTTACTATTGGTGAATATGGGGTGAAGGCATTTGTTGTGCCGCCAATAGTCCTGCCATTATGGATTGTAGGTGGCGGCACGGTAATACTGGTTTCAGTTCGGAAGTGGCTGCGGGTTGCGCGGTCGTTCCGCGCAACCCGCGAAGTGTTATTCCTTCACCTCATGGCATTAACCCTATTCCTCAGTCCTCATACACACAATTATGATTTAAGTATATTTTTCATCCCACTTGTCATATATCTTGATCATAAGGCTCGTACGAAGGATACACATATTCTCCGGGAAGATCCCATCAAATCCCGTTATATCCAATTGGCAATTCTTGTTGGCACGATTTTTGCATCGACCGGTGTCGGGTTGTTTGCACCTTTGGGAATTATTGTCTACGGATATATATTTATCTTGTTAGAAAAAGAATATGATAAACTCTCACAAGTGAAAAATGAAAAAATCTGAAAAGGAAGTGCTTTTCCCGTTGTATATTTTCAGGAAGTATTGGATATATTATCTTTTCATTATTTTTCTCACGCTCACATGTGTTCTTAATTTTTCCATTCATGAAGAACAACACTATTATCATCTGGCACGGGCATTTCTCAACGGACAGCTTCATTTCCTCGGGATACCCGACTCTGTCGTAGATGTTGTCGTTTTCGAAAACAAGCTTTACTGGCATACCGGCCCCGCTCCGGCTCTATTCCTCATGCCGTTTGTATGGTTCTTCAGGTTTTTTGGTGTTGCGTTTTATCAGGGATATCTCCAGCTGCCTCTAACGGCTGGCATTCTCATACTTTGCTACAAGCTCGCACGGATGTGGCGTTACGGCACGCGGGACTCCGCGCTCCTTGCATTCGCGTTCGTGTATTCATCAGTATTCTTCCCGATAGCGCTCGTGCCATGGGTATGGTACCTGGTACAGGTGGTCAGCGCATTCTTCGGTTTGCTTGCGCTCTATCTCCACAAAACAAATCGGTCGTATTGGTGGATCGGTATCTGTATGGCAGTACTGTTTGCGTCCCGGTTCACTGCGGCGCTGATGGTAGGCTATTTTTTGGTTAACATATACCGCAAAAAAAACCGGAGCATATACTTTCGTAGTATCGATTCATTGAAAATCATCACGCCCATGTTGCTGAGCGGACTGCTCCTCATGGTATACAATCAACTTCGTTTTCATAGTCCGTGGGACAATGGGTATATGCGGGCCGACACATTGCGGCCCGCCGAGTTCCGTTACGAACTCGTACATTTTGGACTTTTCAAACTGAGCAATATACCGACGAATATATACTATTACTTCCTCAAAGGAGTCGATCCCGTAGTTCTTTATGTGAAGAACCTCAGCAAGAATTCATACATTCTCGTTCCGCCGTATATATATGTGCGATATCCCGGAACGAGTTTTTTCGTCTCTTCACCCGTTTTCATATTTTTATTATTTCATATTAAAAATATTCTTAAGTTTGATAATGCACGAATATTACTCATGAATTCGCTCATCATTTTGGGCGTACTATTAAGCTATTATTGGACCGGATCCAAACAGATCGGTCCCCGCTATATGATAGATATCCTCCCAATGCTCTATATTGCCCTCTTGTACGCGTTCCCGAAACGTGTTCTCGGGAAGACGGCACAATTCCTCATTGTATTCGGTGCATTCCTTAACTTGTATTTTTTTATATTGATGTTCGCCCTCAATACCTAAGATGAGATTCCGTACATTGACGGTCATTGTTCCCGTTTACAATGAAGCAGATACAATAAAAAGCGTAATTCACAGCTTGAAAAATGTTCGTTTCCAAGCCGTTCGTAAAGAAATAATCGTCGTGAATGACGGTTCCCGAGACGGAACACAGTCGATACTGAACTCCATCATAAAAAATAATAGATCGGGATTACGCATCGTACAGCATGCGGCAAGACAGGGTAAGGGTGCGGCCATCCAAAGCGCACTAAGAATAGCCAAAGGCGAATATATTGTCGTGCAGGATGCGGATCGTGAATACGATCCGCATGACTTGATCGCATTCGTAAGCTATGCAAAACGGACACACTGTCCGGCTATTTTCGGATCGCGCAACAGCGCGATCCGAAACAAATATATTTATCCTCACTATTTTTGGGGGTCCAGATTGCTGTCATGGCTCATCAGGGCGTTTTTTGGATACCGATATACGGATCCGGAGACGTGCTATAAATTTATCCGTTCGGATGTATTCCGTTCTCTCACATTGCAAGAGCGCGGATTCGGTATTGAGGTGGAGATAGCGGTGAAACTTGCGGAGCTGAGAATGCCGGTCGTCGAGATACCGATCCATTATGTCCCCCGTCGTTTTTCGGAAGGGAAAAAAATACGTGCAAGGGACGGATTTCACGCAATACTGTATATCCTTCGTTCTGTCATATTCTAGTTCCTGGGTGTTTTTCTGTAATGAATCGCCTCGGAAATGTGGATCGGCTTTATTTCCTCAGAATCTGACAGGTCGGCTATGGTGCGCGCGATCTTGAGAGTCTTGTAGTAGGATCGCGCGGAGAGGGAGAGGGAGGCGGCTGCATTGTTAAGAATGGCGGCCGCCTCATCATTGATAATACAATGCTTCCTTGTTTCCTGGGCGGACATGTGTGCGTTTGATGCCGTTGCGGTGCCTCTGAACCGTTTGTTTTGTATCAGGCGGGCACGCACGACACGCGCTCTGACGGCGTCGCTGGATTCGCCTGATGCGGTTGACATCAATTTCGATCTTTCAACCGCCGGCACTGAGACATGCAGGTCAATACGGTCGATGATCGGTCCGGAGAGTTTTTTCTGATAGCGTGTGATCATGCCGGGGAGACATGTGCACTTGGTGACGGAATACCCGGCATATCCGCAGGGACAGGGGTTGGACGCCGCAACTAGGGTGAACCGTGCCGGATAGGTGAGGCTCCCTGCGGCGCGCGAGATCGTGACGGTCCCATCCTCCAGCGGCTGCCGGAGCGCTTCGATGACATGAGGCGGGAACTCGCTGAATTCGTCGAGGAACAGGACTCCATGATGGGCTAGCGAGATCTCCCCGGGCACCGGATGAGAGCCGCCTCCGATGAGTCCGATACGGGATGTGGTGTTGTGCGGGGCACGGAATGGCCTGTCGCGCCGGTACGGCCACCCGTGTGCGAGACCGGCAACCGAATAAATCCTCGTGACATCGAGCACTTCGTCGTATTCAAGCGGTGGAAGTATTGACGGGAAGGCGCGGGCAAGCATCGTCTTGCCCGCGCCCGGCGGCCCGGTGAAGTGAATATTGTGGAATCCTGCCGCCGCGATCTCAAGCGCACGCTTGGCGTGGTGTTGCCCTTGAACGTCACGAAAGTCAAAATCCGCCGTATGGGAGGAATAGTGGTGCCCCGTGTCTTCATCCCGGAACGGATCGACCATACAAGTTCCCGTAATATGCTCTACAAGTTCGCGAAGTGTGCGGACCGGATACACTTCGAGATCGGGTGCCAGCGACGCCTCCAGAGCGTTTTCCGGTGCCACATATACAGCTTTCATATTTTTGTCGCGTGCCATAAACGCTACGGATATGACACCAGGAACTCTGCGGATATTTCCCTCCAGCGAGAGTTCACCTACGAATACTGACTCTCTCAGCGCCTCCTGATCTATGACTCCGGAACACGCCAGTATGCCCAATGCGATCGGCACATCGTATCCGGATCCTCCTTTGGGAATATCCGCGGGTGCAAGATTGACGGTAATACGTGAATCGGGCATCTCAAACGAAGAGTTCACAAGCGCCGTACGAACCCGTTCCTTCGCTTCATCAATCGATTTATTCGGCAGTCCCACTACGGTAAATCCGGGAAAGCCGCGCGATGCGGTATCTACCTCCACCTGGATGAGGACGCCGTCCAAACCGACGGTCGCACCACAATATACCTTCGATAGCATGAGCGTATTGTAAGGACCTGGAATAAATTTGCCACCGACTATACGCTACAAAATATTGAAAACGGATTTTTGCATCGCGATTTCCAGACAAAAAAATACGCGGCGGTTTCACCGCCGCGTATCCTTGAACTTATGACAGTTCAGATCTTCATATCGGGAGCCTTGCTCTTCTTGAGAAGATACATGCCCAAGATGATGCTTACGACCACCATGAGTACGAGGAGCACTATGGCGACAATAAGATTGTTGTTGCCTGATTCCTTCACTTCTTCCTCATCCATTGCCATTTTGTCTTCCTGAGAAGGCGCAACAGTTGGCTGGGGAGCAGGATTGCCCTTGCTGTCCCTGAATGTGGATACATCGATCATATTCTCCTTGAAGTACACGGCATTCTGCTTGATGAAATCGGATGTTGTCGCCTTCGTCACCGCACCCGACGGTGATGTGTACCGCAAAGTGTATGCCATCGGCGGCAAGTACTCGGATGAGATGGTGAACAATCCGGTCTGATCCGCCTTCACGGTGTACGACGGCTTATTCGAGAACTCAAGATACACACCGACCGTCGCGTTGGGGATCACATTGCCTGCCGAATCGTATGCATACCCCTGGAGGAAGTTGGGTATCGGATCGACTTTCACAGTCGTCGTATTCCCCGCTCCCGTGACAGTCTGCGCATCAACTTCTTTCACAAAAAGCGATACAAGCTTCTGCCAGAGTGATGTTCCCTGGGTATTCTGCATTGCGGTAGCAGCCTTCACCGCTTCCACTTCGAGCACGTCTTCTCCGGTCTCGAACAGATTCTCGTCTACCAGAATCCTGAAGTTGCCTTCGCGGTCAGACTTGACGCTCCCGACCATGCGGTATCGTGCAGCAGCCGCATTGGGTGTCGTTGCCTTCTGGGTCCACAAATTCACCGTAGCAAACGGATGTGATACTACACCTTCGGCGATGAACTTCCCCGATCCTTTCTTCAGACCGGTGTGCACTTCCATGATCTCCACAGGATTGTTCTGCGGGGTGCGACCGGCAGCTAACTTGACAGGGATGTCGCGGTGCTGTATCTTGCCGGCTTGTACGATATCAAGTCCCATTTGTGACGGATAGATATCTTTATAGATCGCTGCATAGCCGGAATTGACCGAAGCAAGCTGATCGACAGGGAAGGTATATGCACCGCTCGGATCAGTCACCTTGAGATTGTAGGTGCCATCCGGTACGACGAAGCGGAACATGCCGTTGCTCTGTGTCTGCTGGGGATTGCGCACCGTTCCCAGTTCGGAACGATAGCGTGTCAGCGTACCTTCCGCCGACTTGCTCAGCAGCTCGACTGACAGCCCCTTGAGCGGCTCAAGCGAGTCCGCGTCAAAGACACGTCCATACGGATCGAATGCATAAGTCACGCACTCTTCCGAGAGCACGGAGAAATCAAGCGTCGCCTGCTGTTGTCCTCCGACCTGCGAGACATCCGGCGCTGCCGAGAAGAAATAGTTGAGGATCATGATCTTATGGGTGATATTATCGACCGTAGCACTCTCCCATTCGATCGGTCCGAAATTACCATATGCATCTGCCACTACCGGATTCGTGAGCGGATTATTGTTCGCATCGAAAATACCGACGAATTCGTATCCCACGCTCGTCTGCAGTTTCGAATAATTATCCACGCCGAATACCTGTATATCGAGCTGGCTGTTCCCCGTGGTGCATACATTCTCACCGCCGGGCGCGAGACAGTCGACTATGTAAGTCGATGCGCCTCCCACCGCCTTCAAATTGTTCGATGTGATCCGAATACGGTGCCACGGATCGCCTCCGCCGTTACAGACGTCGCGGTTTTGGGCGCACCATGTCGTCTCTGCGCATGTAGCACGCAAATTGGCGGCTGCACCGGTAGCACCGGTTGAGCCGGCGGTTGTTGTCTGTGCGAAGCTGAACGAAGCGAATGTGAAAATTGCAATAAAAAACCCTGAAATAAAAAGATAAAGTTTGTTCATATTCTTTCATAGTATGGACCGGCGGAAGATTTGTCAATAGTAAATATCTATTGTGTATCCACTTTGAATTCCCTATTATGAATTAATCGGCCGAAAACAGTTTCGGTACTATATACATAATGGGAAAACGGATTTTATTGTTTTTGAGTCTGTTTGTTTTTTTCGGGGCGATTGCGCAACAGGCTCATGCGCTCGGGTCGACTGAAGAATTGATACAGGTGCAGATCACACCGGTTCCCTGCTCACCCGGGAGGGGGTGTCCGGTGGATCTTATCGATGCGTACGAGGCACGCGGAGAAGCGTGCGTGGGCACATTGAACGAGTACCAGGCAAATCCCATCACGAACCATTACTGGATCGAAGATCCCGAAATCACGGATCAGGGGCGCGCGAACGAGCGCGCCCGCCAATTCATCTACTGGACGATCAACAAACCTGCCATCGATAACAGTCCGACACTTCGATACATCTGGACAGTCACGCGGGATGTTGCGATGTTTTTCATCCTTCTTGCGACCGCGTTCCTGGGACTCGGGATGATCCTGGGCCAGAGGATGAACTTCGACCTCAAAGTGCGCCTCTGGCCCGCACTCATCAAAGTAGTGAGTATGCTTGTCTATGTATTCTTCTCTGCCGCAATCGTATTGGCCCTCATCCAGATTTCGGAAGTATTGATGAAATTTTTCATCGAACGACTCGGAGGGAAAGATCTCTTCAATATATACTTCTCGACGCGAAACAATATCAACGACGCCGCAGGATCGCCAGGCACCGCAACCGGATGGAGCGAGCAGAACTATCTTGATTTTTACGGGTGCCGGGATCTCAATATACGCGTCCAGGAAGGTGCGAAGGCAGAGATTTTCCTCTTCAAGGCAACGAACATCACGTACTATGTCATGGGGAGTATGATCATAATCCGGAAGATCCTGCTCTGGTTCCTCCTGTTCGTATCGCCGTTTCTCGCGCTCCTCTTCCCGTTCCCATACATCAGGAATATCGGATGGATATGGATCGGAGTATTTTTCCAATGGCTTTTTTACGGACCGCTCTTCGCACTATTCCTCGGTTCGCTCGCTCTCATCTGGAAGATCGGTATACCATGGCCGTTCGATTTCTCCCGTATCAACCTTCTGGACGGATACGTATTCCCCACTGCGATCATCATTACATACGGAGGTCCCGGACAGAAGCTGGCGGCGCTCAATAACGGCAATTATGTCGATACGTTTGCAGAGTATGTGATCACGCTCCTGATGCTGTGGGCGGTCATCGTGTTCCCGTGGTGGCTCCTCCGGATATTCCGCGACTATTGCTGTGAATATCTCATGTCGATCAAGAATATTCTTTTGTCATGGTATGACAAGTCCAAGCCGGTGCCGCCGTCTCCGGGCCATCCGCCGGCACCGGCTAAGTACTTCCCGTCGGATGTCACCGGCACTGCACTCAAAATGCCCGAGTCGACGAAGACCCCGACCAAGATCCAGCTGGAAACACTGGAAAAGATCCGCACTACAGACACTGTCGGTATTCTCAAGGCAATGGATATGTCCACGACCAAGATCACCGATATCGCGAAGTTCGAAACGAACAAAGTCTCCAACCAGAATATGGCCAAGAATATTCAATATCTCCAGAATCCGATGAAAGCGGAGACGGCCGCCGAACGCCAGCAGTATATGAATATCCGCACGGAGCTCTTCAACCGCGCCATCAAACAGGACAAGATCGCCAAACAAGTGCTCTCATCCATTTCCACTTCCCAGACGGAGCGTTCGCAATCGCGTGAGACGTTTGTCAAGAGTATCCCCTCGACCACGCAGACTGCACAACCTGCAATGACTCAACAGACTTCCGTGCAAGAAATGATCCGTAAGACTATATCCGAATCTCAACAAAACGAATCAGTGCGAACCACCGTAACAAATACCATTGCAAGCAACCTGGCAAGCAATGTCACCCAATCCCAGAATATGGTCAGATCGGTCATTGATGCGGCGAAAACCAATGTGAGCGTACGCAATACAATTGCAGAGGCGGTATCGAACTCCACAAGCCTGAATGCGATGGACAAACAGGTAATTGCAACGAAGATCATGCAGAACTCCATCACAACCGAAGAGGAAAAAAACAATATAGTGACCAGCATCTCAAATGCCGCCAAATCGGATACGGTCATGAGTACTAAAATTGCAGAGACCATCACAAAATCGATGCAGTCCGATACCAACGTACAAAATAGTGTTGTTGATACTCTGAGCAAGACCAGCAATACGACACAACTTGTGTCCATGACTACACAGATACCGGCGGCAAAAGTACAGGCAGTTACCAGTGCAGCGGTCACGGTCGCGCAGACTGCTACACCGATGATCAATGCCATCGCACAGGAAACAAAAGTTGCACCCGCTATCGTGACCAAACTGCTTACGATCTGGTCGCAGCATATCGATCAACACCCTGAGAAAATTGTAGAACACATTACGACGGAGACTTCACTCAGCAAAGAAAAAGCATCCGAAGTGATTCAATCGACCAAGAATAAGTTGACAGGTTCAAAGGAAGTAACCGCAAAAGTCGCCCAAATGTCTGATATGCAGGAATCTACGGTACAGACGGTGCTGTCCAAAAATGCAGATATTGTGAGCGTGCCAAAAGCGCAGGTACAAGGTGTCGAACACAAGATCACCCTTCCGCCGGAGGTGTCGATCGAAGACTACGAAGAGGTCAAGAAAATGTGGACCAAACAATATGAGACGGGAGAAGTCCCGCCATCGGAAACGACCAAGACGCGGAAAGACTGGGTCGAGAACGATATTGTCTTCATCACCAATGTCATTAATAAACTGCTTTCAACGGATGAGAAGCAGCGGCTCGAAGGCCTTGATGATCTCGGATATATTCTCCCGATTTTCATGATCAACAATTTCAAAGGGAACGAGATGCTCGTATACCTCAAAGCCAAGCTCGTCGCCGCAAAAGCGGTGCAGGAACAACTCCAGAAAGAAGAAGATATCAAAGAAAAACTCAAGGCGAAAGAGGAAGATCTTGTCGAAGTCGAGAAGCCCAAGAAGAAGGAAGAGGAGAAAGCAATGGAATTGCAGGAGGAGCAGGCGATGGAGATTCCCAAGGAACAGCCTCAAGAACAGGCCTCAACCCCCGCTCCGGAGCAGAATAATGCTCCGGAGCAGAACAATGACAAGAGCTGATATGTTACAATAGTCAATGGTTCTTATGAATTACACGATCCCGAAAGCCGGCACGTCGTCGAAGCTCGCAGTCGTAGTCGTTCTGGGCGCGATCATCGTCCTTGCTGCGCTCAGCATCATAATGTTTTATCTTGGGAGACAGTCGGTGTTTGATCACTACATAGTCACTCCCCGTCTGCCTCGTTGAAAAGGCCCGGCGCTTTTCCTACAATGGACCTAGCAGTATGCATGTGAAAAAGCACATTAAACGGCAGGTTGTCGTCGCTATTATCGCATCCCTCGCGGTGTTGCCCGTCATATTTTATTTGTTGTTTTCCACCATACTCCGGGGTACGTTTGCACGTTCCAAACTGTTCATCGATGCTGGCAGAACTGTTGCACCGCTCTACTTCAACTGGAAATCGATAGCGCAGGGAGGAGAGGAGACCGGAACACGAATGTTCATAAATGTTATGCCGCAACTGAAAGCGCTGGCTCCCCGCTATATCCGCATCGACCACGTGTATGATTTTTATCATGTCGTCTCGCGCACCGGTGACGGTGCGCTCGTATATGACTGGGATGCGTTGGACCAGACCGTATGCGACATTTACGCGCTCGGGGCGAAACCGTTTTTCTCATTGGGATACATGCCGTCCGTACTCTCATCGGACGGAACCCCAATCGGCGAACCAAAAAATTGGGATGAGTGGAGTTCCGTCGTGCAGGTGACTATAGAGCGATACAGCGGTATCGATACACAGCTGTGCAATGGTGGCGTACACGGTTCGGAGCTTGCGTACATTTACTATGAAGTCTGGAACGAGCCTGATCTGGAGGCATTCGGGAAATGGAATGTATACGGCGGCGCCAAGGACTACCGTGTGCTCTATCATCGTGCGTCCGATGGCGCCGCCCACGCCCGAGACGTCCAGCCGTTCAGACTCGGCGGTCCTGCTACAACCGCAGCATACCAAAACTGGTTCCGCCGATTCCTCGATTATGTAGACATGAACAATCTCCGGATTGATTTCATATCCTGGCACCACTACAGCCGCAATCCGCAAGACTTCAGTTCGGACGTCTCAGACATCAATGAATGGCTCCCGAAACATGAATATGAGCGATACTTCAACCTTCCCAAGATTCTGTCCGAGTGGGGGTACAGTTCGGATCCCCACCCGAACACAGACACCCAAAAAGGCGCTGCATATACGATCGCCGTGGTTGAGAAACTGATCTCCCAGAAAATCGAACATGCATTCAGTTTCGAAGCAAAGGATGGTCTGAACAATAATTTCGGCATTCTCACGCAAAAGGGAGAAAAAAAAGCGCGCTACCGCGCGCTTGAAACACTAAACCTCCTCAGTGGATACCGTCTTCATAGCGAATCACAGGAATCCAATGTGCAGGTGATCGCATCCAAATCAAACCGCACTATCACGATCATCCTTGTCAACTACGACGATGAGGACCGGATCGTGGAGCAAGTACCCGTCACAATCGCACGGATACCGAGAGGGGTGTATGATATGAAAATCGATTCGTATGGAGGCCTGCTCAGGTCGGAGGAAATCGTAGAGATTACAGATCAAAGCATCGAAAGGGAACTCACATTCCTCCCCAATCAGATCACGACGATCACTCTGACGCCCCGGTGACCGGAACGGAACGTTCCGGTCACCTCTGCATCATTGTGCCGTCCATCAGGATCTCATCACCGTCCACCATCTTGCTCGTCTTGCCGTCCGGTTTGACGACCGTACCGTCCAACATGACTTTCGTACCGTCATCGAGTACCTCTGTTTCTTTCATCTCACCCTCCACACCGTTTTCGCGGATCATCATCTTGTTCCCCTGCATCATGACGCTGTCTTTCTTGATCCCCCGCCCTTCCTTGAGCTCCATCGTCGTGACGCCGATCATGCTCTTGATGTGCTGGATATTCCGGTACAGGAGATACTGCCCAACAGCAAGTACGAGTACGGAGATGATGATGACCATCAGAAGCGTATTCTGGTTGTCGTTATTGTCCTTTTTTGGCATTATGACTAATCAGTTCACCTCCTTCGGCATGTGAACCATTGTACAAAAAATCATCAGCAACTGCATATGAATTACTCATCTTCGAACAAATGATGTTGTGAACGGCAATTATGCACCCGATGTCGTCTCGGAATCCTTGAAAAAATTGAAGTACAATACCGGGATAAAAAAGAGTTTCAGCGCCCCCGAGAACAGGAGTCCGGAAATGATCGCTCCTCCCAGACCTCTCCAGAACGGATCCGCGATGGTGATGGGGAGGAGCCCCGCAATGGTTGCGAGCGAAGTGAGCAACACGGGTTCAAGACGGTTGGCTGCCGCGTCGGTGATCGCGTCTTTGAGCGGCAGCCCATGCTCTCTGTTTTCATTGATTTTCTCGATGACGACGATTGCATGCGTCACGACGATCCCGAATAGCGCCAGGATACCGATGAGAGCTGCGAATGAGAGCGGTGTCCTCGTGAGCGCGAAAATGTAGAATACACTCGCAATCGAGATAGGGATAATGGTCATCGAGATGAATGCCTGACGGAACGACCCGAACTCGATAACCATTGTTATCAGGATGAGCATGAACGACAGTACCATCGCCTGGAGGATCGAGTTCACCGATTTCTGGTTTTCCTCATTCACTCCGCCCGTTTCATACCCGTATCCGTCCTCGAATTTCATACGTGATACGAACGTGAGGAGATCGGCGTTTTTTTCTCCCACGTTGAATCCCTCACTGACTGCGGCAAAAACGCTCAACGTGCGCTCTTCATCTTTGCGCGTGATGATCGTAGGATTCGTCTCCAGCCGGAGTGACCCCAACGACAATAACGGATATGAATCCCCCTCGTTATTAGTAACAGCAAGATTGCCGATTCCCTCCACTGTCTGGTCGTCGTATTGGCTCGTACGAAATATGATATCGTCCTCCTTGTCTCCGAACCGGATACTGTCGAGGGTAAATCCGGTCGCATATGTGCGGAGCCACAAGCCAAGTGCATCCGCAGTGATCCCCGCATCGCTCATTCTCGCAGGATCAGGAACGAATACGATCTTGCTCGTACCGGGTTTGATCGACTTATCCGCGTCGGTCACCCCTTCCTGTTTATTCAAATATTCGATTATCTGATCCGCATAGGCGTCGAGTGTCTTGAGATCCTTCCCTTTCAGGTTTACTTGTACATCCGCACCCGCCGGCGGTCCTCCGGACCGCTCGATGACCGTGAATTTCCCTTTCGTATAATTCCGGTATTTTTCTCTGATCGACTGTGCGATCTCCGTCGACGTGATTGAACGCGACGTGTCTTCCGACAGATTCAGAGTGATCAATATTGCATTCGCGCTCGATGTGCGATCACCGCTTCCAAGGATACCCTGTCCAACTTCGGCCACCGCATAGTGCACTTCCGGTGTCTTGCGGAGATCGTTGAGCAATGATATCGCCTCTGCCGTAGTCGTGACATTATTGGATCCGGAGGGGAGATCGACATTCACATACATAATCTCCGCGTCATCCGCAGGGAAGAATTCATTTTTCACGAAACCCAGTGGTACTAGAAGGTATGCGATGAGGGCGAACGCAACAATGGCAATGAGCGTCCGCCCCCGCGCTCTGCGCGAAGCGAGAATCCTGTCTATGACAAACCGGTATTTAAGACTGAGAGATTCGATATTGATGATTCCATTGTCGACAACATTTTGTGTTTTTTTGGCCAACTTACGTGCTTTTTTGTTGCTCCGGATAAACACATCATACCGCGACCGCAGCTGACGTCGGATCCGGATACCGACGACAAGCGCTGCAAGAGCAATCAGTATTCCCGGCACTGTCAGCACATTTCCTGGAAATATGATTGATACCGTTGCGGTAAACGCGATGACTCCGAGCACGCCGAATAGGATGCGGACGCGACGAGGGAACTTCGGCTTGAGGAACACAATCATGAGCGGCATGGTGATCAGGACCGCGATGCTCGTGGATGAGAGCATCGTTACCGTCACTACAATCGGAATGGACTTGATGTACTCCCCTATAATCCCTGTTGAGATAAGGAGCGGCACAAACGCCCAGATGGTCGTAATTGTCGTAGACCACAGCGGTATGATGAAATCACGCCATACCATGATCCCGGTTTGGTAGGGAGTGAATTTGCCGGTACGGTAATAACGCGTCATAGCGGCTACGGTAACGATCGTGTCGTCGATGAGCAGACCGAGTGACAAGAGGAAAGAGAACATGGTGAGGAAATTGAGGGTCAATCCCAATTCGTTGATGACTGCGAATGAAAAGAGGAACGTGAGGGGAACGGTGATAGATGAGATTACCGCCTGCCGCAGTCCGAGGAATATGAAAAGAAGGGTGAAAACCAGCAGAATCGTTGTACGAAACTCTTCGAAGAGATCATCAAACTGCCTGGTGATCTCCCCCGCCGTATTCTCGATGGATATGAATGAATAATTGTCCCCGTATTCCGCGATCGTGCGCTTCACCACCGGCTCGGTATCGTTGAAGGCCGCGTCGATGTTGGCATTTTGTTTTTTGAATACGAAAAACTGGACGACGCGGCGCGATTCGCTTCCGGGGGTGGCCAGATACGTCCCGTACTGGCCACCCTTGGATCGGTACGAAACAGTCGCTACATCACCGAGATGGACCGAAGTATTGTTGATCGTTACCCGCAAGTTTCTGATGTCCTCGACCGATGCGATATCGGGATTGACGGTGAGGGAAAACGAAGAGGTATCGGAATTCACGATACCGGCCGGATATGATTGTGCCGCTGTCCGGACTGCCTGCGCGAGCCGGACGGGACTGATGCCATATTCTTTGGCCGTCAACGGATTCATGGTGACCTCGATCTGCTGTTCATCCAGTCCCGTCGTCTCCACCCTGTCAATTTTTGACAGATTCTCAATCCGGTCCTTGAGCTGATCCGCAAACCTCATCAGCGACGCCGTATCATCTTTTTTCTCCGTCACTGCAAATGTCCAGATCGGCTGGTTCTCGAAGTCAAGGGCAGCGACTTTGGGAGTTGTTGCGTCCTCGGGAAGATCATTGACCGTGTCGACTGCGGTCTGGATGTCGTCCCGCGCTTTATCGACGTCGGTTGACGATGTGAACTGTAGAGTCACGGATGATACGCTGTCTCGTGATGTTGAGTTCATCTCATCGAGGCCTTCTACGCTCGATAGCGCGCGTTCGAGCGGCACCGTCACCAACGATTCCACATCTTCGGGATTGGCTCCCGGCAGGACCGTATTGACGATAACGATCGGAATATTAATTTCCGGATTGAGACGGCGCGGTATCGAGACATACCCGAAAATGCCGGTGATAATGATCGTGAGAATGAGCAAGATCGGCAGCCGGATGTTCTTGAGGTATCGGGCCGGCCACCCCCGGTACAGTTTATCGTCGAAAGAAAGAGAGCTCAGATATGATGGTTGTTTTTTCATGACAGCATACTATTGAACAGCCGCAACGCGATCACCGGCGATGACCGTACGATCGGTGATGACAGCATCACCTTCTTTCAGTCCTTTCCGCACTTCCACATAGCTCCCGGTCACCTGGCCGAGCTGGATCATGCGGCTGACTGCCCGGCTTTTTTCCGCGACGAAGAGATAGTTCTGATCCTTCGTCTGGTAGATCGCATCAATCGGTACGAAAGGTACGGTCGCAGACGTATCGGATTCGCCGACGGGTATGTCTATCGACACGAAACCGTTTTCCGTCACTTGTGAACGATATTCCTCCGGAATGTCATAGTAGACCGCATAGAGAAGTCCTTCGACGGCATCTTGAGAAACATGGAACGGCCGTATTTTCAGAGTTTCAGCACCGATTGAGACAATGCTTGGTTCCACAAGCGATACGCTCTCAGCAACATGGGCAGACACATATGCAATAGCGGTGACCGGATCCGCTTTGATATCTTCGCTTATCTGCATGAGTACGGCTCCCGGATTCACCGACTGTCCCGGTTTGACGAATACCTTATCGACGACGCCGGCAAACGGTGCAGACGGATACATCGCCGCTTCGGTCACTTGGGCAATCTGAAGCTGTATTTCGGCCGCTTCGCGGCCGAGATCCAGCGATTTTTCCTGCAGATCCAGCTGCTTCTTCGTCACATCTTCCTGGAGTCCGGAGAGATCCGTCTCCCCCGCGACTTCATCTGCTTCTTCCGCAAGTTCCTTCTGTTTTGCGATGAGATCCTTCTGCTGTTGGAGCGTGTCGACGACATTGTTGCGCTGGATCTGGCTCAGCTTGCGCTGGAGAGCCGCAATATTGCCGCCCTGATAGTTACTCGAGAGGGCGGCCAGTGTCTGCCCGCGGTAAAACGAGTCCCCTTCCTGTCGGTAGATCCGCTGGACGACTCCTCCGGTCAGCGCCGTGATTTTGATGACCCCTGATTTGCGGATTTGAGCTTGCACGGATACCGTAGGGGCTTTACCGATCGTATACAGATGAACCGGCTTTACTTGGGTCACGGCTGCGGGTTCCTGTTTTTTTGGGGTGCCGAGGATATTACTTGCGACGATAAGCGCAACGAATACGCCGAGGAATATGAAAAAGCTCAGAAACGGTCGTTTGTCAACGATTTTGACGATATGTTTCTTCCCACTCGATATACCTTTTTTCAGACGAGTCAACATAAGCTGAATATTGTACCAAAAAAAGGCCGTCCTATCAATCTCTTTATTAGTTTGCTACAATTGTTCTATGAAAATCATAAACAGGAAATTCGGGCGTGAGTATGAGGATATCGAACGGTTCGAAGCCGGGATTGCCCTGACGGGCGCCGAGGTCAAGTCGATCCGGCAGGGCAAACTCAAGCTCGATGATGCATATGTGAAAATAATGGAGGACGGCCCGTATCTGATCAACGCTCATATCTATCCGTACCCCTTTGCCAAAATTGATGAACAGGATCCTGTACGGAGCCGCAAACTGCTCCTGAACAAGAAAGAACTCGAGCGGATCGGGAGCAAAGTCCGCGGCTCCGCGGGCCTCACCCTCATTCCCGTTTCATGCTTCGAAAAGGGGCGACTTCTCAAGCTCGAAGTCGCCCTCGCCAAAGGCCGGACCGACCTTGCGAAGCGCACGAGGGAAAAGGCGCGCGACGTCGCGCGCGCCCAGAAACGCGAGGCCAAAGAGTACGCGAAACGGTGACACTACAGGCCATTTTCATGGATTTTATGGTACAATAGAGGTACTCAGGGCTGCCCGCAAGTCCGCCCGGTGTGGGGGTTTGTCTGGGTGGCAGGGCACGCCCTGGGTATACGATAAGCGAAGCGGTTGCCGGAAGCGACGTTGGGGATGAAAGGTCTCGACGGGGAATCGTACATTTACAAATGGTTAGGGCGTACCGGAACGTTACTCGGGAAACGTAACCGCAAATTCATTTGAAGATGCAGTTGCAGATCTTAAGGCATATGCACGAGAACGACTTGCACTCGTTGCAGGTTATTCCAATGCTAATTTCGCTTTCGCAGCGTAATTAAACCTTGAGATAAGCCTTGTCCGCATGATTCCCTTGATTCATCAGCGGCACAAGATAAACCAATCAAGGTACGAGGCGGCGGCATCTTCGACTGGCCCTCGCCTCCGACAACCCATAGTCGACAACCGCGCGACAGTCTGATTGTCCTCTGCGCACGGTTAGAGCGAAGACAATCTATCCCTAACTAAACCTTTGTATCCATGTATTTCTCCGGACGCGAGTTCAATTCTCGCCATCTCCACCAAATTAATCAGTCAGTTTAATACTCCTGATTGTAAATTCGTTAAGTGTGCGTTGAAATTTCTCATTCTATGACTGTTCCGGAACGTCGCTGGGCCAGACTGGATAAACACTGTCAAAAGACACTCGACTGAATACCAAGGGATTGGAACTGGTCTGATCCTGTGATTAACAATCACAATCGCATATTATCTTTTTATGGTATTTGTGTGCTAACATAGATGTATGTGTTGGTCGGCAGGTGCGAGTGTCGCGGCAACCGCTCTTGGCGGTGCCGCGACTGTATATGCGGCAAAAAAGAAGTTGCCGAAGGAGCGTACATTCATTCTCGGCTATTTCACGCTCATGGAGCTTCTCCAGGCTCTTTCATATATCTGGATTAATCAGTGCGATGTGAGCAGTAATGCCCTGCTCACAAATCTAAGCTTCGTCCACATCGCTTTCCAGATGCCTGTCGCAAGCGCATTCATGCTCTCATATGCGGCTCAAAAAGCGCGGAAGAAGTGGTTCAAACCGATAATGACTATTTCGTTCATTGCATCATTCCTGATGCTATTAAAGCTTATTGTCCCTATGATGTGGCCGGTGCCGCCTGCGTGGCTGTGTAAGATCGGTGACGTAATGTGCGGACCCACAGCGTGCACATATTCAGGCAACTGGCACCTTGCATGGCGGATGCCGCTCCTGGGGTATGACCCGTCGAACCAGATTTACTTTGCACTCCTTTTCCTCGCGCCATTGCTATACGGCGCCTGGAGAATATCGCTTTTTCACTTCATATTCGGACCGCTACTTGCTGCGTCGCTGACGACCGATCATAACGAAGCGCCTGCGATTTGGTGTCTGTTCTCTATTGCGATCCTCTGCGCAATATTCTTCAGTCCGCTCAGGAATTGGCTGGAGACTCCGAAGCGGAAAAGAGGCAAATAACTTTTTATTGTGTTACGCGGCAATCGAAAAATTTTCGTCGCCCAAATTCCTTTTTTTTAACTTCAGTGTTGGACAATCCGCCATATGGTCGCCGATACCGCCGCATGATTGACACATCGTCTCGGTGCGAATTACTTTGTTTCCCATTTTCCATACTACCTTTTTGTCACCATTTGCTGTGTCGATAATTTCTGTCGTTTCCTGTTTATCATCCGGTGATTCTCTACCTGCAATTTCGCTTATTGTCGGTTCTACAAATCTCTTGTTGGGTGTAGAATCATATGTTTCTTCGTATTTTTCGCCTGTCAATTTCGCTTCAATATCGAGTTCTGCTTGCGCTCGTGCGATGACTGCCGGGATATTTTCTCCCGATACATACCCCATAATTGCGATGATTTCGGAAACACGCGCAAATAACTTTTCCGGAATACCTCCCACCGCCTTGAAGGCTTTATCTTTGGCATCTCCCTCTGTCGTACCACCCCAATATGCTCCTAACCGAACCTTTTGCAAATCACTTCCGAATCCGACAGGTGTGTAGTTCTGATCACTGTGCATACTTGCTGCAGCAATTATTTGCATTACTTCAATAGGCACATGTCCGAGCAATTTCGTCACTCCTGCAGCATTTCCTTCGGGTTCACATGAAACGGAATGAATCGGGACACCATACTCAAGGGCGGCAAACATGTGCTTGCTCTCGTGTTTCGCAACGGTGAATTTGAATGCTTCGGGTTTCCCCCTTAGATGAGGCGGTTGCAGAATATCCGAGAGCGGTAATCGCGAATAATCAGGAAAATGGCCATGTAACGATTCCGTCGAAAGCGATATCTGCTGTGGTCGCTCGAGAGTAGCCACTGCCATACATCGCCATTATACTCTAACAAATACTATAGAGCGTCAAGAATATATATTTCATGTTGTGCGGTGAAGTATAATAACTGTATGACTACCTTTTTCTCCACCTTTATTACCGGATTTTCGGAAGTGGTACGTGAGGTAATCAGTAAACGTTTCCCAGATATCGCCATCGACGAAGTGCTCGACGGGATCATTGTGTATAGCACGTCCGCGGCGGTACAGGATATTCTTGATCAGAAATATTTCAATAATACTTTTGTGCTGCTTGCGAAGACGGACTGGGGTGACGATGCTACGACCGCTTCGATTGTGAAGACGCTGTATAAGGCGGCGAATTTTGGAGAAACCAGAAAAATCCTTTCGCTTCAGAAAAGTTCCACGTTTCGAATCAGTATCTCGCGGGAAAATGAACTGACATCGATAAACAATGAAATTGTCCGGAAGATTGAAGAGAAAATAATGTCGCAGACTCGTCTCCGTGTCAATCGTCAAGGGGCGGATGTAGAGTTCTGGTTCGTGATCCGCAGCGAAGGGAAGGCATATTGCGGGATGCGGATCACGAAGCTCAAGGCGAAGCCGGCGAGAGGGCAGCTGCGCCCGGAATTGGCGCAGCTGCTGTGTGCATTGAGCGATCCGGCGCCGGAGGACGTGTTCCTTGACCCATGTGCGGGCTCCGGCGCAATCATCGCCGAGCGCGTATCGGTCGCTCCGTACCGTACGATCATCTCCGGAGATTCGGATCAGGCGATAGTGGCCGATCTCAAGCAGCGATTCAAGAAAGCCAAGAATGTCCGGATCGAACGGCTCGATGCCGCCGATCTGAAAGCAATTGAAGCTTCAAGCATCGACAAAGTGGTGACCGATCCTCCGTGGGGATTTTATACCGATTCGGATAGAGATTATGCGGATTTCTACGGCCGAATACTTGCAGAATTAAAACGCGTGATAAAACCGACGGGACAAATCGTAATTTTAACTGCACGTAAAGATGAATTGGAAAAGGCTCTGGATACGTTTGGACCGTCGATGATACTTAAACAAAAACTAAACATTCTGGTTTCCGGCAAAAAAGCCGCTATCTATCGCTTACAATTAGCGTAATATGCGCAAAAGGTTCCTTGTGATTGTGCTGATTGGACTGCTCATCCGTATCGGTGTGATGTTCCTTGATTTTTCGTGGGATGTGAACAATCACATGTCATGGGCCGCGGATCTCCGGGATCCGCGGCGGGGATTTGGCGGTTTTTATGACACAATTTCAGCGGCCTGGTTTGCGACGAAATATCCCAACTATCCTCCGTTTGCCATGTATTTGTTTTACCTCCTTTTGCCGGTACAAAAATTGATCGGGTCTTGTGTATGGCAGGTGAATATCGCTGTTCCTGCGTTCCCGTCCGCACTGGTATTTTTCGTACAATCGCGCATTTTCGCCGCAGCGGTCTTCAAGATCCCGTCAATTATGGCAGACTTCGGACTGGCATATTTGCTCTATAAATTTGCGCAGAAGAATGCAGGACGCGGCAGTACGATACCACTCTTTGCCGCGTCCGCAATACTCCTCAATCCTGCATTTTTCTACAACAGCGCGTATTGGGGACAGATCGATGTCATACCGCTCCTTCTCGCCGTCGGTGCGGTACTTCTGCTGATCCGCAAAAAACTTCCTGTTATTACATCATTGCTTTTCACCGCATCCCTATTGGTGAAGCCGACAACGCTGGTGTTCCTCCCGTTTTTTGCGTATTTTTTCTTTGCGCAGTTCCGGCTGCGGAAAACAATCATATCCCTGCTTGTTTCCGCAGCTTTTTTTTTCATATCTTTCATACCGTTCGTGCCGCTCAATACTCTCGTCACGGATTCGTTACGTCTCTATTCCGTCAATATTCTTGCCGCGCAGAGTCTCAAGCATGTCACCAACGGTGCATTTAATATTTGGGCCATTCTCGCGGGATTGCAGGACATCCCGGACAATGTATCGTTTGTTGGAGGGATTTCGTACCAGCTTACCGGTATAGCACTTTTGCTCGCATCGGTGGTGTTCAGTTTCCGGTCGTTTCACCCGAAGAAAAAGCAGGAATACCGGATGGTATACCTACTCGCGCTTAGTGCACTCGACGCGTTTTTGTTCCTCACGAGAATGCACGAACGGTATTCCCTCCTCCCGATCCCGTTCCTGATCATGGCCGCGGTCTATAACAAAAAACTTGTTCCCGTCGTATGGTTCCTATCCGTCATCAGCGCGCTCAATCTCTATAAATCCTGGCCCGTGCCCCGCGTCGAGTTCCTTTTCTCCGCAGTTTCGCACCCGGTCGGATACTCTGTGCTTGCGCTGTGTAATCTTGCGGCTTTTCTCTACGTCCTTCGTATAGTGCGAGCGGGAAAGAAGTCGTGAAAATCAAATGAGTTCCTTCTTGCGGAGAGACTGGTATGTGCTCCTGCATGTAGTCACATAAGCACCCGCTCCCCACAGTGTGATGACACCCCCGATGAGCCACCCGAGGAATGGGATGACGGTGAGGATCAGATGTGCGATGAGTCCGACAAGAAGAGCCAGCGAAACCGACTTCGAAGTCGACAGTCGCTTCATGATGACCGTACCGATGAAAAGTGCGACGAATACTTTCGCGGTATAAAACAGCAGGAAGTACATAAACATCAACAGCACGGCAAACGGGATACCGATCAGCGTCAGGATAAGTGCGAGTGCAAGTATCGGAGCAGCAACGAAGATGAGGAATCCGATCCCGATACTCTTGAGCTTCTCTTTTTGCACAGTCCCGACAATATGCTTCGTATGGATCGGGAACAGTCGGGAAAATATGAAACCGATCAGGAACAATATGACTAGACTGAAGAATTTGCCGGTGAAGAATACCGCCTGCGCGGTGTTTCGTTGCTGTTCTTTGCTCGGCATTTGCGGCGGCGAGACCTTCTTGAATACCGTCTCGCCGCTCACCACTGCGCCTTGCTCAATGACAGCAGGATTCTCACTATGGTATGTGAGATTGCCGGCGATGCGCGAGTCGGGGCCAACTGTCAGCTCGCCGGCGCCGGCACGTACATCTGCCCCGACGGGACCGTTCAGCACGGCGGTACCGGCACCGATGACCGCCTCCTGTCCGACCGGACCCAGCATCGTAATCGTCCCGGCACCTGCGATGACACTCCCGTCGATCTGGGCGTCGTCATCGATCGTCACCGTGCCGCCGGCGACTGTCACATTGCCGTTCACAACACCTGAAATTGTCACCGTTCCGCCGGCAACCCTCATATCTTCCAGCACACTACCCCGTATGGAAACCGTGCCTCCTGCAATCATGAGATCGCCGTTGACGGTCCCATCAACATCAACCGTGCCGCCGGCTACATATGCATCATTATTGATTGTGCCCATGAGCCGCACCGAGTCGCCGGCGGCGAAATAGAGGGTATCTACAGTTTCGGATTTCTCGAGGACCACCCGTTTGGGCTGTTTTTGTGCAAATGTGTTGACGGGAAGGATGAACGCAATGACAATCAGCATTGCGACAATGAATCTCTTCATACCGCCATTCTATGCCCGTGTCCGTAAAATTGCAAGCTGTAATGGTACAATAGTACCATCATGAAATCAGGCACCGTACTTCTCATTGGGCGTCCCAACGTGGGCAAGTCGACATTCGTCAACAACCTCATCGGTCAAAAAGTGGCGATCACGTCACCCAAGCCGCAGACGACGCGGTTCCCGATCCAGGCTCTGTATGAGGAAGAGCGCGGTCGAATCATATTCGTAGACACACCCGGTATTTTCGACCGCGCCAAAGACAATCTCGCGAAGAAGATCAATCAGCTCACTTCCGAAGCCATCACGGATCAAATCGATTTGGTGATCTACATGGTCGATCCGACCAGACGCCGCGATTTCGAAGAAGGTAAGGTGCTCGGAATCGTACGGAAAATCAACAAACCCAAAATCCTTGTCATCAACAAAGCGGACGCAGAGGAGAAACCGTACCTTGCGCAGTACGAATTCCTCAAGGACGAGTTTGATCACGTCTTCCATATTTCCGCGATCAACAAAACGCACGTCAGACCGCTCATGGACATGGTGTTTGAACTCCTCCCCGATTCGCAGCCGCAAACACCATCCGCACACATCGAACCGATGATGAACGAGTCGGGATATCCCCTCTTGAATATTGATAGTAAAACATTTATTTCCGAGCTGATACGAGAAAAAATTTTCCTGAAAATGGGAGAGGAAATACCGTACACAGTGACGGTTGTGGTTGATGAAATCACCGAGCGCGCCAACAGCACTCTATACATCAAGGCGCGCGTCCTCACCACTGACGCCCGCTACAAAAAAATGATCATCGGCGCGGGCGCCCGCAAGATCAAGGAGATGGGCGGGATGGCTCGCAAAGAGATCGAGCTCGCCACCTCCAAAAAAGTCTATCTCGATCTCACCGTTGAAGTCGACCCCCACTGGCAGGAAATATTATATTAGCTCCCTTTTACTTTGCCGGCCCGGGCGGTGTGGGAGACGCCGCAGGAGGCGGAATTTTTCCTACAACGGAAGAGTTTTGAATTTTCTCTGCGACAAATCGATCGACAAGTGATCCTTCTGTATTCGGTCGATTCGCTCTTTCAACCAGCCCTTTCGCAAATTCCTTCACGGCATCAGCATCAGGAAATCGCAATTCAGGTAAAGCCCCTATTACTAAGTCCGGTCTCGTATCTCCCAACATGCCAAATAAACGACCAGCAACATCCGGTCGAACTAAGCCCATTGAAACACCCGGACCGACTGCGTCAACTAACGCCTTTAAGTCATCTTCGGAAGTATCACCAGGTTCTCTATTCTCCGGATCCTTGACTGGGTTCCCTCTATCTATGAAATTCGTGGGATCCTTACTAAATTTATGCCGCGTAATTTTTTCAGTCAATCCACTATTGTATAGTTCACTACCCCAACCAGCCCGAGTAATAATTGAATCGACTTCTTTCGGATCAAAAGCAATTACCTCTTGTTCCACACCCTTCACTGATCCTGCGCCAGGCTCTCCACTCTCAGTCATATTGAGTCAATATACTCTCTCTCTCTCTCTGAGGAAATCAAGGAGAATATGAATTATCGATAGACTTCTTTTCTGTGGCCGACGCGTACTACTATGACTGTTTTTGTCCGTGAGTTGATCAAATATAAGATGCGGTATGGCCACACACGCAAAGAGTATTGGTCTCCCATTTCACTCTTTAATTGTTTACCGAATTTCGGCTCATCTTCCAAAAGCGCTATTGCTTTCTTGCATCGGATCTGTATATTTTTTGGAAGCCGCGAAATATCTTTGACTGCTTTTGGATACAAGTGTACTGTGTACTTTGTTGAACGCATCATGAATCCAGGTCCTTCAGGGTTGGGTACTTTTTATACGCTCCGGAGGCTAAATCTTTCTTTACTTTCCGAATGTCCCGTGTGAGATCGGGAAACTGTGCCTGAACTTCGAATGTTTCCTGCCACGCATCAAACTCCTCCGCAGACATAACAACGGCACGAGGCTTGCCCTTTTCGGTGATTGTATAAATATTCCCCTGCGATGCCTTCTCAATAATATCGAAAATCTCCTTGCGTGCTTGTGACACCGGCAGAGTATGTGAAACGTCCATATGTGTACATATTAACGTACATCAACCTAAAAAGTCAAGCGGGAGACGCACTCTTTCTTCCCGAGAAGTTCCATGGATTCGTTGAGGGGTGGCGATACCTTCTTGCCCGTAATCGCCACCCTGAGTACCATGAAGAATTCCGCATTTTTTATATTATTATCGAGGGCGACTTGCTGCATTGTCTGACCTATTGAATCGGCATTCCACTCTTTGAGTTTGTGGAGTGCATCGGCTGCTTTTTTCATCAGCGATTTATAGTTCCCCATATCTATTTCATACTTTGCCGGTTGTTCCGTAAAAAATTGACATAACGACAAATAATCGGTCAGTTTTTTCATTCTCTCCTGGACAAGCGGTACGGTCTTTACCACGAGATCTTCGGACAATTCTTTTTTATGAAACGTTTTGTAATAAGCGGTAATTTTTTCCTTCAGTTGTTCGGGGTTCATTGCCCGTATATGTTCTCCGTTCATCCACTCAAGTTTTATGACATCAAATGCAGGACCCACTGCCTGCACATTATTGAGCTCGAATACTTCGATGAATTCTTCGAGGGTGAAAATCTCTTTCTGTTTGGGGTGTGACCAGCCCATGAGCGCAAGATAATTGAGGACCGCTTCCGGCAGGAATCCGTGACGGAGATACCAGGACGACCAGACCGGATTCTTGCGCTTGGAGAGCTTGGACTTGTCGGTGTTGCGAAGAAGCGGCATATGGGCGAAGACCGGTTTGTCCCACCCAAACGCTTCGTAAAGCAGGATATGCTTCGGGGTCGATGATATCCAGTCTTCACCCCGGATCACATGGGTGATCTTCATGAAATGATCGTCGATCACGACTGCGAGATGATATGTGGGATACCCGTCGGACTTCATGAGGACCTGGTCGTCGAAGTTGTCCGTGTTGATGGTGATCGTACCGCGGATCACGTCGTCAAATGATACATCGACGTGATCCGGCACATTGAGGCGTACCACGTGTGGTGCGCCCTCGCCTATCTTTTTCTTCACGTCATCCTGATGCCGAAGGCAATGTTTGTCGTACTTCGGTATTTTCTTGTCGGCGGTCTGTTTCTTGCGAAGGGTGTCGAGCCGTTCTTTGGTGCAAATGCAATAATATGCGGCGCCTTTGTCAACGAGTTCCTTAAGATAAATTTGATATGTTTCGAGACGCTCTGATTGTCTGTAGGGCCCTACGAGGCCCTCTTTGTCCGGTCCTTCGTCATAGTCGAGACCGTAATCCCTAAGCGTCTGGAGGATCTGTTTCTCCGAACCTTCGACGTAGCGCACTCTGTCCGTATCTTCGATGCGCACGATGAATTGTCCTTTGTGTTTCTTCGCCCATACATAGTTAATAAGTGCCGTGTAAAGGTTGCCTATATGCAGGTCTTCACCGGTGGGAGAGGGAGGGATGCGCGTACGTACATGCATGGGATTATTATAGCATCAGCCGGTGTCGCGGGACCGGCGGTTGCGGCGGTACACGCGCATCGCCATGATGAGAGTGAATAAACCCGGAAGGACGACGACGTTCGCATACTTGAAGAAATTTTTCTGGGACGTATCCATTGCGGGGATCAAATAATAGTTGACGGCGCGCGAGCGGATGCCCGCGAGCGCGCCTCCTGACGCGAACTCGCTCAAGATATTCATGACGAGTTCGAGGTTGCCGCTCTGTCCGGACAAATAGCGGTCGTAGAGGAACCGGGCCGAAGGGATCACGACCACTTCCGATCCCTTCGGCCCCTTGCTCCGGGCAATGAGATTGAACTGTGTGATATCTTTCGGCGACGGCTGGGCGATATTCTGGGGATCAAGATTGAAGTCCTTATCCAGATGCCACGACTGTGTCGTCGTACGTACGATCGTCTCCGCGGGAGACTTGACCGATAGCGACGACGTCCATGGGAAACTCAACTGATTGATGTTGGAGAAAAACGGTGAATCGGTATCGAACACATTGGTCTTGAGCCAGAACGGATATGGGATCAACAGCTGTGCACCGCTCCCCTGGGGCGCGAAATTGACGAATTCGGCACTCGTAGAGAGTACCATGTCCTGATTGATCGTGATCCCGCGCTTCCGCAGGAGATCATACACGGGGCTTTTAGCTTTTTGCGCCGTGAAGCTGCTGTCTTCGTTGATGTCGATGCCTTTCGTGAAGATGATTGCTTTCCCCCCGTTGTTCAGATATTGGTCAACGTTCTTGATTGTCCCCTCCTGGAACCCCTGGACACTATCGAAGATCACGAGTGTCTTGAGCTGGGCGGAGAGGGTGGCGGCGGGCATGAGCTGGAATTGACTCGCCGCCACCTGTGCAAATGTCGTGATCTGATTCTCGGCACCTTCGGTGCCGAGAAGCCCCACCTGAGGGAGCTGCTTGACACCCAGTTTGTAGATTGAGGAAGTGATATTGTATTCGAGATCGTCAGCGCCGGTAGCCTGGGGGATCGAGGCTTTCTTGCCGTCATACTCGATCCCCAGGCCGAAATACGATGTCGAAACCGCGTAGTTATCGCTCTCCTGTTGCGAGAATCGGAGCGGACTGATGCCGTATTCCTGCGCGAGCGTCTGGGCTTTCTGGTCGTTCTTCGGATCGGTATATTTGAGCACCAGTTTGCCGCCGGATTCCCGTCGGTACTCATTCAGGACGTCGTCAACGTCACGCTTGAGGGGAATGAGCCGTGACGGGAGTTCTTCCGACACGAAGAATGTGACGGTCGCCGTTTTCTTGAGGTTGCGCAGGATGGATTTCGTCGAGTCCGAGAGCGTGTGCGCCTTCCCTTTGGAAAAATCGAGTTTGTAAGAGACCGGTGACACTATGATATTCGCCGCAACCACGACGGCAAAAAGAAACAGATAGAGAATGTCGAGATTGATACGGGCGAATATTTTTTTCATATTATTTCCTTTTCTGCAGCTCCTTGGTGGAGATAAATAAAAAGAAAGGCACCGTCGTACCGAAGTAGACGAGCGACCTGATATCAATTACTCCTTTGATAAGCACATCAAGATAGGAAAAGGGTGCAAACGACGATAGGAAATCGGCAACTACACGCGGTATGAATGAAGAAACGAAATCGCTGGAAAAACTGGAGATCAGGAAAAGGATGACTGCCGCGACAAAGAATGCGACGACTTGGCTCTCCGATTTGAGACTGACGATCAGCGAAATGGAGGTGTACAGGCCGGCAATAAGGAGCAATCCGATATACCCGACGAGTACCTCAGGGATCCAGAGACCCGCAATGGATGAAAGCGAAAGCGGAAGCCCCATGGTGAGAAGCAGTGATAGTGCGACCATGGTGAGTACTGAGAAAAATTTCGCAAGAACGATCTGGCGTTCGTGGAGCGGGATCGTCAGGAGTGTCTCGATCGTGTTGTTTTGCTTCTCTCCCGCGAACGAGCGCATGCAGAGAGCGGGTACGAGCACGGAAAAAAGCCACGCGGTGAAAATGAAGAAGGGACGCATAGATGCGGACTGCTGTGCAAAGATATCTTTCACGAATATGAAATTGGCCATGAGTGCAAAGACAACGATAACGATCAGTCCTGTGGGGCTATAGAGATATTGGAGCATTTCTTTTTTGTAGAGTGTTTTCATGATTTCACTGTTTTTTTGAATAACGCTTCGACGGCGCCTTTGCCCTTCGGCTTCTTGCCGTCGTAGGCGATGACACCGTTGTTGATGATGATGAGACGCGTCGCGACATCCTCAACTTCAGATAATATATGGGTGGAGAAAATAACCGTCTTTTTCTTCGAGAGTTTGGTGATGAGCGTTTTGATTTTTTCCTGCTCGACCGGATCGAGTCCGGAGGTAGGTTCATCGAGGATGAGGATCTCCGGATCGCCAAGGAGCGCGGCTCCAAGCCCAACTCTCTGCTTGTAGCCGCGCGACAACGTATCGATCCTCCGATCCCACACGCTTTGCAGATCGACGAGCGAAGCAATGCGATGACAGTCTCTGTCGCCTTTCACCTCTGCAACGAAACCGAGATATTCGCTGACCTTCATGTCGCCATACAGCGGATTGTTCTCCGGCAGATATCCGGCATGACGCGAGAGATCTACGCGAGTGCGGATATCGATATCGCCGCCCACTTTCACGGTGCCGGATGTCGGTACCAAATATCCCACGATAAGACGCATTGTCGTCGTTTTCCCTGCGCCATTTTTGCCGAGGAATCCGATGACCTCGC
Source organism: uncultured Gammaproteobacteria bacterium (assembly GCA_964561915.1). GTDB lineage: Bacteria > Patescibacteriota > Microgenomatia > UBA1406 > GWC2-37-13 > CAZLQR01. The sequence goes on along the minus strand of CAZLQR010000007.1, from coordinate 29,146 downwards.
CTTTCTTGGCGGAGAAGCTGATCGAGTCAAGCGCCCGAACGGGGCCGAAGCGTTTACTTACGTTGTTTAATACAATCATATTAATGCAGTGCCCCCTACTTACAGTCGCAGGATTCGTCACACCCTCTTACTGCAGATAAAAATGATTTTTCGATCACTGACCAATCAAGATTCTCGAAAAACGCGTCGATGTAGCCGCCGCGGTTGACGCCGTAGTCGATGAAGTACGCATGCTCATAGGTGTCAAGCGCGGCAATGGGCGATGCGCCCCACACGGGGAATGTATTCTGCGCATCGCCCAGATAATTGACCAGTCTCTGCTCCCGCGCATTCCAGCATGTCCACACCCATCCACGCGCGGCAATGCCCGTCGCTTTCATTTCTTTTTTATAGCCATCAAACGATCCGAAATCCCTGTCAATCTGTTTCTTGAGTTCGCCCCCCGGCTGTCCGCCCTTGCCGCCGAGATGGCCGAAGTATATCTCATGGTTAACGACGCCGCCCCACGCAAATGAGAGATCCACTTTGAGACTCCGTATGGCAGAGAACACCTGATTTGCTTTCGAGAGATCGTCTTCAGTCAGTGCAGCCAATTTTTCACAGATTTCGTTGTATTTATTGACATATCCGGCATAGAGCTTGAGGTGCTCCTCTGTCGTCTTCTTCCCGATGCCGCTCATGGCAAAAAGATTTTCGGAGAATGTCTTGGGAGTCAGTTTGGATGCGGTCATGGCACCACCTATTAAAAATCATTCCGCCGGAAAAGTCAACAAAATATCAGGACGCTTCTCTACCGTTTGCCGGAAGGATTCCCGGAGCCGCCACAATTCAATATCGGCATGGTTTCCGGAGAGGAGGACGTCGGGAACTGTGCGTCCGTTCACTACCTCCGGACGGGTGTAGTGAGGATATTCGAGGAGCGGGACTTCCGTGATTCCCTTGGATTTGAGCGTGTCAAGAATCGTGTGATGTCCGACAGCGCGCTCGACGTCGGACACCCGGTACATCTTGAACGACTCGATATCCGTCGCCTCATCCTTCTTGAGGACGCCCGGGATGAGGCGCACCACAGAATCGATGATGGCTGCGGCGGCGATCTCGCCGCCGGTCATGACGAAGTCACCAATGGAAATCTCCTCGTCGACCTGTTCCAAGACCCGTTCATCAACGCCTTCGTAATGGGCGGCAAGTATGATGATATGTTTCTCTGCGGAATAATCTCTCGCTTTCTTCTGGTTCCACACAGTGCCTTTTGCACTCGTGAGAAGCGTCTTCGAATCGGGGGACTTCACTGCCGTAAGAGCAGAGCTGATGATGTCGGCGCGGAGCACCATGCCCGCGCCGCCCCCATACGGTTTGTCGTCAACCGTCTTGTAATTATCCGTGGCGTAATCCCTGAGGTTGACGACATCGATCGTCACAAGTCCCTTGTCCTGTGCGCGGCGTATGATGCTGGAGTCCACGACGCCGCGCACCATCTCCGGGAAGAGCGTGATGACAGTGATTTTCATGAACTCATTATACCTTTTTACATGATGGCCTGGGGAGGAGAAGTGACAAACGCGTCAAGAATATTTTGGATTTCGCTCACCGTTTGTTGTGAATTTTTTTCACCATTGTTTTCCGGTGAATTAGTGCTGAATTCTAACATTCCCGTAATCGGCCAATTTCCCTCTTCGGATGCGTCGATGCCGGGGTGGCTGACCGATTGTAGGGTGATTGACTTTCCTGCTGTTCGGAGCGTCATAGTCCTATGATATCTGTGCGAGTGGTTGCCACTTATATCATCTTGCTCTCCTAAAGCGACATGTGCATACTCAACACTCCACACTTCGCCCTCGTGAATAAATCTGAAATATTTATGGTTTGACTCAGCATTCACTGTATTATTAAAGATTCGATCAATTCGATGCGGGAATATCCGATCTCGGATTCGTCCAGCCTTTTTGATATTGATTTGAGTGAAAAAATCTTCGGGGATTCCGTTAACTGTGCCGATGACTTCTGCTAATCGGTTCATGAACGCATTGGCTGTCTTGAACCGGTCTTGTATCGGAAGTCTTTGTGCTTCATCCGAAAACCCGGAGTGTGTCAAATTCCGCTCTGCTGCGCTACTCATGACGCCATGCTACTCCCGTCAACAGCGCTTGTCAAGGCGATGAAACGAAATTACAATACTTCTTGCATGAGTAATTTTTTCAAAGGAGTCGTTATCTATCTTATCTGGCTCTATCAAACCCTTTCGGAATTTTTTCACCGCCTGATGGGCATCCCGCCCGGGCGCGGCTGCCGTTTCCAACCGACGTGCAGCGAGTATATGAAGCAACAGGTGAAGGAAAAAGGTGTATTACGAGGCGTGGCAGCAGGTCTCAAACAATTAAGCCGCTGCCACCCATGGCACAAGACTTAATAGATCTGCCCCCACACAACGGTCACAAAGTGGCCAATTTCTGCTTCGGTGAGCGTCCTGAAATGTCCTGAAACCAACTTTTGCGGTCCGGGTGATGTCAACCACATCGTTTCACCCGCAAATGGAATTTGCGTTCTTCCAAAACAGGTTTTCCCTCCGGTTATCTCGTTTTGACAAAGTTGTAATACTGAATATGAAGGTCTTGAATCATCATCCAACCTCTCTACAAGAGTAGCCCCACCCAGCAAGTGATATGGAGTCTTTACAAGTATTCCGTCCAGTGGGTTTCTGACAGAATGAGTCATGGATGGAAAGATACCATTAATCCCGAATCGGAAAAATTCCAGAAAAGTTGATCCTTCTGATCCATAATCTCGCTTAATTTTGACAGATTTTGAAGCTAAGATCGAGGGGACATCGGGTGGATTATATACCGCCAATCCTTTATCAAAATGAGAAAATCTATTCGTATCAAGCCAATCGCTCAGGAAGCCGCTGAACTGGTCGGGCGTATTTCCAAAACCCTCACCACGCCCGACCGACGATTCCACAATACTCATCTGGATGATGATAGTGATTTCGGAGACAAGAGACCGTGATCTGGTTCACGGAATTATTTAATTGGCTTGCAGCATGCGAGGCTTATTATTCTTATCAAGAGTCATTTGTGATTTTTTGATAAGAGTAAAACCAAACGCCTCCATTTCTTTGTTTGGCAATCTGAATGCGTGGGCTTCAGGACTGGTGATAAAATCCGCCAACCGTTTTATATTTTCTGCAGATTCCAGTTCCAATACTGCTTTGTCAGACTGATGTAATTCTGACCCTCTAAGTCCTGATAATCCGCCGGCTTCATCCATTGCCAGTAGAAGTCGATGAAATGTAACTCTTAAACTCAGGTCGCTAAAATATCCGGGAGGTGTCGTCACTTTTACTACAGTTTCGTTCGCACCACCGGAAAAAATTAAATGAAATGTATCAAGGTTATCAGAGCCTTCGGACTTTCGTTGTTTTTTTGCGGGCTCAAATATTGATGCAACTAATGGTACGCCAGCCATATTGAGTGCTTTGTCATGTTCTGCCGGATTAATCCGGGTCAAATATAGTCTGTCACCTTTGTATTGAACACCAAGAATGTTGTACAGAAATCCCCACTCCCAATTCTCCACCTTTCCATACACGGAAGGGTATGGCCATAAGTTTCGAATATTTGCTTCACGTGCCATCGTTTCGAATACTGTTGAATCTCTCCAAGTGTGACATACATCCCTAATCCTACTTGTCATCGTGTCCATCATAACGCTACTGAGATTATTCCGTGGTAATCCTCTTTCAAAGGACTTTCCTTGCTCAACCATGAGGATATGGTACACTAAAAATGGTAGTTTAGCAAGTGCTTGACATGTCTGCTAATGATGGTAGAATGATCGTATGCAAGCGTCATATCAACCTCCGGCGGATGACAAGAAGCCTCTGGAGAAGTATACGATCAATCTCACCGAACAGGCGCGGGGCGGCCGACTTGATCCCGTCATAGGGCGCGATCAGGAGGTGCGGCGGGTGATGCAGATATTGTCCCGCCGCACGAAGAATAATCCTGTACTGCTTGGTGATCCCGGTGTGGGGAAGACCGCGATTGTGGAAGGCCTCGCGCAACGGATCATCAATGGCGATGTGCCGGATACGCTGAAAAATAAGCAAATTCTCGTGCTCGATCTTTCGGGGATGCTGGCGGGAGCCGCGTACCGCGGCTCCTTCGAAGAGCGCATCAAATCTGTGATGGAAGAAGTGGAGAAATCCGAAGGAAAATATATATTGTTTATTGACGAACTCCATACGATTGTGGGTGCAGGGGGCGCCGAAGGCGCTGTGGACGCGGGCAATATACTCAAACCCGCACTTGCCCGCGGCAAACTCCGCGCAATCGGCGCCACGACGCTCCGTGAATACCGTCAGCATATCGAGAAAGATCCCGCGCTTGAGCGTCGGTTCCAGCCGGTTTTTGTCGAAGAACCGTCGCCCGAAGACAGCATCTCAATTCTCCGCGGCATCAAGGAAAAATATGAAGTCCACCACGGCATCAAGATTACCGACGACGCGATCCTTGCCGCCGTCAATCTCTCGGTCCGGTATATCTCGGACAGATATCTCCCCGACAAAGCAATCGATCTCATAGACGAAGCAGCATCCGCGGCAAAGATCGAAGTCGAGTCTCTCCCCGCCGACCTGGACGAAGTGAAACGGAAGATCATGCAGATGGATATCGAGCTGGCGGCGCTGAAAAAGGAAAAAGGGGTCGATGTGCGCCGTTCCAAACTTGAGGATGAACGGAAAGTGCTGAAAACCCGTTTTGATACCCTCGAATCCAAATGGCAGGAACAGAAAAAAGTCGTCCAACAGCTCCAGAAATACCGTGTGGAACTGGACAGATTGAAAGCCGAGCTTGAGAAAGCCGAACGTGACGTGATGCTCGACAAAGCGGCAGAGATCAAATACGGCAAACTGCCTCAACTCGAAGAACAGCTGAAAAAAGCGGAAACGGCATGGAAGTCGGTGCCGGAGAATGACCGGCTTCTCAAAGAAGAAGTGGCGGAAGAAGACATCGCGCGGATCGTGTCGAGGTGGACGCATATTCCTGTCACACGTCTGTTGGCGGCTGAAAGCGACAAACTCGCACACCTCGAACGCGAAATGGCCATGAGAGTCATAGGTCAGGATCATGCGCTTACGAAAATTGCCGCTGCGGTGCGGCGCTCGCGTGCCGGTCTCGGTCGGGAGGATAAGCCGATCGGGACATTCCTCTTCCTCGGTCCAACCGGCGTTGGGAAGACAGAAACAGCGAAGGCGCTCGCGGCTAACTTGTTTGACGACGAGAAAGCTATGATCCGCATCGATATGAGCGAGTATCAGGAAGCGCATACCGTGGCGCGCCTGATCGGCGCGCCACCCGGCTACGTCGGATATGATGAGGGCGGACAGCTCACCGAAGCCGTCCGCCGCAAGCCGTACTCCGTCGTCCTGTTTGACGAAGTGGAGAAAGCCCACCCCCAGGTGTTCAATGTCTTCCTCCAGATCCTCGACGAAGGCCGGCTCACCGACGGTCGCGGCCGCACCGTCAATTTCAAGAACACGATCATCATCCTCACATCCAATCTCGGCAGTGATGTTTATCGGGAAAAAAGCGATGCGAAGAAACGGGAAGAAAAAGTGCTCGAGCATGTCCGACAGTTCTTCAAACCGGAGTTCATCAACCGCATTGATTCGATCATTATCTTCAACGATTTGAGCGATACGGTCCTGGACGGGATACTGGAGCTCCAGATTGATGAAATCCGCAAACTGGTGGAAAAGCAGGGATACGGATTGTCGCTCACTCCCACGGCGAAGAAATATCTCAAGTCGGTCGGATTTGATGATGTGTACGGCGCGCGCCCTCTCAAGCGCGCGCTCAACGAATACATAGTCGACGAACTCTCGCTCCAGATCATCGAAGGGAAGATCAAGACCGGTGATACCGTCACCGTCGACCACAAAAACGGGAAATTCTCCTTCGGCGTGAAGAAACTGAACTAACAGCCAGGATTACATTGCGGACTTCATTTTTTCACACACATCGTTCATGACTGAATCGGGGAATTGCTTCGTCTCCGGTACAAATTCCGTTTCATGATAGCGAGGCATGATGTGGATGTGGGCATGCGGCACTTCGAGCCCGTGTGTGACGAATGTGATGAATGACGGCTCAAGTGCCGCCTTCATCGCATCCGCTATTTTTTTTGCTGCCAACCAGTATTCGCCGAATTCCGGTACGTCGTACACCCACCGATAATGTTTCTTGGGGATCAGCAGCGTATGCCCCTTCGTCCGCGGGAAAATATCGAGCAGTCCGAAAAACAAATCGTCTTCGTACACTTTGTAGGACGGGAGCTTCCCCGCGACGATTTTGCAGAAGATGCAGTCGGATTGCATAGTCATACTGACAATACTATACTACAAACCATGAATACAGCAAAGCTCAATCAAACGGCGGTAGAAACGGTTTGCCGGTCAATTCTTGCGGCGGATGAGAGTACCACAACGATTAAGAAACGATTCGCATCTATCGGCGTCGAATCCACACCGGAGCTGAACAGACAATATCGCCAGCTCCTGTTCACCGCGCCCGATATTGAGAAATGCGTAAGCGGCGTCATACTCTACGACGAGACGATACGGCAAGCCGCAGATGACGGCACACCCTTCCCTCAACTATTGGCAAAAAAAGGGATCGTGCCGGGAATCAAGGTCGATACGGGCGTACAGACAATTCCGGGACAGGCCCCCGATACATTTACGCAGGGACTTGACGGACTTGCGAAGCGGTTGGTTGAATACCGGGAACTCGGCGCGCGTTTCGCCAAATGGCGCGCCGTCTACACCATCGAAAACGGTCATCCAAGTAAACTTGCGGTCAAGCGCAATGCTCACGATCTTGCGCTCTATGCGCTCCTTTGTCAAGACGCCGGCATCGTGCCGATCGTCGAGCCGGAGGTGTTGATGGACGGGGACAATACGATTGAGAAAGATGCGGAAGTGACATCATATGTTTTGGAAAAAGTTTTCAAGCGGCTGGACAAATACGGCGTGGCACTTGACGGTATCATTCTCAAACCGAACATGGTCACGCCAGGGAAAAAATGTACGGATCAAAAAGGAGCCCGAGATGTGGCGCAAGACACGCTGGCAGTCCTCAAAAAATTCGTACCCAACAATGTGCCGGGAATCGCATTCTTATCGGGCGGACAGAGCCCGGATCTCGCGACGGAACATCTGAAGGAAATTAATATTTTGAAAAATCAGAACAAATCAGACTATCCGTGGCGCATCACTGCATCGTATGGGCGCGCGCTTCAGGGAGAAGCAATAGAGGCGTGGGGCGGCAAGAAAGAAAACGTGATGAAAGCCCAGGAAGTGTTCATCGCGCGCGCAGAGAAGGTATACAACGCAAGTCTCGGCAACTCATAAATGAAGAGTATTACCACACTGACCGAATTCGTCATTCGGGAGGAATCACATTTCAAGGATGCGACCGGAAGCTTCACGCTTCTTATCAATCAGATTGCGGAAGCGGGTAAAATCATTGCCTCGCACGTGAAGCGGTCCGGTCTTGCCGACATCATCGGCAAGACCGGTTCCACAAATGCATATGACGAAGAGGTGCAAAAACTGGATGAGTACAGCAACACCCTCCTCGTCGATATTCTCTCACAAAGCGGTCAGGTCGCACTCATCGGATCGGAGGAGCTTGAGGAACCGATATCCGTACGCAAAGATGGCCGTTATATGGTGTCCATGGATCCGTTGGACGGGTCGTCGAATATCGATGTGAATATCAATATCGGTACGATATTTGCAATATTTCACGCGGATGACAACCCACTCCAGCCGGGAGTCAAGCAGGTTGCGGCCGGGTACATTCTCTACGGATCGAGTGTCATGCTCGTCTATACGAGCGGATCGGGTGTCAACGGATTCACACTCGATCCTGCAATCGGCAGTTTCCTCCTTTCACATCCGGATATCAAAACACCGGAGACACGAAAGGAATATTCGTTTAACGAAGGCAAATATCATTTGCTCGATGGATCCAATCAAGCGTATCTTGACGCGATCAAAAAGGAAGAAAAGCCGTATCAGCAGCGCTATGTCGGCTCCATGGTAGCCGACGTACACAGGATTTTGCTCAGGGGAGGCATTTTTTTGCACCCGGCAGACAAAAAAATGCCCCACGGCAAACTTCGGCTCATGTTTGAAGTGAATCCTATGTCTTTCCTCATCCAACAGGCAGGAGGTATGGCGGTCTCCAATACGGAGAATCCGCTTGAAATCGTTCCGACCGAATTTCATCAACGCGTTCCGATCGTTCTCGGCAGCAAATTAGAGGTGGAAAAGTATCTCGGATTCATGAAATAATAAGGGCTATGAAAAAACTCAAAGTGGGACTCAACGGATTTGGAAGAATAGGTCGTGCGTTTGCACGCATTGCATGCGCGGGAGATCAGGTGGAGCTTGCGGTGATCAATACGCGCAAGACTCCGGCGGACACGATGGCATACCTTCTCAAGTACGATTCGGTGTACCGGACGTATGATAAAGACGTGGCCGTTGACGGCTCCACGCTCACGGTCAACAGCCACTCCATCACAACGCTTCAAAACGACAGTCCGGAGCATATCCCCTGGGATCAATATGGCGTCGACGTGGTCGTCGACGCCACCGGCGCGTTCACGAAGAAAGAAGATCTTACGAAACATATCAAAGGTTCGGTGAAGAAGGTCATCCTGACCGCGCCCTCCAAGGATGACGAGACGCCCCATGTCGTGCTCGGCGTCAACGATGATACGTTTGATTTCGCTGGTTCGCCGGTCATCTCCAATTGTTCCTGCACGACCAACTGCGCATCACCGCTTTTCAAAGTATTGCACGATGCGTTCGGTGTGGAGAAAGGCGAACTGACGACTATCCACGCGGTGACACTCACGCAAAGTCTCCTTGACGATGCGGGCAAGACGCGCGACAGATCGCGCGCCGCATTCCAAAATATCATCCCTTCCACATCGGGTGCCGCAAAAGCGGTGGTGAAGACGATACCGGAGCTGAAGGGCAGACTGGAAGTCGCATCGATCCGTGTGCCCGTTCCTACGGTGTCGTTATGCGATACGACCGTTGTTGTGAGCAAGAATACCTCGGCTGAGGAAGTGAACGCAGCATTCCGTGAGGCATCGGAAGGACGGATGAAGGGGCTGGTGCATTACGCGACTGACGTCCTTGTCTCCTCCGACTATATCGGCAGTCCGTATTCCTGCATTTTCGACTCCAACTATACGAAAGTCATAGGCGGGAATATGGTCAAGATTGTCGCATGGTACGACAATGAGTGGGGGTATACCTGCCGGCTCGTCGACCTGGTCCAGAAACTCGGTGCATTCGTATGATCAAATTCATTGACGAAGGAGTAGTTGAAAACAAACGGGTTTTGCTTCGCGCGGATTTTGATGTATCTCTCAATCCCGATGCAACGATTGCCAACGACGCGCGTATCAAGCAGAATATCCCGACAATTCAATATTTACTTCATCGCAATAATCGAGTCATTTGTGTTGCCAAGCTCGGACGGCCTCACGGCCGCGACAGAGATCCGCGCCACTCCATGAAAATAGTCGTGGCGCGTCTGCAGGAATACCTCCCCGGATATGCGATCAGACTGGTCGACGATTTCCTCACGGAAGATCAATCGACGTTTTCCAATCAAAAACAGAATGAAATAATTGTGTTGGAAAATATCCGCTTTTATCCGCAGGAGAAACAAAACGATCCGGAATTTTCCAAGAGGCTCGCTTCGCTCGCCGACGTCTACATCAATGATGCGTTCGCCGTCTCTCACCGCACGGAGAGTTCTGTTGTCGGCGTACCGGCACTTCTCCCCTCCTATGGCGGCCTGAACATGAAAAAGGAGCTGGAAATGATCTCGAAGGCCGTCGATCATCCCGCCAAACCTGTCGTCATCATACTCGGCGGTGCGAAAATTTCGACCAAACTGAGCCTGATCGGCCGCCTCATGGAGATCGGCGATTATCTCCTGGTCGGTGGCGGCATCGCCAACACGTTCCTTGCCGCCCAGAATATCGAAGTCGGCCAAAGCATTTATGAGTATGACGAAAAGGAGAATGCCCGGCGATTGTTATACGAAGCGGCCCAAAAGCACACCGCCATCATACTTCCTTCGGACGCAGTTGTCGGTGATCCCAAAGACTCGGAGCATGGCGGCGTGGTAAAAAAAGTTGGAGAAGTCCTCCGGTCCGACAACATTCTCGACATCGGACCGGAAACGCAAGCACGATGGGGCGCAATCATCAATGACGCGAAAACAATTCTTTGGAACGGACCCGTGGGATATTTCGAGAATCCCGCATACCGGAGAGGGACAGACTTCCTCTACTATGCTATGGCTCAAAACGCCGCCGCCGTCACGGTGGTCGGCGGCGGCGACACCCTCGCCGCCATTTCAAAAAAGGAATATCTCGACAAGATAACACACATCTCCACCGGCGGCGGCGCAATGCTCGAATACATCGAGAAAGGAACACTCCCCGGCCTGGAAGCACTCAAGCAATCAGCGCACTAACTCCACGACATTATCCGCAGGCCCCGGGGAGCTCACCGTCACGATTTGTCCGGATTTCTCAATGGACGGCAACTCACTGGTACCGATCACCCGGTCGCCGTCCATCCACACGACGGTCAGATCCATCAGGGTATTCTGGTTCCAGAACGTCCGCATTTGTTTATCGGGGAACTTGAAGAGCATCCCGTCGGCGTCCTTGAGCGACCGTCTGTTCATGAGGCCGTATGTCCATTCCATCGCGTCATCTGCTACAAGCAATTTCACGGATTTTCCCTGCACATTCAGATTCACCGTATCTACCGCTTGTTTTGAAGACGCGCTACTGTAGTATACTCCCATGCCAATGACGGCAAGGAAAATAATGAATAATACTACGAAAAAACGGTTCCGCACCATACCGTAGTATACTGTATGGGAAATATATGGAACAAATTGCCCTCCTTGCCGTAATTGTTCTTAAGTTCGTCGTGCCCGCTTTCATGCTCCTGTTCCCATTCGCAGGATCATGGTGCAATTACGTCCTCGATGTGGTCGACGGCGATATCCTGCAATCACTCGGACTCAACGAATATTGGTACCAGACAATCGACAAGTCGGCCGACTACTTCTCGTACATCATCATGCTCGTAGTCGGCCTCCGCTGGCGCATTCGTAAGACAATAATCGCACTTTTTATTTATCGCACGATCGGACAGGTGTTATTCTTCATCACGCGCAATGAGCTGTTCCTTTTCTATTTCCAAAACTTCCTTGAGCCGCTCGTCATGATTTATTCCCTCCTCATTTTCAAAAATAAATCGGAGGAAAAAGCCCATGCATCATACCAAAAACATATCGTGATAATTTGGTCGATTATCCTCATCTACAAAATCTGGAACGAGTGGTATCTCCACTTTGCCAACATCGACCTGTCAACACTCCTCTTCGGATTCAATGGGGGTGAGTAGAGAAAAATTGTGCTGCGTTTCGTGCAAGATCCGGTGATGCGGCGGCTATGACAGGGATATGTTCTGTCTGTCCAAATTCTTTGTACTTTCGATCGCGCAAATCCCCTCCATCGAGTGTTACCATTTGTCCACCTGCTTCTGTAATCAATCCATATACTGCAGCGATCTCCAAATTCCCTTTTCGTGTGCATTCCAACGCCAGGTCAGTAATTCCTGAAACAACATCTGCATACCCGACCGATGAACATAATTCATAAGCTCCTATTTTCAAGAATCCATCTAAGCGACTCATGAATACTTCCTGATTAACGGGCCAATATTCATCAACACGCAGAACGGTAGTAGGATCTAATACCGAAATGCCCGAAGTTTTAATTTGCCTTTTCTCTCCGGTTTCAACATACAGCACAAAACTGCCCATTCCTTTCACTGCATAAAAAAGTCGTTTTGTTGCATGTTCCATGATACCGCTAAATATGTAATCACCATATTGAGGATCTGTACCGGCATATAAGCCAAAAAGTGTTCCATATCTCCCCTCTCCCCGTGACTTTACATACCATGCCGAGCCATCGATGCCATCCAGTACTCCAAAGTACTGAGGATTCCTTCCGGTTTCTGTTTCCCCATGCTCTTCAGACCGTACAACTGCTGCAAATCCACTTTCTTTAAGAGAGGTGAGAACGGCTCTTTCCGCTTCTATGTCTCCTCTCAATGCAGTATCTCCGAATTGATTTTTATTGATTGTTTCCAGGCCTTTGACATCAAGTGATTCATGCCGTTTATATGCTTCAATAAGTGCTTTAATACCCACTCTCTCGATTCGCTCAAGTTGTTCCATATTCATGCCTGTTTCTTTCCTATCTGTCATATTTATGTATCTTAATCGCTTTGAGATTCTGGTTTCACGAAACGACAAACTTTTGTCGGGGTGGTGGGACTTGAACCCACGGCCTCACGCTCCCAAAGCGTGCACTCTAAGCCAACTGAGCTACACCCCGTAACCGTCCGACTTAATTATATCAGTCGCAGTGTCTTAATACGCTGTATCGCGCTATAATAAATCCTTATGAATTGGAGGCCTGCACTACTTATTGCTCTCCTGATCATGGCGATTGCGTGGTCGGGACAGATCCCCGGAATGCCTAAGAGTCTACATATCCCGTTTCCGACTTCGGGCATGACCGTCAGTCCGACAACATCGCCTGAACCGATAATAATCAGAGGACAGGAAATGGTTGTGACGAAAATAATTGACGGGGACACGATTGAATTGGCAAACGGGGAAAAAGTCCGATACATCGGCATTGATGCGCCGGAGAAACAGAATCCCAAGGAGTGTTTCTCCGGCGAGAGTACGCGGGCGAATGCTGATATTGTATTGAACAAGTCGGTGCGTCTGGAGAAGGATAAAACGAACCGTGACCGATACGGAAGGCTCCTGCGCTATGTTTATGTGCAGCCGCAATCGTCCGGAGCCGCCGAGATCTTCGTCAACGAATATCTGGTACGCAACGGGTACGCATACGCAAAACAGTATAAACCCGATATCGCCAAACATACGATTCTCGAAAATGCACAACGCAATGCAAGCGCTTCGGCCCGCGGTTTATGGAATGTATGTTACTGAGACGTAATGAAATCCGCGATACGCTCCGCGAGCACTTCCCGTTTCCCGTGGAATCCGTGATCCGCACCGGGAATGATCATATATGTGAATTCGGGGCGATGCCCTTTGAGGATATCTACGCATTTACGGGCATCGCCCCACGCGAATTCATCGTTTTCTCCGTATACTACGAGTGACGGTTTCCTGATTCCCCCGAAATACCGGAACAACGGTTTCGTCGACAGCTTTTTCTGCTTCAATACTTCGGAAAACGGGAAACAATTATAGTCACCGTCAGGATCCACAATGTCCAGGAATGCCCGGTACGACATGATATCCGGCAGGATCTCCCGGACGATTTCCTCATCCTCTCCCCGTGAGGCTTTTTCGCGGGCTGTTGCCAAAATATTCCTGCACATCTCCTCGCCGACCGTATCGAAGTATATTCCGGTGTCATCACCGCCCGCCGTCATGACGTATGAGCGAAATATATTGTCCGGTTTGTAATGATCATACACACATATTTTATTCGCTCCCGTCGAGTGACCGGCGAGATGGAATGTAGCGTACGATCTGCCTTTGAGGAAAGCGACTGCCGCATCGATATCTTTCATGCAATCCGCAATCCGCTCATAGGCGGTCCCCTGGGAAATACGAATTTCCTCGTCTCCTGCGCGCACCGTAAATCTTTTGATGATGTGCGCGCCGCGATTATTGAACATCAGGAGCGAAATACCTTTGCGGTTGAGCTCCTGCGCAAGATCGTACCCATGGTTATAGAAAACAGAAGAACTCCCGTTCCCATGCAAAGTAATGACGACCTTCTTACTCTTTTTGGCCTCAAAGAACAGCCCCGGAAGCAATAGTCCATCCTCCGTTTCAAACTGCACAAACTCCGCACTAAACATGGTTGGATTATATCAGAAAACTAGTAATCATAATCGTGCGTATTTAGCCTTCATATGTTTATTACAGGTTAGATATAACATAGTGGTGTGAAATGGCTATAGGATATTTTGCGCTTGACAAGTTCGTTTTTTTCTGTCATATTGAATTTTATTATAAGTTATTATAAGTTTTCCAAATATTTAATAAAAATATATGGAATACCAAAATAAGAGCCGGTCCAGTCAATCCGGCAGCAAACAGTCTCATGATGCAGGGACTCAAAAAAATGCATCAATCGAAAATATTATAAGTTCGTTTCTCCTGGTGCTTGGCACCGGAATGGGCGGCACGAGGAGCATGGCGCTCGCGAGTATGCGCAATGACTCAGCGCCGTAGCGAATTGATATGTGAGTGGAGTTTACTTCGCTTTGTGTCCTCCGAACTGATTCCGCAGTGCATTCACGACTTTCCCCTGATAACCCGGCCTCCTGATACTTTGAGTACGTGCTTTGATCGCGTCATTGATGACAGGCGTAGCTATTTTCATTTTTCGGGCTGTCTGTACGGTCCAGTCCGCTTCTCCCATGATCCGCTGGCCTGCGCCGCCGCCGCCGGACCCGACGGCGGCGGAAATATCTTTGAGATCATTGCCGTGAATGCGGTATGCGTTCTCGAGCCAACCTACGAGACGGGATTCGATGACGCTTCCGTGATTGTATACCTCCGCAATATGGCGGAGATTGAGATCAAATGGAGAGTGTTTGAGTATATCGAATCCCTCGCCGAGAGCCTGCATCATGCCGTACTCGATACCGTTGTGGACCATCTTGACGAAGTGTCCCGCACCGACCCCTTCGAAGAAACGGACCCCCTGGGGGACGGCAAGGTCGGTGAAAATCGGCGTCAGGTAGTCGTAGAGAGGGCGCGTGCCGCCGACCATGAGGCACGCGCCGTGGCGGGCCCCGCCGGGCCCGCCGGAGAATCCTACGTCGAGGAAGTGAATGCCCTTTCGGGCGAAGCGCCTATGGCGGCGAACGGTGTCCCGGTAGTGAGCGTTCGCCGCATCCACCACAATATCGCCCTTTTTCAGGAGCGGTATGAGCCGGCTG
The DNA here is from genome assembly GCA_964561915.1 of uncultured Gammaproteobacteria bacterium. Classification (GTDB taxonomy): domain Bacteria; phylum Patescibacteriota; class Microgenomatia; order UBA1406; family GWC2-37-13; genus CAZLQR01. The sequence goes on along the minus strand of CAZLQR010000007.1, from coordinate 14,019 downwards.
ACGATATCGTCCGTTGCTGCGCCGGCGGGGAGCATGAGCCACAATACCCGCGGCGAAGCAAGTTGCCCCACCAGTTCTTGCAATGTTCCGGCGGCAACAATCCCCTCCCGAACGAGCGACTCCGTCACCGACGCCGTACGATTCCATCCGACGACACTCCATCCTTTCTCCAGGAGTTGCCGTGCCGCATTGGCACCCATCTTACCAAGCCCTACTATACCGACCTGTTTCTTCATCACGCGGGCTGATTTGTTCACGAATGACGTAGCGCGTTTCGCGATTTTCACCACATCGTCAGTATCCGGCGCATACCGTACGAGCGGAACGATATTTTTGTGCCATGCGCTCATGATCGGATCTACATATTCCCACATCGCTTTCACTTCTTCCGTACTCAGGAACAGGATCTGGTTCCCTTCGATACAGTCAAGAAGTAATTTTTCGTATTCTTCCACATACTGCGATTGGTGTGCCCGCGTGCGATAGGTAAACTCGAGAAGCCGCTTCTGAACTTCCATTTCAAGGCCCGGTTTCTTCGACAGGAACTGGATCGTGATACCTTCTTTCGGCTCAAGAGAAAACGTGACGGTGTCTTTGAAGTGCCCTTTCGCGTCCGCCGGACACAGGCACGGAGTAGAATGTTTGAACGTGACGACAATCTCCTTGACCTGGTGTTTGAGCCGTTTACCGCTCTCCATGATGATCGGCACACCCTGCCACCGCGACGAATCAAGGAATGCGCGGACCCGGAAAAATGTTTCCGTTCCGGAGTGCTTCTTCACTCCCTCAATCGATTGATACCCTTCATATTGGGCACGGAACGTACGTGTGGCGATCTCTTCCTTGCCGGGTTTCAGGAGTTTGTTGAACATGTCGCCGCGCCGTGCGCGCACGGCGTCGGCGGTGAAGCTCTGCGGATGCTCCATCGTGACAAGCGCGAGCATCTGCAGGAGGTGGTTCTGGCCCACGTCGCGGAGTGCTCCTACACCGTCATAAAACACTCCGCGACCCTCTACGCCGAGTTTCTCAAGCAGTCTGATCTCGATTTTCTCAATATGTTTGTTGTTCCAGCTCTCCTCCAGAAGATTGTTGGAAAACCGGAAGCTCAATATATTCTGGAGCATCTCTTTCGCCAGATAGTGATCAATACGATAGATCTGCTCCTCCCTGAAAAGTTTGGCGAGGAGCATATCGAGTTTTTGCGCCGTATTTGCATCGCTCCCGAACGGTTTCTCGACTAGCACCCGTGTCCACCCCTCATCGGGGCCGCATGGAGTGGTGAGACCCGATTTTTGCAGGTGGCGGAATATCACTTCATAGTACTGGGGCGGCACTGCAAGATAAAACAGTTTGTTGGAGCAGACCTTCCACTCACCGTCTATACGTCCCATGATGTCCGCAAGCCCCGTGTAATCGTCAAGATTCTCGAACCGTCCCTGTTCGTACGAACAAAATTCGAGGAAGTGCTCCAGTTGCAGGCTGTGCTTCCGATAATTCGGCATACCCGTAATGATCGAACGAATGTGCGACCTGAACGCGTCGTGGGACAACGGTCTGCGGGCTACTCCGATGAGCCGGAACATCCTTGGCAGCTTCCCTTTGCAGTGAAGGTTGAAGAGTGCGGGGGCGATCTTTTTCTTCATGAGATCGCCTGTTGCTCCGAATATGACGAGAACGGTGGGAATATTTTTGCCGCTCACAGTACACCATTGTACAAAGAATTGAAAACAATACAAGTATGCCGGATCTTGCTATAATACCCGTATGAAACTCCTCGTGACGTACGGCACATATTCCGGCAGTACCAGGATGGCGGCGGATGTCGTGAAGGAAGAGCTGGAACGGCTCGGACATACCGTGACCGCCGCCGATATCCAGAAAAGCAAGCCGTCCGACTTAGAAGGGTATGATGCGTTCTTTCTCGGGACCAACACATGGTACGAGAACAACCAGGAAGGCATGATGCATGGCGGATATGCGGCATTTAGGGAGGCGGCGGGCGGCGCCAAACTATTGAACGGCCGCCCCGCCGCCGTGTTCGCACTCGGAGATTCCGCACAATACCTGAGCTTCTGCAAATCGGCAGACCATCTCGAGCAATTGGTGGCGGAGTTGGGAGGCAGATGTGTCACTCCGCCGCTCAAGCTGGACAAATTCCAGTTTGATCCTCACTCAAAAACGGAAGAAATCCGCGATTGGGTACATAGCGCACTTAAGGCGATCATTGCGTCGTAGCAGACGGCGTACTTTGCGGCTGACCTGTCGGATTCTTCGATTCATACACGAACGTACGCTCCAGCGTCTTCTCATCTGTTGATGCAACACTCTTCACCCGGACCTGGAGTTTCTTTTCTCCCGATGTCATATTGTAGATGCAGATGTCCTTGTCGGAATAGTCGGACCACTGGTCATCGTTGATGCGGTACGACCACACAGCACTGCAGTATTCGCCGACTGCATATACGACAGAGATGCAGAGGGGTGTGTCGCTCACGGTCTGGTTTTGCTTCGGGTACGATATCGAGACGGGGCCGAGCGATTTCTTGCAAACCGGTGCGGGAGTGGCGGTTGGTTGGGTTTGGGCAACCTGCTGTTTTTGTCCCGGAACCTCAGTCGGCGCAGATACCGTGACCACGACCTGGGGGTTAGCAGTCGGGGCCGGTGCTTCCTCTTTTTGTTTGGAGTTCAGATTGCTCAGATTCAGCATGAGGACCGTGACGAGGACGGGGACGGAGAGGAGTGCCGTGATAAACTCCGCATACCGCTTCTTATCCGGCAGGCTCCGGTACCATTTCTTGATCCTTTGAGTCAATTGTTCCGTGTTCATATTAAAAAAGTGTTGCGAATGAAATGTAGCGACGTACAGCACTATTATACCATTATTTTGTATACTGAGAGCTGCAGTTTGCTCATGTTTGATATGAAAAATGTGCATAAATTGTGGCTGATCGTACTCTCGGGGGTGTCTGTGGCGCTCTTCGCAGTGTTCACCCTGCTGGTCAAGCTTGACAAATTCGTTCAGGCGGACTTCGATCTGACGGTGAAGATACAGAACAAGGTGCCGGCCGGGCTCAACGACATCTTTCACTTATTCAGCACGGCCGGCCACGTCGGGACGATGTCCGTCATCCTCATCATCATACTGGCGATATTCCTGCGGAAAAAACTTAACGGAGTGGTCATAATGTTCCTGTTTTACGCGGGGCAGGGGGCGGAGTTTTTCCTCAAGGAAGCGCTCCACCAACCCGGCCCGCCATTTCAGTTCCATCGGGTCGGATCCGGCGTATTCTTCGATAAGGATTATGTCGTCCCGGGATCGTCGTATCCGTCCGGGCACAGCTTCCGCGCGGTATTCATTGCGACCACCGCACTGTACGTGGTCCATCGGAAATATGGTAAAAGTGCTGCGACACTCATCGCCGGGACTGCCGCATGCGGACTCGCCGTCTGTATCATGGCGGCAAAAGTGGTCCTCGGAGAACATTGGGTGACGGACATCGTGGGCGGCGCCCTCCTGGGCGCCGCCACCGCTTTTTTTGCGCTTCTGTTCGCTCGTTAGGCCTTCTTCTTATCAAGATGGTCGAGTTTGAGACCTTTCACGCCGAAGTACACGACGAGTGCTATCACGATGAAATCAATCAATTTTGCCACCAGGTCTCCCCACAATATTTCCGCCGATGTCCCCGGAATGACCAGCGTCATAGCCGCAAGACCTTTCGTTCCCCCAAGCAACAGTCCGAGAACAGGAGCTACCAGATCGGTGATGATCGCGCTCACAAACTTCGATACCGCGCCACCGAGGATGATACCTACTGCAAGACCGACGACACCTTGTTCCCGAATGAAATGCATGAATCCTTTCATATTGAATCACCTCCCCCGATCAGCCCGTTCCAGTCATGGGCAAATTTCTCTATTCCCTGATCCGTGAGCTCATGACGGATATCGTACTCCGTCCAGTCGCGCCGGAGATCGATCTCCGCAAACGCTATCGGAGCCAATCCGCCGGCGTCGTATGAATAGTCGCCCTGCGGGATCTTGCGGCCGGCATCCGCCCATTCCGCAATAAGTTTATATGGCGCAGTGATGATATCCGCTCCGTAGCGAAGCGACGCATTGAAATGCCCGATCGTCCGCACGCTTGCGGCAAGGACGTGGACATGACCGTCGCCCTGTCGGTACATGCGAATGATATTCCTGATCAGATCCATGCCGTTTTGGCCCCGGTCGTCCAGTCTGCCGATAAACGGAGATACGAAAACATCACCGGGCGTGGCTCCGGCAGTCGCTGCGTATACCGCGGCGGCCTGCGCCTGGGAGAAGCAGAGCGTCATGTTGACGTGGATACCGCTCTGCAGAGCCATCCGGGCCGCCGCCAATCCTTTGCGCGTCGTGGGGAATTTGATGTGAGCATTGGGAATCCATGTATTCATCCACTCCGCTTTCTTGAGCATCTCCGTCGGTTCGGTCGTCTCGTCGGCATACACTTCGATGGATACGGACCCTTCGGGAATGAGCGAAGAGATCTCCTCGACAATCCCCCGATAATACGAGTAAAGCTCATCCTGAGTGGGTTTCTTCCGCGAAATTCGCTCGAGCAGGACGGGATTCTTGGCAACCAATGTGGGATTCGTCGTCTGACCGTCCAGGAAACCGACAACCGCAATGATCCTGCGCGTCTCCTCCGGATCCGCGCCGTCCAGGAAGATCCTCGTCGTGAGATCGTGCGGCCTCATACCAGGTATATGGTATTCCTTTCCTCCCGCTTTCGCAAGTCGTATAATGGCGGTATGACTCCTCCGACTGACGACGACTGGAAGAAGCGTCTCACTCCCGACCAATACGCGGTCCTGAGACAAAAAGCGACGGAACCGCCTTTTTCCGGCAAGTATGTACATCACTTCGAACAGGGAATGTACAGCTGTGCGGCCTGCGGTGCTGCACTCTTCTCATCCGATACCAAATTCGACTCCGGGAGCGGATGGCCGAGTTTTTATGATGTTGCGGACTCCGGGACCGTCACGCTCGCAGAAGATCGCACCCACGGCATGATCCGTACGGAAGTGACGTGTGCCCGCTGCGGCGGGCACCTCGGTCATCTCTTCGATGACGGTCCACGCGACAAGACGGGTCAACGGTACTGTATCAATTCGTGTTCTCTCGATTTTAAAAAAAAAGTTTAGATTGTTGCATCATGTCGAAGAAAGCGTCCAAGACCGCTGGCACCCACGGGGTTCCAATGACAGGAATATCCGGTAGAAAATTGTCAGTGGTGGTGACATTCTTCTTGACGGCAGTGTCGGCGTTTCTTATCTTCTTCCGGTTTGGCGCATTGCCTGCCAATCTCGCGTTTGACGAAGTGGAGTTTGCCCGGATCGCACTCAGTCTGAGAGGTGCGCCGTATCAAGTCTATACCACGCTTGCCAACGGACACGCAACATTGTATTACTACGTCATACTCGGTTTTTTCGAAGTGCTTGGGACCAATGCGGTGGCGCTGCGGCTCGCCGCAGCGCTCTCGGGTATCGGAGCCATTCTCATGTTTTATACCGTCCTGCGCAAATGTGCCGTCAGTCCGCTGGTTGCTTTTACGGCACCGCTCCTGGTGGCGACAATGCGATGGTACTACGGTTTTGCACGGTTTTCGTTTGAAGCGACATTCCTCCTCCTGCTGGAGTTGACGTCGCTCTATTTCCTCCTCGTGCACCGAAAGAGCCGGGGAACGGTGCCGCTGTTAATCAGCGCGGTATTTGCCGGGCTGGTGTTCCATTCGTACCAGCCCGGCAGGATCTTCTTCCTCCTCCCGCTATCACTGCTCTTCGTATGGAACCGCCGCGGTGCGGCGATATTCGGTTCCGTATTCCTCGTCGTTACCGCACCGCTCCTCATCTATTTTTCCCGTCATCCGGATACCCGTATCGCACAGCTGACAATACTTGGAAGACCGGATATGATGGCCGCGCTTATGGAGAATATCAAGCGGATTGTCCTCATGTTTTTCACCGAAGGCGACGGGAACGGGCGGCACAACTTCCCATTCAAGGCGGCTGTCAATCCGGTCATGAGTCTGCTTGCCGTTTCCGGAGCTGCAATCAGCGCATGGAGACGTGACAAACACACAGATTTCCTGTTCGCATCATTCTTCGTACTTGCACTTATCCCATCACTCTTCACAGTTCCGGGGGAGAATCCCAATATGCTTCGCACGTTCAGCGCGCTGCCTGCCATTGCCTACTTCGCAGCGCGCTCTCTCGAATCGCTTTTTCGCCGTCTCAAAACCGTCGGGTTTGTTCCGGCTGTTTCGGGCGTCGTCCTCATCATCGCGCTCTCCGCAGCATACGACGCCCGCACCTACTTCCTCTTCCAGTCGCGTGTGAGCCGCAACGCATTCGAGGTGACGTGCCCACTGGAGGAGGTACTTTCGTATAAATTCCGGACGCTTGGAGACCTGCCCAATCATTGCCGCGTGCAGAAAAATGAATTCTAGAGAATCAGGCTTGAGAAGTGCTTCGCCTCTTTTTTCAGTCCCATGAGCTCCAGCACCGTGCCGGCAACCATCTGAAGTCCGTTCGCCGAATCTTGGCTCAATTTCAACGATTGATTTTTCTTGCTCGCGGGATCATAAATGATGAACGGAACCGGATTGAGCGTATGCGCCGTATTGATTTCTCCTGTTTTCAGATCGTACATATCCTCCGCGTTGCCGTGATCAGCCGTCACACAGCATATATACCGTTTCTTCGTGAGGAATTCGAAGAGCTGCTCAAGCTCCCGGTCGATCTTCTCAACCGCGCGAACTGTTGCATCAAAACTGCCGGTATGTCCTACCATATCGGCATTCGCGAAGTTGACAAGAACGAACTTCGGGCTGTGTTTCTTCACCAGCTCGATCACATTCGCATGAATTTCCTGCGCTTTCATGTGAGGCAATTCGTCATGCTTCACTTTGTTGCTCGGCTCAAGTGCGCGAACTTCTCTATCGAACTCGACCTCGGCGCCGCCGCTGAAGAAATAGGTGATGTGGGCGTACTTCTCCGTCTCGGCAGCGCGGACCTGCGCGTGTCCGAGTCTGCTTAAGACTTCGCCGAGTGTCTCCTTCACTTCTTCTTTCTCAAAAAGCACCGGGTACGGGAACGTCTTGTCATACTTCGTCATGGTCATGAGCGGATTGTCCGGAAGCGACCGATGGATCTCGTTGACGATCTGCCTCATCCTGTCGCTCCGGAAATTGAAGAAAAAAACAGGTTCGCCGGCCGCGATCCCCCCATACTCACTGTCGATCACGGCCGGCTCGATGAACTCGTCCGTAACGGAATTATCGTATTGATACATCATGAAGTCTTCCGGCAATACCGCAATTTTCACATGGCCATCCCGGTTGCCGTACAAAATGACATCGGACGCTTTCCGGATCCTGTCAAAATTGTTATCCCGGTCCATGCCGAAGAACCGCCCGCCGATCGTCACGATCCGACCGTACCGCGTCGATTCAATACATTTGTGCAATTTCGCGATACTGTCACGTCCGCTGTGCACGCCGGTATCCCGGCCGTCGGTAATGACGTGAATATATGGCGGCATACAGTCGTTCATTTTCAGGAGCTCCAGAAGTTTGAACAAGTGGTCTTCATGGCTGTGGATACCACCCGGCGACACAAGTCCGATGATATGAAGACGGTGCTGTTTTGCCAGCTCAACTAAAGCAATAAAATTTTTATTGCTCACAATATCGCCTTCCAAACCTTTTGATATGCGCGGGAGGTCCTGATAGACGACCCTGCCCGCACCGATTGTGAGATGTCCCACTTCGCTCCCCCCGATCTGTCCTTCGGGCAAACCCACATGCTCGCCGCTTGCCTGGAGCGCTGTATGGGGATATTCGGTGAGTAGCCTGTCGAGAAACGGCGTCTTGGCCATAAAAATAGCGTTGTTGGGTTTGGGTTCCCCAATGCCGAATCCGTCCAGTACGATCAATGCAAGTTTCCTCATGATGGGGCTACAACTCGTTCTCGATCTCGATGAGTCTGTTGTACTTCGCCAGTCTCTCCGACCTGCTCATCGATCCGGTTTTGATAAAATCAGCGCCGCACGCATACGAAAGATCGGCGATAAACGGATCTTCCGTTTCTCCCGACCGGTGGGATATGACAACCTTCCAACCGGCAGATTTGGTAAGTGCAATGGCCTCAACAGTCTCGCTCACCGTACCGATCTGATTCGGCTTGATAAGCACTGCATTTGCAGCTTTCGTTTGTATTCCGTCCCGGATCCGTTTGCTATTGGTAACAAAGATATCGTCGCCTACCACCTGAAACTTAAACTGCGCCGCCATACCGGCAAATGTGCTCCAGCTCGCCCAGTCGTCTTCGGCAAACGGATCTTCAAAGGACTGTATGTTATATTTCTGGCCAATTGCAGCATAGTACTTCGTCAGATCTCCCGCCGGCACCGGTGTCCCCGTTTTGTGCGATATATATTTGCCGTCCGCGAACCACTCTGTTGCCGCGCAATCAAGCGCAAAGGTGAAGTCTTTTACTTTTTCGTATCCGCACGATTGCGCAGCCGCGAGCACCGTATCAAGTACTTCCTCATTGGATGCGAGTTTTGGAGAATATCCCCCTTCATCGCCGACAAGTGTAGAAAGTTTTTTCGATTTAAGAGTAGCACCCAACGCGGCGAAAATCTCCGCGGCGACCCGCACGCTCTGTGATGGGGCAGTAGCCGCCGGCACCACCATAAACTCCTGGATGTCAAAGTTCCACTCAGCGTGTTTCCCCCCGTTCACGATATTCACCATCAGCCGGGGAAATTTAAGAGATCCCTGCGGGAAGTAATAATCATGGATAAATTTCCACAGCGGTTTCTTCGCCTCATGGGCGGCGGCGCGAACGACAGCCATTGATACGGCCAGAATCGCGTTCGCGCCTACATTCGCTTTGTTCTCCGTACCGTCAAGCGCGATCATATGCCGATCGATTTCCTTGGGATCGGCATCGAGTCCGACGAGCGCTTTTTTGAGAGTCGTATTCACATTCGCGACGGCTTTCGTCACGCCGAATCCGTGGTATCGTTTCTGGTCGCCATCGCGCAGCTCGACGGCTTCGTGCGATCCGGTCGATGCTCCGGACGGCACTGACGCACTGTGCACGGTGCCGTCCTCCACCGTCACGAACGCCCGAACCGTCGGCTTGCCGCGCGAATCAAGAATTTCAATCGCGCGAATATCCTGAATTTTCATGCATCTCATGATACCATAAACATACATGGACGGAGATATCGAACTCAATATTGTGGCGATCATCGTGGCGGCTATCGCCGCCATGGGCCTTGGATTCTCATACTATTCCCCACTTCTTCTTGGTAATCCGTGGATGAAACAGATGGGATATACGAAAGAAGCACTGAAAAAAATGCAGAAAAAGATGGGCGCACTTTACGGTCTCAGTTTCGTCGCGCTTCTGATCACGTCATTCATCCTCAGTTTTCTCGTTGAGGTGCTCTACCCGTTTTACGGCACCGTCCCCGTCCTGGCCGGCATGTACACCGCGTTTTGGATGTGGCTGGGATTCGTGTTTCCCGTCCAGCTCACCGACACCATCTTCGGATCCAAGAAATGGAAGCTGCTCGCCATCAACACCGGATACCAGCTCGCAGCCCTCCTCACCATGGGCATCATTCTCTCCCTGATGTAATCCGGATAAAGTCTGGTATATTGTTCGGCACGGTATCTTAATTCATATGAAATCTAAACTATTAGAAAAAACAGCGGGCCATTGAACTAAGACTCAGAGGCAAGTCATACAGCGAGATTCGTTCACAATTGCCGATGTCTGCATCATCTCTTTCTCTTTGGCTCAGAGCAGTTTCCCTCCCACCCGACGTAAAAAATACAATCGAAAATTAACAGAGATTAGACGCTTTGAAAGGTGCAAGAATACAAATGATGAAAAGAAAGCGCAAAGAAAAAATCATTTCTATACACTCTCAGAAAAAGATTAAAGTCTTAACAAAGTATGAAAAATTACTGATCGGAGCGTCGCTTTATTGGGCCGAAGGAGCAAAGCAAAAACGGGGCAATATCTCTGCTCGAGTATCTATCTCCAACAGTGATCCTGATATGATTAAGATATTTATGAATTGGCTTGATATAATATGCAATAGAGAGCCCCGATCGCTGATTTATGAGCTATATATTCATGAATCAGCAGATAGTAAAAAGGCCGTAAGCTTTTGGGCAAATACTTTAAAAATAAGGAGTAAGTCAATCAAAATCCGGTTTAAAAGACATAAAATAAGATCAAACCGAACAAATGTGAAAGATGAGTACCACGGTCTGATTAAGGTAAGTGCAAGGAAGAGTACTGATTTAAACAGAAAAATCAGAGCATGGACGACCGGAATTATTCGAAAATGGGGAGTGGTGTAACGGTAACACGCCTGACTTTGGATCAGCGCGACTCTAGGTTCGAATCCTAGCTCCCCAGCCAAGTTGTACGCACAGGTTCAAAAGATAGTAAATTACCCGCTATTTCGGCCCGTTTTGTAGGTTCTAACGCTTCGACAATCGACTCAATTTGTTTTTTACCCTTCTCAATTAGGAAATAGGCGTTTTCGCCTGAAACGTGCAGGGATTTATCTTTAATAGTTAGGTTCGAACCAAGACGGGATAAAACATAGGTTTTGGACTTAGCATCGTTCTTAGCAAAGGTATATTTGGCTGTGCATGCAAAATCAAATGCGTCTTTCGACTGATCAAACCATTGCTTCTGGCGTTCATCGAACTTCTGTAGTGCCTTTTTTATTGTTTCTTTCTCTTTGAATAGTCGTTTCTTCTCGGATTCGTAGTATTCTTGCATTTCGGAATCATAACCCGCATTTTCAGGTGATATTTTCTCTCTTAGTAGATTTCGAATAGCCTTGTCGTTTTTATTGAATTGCGAAACTAGGTTATCTTTAATAGTAGTCTGATCCGTTTCCTCGTCATCATTTAGCTCGTTTATATATTTTATGGCCCAATCTCGGTATGCCTCAGGAATTTCAAATCTAGCTAACTCTTCAACGATCTTCTTTTCTAAATTTTTAAGTGTGATATGGCCTTGAGTGCATTTAGTATTAACCCGTTTGGTGCAATGGTAATAGACATAATGCAATATCTTGGGATTTTTCATCTCTTCGATAGCTAGGTGACAACCTGAACACTCGTTAGTAGTTTTTCCTTTGTGAAACTTTGTTTTACATTTGGGGCATATTATTTGCCATTTTTCCTCGGCGGTGATGGAACCTCCACATTCTCCACATTTCAGAACTTCTTTATAGGCAAATTCATGTTTGGCAATACGTGGCTTACCTTTTCTACCCAAAATTATCTGTAGTTTATCGAATTCATCTTGAGTGATCATTTTTGTATGGTTTCCCATTTCTTCACCCTCACTACGAACCATTAGGCCGTAGTAATAGGGATCTGATAATAGTTTATACCATCCGCTTTTAGCTATTGGCCTTCCGCCTTGCTTCTTTGTCTTTCTGGTGCGAAAACCCCAATCATCGTTTAATATATGTAATGCCTCCATTGGCGTGTATGTACCCGACAAAATTAGTTTGATAGCCTTTTGAATGAGGTTAAAACGATCTTTATCAACTTTTATCTTTTTTTCTTCTGTATCTTTGTCTTGGTAGTTCAAATAGCCCAATTTAGCTGGGCCGATCCATTGTTTTTTAGTGTGAAATTTGTAACTATTTCCTCGTTTTACGTTTTTACTTAAATTTCTTGAGTATTCATTCGCCATGCCAAAATGAATGTTAAGCACTAAATGATCGGAATCCTGAGTGAAAGTTTCACCTGACGAACATCGTATTTCTTTCAACACCCCGTCTTGTAACAATTGGAGCAAAATGCCACCTTCCCGTGGGTTTCTACACAATCTATCTGGTTTCCAAGTTAGAATGGCATTACATTTGCCAGATTCTATCAAAGCTAACATCTCGTCAAATTTGGGCCTGTTATTAGGCTTAAATGCTGAGCGAGATTCTTCAAATGCATATCTAACATTTAACTTTTCCCTTTTTGCCAAATCGGTATTTACTTCCCTTTGTTCTTTAATAGAAAGGGCTTGTCTCTCTTTGGCTTCGGACGATTTTCTCCGATAGTCCGCATAAACATTTATGTTTGTCACATTAATGGTTTTCATAACGTGTTTTTTCCAAATTAAGCCTGCACGTCAGCTTAGCAAATTTCAGTAAGTCAATTCCAAGCCTATTTGCCTCACTATCGTCCGTCAAATTGATTTTGGATTCTTTTAGGTGGGCTTTCTTGAAATCTTCGATGGCTTTAGCACTTAGTTTCATACCCAAATTGTAGAGTTATTGGGTTTTGAATCCGTGTCGCGAAGTTAGCTAACTACGTGCGACGTGTGTGGAGGGGAGAATTTTCTATGCTATCGAGAACATTAGTAAATGTCGGTATTTTATCTAAATATGTATTCTCGATTCTTTTATTCATCCTACTTACTATTTTTCGTATGCTTCCAAAATCAAGATTTTCAATGCCAGGATCTGATTCCAACTCATCAACGACGTGCATCTCTTTTGTTATGTTGTCGTATATGTTTTCTCCCCGTTTTTTAGTTGAACGATGACTTATGTAACTTTTGTAAATTAAATAGTCTCTTTCTAGCTCTTTAACCTCTAAGGCATTCTCGCTTACTTTATGTTTTAGAATTTCGATATGTTTATTTATTCCGTCCTTATTCTTATCTAGAGTAGCCTTTAATGAATTTATTGTCGTTTTAGCGTTTAGATAAATTGTTAACTCATTCTTCTTTATGTGTATCGCTTGTTTCCACTTTCTTTTACCCAAAACTTGAAGATTACGAAGAAATACATCTGGCCTAAAAATAAAGAGAGTATTTGCCAAAAAGAGAAACCAGACACTAAAAAATAAATCGTCAACATCCATACTTCGTAGTAACACAACTAAAAAAGAATGGTGGGCATCTTTTCGTGAATATATGTCCTCAACTTTTGTCTGCATATAAGAAATCAACTTAATGCGTTTTAAGTTTTTTAATGTTCCCTGACGATGTTTGAGAATAGTGGTGTTGAATTCATCACGCCAGGAATCGTAGTCCTCTGGAGAATAAAAGCCAGTAATTGGGATGTCTAAAATCGTTCTACAATGAATTATAAACGACTGAAAATCTTTGTTTAATAAAACATAAATGAAGTACGTCAAATGCGACAACATATACTCTGATAGTTGATACTGTTTGTAATCAGCAAGAGTAGTGGTTATAAATGAATCAATTTGGGTTTCGATTTTTTTATCTATTTTCTTCATTTTCTAAATTCTCTAATGCAATTATATCGAATATAGCCATATAAAATACTTCTTATTGGTTACTGTCTCCCTTCATTTT
>CAZLQR010000007.1:0-594 GCA_964561915.1 uncultured Gammaproteobacteria bacterium | reverse complement strand
GCTAAATGTGTATTGCCGACTCTACACACTAACACATGTAGATAATAATGGTAGTAAGGATTATCTACACAATAGCCGCCATGCATTTTTGGGCCAAAACTAGTAGAATACTTCTATATAGATAAAAGAAAATTCAGAAAATTATGGCTAAAAAAGATTACACAAATTGGGATAGAAACGATTTAATAAAAGAAATTGATCAACTTCGTAAACGTAAAAAATATGGATTAGTTTGGGAAGACAAGTTAGAAGATGTTGCAGAACGATGCAAAAAAGAATTACCCGTACTTGAAGAAATTAAAGAAAAAGAAATCTCAACTGATCCGATAGGCCCAGTTAACCTACTAATAGAGGGCGACAATTACCACGCGTTATCTGTTTTGAATTACACCCATAGAGGTAAGATCGACATCATCTACATTGATCCTCCATATAACACTGGTAATAAGGATTTTACTTATAACGATCAATATGTCGATCAAGAGGATGCCTTTAGACACAGTAAGTGGCTGTCCTTTATTAGTAAAAGATTATTATTGGCAAAGAACTTATTGAGAAAAAATGGAATTATTTTTATATCAATCAATGATATCG
>CAZLQR010000006.1:90440-109583 GCA_964561915.1 uncultured Gammaproteobacteria bacterium | reverse complement strand
GCTTAACGTGTTGTTAATCATTTTCAGAAATATAATCTAAAATCTATGAGTTTTGATCAAATAATACAAAGACACTCAGCTCTAGTTCATAAACAGACAAAAATATTCCTTGAAGATCTGGAAAAGTATTTACGTGTAACAGAGCTTGATGAAGTACGAGATGTGCGGCGACTATTAGAGGATTTTGTTTTGTCCGGAAAGCTTATAAGAGGGAGCTTGTACCTAATTCTTGCGAAAATGTACGGACATAAGAATATCGATAGTCTCCGTGATATCGCCGTAGCCATTGAGATAAACCACAGCGGTTTGCTCATACACGATGATGTAATGGACAACGATAGTCTTCGAAGAGGTAAGCCGAGCATGCACATGCGATACAAGTCACGAGCCCAAAATCTGCACATTAAAGATGCTGATACCTACGGAAACAATATGGCAATTTGTATCGGAGACATATGTTTTTTTGTATCTTCATTACTCATAGAAAGAAGCCCGCTTCCATATGAAATAAAAAAGAGAGTCGTTGAGTATTACTTTCTCCAAATAATTAAAACCGGTCTCGGTCAAATGTCAGATGTAAAATTCGGGCTCTCGGAAAAAGACCCCAGCATAACAGATATACAAAGAATATATCAGTATAAAACCGCAACCTACACGTTCAATGCGCCTTTTGTAATGGGATATTTATCTTGCAATAAGAATAACGTTCATGAAATTGAAATGTTGGAAAAACTCGGTTGCTCATTGGGAATCATTTTTCAGATAACCGACGATCTCATTGGGTTTACTCAAAAATCAGAGACCATAGGTAAAGATGCAGGCTCAGATGTAAGAGAAAATAAAAAAACTTTAGTCAGAAATCTTATGCTTAAAAAACTTAAAAAGGATGAGTTGGATTTCGCTCATTGGTGTTTTGGCAACAAAAGGTTAACAAATCAGGAACTTGTCAAATTGAGAGAGATCTTTTTTAAAGAGAAAATTAACGAAATCATTAAGGAATATATTGAGAAAGAATCAGCAAATGCGAAAAGAATTATCGTTCAGTTAAGCATATCGAAAGAATACAAAGCACAATTGGCTGATGTAATACCTTATATTACAAGACTAATAAAATGATTATTGAATATCTGATATTTAATATTATGGTCGTTTTGGGGCCGGTTTTGGTTTTACTATTTTATCATCAAGTAAGCAAACCTATGCTTAAGCCGATGGTGTTTTCCATAGGCGTATCTGCGTTTCTCTTTATAGTATGGGACATAATCGTCACAGGGCACTTTTGGGATTTTAACCAAAAATATTTTCTTGGCTATAAACTTTGGACAATACCTATTGAAGAAGCGCTGTTTTTTTTGAGTGTTCCCTTTGCCTGTCTTTTCCTCTATGTTAACGTACGTTCAACAGTCAAAAAAGTTATGATTTCAAAATTCTTCCTGGCTCACATAACTGTTCTTACGTTGTTTGTCGGCGGTACTATTTTTTGGTATTGGAATTTATACTATTCTGCTTCCGTGATCTTATTGCTCGGACTAATATGGCTGGCGGATTTATATCTGTTTAAAACTAAACTACTGCTCACAAATATCTATTGGCGATTTATCGGTCTTGTACTACTATTGACTTTTTGTTTTAACTATTACTTAACCAGCCGACCGGTAGTATTATATAACAATTCGCTGAATACAAATGTACGGCTTCTGACAATTCCCGTGGAAGATTTTGCTTATTCCATATGTCTCATTACTTTGGTTGTGATGTTATATGAACATATGTCCTCAAAAGCATCATCCGAAATGTAATATATTTGGTTTCAACGTCGGTCGATCACTTGAAATTAAGCAAACAAATGTAGGATAATCCCGATGATCCTTCCGCTCGGGCTCAATAGTGTGATCGAAGTCGGCAGAGACAAGTGATATTGAAGGGTATGGTATCTCTTGCATTTTTGACAGGAAAGTACATAATGAGGTTATATGTATATGAATTGGACAGCAATAGTTACGGCGACTTTTGTGCAATTTATCGGGGGATTCATTTGGTACGGACCGCTCTTTGGCACGTTGTGGGGAAAGATTCATGGGTTCGACAAACTTTCTAAAGAAGTCCAAAAAAAAATGATGCGTGAGATGGGTCCGTATTATGGAGCTCAATTCGCGTTAACTCTAATTACATCTTTTGTACTGTCGTTGTTTTATCAAGTTTTACCAAAAAATTGGAATATATTCGGAATGTCGGGACTCTTTTGGCTCGGATTTATGTTTCCGTCTTACGCAAGTTCAACGATTTTCAGTGGAATAGATAAGAAATGACTTGTGACAAAGATTGTGGTACAGGGTGGCGGCTCGTTGTTCTGCATTTTGCTTGCCGCCGCGGTAATTCATTTCATGAAGTGAATCAATAGAAGTGATCTGAGTTGCAGTATTTTATAGAAGTCCTGCTACAATTGAGGTGATGAAATTCCGGTTCTTTTCGTGTAATGGGGCGCTTCTGCCTGCGTCAGAAGCGCTGATACCGATTGAGAATATCAATCTCCAGTACGGATTCGGTGTGTACGAATCTCTTAAGCTGCGCAACTCGGTACTGTACTTCGTTGCGCAGCATGTCGACCGGCTGTTCAAATCCGCGGAGATCATAGGACTGGAGCATTCGTTCGTCAAGGATGATGTGGAGCGGTATATCAGGGAGCTGGTCGACAAAAACGAGTTGGAAAGCTGCAACATCAAGATGCTGCTGCTGGGAGGGAGGGGCGCCGCCGAGGCGGCGCTCTATATCCTCCCTCTTGCACCGTTGTTCCCCGACAGGAAACTCTACAGCCATGGCGCGACGACTTCGACCGTTCAATACGAACGCTTCCTCCCCAATGCCAAGACGCTCAATATGCTGCCGAGTTACTTGTTTTATTCCCGCGCGAAGAAAGCCGGTCATTACGATGCGCTGTTCCTGGACGCAGATAGGAATATATTGGAGGGAACGCGGACCAATTTTTTTGCCATCAACGGCAAAGTATTGGTCACGCCTCCTGTTGCGAAAGTGCTCGAAGGCGTGACTCGGAAGACAGTGATCGCTTGCGCAAAGCTGAATGGGTACGAAGTCCGCGAAGATGACGTTCCGGTCGATGCGCTCGGTGAGTACGACGGTGCTTTCTTCACCAGCACGAGCTCCAAAATCATTCCGATCGTCGAGATTGACGGATTTTCATTCTCCGGTATTTCACCCGAACTCAAAGAACTCATGAAAGCATACAATGCGTTCCTCGACGCGTCCGGAGGTATTTTCCGCGACCGTTAACTCAACCGAAGAGCAGGAGTTCCGGTTTGAATATCAGCAGGAGGCCGAGCGTCAGCATCAGGATCCCGCCGATAAGACGCGAAAGCCGTGAATAGTTGTTCGTAATTCCGGTGACTTTCAACGTCACCATTGAAACGATAAACACAATGAGATCATCAAGCATGAAGAAGAAAATATAGGTTGCGATATATAAATAGTATTGCCAGTACGGCAATTTGTTGAGCGACAGGACCTGGGTGTAGACCGCCGGCAGTCCGGCAGAGCAGAGAAGCTCTACGAGGTTTACCATGAAAGCGAGGGCGATGATGCCGGCAAGTGCGAGTATGAAACTCTGCTGATGCACGCTTGTTTTGATTGAAGCAAAAATATTTTTCCTGTATCCGGTGTTTGATACTTTGCATGTCGGATCGCGTCGCTCCATCCCTTCTTTCAGATGAAGCACACCGCTGATGATCGCGACTGCCCCGATTGCCACCCTGATCCATAATAGGAATCCGATGAACAGAATGATATTGAGCCACGCGGCCATAAACACAAAATAAACGGCGGCGGATGCTGCGATGAACACTGAACCGAGGATCCACATCCGCCGCCTGTTTTTCATATCGAAAAGCATGCCGATGAGGAAGAACAGTATCCACATCGCGCATGGATTGAAACCGTCTAGAATCCCCATGATGACCGTGAGAGCGGGGAGCGAAACAGAGGCGGTGTTGAGCGTACCGAAGACTGGGAGGGCGATATTGAGCGACGGACGTTTCGTATCGTGGCGGGCCGGATCGTCGTCTGCCGATCCGGCCGCATCGCTATTGAATCCCGCGACGATGGGTGCAACCGAATCGGGACATTTCCTGTCGGTGCAATCACGAATGCGGTGTATGATTTGCTCCGAAGTCACACCTTCCGCATATCCGGTGATTGTTTCGTCACCAATGATGAGGAACGGCACACCCTGCACTTTCGCACCAAGAGTTTCAGATACTTTTTTCAGAAGCTCGGCGTTTTCGCGCGAGTTATAAATTTCGAATGATTTGAGAGAAAAATCAGGATATGAGGGTGCAACGTCCGCGAAGAATTCTTTTTCCTTCGCGCAGTGAGGACATCCCTCTCCCCAAAACAGGTAGCCCGTAACGTGCTCTTTTGCCTGTGCTCTGGAGACAAATAACGCAGCAAAAAATAAGACGAATATGACAAAGGTCAGAATTTTTTTCATAAAAAAACCCGGATCAAAGGATCCTACTTACGAAATATATCGCTTGTAGTTGTTTTCGTCAATGATGAAGGTCGTGCCCTGTCCGCTGACGATCTGATACGCGACTTTGCGTACGACGCTCTCCAGCGTGCGTTCGAGTGTACGGATGCCGGCATCGAATCCGAGCGGTCGAGTGATCTTGACCCAGATATCGTCCACGATCTTCAGATTTTGCTCGGTCAAGCCGCTTTCCTTGAGATAACGCGGCAGTACGTACGATTTCGCGATCGCGATCTTCTCCTGATCGGAGTAACTGGGCATCTGTATCACCTCCATGCGGTCCATGACGGCAGTTGACACATTGTTCGTGTTGTTCGCGGTGGCTATGAATAATACTTGCGAAAGGTCAAACGGGTAATCGAGGAAATAATCGGTGAAATTGCGATTTTGTTTGGGATCGAGAAGTTCGATGAGGACTCCCATGATCGCCGAACGCGACTCCGGAGTGACGCGGTCAAGCTCATCCAAGAGTATGACGGGATTCTTGGTCTGTGCCTGGCGGAGCCCGCGGATCACCATACCGGGCTCCGCCTCCGGACTTACCTTGCTCTGTCCCCGCAGATCAAGTGCCGAGGACAGACCTCCGAACGGTATCCTGATGAACTGCCTCTTGAGCGCTTCGGCGACGGAATAAGCAAACGTGGTCTTGCCGGTACCGGCAAGACCCACAAAAAACAAAATCGGCGCATGAAACGTATCCGCTTTCAGATTTTGTTTCTGCAGTATGAGTACGGAGAGGTATTCGAGTACACGCGACTTGATTTTTTCCAATCCGTAATGATTCTTATCGAGGACCGTCTTGGCGTGACTCACATCCAGTTCATCGACACTCGACTTATCCCACGGAAGGTGCGTGATCCAGTCTATATACTTGTCCGTGATATCGATTTGGGAGAAACTGCTCCCGTATTTCATGGAGAGCGCGATGCGCTCTATCTGATGGACTGCTTTCTCATAAAGGTCGCCGGGTAGGTGCGGTTTCGCGTCACCGAGTTCTTTGATGAGTTTCTGGATCTCTGTCGTGGTGCTGTCCTGCGGCGGGTTCATAATTAGCAGACTATACGATCGCTTGACAATTTCGACTCAATTTATTACTATTGGGATTACTTTTCAGTTCAGTAATCAGTTTACAAGTTTCCAGAATCAAAATCTATGGTAAAAAATACCGTTTCGATTCACCCCCTTCATGATTATGTATTAGTTCAGCCCGCGGCACAAGAGGAAAAGACTGCCTCCGGCATCATACTCCCGGACAGCGCCAAGGAGAAGCCTCAGGTCGCGAAAGTCCTCGCTGTCGGCCCCGGCAAGCTTGATGAATCAGGGACGAAACATCTCCCGATGCAGGTCAAGGTAGGCCAGAAAGTGCTCTACAAAAAATGGGGCACCGACGAGATCAAGATGGGGAGCGAAGAGCTCATGCTCGTCAAACAGGAAGATATCATGGCGATAGTCGATTAAAAATTATTATTTAACACATCAATACTATGGCGAAACAAATAAAGTACGGCAGCGATGCACGACAAAAACTTCTTGAAGGAGTTAACAAATTAGCCGATGCAGTCGCGGTGACGCTCGGCCCCAAGGGGCGCAATGTTGCGCTTGATAAGAAATGGGGAGGGCCGAGCGTCATTCATGACGGCGTATCCGTCGCGAAGGAGATCGAGCTTGAGGATCCGTTTGAGAATATGGGCGCACAGCTCGTCAAAGAAGCGGCATCCAAGACGGCCGATGTGGCAGGGGACGGCACGACGACTGCGACAGTCCTCGCGCGGGCAATTGTCGAAGAAGGAATCAAGATGATCACCGCGGGCGCCAATCCCATGGTCATGCGCCGCGGATTCTCTGTCGCAAGCGATTACATCGTCAGCGAACTGAAAAAAGTCAAGAAAGACATCAAGATCGATGACGCCGCGAACGTGGCGACGATCTCTGCCGCTGATCCGGTTCTCGGCAAACTCATCGCCGATGCGCTCAAGAAAGTCGGCGGCAAAGACGGAGTGGTGACGGTTGAAGAAGGCAAATCGCTGGAGACAAGCCTTGAACACAAAGAGGGGATGCAGTTTGACCGCGGGTATGCCTCTTCGTACTTCTCCACCAATCCGGACAAGATGGATGCAGAGGTCGCGGACCCGTATATTCTTATCACCGATAAGAAAATCACCGCGATCGCAGATCTGTTACCGTTCCTCGAAAAGTTGGTGAAGGTGACGAAGAATCTCGTCATCATCGCAGATGAAGTCGAGGGCGAAGCACTCGCGACACTGGTCGTGAACAAGCTGCGCGGGACATTCAATGCACTCGTCGTCAAAGCTCCCGGATTCGGAGACAGGCGCAAAGAGATGCTCGAAGATATCGCGATCCTTACCGGTGGTACGGTCGTATCAGAGGATCTCGGTGTCAAGCTCGAGAGCATTGAGGTCGACGTGTGTGGACGCGCCGATAAAGTATGGGCAGACAAAGAGAACACCCGTATTATCGGCGGCAAAGGCACCAAGTCCAAGATCGACGCGCGCATATCACAGATACGGCGCGCCGTCGAGGAATCGACATCCGAGTTCGACAAGGAGAAGCTTCAGGAGAGGCTTGCGAAACTCTCCGGTGGTGTCGCCGTCATCAATGTCGGTGCCGCAACTGAGGTGGAGCTCAAAGACCGCAAGGAGCGGGTCGTCGACGCAGTAGCCGCGACGAAAGCAGCGCTCGAAGAGGGTATAGTCCCCGGAGGCGCTGTCGCGCTCTTGAGCATTGCCCAGCGAATGAATCCGAAAGGACTCAAGATGAGCGAAGATGAGACGATAGGGTTCAATATCGCCAAGCGCGCTCTGGAAGCACCGTTCATGAAGCTCATGGAGAATGCGGGTCTCAATCCCGGACTGCTCCTCGAGCGCGCACGGACAGCAAGCCTTGACGGTAAAGGGTACAATGTCGTCACCCTGAATACCGTTGAGACAGCGCAATCGGTCGATATGGTCCAGGTAGGCATCATTGATCCGCTCAAAGTCGTACGGTCCGCTGTTCAGAATGCGGTATCGGTCGCAACGATGATCCTCACCACACAGGCACTCGTGACCGACAAACCGGAGAAGAATCCTCCAACTCCCCCGATGCCCGGAGGCGGTATGCCCGGAGGTATGGGCGGGATGGATTTCTGAGGAAGTCAAACCGTTCCGTTACAATAGCAAAAAACCCGACATTATGTCGGGTTTTTTGCATTATATTAAACGCGTGAACGTCAGAATGTCTTCAATGTTCCCGCATAAAACATGAGGAACATCGCTGCAATTATCACGAACACGATACCGATTTGGATGAGTGGGCTATCGTGCGCCGAGTACGATTTTGCCGTGTGCCCTTTTCGTTTTGCTGCCATACTTTTTTTAGTATAACTTATAACGCTTGATCACCGGGATTTGCGTTTGCACAGACTGCAATTCGCTTTGTGTGTGACAAGATCTAATACGGCTGCTGCTGCCATGAACAGATAGAGCAGCCGCTCAATGATAGGGAACTCCAGGAACACTTCATGAATCGGATTTGTTCCAAAGACCGCAGACACTCCAAGAGTGATACCCGCCGTCACAAGCAAATAATGCTTCACAAAGTGCACCGTACGTCTATCCATCTGTAAACCAGTATAACCATCTGTATAAAACAAAGTCAAGGAGTTGTTCGGCTGCTGAGCACTTCATGATATAATAGAGGCTGCGTCATACGTACCAGGGGTGGCGGAGTGGTCAATCGCAACAGACTGTAAATCTGTCGCCGCAAGGCTGCGGGGGTTCGAGTCCCTCCCCCTGGACACAATTTTCAGCTATACTCATAAGTGATGGTGTCTCACAAAACAAATCACTCGGCGCATCGTGGGGGGAGCAGAGTCGCGGTTGTCATCGTCATCGTTTTGCTTGTCGTATTGGGGAGTCTTACGTTTCGGTATAACAATGGGAACGTGAAGACTTCAAATACTGGAGTACGCGGAGGAGCTTATGACGATATAGCAGCCTATGAAAATCCCGGTAAGGATCGGAATAAACGGTTGGTCGTAAGCAATATTCTTGATGAATTCGCATACGGCGAAGTAGGGAGTACGAAAGAAAGCGCTGCGAAAGTAGTCTGGCGAAAAAGGAATGACCGGTGGACAAGAATAGACCTCACCCAAACCTCATGGTCCTGTAAGGCACTGATGGATAACAAAGTGCCTCCTCACCTTTTTGGCACACAGGAACAAGTCAATGGTTGTGTATTCTATGACCTGGATGACTGCAAGAAGTATGAAGATGAATGCACGAACCATGATATTCTGAACGGGACGTTTCAGTATCCGGAAATATACCGAGAGCACTACGGCGGCTATTGACAATAGGTCCGCAATCTTCTAGTCTGTGATTGATGGCTCGTAATAAAGAAATGAATGTCACGGTTTCGTTGTGGAGTGTTCTGGCCCTTCTGATATTTGCCATGCTGATAGCCGTGATTTCATCCGTCACGACATTTCTTCTTCTTAATAATATCGATACATATCTGGTGTATCATTGAGTCATGAAGCGTCTGATCCTTGCATCCTCTTCCGAACGGAGGAAAAAAATACTTGAACAGGTTGGATATCGGTTCGAGGTGATGGTGAGTGCATTTGAAGAGGTCATTGATCAGACTGCGGATCCGCGGACGCTTGTCGAGCAATTTTCGTACGGCAAAGCGTCCGCTGTGTCCAAAATTGCACAAGGTGCCGTTGTCCTCGGTGCAGATACGGCGATTGTGGCAAACGGGGAGATCATCGGGAAGCCAAAAGACGAGTCTGACGCGACGCGCATACTCAAAATACTAAGCGGCGCGTCGCACAAAGCAATTACCGGTTTCACCGTCATAGACACGACGAGCGGGTGGAATATCACGCAGTCCATAGAGACGATTGTTCATTTCCGCCCGTTGAGCGATGATGAAATTTCCGACTACGTCAAAGGGGGCGAGCCGATGGACAAAGCGGGCGGATACGGAGCACAGGATAAGGGTGCATTGTTCATCGAGCGGATCGAAGGAGACTTCTACACGATAGTAGGACTCCCGATATGTCAGGTATCCGTGGAACTCAAGAAAGTGGGAATTTCTGCTATCATTAATACATGAACGGTGGATTCACTCTCACGGATTTTTCGTACGGAGTTCGGAAGTATGCCCCGTATGGTGTCCTCGTTATATTGATCATTCTGATCATTTTTTATTCATTCCAACTTTTATTCATTCTCTCCAAACCGAAAGAGACGGGTCCGCAGGTCACCATCAATCCGGTTTTCGACAAAATCCGTAAACCGTATATTGCTGATGCGAGCCCGAGCGCCGGATTACGATTCACACTCGATACGGTCGAAGGTCGTCCGGTGACTGCGACGTCGTCGGCAAAAATATATTTTATGCCCCCAGCACAGACAAGGTTTAATTATAAAGAAAAAGCATACCTGATGGCCAAATCGCTGGGACTGGACACGGAAGCGGCTTCGTACCGCTTGCTGGGGAGTCAGGTGAGCCTCTCCGATGCGGTGCAGAGGCTCACCGTAGATATCAAGAATTTCAATTTCACCTATTCATACGGTTTCGATACGCATCCGGAGGTACTCAGCGGCACCGTCGAACCAAACGGTGCGATCGCACAGGATCGTGCGCGGGAATTATTACGTACTGTCGGCAGATATCCCGACGAATTGACGAGGGGCAAGACGAACGTCATCTATTTTTCGTACGATCCTGCAACGAAGGCGATGACGGAACTCAAAGATGCGAAAGGCGCCAACCTGGTGGAAGTCGATTTTTACCGACCAGACAAGGAAAATATCCCAATCGTGACACCGCGCTTTTTCAACAGTCAGAATTACGCACTCCTGGCTTTTTATGAAAACGGCTCCGCAAAAGTTCTTCGGGCACAGATTCAGTTTTATGAAACTTCAGACGAACAAGTTGGACTGTATCCTGTCCGCTCTGGCGAAGAAGCGTATGAATTCCTGAAACAGGGATTCGGTACGGTTATTGCGAATCCGCGGCGACTCAACAGCGTCACGATCCGTAAGATATTCCTTGCGTATTATGATCCCGATGTTTACCAGGATTATTTCCAGCCGGTGTATGTCTATCTCGGAGATGATAACTTCGTCGCGTATGTTCCGGCTGTGAGCGATGCGTATCTTATTCAGTAAACGGCACGTAATCTACAGATGTCTGGATCCAGGCAATGAGATTTGACGTATCAAGGAAGCGGTCTTCGCTCTTCAGGACGACGATAATATATTGGTGGTCTGTCGGAGCTTTGTAAAAACTTACGAGGTTTTCACCCGCTTCCAGTGTGTATCCTGTCTTAAGACCTCCGACTCCCTGAAGTTCACCGAGAAGTTTGTTGACATTCTTGAGAGTATGAAAATATTTATAATCTTCATCGGATACGACAATCTCTTTCGTTGAGGTGAACTTCGCCAGGTACGGCTCCTTGAGGAGTGCGCGGGCCGCAAGGGCAAGATCGAGCGCTGTAGTGTGCTGTGGTTTGCCCGCGAAGTCGAGTCCCGCGGGGTTGCTGAACAGAGAATTGTGCATTGAGAGAGATCGTGCCTTGTCATTCATCAATGCCACGAATTTCTCTGTCCCAACGGACTGAGCAAGTGCATATGCAGCATCATTTCCTGAATGAACGAGCAGACCATACATGAGATTTTCCGCAGTGATTCTCTCTCCATCGACAAGCCCCATCACCTGTCCTTCGATGTGGGGATTGCGGATTCGGATGATATCTTCGGGTTGATATAAGTCGTGGGCGACGAGCGCCGTGACGATCTTTGCGGTAGAAGCGGGGAGGAGGCGTTCTTCATGATTGCGCTTCAGTACCGGAGTGAATGACTCAAGATCCGCAATTAACGCGCTCCTGGCGGATATGACAGGTGCGGGCGATCCTGCCCTAATATACGGCACCGGCAGGATCGCTTTCTGCACATCGTTTTTGATATTCCGGAATAGCGGACGGTTGAATGCATACGTATGATACAGCTGAGAATTGCCGGGATAAAACAGGATCATGAGCGAAGTGAGTACGAAATAATAGATAAACCGCTCTTTCATGTGATTGTTATACCAAGTTCCTTGAGTTGTTCGGATGTGGCAGGTGATGGCGCATTCAGGACTGATGTCCGACCACCGGACGAAGCGGGAAATGCCATGACTTCCCTTAACGAAGGCTCTCCTAACACTGCCATGAGAAATCTGTCGAATCCGGGCGCAATACCGCCGTGTGGCGGCACGCCATATGTGAATGCTGTAAGCATGTGTTCAAATTGGTGTTTTTGTTCTTCAGAAAACCCGATAAGATCGAATATTTTTTGCTGAACTTCCGCCTGATGAATACGGATGCTTCCTCCGCCGACTTCCAATCCATTAAGCACCATGTCATGTTGTAATCCCCGAACTCGTGTTGGATCGGTATCAAGCAAAGGAATATCGTCTGGATGAGGGGCGGTAAACATGTGGTGTGATGGTGCAAATTTTGCGTTCCCCGATCCATGGAAATAATCGGCTTCGCTCTGTTCCGTAAAAAGTGGAAAATCCAGAGTCCATACAAATGCAAGCTCGTTCTTATCTTTCTTATTCGTTCTCAAATCCGGTTTATCGGTTCCGTACTTCTCCATTGCTTCTGCGTGGCGTAATCGCGGCCACGGCGTTTGGGCAATATGTTTCTCGGGGAACAATTCTGCAACCAGTTTGGTAAATAATGTTTCGGTCGTCTGAAGAATATCTTCTTGTGTGACAAACGACATCTCTATATCGAGCTGGGTGAACTCTCCGTATGCGCGGTCAGCACGGGGATCTTCGTCACGGAAGCATCGTGCCAGCTGGTAATACTTCTCGATTCCGGCAACCATCAGGAGCTGTTTGTATTGCTGCGGCGACTGCGGGAGAGCATAGAAACTTCCTTGTTGGAGGCGCGAAGGTACGAGGAAGTCCCGAGCGCCTTCCGGTGTTGTTTTTGTCAAAAGCGGAGTTTCAACTTCAATAAATCCTTCGTTGTTCAGCCAGTCACGGATGAATGCGGCCGCTTTGGCACGTATTATCATATTGTGTGCCATACGCGGCCGCCGAATATCCAAGTAGCGGTATTTGAATCTGACTTCTTCATCGATTTCATAACCGTCGGTATCGATTGGCATCGGCATCGGCTTGGAGGGCGATAGCACTTCAATATTTTCCACTTGAATTTCTATGGTACCTGTCGCGAGTTTGTCGTTCGTAAGTTTTTCCGGACGCTTGCTGACTGTGCCGGTTACCTTAATGACAGATTCGGGAGAAACAGAAGCCGCCTTACCGTCGGCAACCATCTGTACAATGCCGCTTCGGTCGCGAAGATCGATGAATACTATTTTTTTATGATCTCGAACGGTTTGTGCCCAACCGTACAATGTTACTTTTTCTCCAATATGACTGAGAGTGTCGATGACTCTGAGTGATTTCATAGTGCATATTGTACCCGAACAGCCGGATTACATAAAGACCACTTTTGCCTGGAGCCGCTGCGAGCCGTTCCACCTGTTGATTTCGCATGAATACGCAATTTCCTGAAGGCCGGTGAACTCTTTTTTTTCACCGTTCTTTTGGTATCCGAAATAGACAAATTCCATACCGTTTTCCGCAATCAGACGGAGGTGGGCTCCGTCTTTCCCGAGTGGGAATACATCCCGTATCGGGACGGTACTCAGGAATACCGGTCGCGCATTCGCCACACCGAAGGGGGCGAGCGCGTCCAACTGGCGCGCGAGCCCGAGCGTGACGTATTCATAAGGTATTTTGATATCAATCAAAAGAGTCCGCTCAAGATCAGATCGGTGAATCTCCAGATCTGCTTTGCGCTCCAGATTTTTTACGAACGTATTGAGCTTATCGTTTCCGATACTGAAGCCGGCAGCTTGCGCATGTCCTCCGACTGAAATAAGAAGATCGTTTTGTGAGCGGAGAAAATCCGTGATATGAAGAGACGGTATTGATCGGGCAGAACCCTTATGATAGCCGTCGGCCCGTGTCATCACGATTGCGGGGCGGTAATACGTATCCATTATTCTGGACGCGATCAGGCCGATGATCCCCTCATGCCAGTGATCCGACGTGAGAACGATAAGGGCTGGGATATTCGCGCCGAATTTTTTCGTGATTACCGCTATGGCCTCGTCAACGGCTGTTTTCACGAGACCTTGCCGTTCGGCATTTTTCGTATCAATACGCGAGGTTAGCGCTGCGGCTCTGGTACTGCTTGTGGTACACAGGAGCCGCAGCGCATCGATCGCATGCTCCAATCTGCCGATCGCGTTGATGCGCGGGGCGATCATGAACCCTACTTCATATGGTGTCACGGGTTTGCCTGCGATCCCCGCGCTCGCCAACAGTTCCTTCATTCCGACGCGCTTGATCCTGCTAAACGCCGCGAGCCCGTGATACACGATGTCCCGAGAGGGGCCGGAAAGGGGCACAAGATCCGCGATCGTCCCGACAGCAGCCAACGCGGCATAGTCTGTTTCGAAATGTGTCTGCAAGGTTGAGATGGTGGTCTTAGGTACGGATGTCTCTCTCTGGAAATGATCGAATATCGCTTTCGCGAACACATACGCGACGCCTGAACCTGACAATGCCGGAATGTGAAAAATGGCAAGAGCCGTATCCGGTATTTGCTCGGGTTTCAGATGATGATCGGTCACAACAACAGGGATACCGAGGTCGGTCGCGTATCGAATTTGTTCACGAGCGCTTATCCCGTGGTCGACACTGATGATAAGCGCCGGATCGTACTCTTTCTTGACCGCATCAATCCCTTTCATGGAGAAACCGTACCCTTCGTGTACACGATGCGGTACGTATGGACGTGCGCTGAAACCAAGAAGATGAAGCGTTTCCCACGCGATCGTGCCTCCCGTGATCCCGTCGGCGTCGTAATCGGTATAAACGATGATCGTACGTCCCGATGAGCGGATTTCCTCGAGTTTTTTCAATACCTTGCGCAGACTCTTCCCGAACGCAGGATCGAAATCGCTGATCCGCAGGGAAGTGGGAGACGGTGGATTGAGGTATCGTCCGGTATCTTCGATGCCCCGGCTCCTGAGAATGAGATCGACGACCTTCTCAGGAGCCGCATCGCCCTTGTCCGTTATTTCATGAAGTATCCTAAATTTCATCGTTCAACTCTTTCGCGTCTGTTCCGTGAGACAATACTTCCGAGGAGATTTTCGTTCCGAGCGATTGAGACGTCTTCGTCACCACAGACATCTGATTCGAAGCGTTGGTGATGTGTTTGTTCAATACTCCGAGAGATTCGTTCAGTTTTTCATAGTCATTTTTAACGGCGCGCAACAACGCGGCAATTTCCTTCGCGCGCGCCTGTATCTTCTGCCCCTCATACGACATTAAGATCGCTTTCATATATGCGTAAAAACTCATCGCCGATACCGGGAGGATCCTCTTGCTCCCTGCATAATCATATAAATCGGCGTCGTTGATGATCTCGTAGTACACAGTTTCCGACGGGATGTACATAAGAGCATAATCTCCCGTTCCTTCGCCGGTATTGATATATTTCCTGGCGATGTCCTGTATATGTTTCTTGACATCGCGGACGAATTCTTTTTTCAGTCGTTCTTTTACATCGGCAACTTTTTCGTTCATCATTTTGCGGAAGTTCTCCATGGGGAATTTGGAATCGATCGGGATGAGTCCTGACGACGTTTTGACTACCGCGTCCACTTTTTCCCCGTTGCTGAATACGTACTGGAGCGTGAACGAACCGGTGGGGAAGTGTTGACGAAGCAGGTCTGCCAAAATCTGCTCTCCGATGTTCCCGCGCAGTTTGGGCGACTGGAGGAAATCCTGGAGTTCCTTCATCGAACGCCCGATCTCGGAGAATTCCCCGATATCCTTCTGTACCTGCGCAAACAACTTAGCCGCGTTGTCCAGCCTCGAATTGACATTGAGCGTTGAGCTCTTGAGCCACTCGACGATCTCCGCTGATGTTCCGCTTCTCTGTTCGAGCTTGTTGAACCACATGCGGATCACGACCATCATCACGACGAACAATATCAAGACGAGAATCAGCGAAAAATCCATGGATTAATTATACCGTTTCACGCGGCTGCAGGAGGGGCAGTTTGGGTTTCAAGTCGAGCGAGAAGCTTATTGTACACAAGATACTGTGCGATGGATGCAACGGGTACAGTAATCAGCAATCCGAGCACAAGTGCCAGGATTCCTGCCAGAGCAACCAAAGCAAATCCGAAATCAAGGAGGAACAAGCGCCATTTGATATCCTTCGTCATCACAGAACTCGTCCTGAGTGCATCAATCGGACCCATCCCTTTATCTACGATAAGAAACAAAGTATATTTATACTTAACCAACCAGATAATTCCCGGGATTATAAAGAGCAGGAAACCTCCCAATACTATAAATCCGTATAGTAACGATCCGAGATAATACCTGAAAAATTGACCAGCAGTAACTTTGAAATCCTGAATCGAAAAAACACCATTCCTTGACATTTTGAGAAGCACTCTCATCCATCCGAAAGCGATGATAATACTAATAATATTCAATCCAATAGTAAGAATAAACGACAGCAAACTAACAAAACCGGCGTTCGGATCACTCCCTTGTAATAATTCCGGAATTACTTGGACAAGCAATGCGAGCGGAAATTGAACTAAGGAGACGATAATCAATACTTTATAATATGTCCACCACTTACGTTTGAATATCTGCCACCCTTCGGAGAGAAATTGCTGCCCGGAAAGAGTCATGTCCATTATCCAAAGAGTATACAATCAAAAAGGCGAATGCAAGCGGTCAGAGGAGTTCGCCTGGCTTGAAGATGTTCGGTTTGAGGTAGTCTTCGTCGTTTTTGGTATTCGTGTTGTTGGCGCCTTCCGCCGCGGCGGAAGGTGCCTGTTCCAATTGATCGATCGTCTTCATTGCCTGCCGGTCCGTGCCTCTTTGGGCATACGGATTGACCGGGATACGGGCCGTAGGTTGGGGAGTTTGCTGTGCCGCAGGCTGGATATGCGGGGGCGGGGCTGTGTGGCCCGCCCCCGCCTTCATAAGATATGCACTTGCTTCGAATGTCTGCGGTGTCACACCTGCAGCGGTGAAATTCTGAGTCGCCGCAAGGATACCAGCATAGAGATTGGTCGCGATCTCCTTCGTCATTTGTACATTCAGTGCGGTTAATACCGCCATGATAAGCTCAACGTTGGATGATGTTGTCTTACTGACAAAATTGACGGTACCGTAAAAACTGTTTGCGACATGTCGGTCAATATTGACGATTTTCTTCCCTTTGAATACCTCCTGATTTTGTGTATAAAGCTGCCCCAGCGATTTCAGCGAGGGACTGTCTATCGTAATGATGAATTCGACGTCGCCGCCGGCGTAGCTGAACTTCACTTGGTCGCCCCGCAGTTTCGGTGTGTCGGGACCGGGTGAAATGACAATATTGAACTGATTCGCTTGTATGAAATAATCGACTTTTTCCACTGATCCGTCCGTATAGGGGAACGATATTACGAGATTGTTGCCAGACGTGCTGACCGTGTTGTGGATCTTATCGGTTTCGGCGAGTGTGCTGCTGATAGATCCGGAGCATGCAATGGAAACGTTTTTGTTGAGCTGTCTCAGACCCAAATAAAGTCCCGTTGCCGCGGCAACGGCGTCTGTTCCCGCATTCTCAGGAAGACAAATGACCCCGGAGGTTGCACTGGTGAGGAGTTCGGTGATTTTCTGGAGCTGAGTACGCGCCGGATTCATATTACACCAGGAATCTTATCATATCGGAAACTTTGATATCAAGTCTCGGCTCAAATACCATCCCGGCTTCCTGATCCTTCTTCACGTCCTCCACCTGTTTGGCTCTGATTCTCAAAGAAACAAGTTTCGATTTTCCGACGAGAGTGTCTCCGCGGTGCACTTCGATTTTGTCACCGACGTTTGCCTTCCCTTTGGTCATCCGGACCCCGCACACTTTCTCGTCATGGATGACGAAGAGCGCTGCCACCTTCGCTTCGCCTTTGATATTTTTTTCACGCTCTTCCCGCTCCTTCAGGAGATCCGCCACTTCCATAAGTTCGTCAAGGAGTTCATATATGATGTCGTAGACTTTGATGACGACTTTCTCTTGTTTGGCAAGATCAATGACTTCCTTGGCCGGCTTGGTCCGGAAGCCAATGACGATGGAACGGGTTGTTTTGGCGAGAAAAATATCCGATTTCGTGATTTCACCGACAGCGCTCAGAGCAATCGATGTATTCTCGTTGGCGCTCAACGACTCCAGGATTGCTTCGTGGGATCCCTCCGTATCGGTCTTGATGATGACGGAAAGGCGTTTGTCCTCCTGCGGTTTACCGATCACCGATTCGATGGTAAACCGCTGTTGGGGAGCTGCAGCGACTTCTTCTTCCTTCTGCAGCTCCTTCGGTTCCGAAGTAATCTTACTTCCGACCTCCGGAAGTTCCTTGAATCCCAATAGCTCAAACGGAGTGGAGGGGATGACCTCCTTCATCTGTACTCCCCGATCGCTCATAATGGATCGAATTTTTGCATCTTTGCCGTCTGAAGCCCAGACATGATCGCCGATCGCGAGTCTGCCGTCTTTAATAATTGCTGAGACAACGCAGCCTCGTTTGTCTTTCTTGGTTTCAATGACAAAAGCCGTGGCGGTTGCATCGGGATCATACGTAAGATTGCTCCCCGAAGCGATGATCAGTATCGTTTCGAGCAGTTCCTGGACACCTGAACCGGTCTTGGCCGATATAGCAATGAACGGTATGTCTCCGCCTTTTTGCTCCACTACGACCTGGTGCTTGAGAAGATCAATCTGCACCTTGTCAGGCTTCGCGTCCGGTAAGTCCGCTTTGTTCGCGACTGCTATATAAGGGATTTTTGCCGCTTTGATATGAGATATTGACTCCACTGTCTGGGGCATGAGGGAATCCTTCGCGTCAATGATAAGCAGTGCGATATCTGCCACCTGCGCACCACGGGACCGGAGTTTCGTGAATGCCTCATGGCCGGGAGTATCAATGAGTGTTATCTTGTCGACGGGATACCCTTTGATTCCCGTGGCGATTTCATATGCGCCTATTGACTGAGTTATTCCGCCATGTTCACGTGCTGCAATACCGGATTTACGGATGTAATCAAGAAGGGTCGTCTTGCCGTGGTCGACGTGACCTAATATTGCGATGACGGGTGGTCTGGGGAGCATAATAAATGTCGGTTTGGTAACACACCAGTCTTAAGACGCCGGCTGTTCGGTCTGCTCTTGCGCTGGTTGCTGTTCTTGTGCTTCCGGAGCCTGAATCACATCGGAAGCGGATTCAGATGAAGCATCCGGCTCACCTGACGTTTCGGTGCTCTCTTGCGGAGCAGCGGACGGTAGTTGGATGATGTCAATCTCATACCCGGTCAGTTTCGAAGCGAGGTTGACGTTGATTCCGTTCTTGCCGATCGCAAGGGGTGCCTGCGACTCTTCGACGGTCACCCGCGCCTTCTTGGCTTCCCCTTCCGGTACAGTCTCGAGCTTTGTTTCTGAGATCTTAGCCGGAGAAAGTGCG
>CAZLQR010000006.1:0-90430 GCA_964561915.1 uncultured Gammaproteobacteria bacterium | reverse complement strand
ATCTGTCATCTTTGTTCCACTGGATGATGTATATTTTTTCGTCTCCCCCGAGCTCGTTCGTGACAGTCTGGACTCGTATACCTTTCTGACCGACACATGCGCCGACCGGATCCACACCGCCCTGGCTGCTGTGAACCGCAATCTTGGCACGTTCTCCCGGTTCACGCACAACCTTCTTGATCTCGACGGTGTTATTGGCGATTTCCGGGACTTCCCGCTTGAACAGCTCCGCTATAAAATTGGGGTGGCTGCGGGACACTATAATACGTGAATTGCCGAATTTATCATCGGCTATTTCCTTGAGATAAAAAAGGAGGCTGGTGTTGACGGTATACTTCTCGTTTTTGATCTGTTCCTCTCTTGGCAGGAGGGCTTCGACTTTGCCGATGTCCACAAATGCACTGTATCCATCATAACGGATCACTCGCCCGCGCAACACGGTACCGATCTGATCCCGATAGTGGCCTAACACGGTTTTTTTCTCCGCTTCTCGGATCTTCTGGAGGATCACCTGTTTTGCTGTTTGGGTAGCAATGCGTCCGAAACCTGCAGGGGTGATATCGTTCCCGTCTTTGTACACATGAGCTTCCCCGGTATCACGGTTGACACGGACGGTGATACTCTCATCAAGCGGTACGTCTGCGTCCTGATGCCCGGATTCGTGCATCTGTTTGTGATAAGCAGCAAGGATAGCACTTTCGATGGAGGAGATCACTTCGTCAACGGAAATCCCGCGTTCCGTCGCGACCTGGTTGAGGGCAAGTGCGAATTCACTTTTGACGATACTCATGAATGAATTGTAGCACAAGAAACAATGAATTGAAACCTGAATTCCAATCGCTTCAGGAGTTTATTCGGAGGATTCTTTCGCTTCTTTCGGTTGTTCGGCAGTCTGCTCGGTCCCTTCGGCTGCACCCACTTCGCCCTCTTTCTTTTCGGTTATTACTTCGGCTGTCTCGACGGCCGTTTCGGGTGTTATGCTCTCCTCCTTATGGGCGGTGACGGAAACCACGACCTTATCCTCTTCTTCTTTGATGATGTATGTAGACGGGTGGACAATATCTTTGACTTTGATATCCATCCCCACTTCGGTAAGGACGGAAATATCGACTTCGATACTCTGCGGTATGTCGCCGGGAAGAGACTCGATGAGGAGTTCGTGCGCCTGTACGAGCAGCACGCCGCCCTGCTGCGTCACTGCGGGAGAATCGTTCGCGGTTGTGACGGGGACTGCCGTTTCGATTTTTTGGGTAAGATCGATCTTCCGCAGATCCACATGGATGATTGCATCTGTGATGGGATGTTTCTGAATATTCCGGATGAGGGCCGGAATCTCCTGGCCGTCAACATGCACATATATAACCCCCGTTTCGCGGACGATACGATACACTTTGAGGAACTCTTTGGCATTCACGGATACTGCGAGCGAATCGAATTTGGGACCGAATATATTCGCCGGGATGAGGCCCTGATGACGGAGTTTGCGGAGCTTCTTACCAAACGCGTCCCGTTTGGTTACATCCAACACATGCCTCTCTTTGTCGTTTTTTTTCATCGTTTCCTGAATTCAACGAGGAACACTTTGTCCGCGTCCAATACAGTATTATAGATGAGTTTGGCTCCGTTTACAACCGGAGCAAAGTTGTATCGCGCAGCTTCGAGATTGTGCGGGAGAGTGAGCTCAAAGGACAGCTCGGAATTTGCTGATCCAGGCTGTTTTTGTAATATGACCTGATATATGCCATCCGCAAGATCAAGCTTTTTATTGAACTGATAGTTCACTCTCAGCACGGTCTCGTTGTGGGGTTTGAGCTCAATATATGTGCCGAGTATCGTCAGCTGGGATACGAGTGTGTCGATATCTTCTACCAGCACGTTATTCCTGGTAATACTTGTGATTGTGATGTCCGGCGGCAGGAGCAGTTGGAAATATGCTTTGTACGTTGACGATGACGGGAGGGAGGTGGCGGTGTTGCGGAGTTTGACTTCTACGGAGTCCGCAACACCGCCGTCACTGCGAATTATTGTTCTCAGTTTTGTGTACTTAATAACAAACGGATTGATAGCGTTATTTCCGACGTTTGTCTCAACCGGGAATAACGAGTCCACGATGCAGTTGGCTGAGTCGGTTACACAGCGCGGAGTGATGATCCGGCCGGTCCAGTACAACGATTCCAGCGCGGATTCGATGGCGGGCTCATCAGACAGTACGATAATCTGTTTCTCATCAAGCGATTGCATGAGAGCACTTACCGCGGCAACAGCATGTTCCGATACCGTCAATTTTTTCCGCATTGATTCAAACAATCGCTGATAAAATAAACGAGTGGACGAATTCAAGTCCGCGTACACCGAGAAGTTGTCACCGGATATCGGAGTATCGCTCCCTTCTATTGATACGGGCCCTGTAGCCGTCAAGAGGCGGGCGATGCTGGATCGTGTGAGCAATATGGCGCCTCGCGTATCAAGCGGACCGACCGTTCCTTCAAGCATGAGTTTGATACGCGCAACATTGTCCGGGAAATGGGCGGAATATGCCGCATCGGCTACAGACAACTTCTCGATTCCCATGTGTCGGGCAAGAATGCTTGGCACCTCCGTAGTTTCGGAAGGGATGAGCGTGTCGGTATTCGTGTTCAGAATCTCAATATCTGTTACAGCACGGTTTTTGATTTTCAAAATGCCGTATGCGTCAATAATCCCGCCGCCGGGCCGAAGATCTGCATCATTGACTATGAGGAGCAGGTATCTGATTTCTGCGTTGTCAGACGGCAATTGTTTCATAATCCGTACGATCGTACCGGCTTTATCGGTGTGAGTCTTAATTGATTCGAAGTATCGGGCGAGTTCCGGAGCTTTAAAGAGTCCACTATCCGTTTTATTTCGGAGTTGGAACGCGTCATCATTCAGAGTTTTCAGGGTGGACTCCAGTGTATCCAGTACGGTATCTGTAACGGGGGGGATATTTCCCGGCAGCGCCGGAACGAGCGATTGGGAGGTCGTCGATATGAGGTCGCGCGCGGAGTCGCGCGACCGGACAAACTGCGAAATCTGGGAGTGCATCGCGATGATATCGTCCGGCACACCGGCAAGGGAAAATAGGAGGTATACCGGACGGACGGTGTGATAAAGGGCGGATGCTATGCGGTGAATATATCCGGATTCCTCAGTTGACTCTGATACGGATCTTCCGGACCGGTTTGGTATTTTTCGAAGCTCTTGTTGTGAGTGACGCGAAGAGAGGTAAAGGTAGGGAACAGGGAGCATGATCAGGAAGACGGCGGATATGGTGAGTGATATCACGATCCGTTTCGGTTTCAGAAGAGAAACCAACATATTCTTAATCGCGATCGACGGTCTTGGTCGCGAATAGAGAAGTTCTCTCGGAACAGATGTTACGAACGCGAGTGTGTGTTCCGCGCTCTTTGAGAACGCGAACCAAAAAATACGATCAAGATCGTTAGACGATACATAATCAGCACTCAACTCGACGAGTTTGCGGGTACCGTTCTTACCGCGCCGGTCAATCGCATCGCGCACCGGCGCGGGCACACTCTGTCCCGCATAAATGGCGACGATCAGTGTTTTTACATGTGACAGAATCAGATCTTCCGTATGATCGCTGTTGACGGTGAATATATAGTCAAACTGGTCTAGCCGCTGGGGAGGATGCGCGGACACGAACAATTCCGTACCCGGCGAATTAAATGCGCGTTTGAGTGCATCCGCGACGCGCGACGGATCCTGCACAAGTATAAGTATATTTTGATTCCGTTCTTCCACTTCGCTTACGAGATACGCCATGAATCAATTATAATAGACAGTACATATGAAGTATCGTTCAGGGGATAAGATCGTGCCCGTTGGGAGCATCGAGTCAATCAAAAAGCTAATTGGGAGGCAAAAAATCGTTCTTGTCGGCGGCTGCTTCGATGTGTTTCATTACGGCCATCTCAAGTTCCTCCAGGCAGCCAAAAAACAGGGAGATGTGCTGATCATCGCATTGGAACCGGATGAATTTATCGTCTCGTCAAAGAAGAGGAGGCCCGTTCATACGCAGTATGAACGGGCCCAAATCCTCGCATCGCTGCTTATTGCCGACTATATTTTCCTCCTTCCCCATTTCAAATCCGACGACGAATATGCCCGGTTCACGCGGACGATCGCACCACACATCATCGCCGTAACGAAGGGGGATCTCCAACTTAAGAACAAGAAAATACAGGCGCAGTCGGTCGGCGCACGACTTGTTACGGTCACACCCGTTATCAAAGATTTTTCGACGACCAAAATCATACACTATGCAGCTTAGACTCATCATCGATATTCCTGAGAATGTCAAAGAAACAATCCACAATTCATTGACTCAACTCCGCACCGATTATCCGTATATTCAATGGCTGCAGAAGAATGAATATCGTCTTGAACTCTTCAATTTCGGAGACCGGTATCCCAAAGAGCACCTTACCTCAAAAATCGGGCATGCGTTATTCGAACACCGGCCGTTCACCCTTTTCACCAACAGATTGGGTATTTACATAAAGAATACGATTACAGTTTATGTTTCTTTTTTTGAAAGCAAGGAACTGCGGAGGATTGTCAGGGACATCAAGGAACAATTGTCTATTCGTGACGAGCTTGTGTTCACACCAGACATCATCGTTGCCAAGTACAGAATCCCTGCGAAACAGCAATATTTACTGCTTAAGAAAAAATGTCTCAACACTCGAATTGATACGGAGTTTCGTATTACTCAATTAACGCTGTATAACAGCGTTAATGAGAATAATATAATTGAGTATCAAAAAGAAACCGCGTTTCCTCTCTTCGAAGAAGAGAAGTGATATTACGCAGCTCCGATTTTATACATGCCTGTTCCGCAAACAGGAC
Organism: uncultured Gammaproteobacteria bacterium; assembly: GCA_964561915.1. Taxonomy (GTDB): domain Bacteria; phylum Patescibacteriota; class Microgenomatia; order UBA1406; family GWC2-37-13; genus CAZLQR01. The sequence continues at coordinate 85,540 of CAZLQR010000006.1, read as the reverse complement.
ATTTCGCCTTCATAGCGGGTTTACCATTTTTCATGGTAACTCTCTCGGGATTGTCAACGTCTCTTTTTGCTCGGCATTTCACGCAATACATTTGTGCCATAGATTCCGTTCACCTCCTTCCTTATTCCGTTTGAGTCAGCCTCAAACTCAAAATATTAGATAATCGTACCAAAATACAATATGATTTCAAGCGCAATAATAACGGAGATGATGAGTGCGCTTTTCCGGGCGTCACGGCGGAACTGGTCTGTCGATGTTGAAGTACGCTCACTTGACGTGCGGACGGCAACTGATTGTTCAGCCGAGCGGCGTACAGACGCCTTGATTTTTTGTTCCCGCGTTCTTTTTGCCATGACATTTTTTATCATATCTATGTGGTTTTGTAAAGAAACCGCATTTTTACCTAATCCGTAAAAAGTAGTTGTAACACGAATTTTTTATCGATATACTGAATATTCAATATGATCTCCCGGAAACTTACTTATATACTCCTTCCCGTTTTTTTTCTCGTTTCCGCGGGAGTATCGTATTTCATATTCCGCGGGAGCGGCACCACCGAAGCACCTGTCGTGAGTACGATCACGCATGACGAAAAAGGCGAGGTCGTGGATACCGGTCCGAAAACGGAGGAGTGTCCGCTCAACGGACAACTCTTCTCCAAGTCGGCCCGGCAGCGGTGGGAGGGGCGGCGCCCGTTGGGCGCCGCCATCGAGAACCATATCGATGCCCGTCCGCAGTCCGGACTCTCTACTGCAGACGTCGTATATGAAGCCGTAGCAGAAGGCGGCATCACGAGGTTCCTGGCAATGTTTTACTGCCAGGAACCCTCCACGATCGGTCCGGTCCGCTCTGCCCGTATCTACTTCGTGAGGCTGGTCCAAGGGTATGGAAATCATCCGCTCTATGCACATGTCGGCGGTGCCAATACGCCCGGCCCCGCCGACGCGCTCGGCGAGATTCGCGATCTTGAGTGGGATCATTACAACGACATGAATCAGTTCGCCGTCCCGTTCCCGTATTATTACCGCGATTATGAACGGCTGCCCGACCGTGCAACCGAACACACTATGTATTCTTCCCCGGTCAAATTGTGGGAGTATGCGAAGAAAAACAGGAAGTTGAGCAATAAAGATGAAGACGGTGTGTCCTGGGACGAAGGGTGGGAACCATGGAAGTTCCAAGATGACGCGAAAACAGCAGACCGCGGGACAGTGGCCGCTATAGATTTCGGATTCTGGTCTAAGTTCGATGCGGATACCTATGCAGTTACATGGAAGTATGACACTGCGAGCAATAGTTACGTCCGGTCAAACGGCGGCAAGCTTCATACGGATAAGAATACCGATAAACCGATCGTATCCAAGAATATCGTTGTCGTGTTCGCAGACGAGTCGCCCGCTAATGACGGGTATGAGGGCGGACATCTCCTCTATGATATCGTCGGAAACGGTAAGGGACTGCTTTTCCAGAACGGGCAGAGCGAAGAGATCACGTGGAAGAAACCCGAGGACGAATCTATGATGAAATTTTATGATAAAAGTGGGAAGGAAGTAGAGCTCGTGCGCGGTCAGATATTCGTGGAGATATTGCCGACCGGCAATGAAGTGAAGTACTGATCCGCGCCGGAGAAACAGTCCAGAGCATGACCGGTTGACATGCTCTTTTTATTTTCAAAAAAATGTTGTATAAAACATTTATACATGCTTAAGCACATCATCCCGTCAAAAACAAGAATTAAGATCCTCGAGCTTTTTTACCACCACTCCTCTCAGACGTATTATTTGCGGCAGGTTGTCCGGAGCATCAACGAAGAAGTGAACGCCGTCAAGCGTGAGCTGGATATTCTTGAAAAAACCAAAGTGCTGTTGAAAGAGCGGAGACTGAATAAAGTATTTTATACGCTCAACAAACACTATGTGTTTTATGAGGAATTCCTGAAAATTTTCTCGAAAACGGTTGCGTTATCGCGGAACATCATGAATAATATCCCCAAACTCGGGAGGATCAAGTATGCCGCGCTGTCGACCAAGTATACGCGCGGCATCGCCATCCGGGACGACGAGATCTACCTCATGCTGGTCGGGGTCGTCGTCGTCCCCGAGATCGCGGCTATAGTTTCCGAGGCGGAAAAAGAGTTTGGCCGCGATATCAACTATACAGTCATGACAGAAGACGAATTCACATTCCGCAAACGCAACAACGATCCGTTCATTTGGAAGTTCCTCCGGAGTCCCAAGGTGATGCTCGCAGGATCGGAAGAGGACTTCCTCAAATGAGATTAATCCGCGCTGTTCCTGTCATCATTCTCGTATTCATCATTTTGTGGATCGACATGCCGGGCAGATATCGGATCAATTTCTCGATCGGGAAGTTCAAAGTTGACCGGACGATTGGGCCGCTTTCTCTTGATACCAATGTGTTTGGTATCCCCCTGAAGAAATCGTTTGAGACACAACTTGGTCTCGACTTAAGTGGCGGCAGCCACCTGGTATTTGAGGCGGATACGTCTGATGTATCGTTCCTGGATAGGGAGGATGCAATCGCTGCGAGCAGAAATATCATTGAGAGACGTGTCAATCTGTTCGGTGTGTCCGAGCCGGTCATACAGACAATCAAATCCGGCAGTTCTTACAGAATCAGTGTCGATCTTCCCGGTGTTACGAATACCGCGGAAGCGGTGGACCTCATCGGCAAGACGGCGCAATTGAGTTTTCGCGAGCAGATTGAGATTAAGGATCCCAAGCTCGCGACGCTCTCTGCCGGACTGATGTTGTTCAATCCCAATGCACAGCTCAAGGGTGCGGATGTGAAGAAAGCGACTGTCGAATACGACCCGAATACCGGTGAGCCGACTGTCAAACTGGCATTCTCACCAAACGGCACGAAGATTTTCGGCGAATTGACGAAGAAGAATGTCGGCAAGCCCATCGGGATTTTCGTCGACAAAGAAGTCATATCCGCGCCGGTTGTCCAGCAGCCTATCGTCACGGGGGATGCGGTGATTTCCGGCAACTTCTCTCTCGACGACGCCAAGAAACTCGCGATAGCCATCAATTCCGGCGCATTACCGGTGCCGATCAAACTCATCGAACAGCAACAAGTCGGTCCCTCCCTCGGCAAGACGGAAGTGGATAAGAGCATCATCGCGGGATTAGTGGGACTAGGCTCGGTCATGCTGTTCATGATTTTGTATTACCGGAAACTCGGCGTCGTTGCATGTCTGGGATTGATCATTTATGGCCTGCTGTCGTTTGCGCTGTTCCGGGCGATCCCCGTCGTTCTCACCTTGTCGGGGATCGCCGGATTCATCCTTTCCATCGGAATGGCGGTGGATTCCAATATTCTTATTTTTGAACGCATCAAAGAGGAGGAGCGCAAAGGGAAGACGCGCGCGACCGCGATCAGGATCGGCTTCGGTCGCGCGATCGATGCCATCAAAGACGCCAATATCACAACACTGCTTGTTGCGTTCATCCTATTCAACCCGCTCAACTGGGAGTTTTTCCCCCAGTTCGGACTCATCCGCGGATTCGCCCTCACTCTCGCAATCGGCGTCGCGATGAGCCTTTTTACCGGCGTCTTCATCACCAAGAAGTTGATAACGATTATGTACCGTTCCGAATTTGAGCCAAAATAATATGATTCCATTTTTACACTACAAAAAACTATACCTTGCGCTTTCCACGCTGATTATCGTCGCCGGACTCTTCTCGATCGTGCGATGGGGGTATACCTTCTCCGTCGATTTCGTCGGGGGCACGACCCTGGAGTATCAGACCGACAAAGCGGTAACCGAAACAGATGTACGAGACGTACTTAAGAAACAGAATATCGCTCCCTCGGAGTTAAAGGTGAAGAATACGACTGTTATCGTAAGGACCCAGGCGCTCAGTGCGGCCCAGGAACAGAAAGTCAAGTCAGAATTGGAAAAAGATGCGTCTGTCTCTGCAACGGTGATCCGAAGCCAGACAGTCGGTCCCGTTCTCGGGAGGGAGACGATCATCAAGACACTTGTTGCGTCAGCGGTGGCGATAATGGGGATACTGCTCTACATGGCATTTGCGTTCAGAGGATTCAACTTCGCGCTTGCGGCAATCGTTGCGCTTTTCCACGACCTTCTTGTCGTCCTTGGTGTGTACTCGTTGCTGTCGAAGTTTGCAGGTGCGCAGTTTGATACGCTGTTTGTGACCGCGATCCTGACGTCAATGTCTTTTTCCGTCCACGATACGATCGTAATTTTCGACAAAATCCGGGAGTACAAGAAGTCGCACGGGTCCGAACATGAGGAACACTATGCGAACAGAGCGCTTACGGAAACACTGATCCGTTCGATCAACAACTCAATGACGATTGTGTTCATGCTCCTTGCACTGATTCTCATGGGTGGGTCGACGATACGATTTTTCGTCATCGCGCTCCTCATCGGTACGATTACAGGCACATACTCTTCACCATTCGTTGCGACTCCCGTGTGGGTATGGCTTGAGAAACGGAAGAAACGAACCTGAACATGTATGAAGATTCGAACGTACCCCGTTGGGGCGCTGGAGGCAAATTGTTACTTCCTCACGCAGGGAAATGAGTGCGTCATAGTGGATCCCGGCGATGACGCCGGATTCCTCCTGGAAGAGATAAGTATAAAAAATCTTACCGTGAAAGCGATCATCGCGACGCACGGCCATTTCGATCATGTGATGGGAGCGGGGGAGATACAGAAAGCGCTGGATGTCCCCTTCCTGATGAATATCAAAGACAAATTTCTCATCACACGGCTTGAGGATACGGCGGAATATTTCCTAGGCTACAGACCCACAATCCTCAAGCCTCATACTATCACGGATATTTCCCAAAGTATCTTACGAGATACCGGATTCCCGCTTACTCTCATTGAGACACCCGGCCACACGCCGGGAAGCATTTGTCTTTACTGCGCTTCGGATTCATTCGTGCTTACGGGAGACACCGTCTTCAGAGACGGTGTGGGACGGTACGATTTTTCTTACAGCGATAAACAGCACCTATTTGAGTCAATACGCCTGCGCATCATGACACTGCCGGAGGGAACGAAACTATTGCCGGGTCATGGGGATCCTGCGTCCGTGAAGGATATCGCGAAAGTCATCAGCTCTTATACGTTTTGAGTACTTCCAGGAGTGATTCACGTGTATTTGGCACCAAGCCGTCTTCCACTTTCGAGAATATCTCCTCGAGTACTTCACCAATCCGGGCCGATGGTTTGATTCCCAGGGTCTCCATGACGTCATGACCGTTGATCTTGAGGTCGGTGACGCTGAACGGTTGTTTCTGTACTTCGATGAGCCGCTTCTTGAACAACTCGGTACGCCAGGATGTCTCTCGGGATCCGGAACCGATCCTATCACCTGTACGCAAATCGAGCATGTCCATTACATATGCCGGTGTCACTTGCCGTATGAATCTCCGAACGGCCTTATCTGTCTGAATCTCCGAAACGGTGAACTGGTGGTGGCGGACGAGAGTGACCAGTTTATGAGTCTGTTCATTGGAGAGGCGGAGGCGGCGCGCAATATCCTGTGCCTGGTGCGCGCCGACAACCTCATGGTTATAAAACGTAATGAGTTCCGTATCGGGATCCTTGCGGAATGTCGACGCTTTGCCGATATCATGAAGAAGCGTGGCAAAGCGCGTGATCACATCCTTGGACGGTGTATGCTTGAGTGCCATCACTAAATGCGTACCAACGTCATAGATGTGATGACGTTTCGGGCTTTTTTGCGGCACTGCGAAACACCGGTCGACTTCCGGCAGTATGTACTCGAGCAGACCGGTACTCCTGAGGAACAGGATGCCCTCGGCCGGATTGTCTGACAACAGGATCTTGAAGAGCTCATCGCGGATCCGTTCTCCTGAAACGGATTGGATGTGTTCTGCGTTCCGGCGTATCGAATCACGTGTCGTATCGTCTAGGAGGAAACCGAGTTGTGCACAGAGCCGTACCGCTCTCATGAGTCTGAGTGCATCTTCCGAGAATCTGTCATCAGGATTGCCGACGGCGATGATTTTTCTTTCGGTAAGATGCTTGCGTCCGTCGAAGAGATCGACTATTTTGTCCCCGTCATACGCCATTGCATTGATTGTGAAATCCCTTCGCTTCAGATCTTCTTCCAGTGTCTGAGCCCATTCAACTGCGTCGGGATGGCGTTTATTAGTGTAAGAAGACTCTTTCCTGTACGTTGTCACCTCAAAAATATATTCCGTACCATCCACATCAATGGGTATTCCGACGGTACCGAATGAATTGTTATAGAAATGTCGCGGGAATAGTTTCTGAATTTCTTCCGGTTTCGCGTTCGTCGTGAAATCCCAATTTTCCACTGTTTTGCCAAGAAGCAAATCGCGGACCGATCCGCCCACAATATAGATTTCGTAACCCTCATTCTGAAATGTTTTTATGAAAGCATAAACGAATGAAGGGAGTGTGGGCATATTGATAGCTATTATACAAGATATTCCCGGATAAGCTTACGTTCCCCGACAAATTCATGGAGCGATTTTTTCTTCATCGCTCCCTCGATGGTGCTAAACTGATTTTTCATATTCACACTTTTTGAGGAAGTCAATGTTTTTTTTGTCAGGTCCGAGGCCATCGAATCCCGGTGTTTCGATGATCAGCGGTTTCTTCTTCAGAATGGGATGGTGAGTAATGTTGATAAACACTTCGTTTCCGACGGATCCTTCGCCGAGGTTCTCGTGTCTGTCACGAAGGGAACCGAAAGGATCGCGGCTGTCGTTGATATGCAGTACTTCGAGTTTGTCTAGTCCGATCGATCGGTCAAAGTCTGCAATAAACCGTTCAAAAGAATTCTTGTCCCTGAGATCATATCCGGCCGCGTGCAGGTGACATGTGTCAAGACACACCCGCACGCGGCCGTCATCCACATCTTTCACAATCTCCGCGATTTCATCGATTTTGAGACCGATTTTCCGGTTTCCCGCATTCTCGATGATGAATAGCACTTCATTTGGAATTGCGGCCAGCACTTTCCTGATATTGCCAATCAATATATCGTGCTGTTTTCCGTTTTCTTTATATGATCCGAGATGTATGATACTCCCCCGGACTCCCATACGGGATGCGAGTTTGAGCTCGTGGGTGAGAAGTTGAGTCGAGAGTGCGCCGATCCGGGATGTGTCGCCGAGGTTGATGAGATACGAAGCGTGGAAATAGACGGGATCGACGTCGAGCTTTTTCTTATCGCGCAAAAAATGTTCGATTGTATCATCGCTTACCTTCGCGAAATTCCATCCCTTCGGAGAAGCGGAAAAAATCTGCAGGGCGTTGCCACCCATTGCGTGGATCTTGTGCAATGCCCTTGAATATCCGCCCTCAATAGAAATATGTGCCCCGATCCTGGTCATGATAGAATTGTAGCACGCGAAGCTATGACAATTAACCCTTTTGTTTTATTGATATTACAGCTGGGAGAGCTTGCATTGTTCACATTCGGAGTATTCCGGTTATTGCACGAACATTTTCATACGAAGGGAAATAGTGCTCTCAAATACCTGATAATTCCGGTAGGGCTAATATTAGGAGGTGTCAATGCGATAAAAATTATCCTTGCAGTTTTGCAGGTTGCACCGGATTATGTTTCCTGGATACGAACGGATTCTCTCCAGCAACCTTCGCCACTGCTGATTTTGGCATATCGGCATATCAATGTTTTCTATCATATTATCGCTATTGGTACGCTCGTTACGATAATTCCCTTTTCATTCCCCCTAAAGATTTATAATAATCTCCGATCTATAGCAAAAGCTCTTGTTTGGACGGTTATCATTGGATTGACGACAACTATCATCATCGCATTACTGTTTCGATTATCATTTAACTGACTAAATATGAAAATACCAAAGCAGGCGAAGAAAGTGTTCACGGGGGAAATATTTGACGTCTATCAGTGGGAGCAGGAGCTGTATGACGGCTCCACTGCGACGTTTGAAATGCTGAAGCGGCCGGCGACCGTGCAGATTATTCCGGTCGCCGGCGATTCGATACTCCTTTCATACGAAGAACAGCCGATGAAGCCGCGAACCTTTTCATTGTTCGGCGGCCGTGTCGAACGGGGAGAGGATCTGCTCGCGTGCGCCAAACGCGAATTGAAAGAAGAGACAGGCTATACTTCTGACAACTGGGAGCTGTATCGTTCATATGAGTTTGCCGGAAAGATTGATTGGACCGTGCATATCTACATCGCACGAAAATGCGTTAAAACAGCTGAACAATCTCTTGACGCAGGCGAGAAAATCGACGTGAAGCCGGTGCAATTCAATCAATTCATCGATATTGTCACTGCGGAAGATTTCTGGGGACAGGATATCGCAAACCACTTCCTCCGCCTCGCTGCGAAACCGGAGTTGCTTGAGAATTTTCGCACCTCACTTTTTATCTGACAGTATATATCCTGACGCTTTCCTATCGCATTTGAACTCGCGTTCTGACAAATCCTGTTGACAACTGTTAGCAGAGTTGATATATTATTGCTAATATGGACGATCTTACTAATCGCCAGACCGATATTTTGCGGGCACTCATCAAAGAATACACCGAGACTGGAGAGCCCATCGGCTCCGAGATGCTTGAGAAAAAATTCAAGCTCGGCGTATCTCCCGCAACAGTCCGGAATGAGATGGTTCAGCTTGCGAAAAAGGGATATTTGAAGAAGGAATACTTCAGCGCGGGCCGCGTACCGTCCGCCAAAGGCTTCCGTTTTTATATCAAATACCTCATGAAAGAAAAGGATATGTCTACGGGCGACGAAGTGGCATATAAAAACGGAATATGGGATGAACGGAACGATCTCCAGAGATTGCTTGCACACGCGACGAAAGTGCTGGCACAACGCACCGGCCTTCTCGCCCTTGCAGTCACCGACCAGGATGATCTGTACTACGCGGGAGTCGGCAATCTGTTGAGTCTCAATGAATTCGGCGATATCAAAGTGTCGCGTTCTCTCTTCACCCGGCTTGACGAACTTGCATATTGGGAGAAGATACTCCAGCGGGTGCAAGATATCGAGGACGATCTCTATTTCATGGTCGGCGAAGAAGATTTCAGTGATCCCATGTACGAACAGTGTGCTAGCATTTTTTCCGAGTTCGAAGGCACCAATACGAAAGGCATCATCGGTGTATTGGGACCGAAGCGGATGGGGTACGAAGTGCTCACGCCGCAACTCAAATATTTCGCAGACTTGATCGAACAGATTATCAAGGAACAGGGGAAATAAAAAATGGACACAAAAAAAGGGAAAAAGGAAAAAGCGGAGATTGAAGTGGATGAAGCACAGAGTCCGTGTGAAGCGGTTGAGAAAGAACGGGATGAATGGAAAAGCAAATATCTGAGGGCGCTTGCAGACTACGACAATCTGCAGAAGCGTGAACGCGAACGGGGCAGTCTGCAAGCGCAGAGTGCGGCGAGCGGTATCATGCTCCGCCTTCTCCCTTTCCTGGATAATCTGGAGAAGGCGGAAGCGTTCGTCAAAGACGAAGGGCTCGCCATGATCCGCAGCCAATTCGCGGCAGTGCTTGAGAAAGAAGGTCTCAAAGAACTTGATGTTCTTGACAAACCGTTTGATCCGCATACTGCCGAAGCGGTGGCCGCAGTCGATGGGGAAAATGATGGTGTAGTCATCGAAGTTTTGCAAAAAGGGTACGAGTTCGCCGGAGATGTCATCCGACCGGCGGCGGTTAAGGTGAGTAAAAAAAATATTTAAAGCAGTTCCAATTATCAATTACTAATTATTATTTTTTTATACTATGTCTAAAATAATCGGGATCGATCTGGGGACGACCAATTCATGCGTCGCCGTTATTGAAGGCGGACAGCCTAAGGTGATTCATTCCAAAGAAGGGAAGAACACTATTCCGTCCGTAGTGGATCCGGCCAAACGGATCGTGGGGGACGTGGCGAAGCGTCAGATCGTGATCAATCCAACCAACACCATTTTTTCCATCAAGCGACTCGTCGGCCGGAGATTCAGCGATCCCTCAGTCAAACGTGACAAGGAACTCCTTCCGTATACGATCAAGGCGGGACGTGATGAGATGGCGGTTGTAGAAGTCGGCGGCAAAACATATACGCCGCAGGAAATATCCGCAATGATCCTGACCAAAATCAAAGAAGATGCGGAGGCGTATCTGGGTGAGAAGGTAGAGAAAGCTGTCATTACGGTGCCGGCATATTTTGACGATTCCCAGAGGCAGGCCACCAAACAGGCTGGGGAAATCGCGGGTCTGGAAGTGGTGCGGATCATCAATGAACCGACCGCTGCGGCTCTCGCGTATGGTCTGGACAAAAAGCATGCGGAAACTATCGTCGTCTATGATTTGGGCGGCGGCACCTTCGATGTGACGGTTCTTGAACTCGGGGAAGGGGTGTTCCAGGTGAAGGCCACCAACGGCGATACCCATCTCGGAGGAGATGACTTCGACAAAGTCGTCCTCGACTACATCGCAGATGAATTCAAGAAAGAGAATGGTATCGATCTGCGCAAGGATCCGCAGGCGCTTCAGCGCCTGCGGGATGCAGCGGAGAAAGCGAAGATCGAGCTTTCGTCTTCGCTTGAAGCCGAAATCAATCTTCCGTTCGTTACGGTGAAGGACGGTACGCCGCAGCATCTCGTCATGAAGATCACCCGCGCCAAGCTCGAATCTCTCGTGGGAGATCTGATAGACAAGTCGTTCGCTCCGGTCGATTCGTGTCTCAAGGACGCTAAGGTCGACGCGAAATCAATCAGCGAAGTCGTACTCGTCGGAGGTATGACCCGCATGCCCAAGATTATCGAGCGGGTCAAGGAATACTTCGGTAAGGAACCCAATAGAGGAGTCAATCCGGACGAAGTCGTCGCGGTAGGTGCGGCGATCCAGGCGGGTGTCCTCACGGGGGAGACAAAAGACGTGGTGTTGCTCGATGTTACCCCGCTGACGCTCGGCGTGGAGACAATGGGTGGCGTTGCGACTCCCCTCATCACGCGCAACACAACCATCCCGACGTCCAAATCGGAGGTGTTCTCAACTGCGGCCGACAACCAGACGCAAGTGGAGATCCATATCCTTCAGGGCGAACGGCCACTCGCACGCGATAACAAATCGCTCGGTCACTTCACACTCCAGGGTATTCCGCCGGCACCGCGCGGTGTCCCTCAAATCGAGGTGACGTTTGACATCGACGCGAACGGTATCCTCACCGTAAGTGCGAAAGATAAAGCGACGGGTAAGTCCCAAAGCATCAAGATCACGGGCTCAACCGGTTTGAGCAAAGACGAGATCGAGAAGATGAAGCAGGACGCGGAGAAAAACGCCGCCGATGACGAGAAAGAACGAACCAAGATCGAAGCCCGCAACAGAGCCGACAGTACGATTTATGCATCGGAAAAAGCAATCAAGGATGCGGGTGATAAGCTGGATGCTTCAATCAAGACGGAGGTCGAGGAAAAAATCAAAGCGCTGAAGGAAATCCTCGACAGCGGCAGCGCCGAAGATCTGGAGAAAAAGACAACGGAATTGAACGATTCCCTCCAGAAAATCGGTGCCCAGGCATACAGCCAGGCTCAGGCGGAAGAGAAGAAACAAGAGTCTGAAGAGAAGATCGAAGACCATTCCGAAGACGAGAAGAAGAAAGGAGACGTCGAAGAAGGCGAAGTTGTGAACTAAGGAATGGCCGATTTTTATCAGACGCTGGGATTGAGCAAGACGGCGACCGATGCCGAGATCAAGGCGGCGTACCGCAAGCTGGCTCTTGAGTGGCACCCGGACCGGAACAAGTCAGCAGGTGCCACGGAGAAATTCAAGGAGATCAATCGGGCATACGAAGTGCTCGGGGATCCCAAGAAGCGTCAGCAGTATGACCAGTTCGGTCATGATACATATACGAGGGCCGGGGGCGCCGCCGCAGGCGGCGGCGCCTACTCATATCAACAGGGTCCGTTCTCATATACGTACACCGGAGGACAAAATCCGTTCGAAGGGGTCGATTTCGGAGGACAAGACCCTTTCGAAATATTCGAACAGTTTTTCGGTTTCCAGTCTCCGTTTGGCCAGGCGAGAAATCGCAAACCGCGGGATTTATACCAGGTGCAGCTTGAGTTCGCCGATGCGGTGAAGGGTGTCGAGAAATCATTCAAACTCGGCGGGAAGACAAGAACAGTCAAGATTCCCGCCGGCGTTGATGACGGGATGCGCATGCGGTTCACGGATTTCGATTTGTTGATTCGTGTCAAACCGGATGCGAAATTCAAGCGGGATGGACAGGATGTGTATTATGAAACGGACATTAGCTTTCCGCTTGCCGTATTGGGCGGCGTTGTGAAGGTGCCGACTCTGCGGAACTCAACTGTCAAACTCAAGGTGCGTCCCGGCACAAAAAGCGGTACAATTGTGCGTTTACAGCACGAGGGATTCCCATACCCGAATAGCCCGATCCGGAAAGGGGATCAATATGTTGTTTTCAGGATATCAGTCCCGGACAAGGTGTCAAGTCATGGTAAGAAGTTGCTCGAAGAGCTCCAAAAAGAATTATGATCACGGAAATAGGATATATCAAGAAAGGGGATTACATCATCCATGAAGGCGGAGTTTGGCAAGTGGCCAAAACGGATTTCAACTTCCAGGGCCGGGGAATGGCGACAGTCAAAATGAAAATTAAGAGCATTTCGACCGGGAAGAATATCGACGTTACGAACAAATCGAATGCTACGATCGAGACTGCCGATGTAGAGACGCTCCAGCTTCAATACCTTTACCGGCAGGATGATACGCTCTATTTCATGGATGAGCGGACGTTTCAGCAGCATGAAGTCCCGGTATCCCAGGTTGATTTTGCGGATTATCTCAAGCCGGAGGAGAAGTACTATGTCATGCTATATCAAGATGAACCCCTCACCGTACGACCTCCTGCAAGCGTAAAACTAAAAGTTAAACAGACGGAAGCGGCCGTCAAAGGCGATACCGTCAGCGGAGCGAAGAAACCGGCTACGCTGGAGACCGGTGTGACAGCTATGGTCCCCTTGTTCATCAAGACCGGTGACTTGATTTCCGTGAATCCCGAAACGGGAGAATACCTGGAACGTCTGAAGGAGTGATAAAAGCATATGACACTTACCGTGGGCGACATGCTCCGGCGCGCCCGTGAACAAAAAAAAATTTCTCTTGAACAGCTGGAAAAACGGTTGCGCATCCGTACACGTTTTTTGGAGGCGATTGAACATAATGATTGGCAGCTGTTCGGTTCCAAAATATATATCTCGGGTATTATCAAATCATATGCCCAGGAGGTCGGCGTTGATGCGAAAAAAGCGTTGGTATTTTTTCGTAGAGACTATGAACATGTTGAGGATATGACATTGAAAAAACGGGTACCGAACACCATGCTCCGGTCCGCTTCAAAGGTTTATTCGTACATCGTATTTTTCGGAATTGGAGTGATTTTCCTCGCGTATTTCGGATACCAATTAAGCATTTTTCTCCTTCCTCCGCGCATCACGATAGTTTCTCCGACGGAGAAGTCATTCAAGCGGCGGGAAAGGATCACCGTAACCGGACGGACGGAAAAAGAAGCTGTTATTACCATTTTCGGAACGCGTGTTTACCCCAACGAAAACGGTGTATTCAGCTATGATTTGCCGCTTAAGATCGGGACGAATCAGATCGTCATAGAAGCGATCGGAGCGAACGGGAAGAAGTCAGTCATCATGAAAGAATTCGTTTTAGTTCCGTGATCGATCTGATCGTGCGCGCCGACACGATGGTGCCGAATTTCAGTCGGCGCGCCTCTTTCTCAACCCTGTCTTCCAAAAGACCTTGACGGACTTCACCAAGTAGACCAACCTCTCCCATGAATACCATGTCCGGCCGGACGGGAATATTGCGAACCGCAGAGATGACCGATGCGACGATCCCCAGGTCGACGGCAGGGGATTTGATCGTGATCCCGCCGACTACGTTTACATAGATGTCGAGCGTGTCAATCGAAATACCCAAATGTTTGCGTATCACTGCGAGAAGTAGCTGTACTTTGTTGTAGTCAACGCCCTTCACGATTCTTCGGGGCATCGCAAGAGCAGTAGGGACGGCAAGCGTCTGAATTTCAAAGAATAGGGGACGCTTGCCCTCCGACAGTCCGACAGTCGCGCGTCCGACAGTCACATCTTCATGCTTGTCAATGAACGCGAGGGGATCATCTACCTCCCGCAATCCGTCTGCATCCATACGGAACATACCGATCTCGTCGGTTGAGCCGAATCTGTTTTTTTGGGCACGGAGGATACGATGGTACGACTGTTTGTCCCCCTCGAATACGAGGACGCAGTCGACGAGATGTTCCAACGTCTTGGGTCCGGCCACGTCACCTTCTTTCGTGACGTGGCCGATTATGATGACGGGGATTCCGGATTTTTTCGCGAAGGATACCAACTTATTCAAACATTCCTTCAACTGTGCCACCGATCCGGCAGCGGACGGTACGTCACGGGAATAGACAGTCTGTATGGAGTCGATCACGAGTATGTCGACCGGCTGTTTTTCGCGCATTTTTTTCACTCCTTCTGTCACACTCTCAATCTGCACCTCGTCGGAGAAGAGGATAGCGGAGAGATTGAGTGAGAGACGGACCGCGCGGTCCCGAACCTGCTGCGCTGATTCTTCTCCGGACACATAGACGGCATGCAGTTTCGCGAGTGACTGAAGTAGGAGAGTGGATTTGCCGATTCCCGGTTCACCCGTCAGCAATATGGTCTCCCCTGTCAGCACTCCCCCGCCCAGGACACGATCAAGTTCATATATTCCGGTCGGTGTTCTGTGTTTTTTATCCTTCGCAATATTCGTAAGAGGGTAAGAGGCAAACGGTCTGATAGATTCGCGTTTGCGGGATGATTTGCCGCCGCCGGTATCATCTTCGGGCGCGGCGACAAGTGTATTCCATTGTCCGCAGTCAGGGCATTTGCCGATCCACGACCCCGATCCGTAATTGCAGTTACTGCAGATATAAAAAGTCATTGTCACATTTGTTCAACTGTCTTAATGCCGAGGAGACGGAGTCCGTTTTTCACGACGACTCCTACGGCATGAGAGATCGCGAGGCGGAACCGGCGTGTGTCCGGTTCCGCCTTCAGTATCGGGAGCTTCTGATAGAAGAGATTGTACGATTGTGCAAGTGCGAACAGATAGTTCGCGATGACATGCGGCGCAAAATTTTGCGCCGCCTGCTCAATCACTTCGGGGAACTGACAGAGGAGCCGCACTATTGAATTCTCCTCCCCTGTCGCTTCTCCCCTGTAAACGTCGTTTAATGTGAAATCATTATTACCTTGCCTCAGGACGCTTTGTATTCTCACATATGTATACAGCATATATGGTCCGGAGTTCCCCTCCATGCTCAGGATTTCGTCCCAGTCAAAAATGATATCCAGATGCGGACTGCGTTTGAGATCGTTCCACTTAAGAGCGGCGACAGCGACCTCTGACGATACATCAATACCGGATTTGTTGAACTTTTTTGCTCGCTGAACTGCCTCAGTCAGCACATCATAGAGCCATACGGTATTCCCTTTGCGCGTCGACATCTTCATATCTTTGAAACGGTACAGTCCGTGTTTGACATGCTTCCTCTGACCTTCGGCGAACCAACCGAGGAGCCGTTCAACCTCATACAATTGTTGGAAATAAAGGGATTGTTCAGCTCCGACTTCGTTGATTATCAACAATTCATCTCCGTATGTTTTTTTGCGGAAGCGGTCCGTTGCAAGATCCCGTGTCGCATAGAGCGAAGCCCCGTCTTTCTTGCGCACCATCAACGGAGGATATTTATCGTTTTCGAAAAACACAAGTTCGGCTCCTTCGCTTATTTTCGTCAATTTTCTATTTTTCAACTCTTCATGTATTGATCGGAGTTCGTTCTCGAAGTACGATTCGCCATACCCCCGACCGTTGTTTTCGGTGAATGTAACGCCGAGAATTCGGTAGATCGCTTCAAACTCTCTCCACGACCACTCGATACATTTCTGCCATATTTCCTTCAACGCGGAGTCTCCCTGCTCAAGATTGCGGAAATAATCGCGCGCCTTCTCTTCGATCTCCACGTTGTGTTCGGCTTCTTCATGAAATTTGATATAGAGCTTCACGAGCAGCTTGATCGGATGTTCGGACGCTTCGATTTCTTCGATACTCCCCCATGTTTTGATAGCGTATATCAGTTTGCCGAACTGTGTGCCCCAGTCGCCCACATGATTGTCCCGTTTGACATCGTATCCTGTTGCCTCAAGAATATTCGCAATGCTGTCACCGATGATCGTTGAGCGAAGGTGTCCTATCGTGAACGGTTTGGCAATATTGGGTGATGAATATTCGACAAGAGCTATTTTCCCTTCATTAGTTTGTTGTGATCCATATTCAGGAGTTTGATTGATGATGTTCAATTCTTTCATCAAAACCTCTTTCCGCAAAAAAATATTGATGAATCCGGGACGAGCAATCTCTACGGTTTGGATCAATTCGTTTTTGGGAATCGAATCAGCAATTTTTTGAGCGAGATCATGAGGTACAGATTGCTGTTGTTTTGCGAATTGGAGGGCAATGCTCGTGGCAAAATCACCGTGTTTTGGATCTTCCGGATGTGCCAGGGGAATCGATTCGGTTTGAATGGAGAGTGTGGCAAGCGCGTCTTGCAGCAGTGCACGTATCTCGTCGCGTATCATGGGTCAATTATATCGCATCCAGGAACATTATTTGCTCCGGAGTAAGAAATGTTCTTTCGTCCGTTTCGGCAATAATGCGATGAGCCTTCGCGCATCATGTTCCTGCGATTTATGAAGGCTCATAGCATTGCGTTTGAGATCAAGCACATCCGAGACATCGACGATCTTATCAATTTCTTCGTATGAATACCCCTGTGGGAAGTAGATGAAGTAGTCGGTATTCATCGCAGTATACTCTTCCGGTAAACAATAATAGAAGAGCGTTTTGGCATATGAAACACGTTCAAATACATACGTCGTAATCATGGATATTGCGATGTGGTCTAGGTGGCCGGAAACGCCGCGATGTTCGAATGTCATCAGCGTTTCCGGCCTCAAATCGTCAATGATTGTCATGATGTCCGACGCAATCGCGTGATAGTGAATATTGCTGAGGGTTGCATCGTGATAGTTGAGGAAGAATACGTTCTTAACCCCCAACAGTGCGGCGGATGACCGCAGCTCCTCCTGTCGGATTCGGCCAAGTCCGGTCTTTGAGTCCTTCAGATGATTCTCTCCCGCGTCACCGTTGGTTGCACAAATGATGAAAACGTCATGTGTTGCAGTGAATTTATGAATGGTGCCGGACGGGCCGAACGATTCGTCATCAGGATGTGCGAATATGCAGACCAGTGTTTTTTTCATGTTCCTATTTTATAATATATCGGTGAGGATCTTCGATAGTAAACTCCGGATCAAGAAGGAATTCGTACCGCTAAGGAACAATGAGGTGAGTCTCTATGTGTGCGGTATCACCCCCAACAATGCGACACATCTGGGACACGCGTTCACGTATGTCATGTTCGATGTACTCGTACGAGTGTTGCGTTATTCGAATTTCCGTGTTCAATATATTCAGAACGCGACTGATATCAACGACAGCGATGACGTGATCCGGCAGGCGGAAGAAGCGGGGGTGGGATGGGAGGATATAGCCAAGAAATGGATCACACATTTCAAGGAAATGATGGAACGGCTGAACGTAACTCCGCCTGATCATTATGTGCTCGCCTCACATATGATTCCGGATATTGTCGACAAAGTGAAGATTCTTGTGCATAAAAATATCGCATATGAAAATGACGGTTATGTTTATTTCGATACACGACGGTTTGACGGATATGGAACGTTATCCGGATTCAATGAGTCTCAAATGCTTACTATTTCGCGGGAGCGGGGGAATGATCCCGATGATCCGCGCAAACGCAACCCACTCGATTTCGTGTTATGGGTTCCTTCCGCGGGCGCCCCGCACTGGAGTACGCCGTGGGGGAACGGAAGGCCGGGATGGCATATCGAGTGCAGTGCGATGGCTCAGCGATACCTGGGAGACCGTATCGATATCCACGGAGGCGGGCGGGATCTCATCTTCCCTCACCATGAGAGTGAGATCGCGCAGACAGAAAGCGTCACCGGGCAGAAACCGTTCGTGAATACATGGATGCACGCGGGAATGGTCATGTATGAAGGAGAAAAAATGTCGAAGTCACTGGGCAATCTGATACTCGTTGAAGATCTGATCACGCGCTATGACCCGATGGCAGTGCGGTATTTCCTGCTTACACACCATTACCGGCATCCGTGGGAATATGAACGCGCCGAACTGGATGAGGCCGTACAGCGACGGAATACCCTGTTGAAGCGACAGGATAGTGAGAATCGCGGATCAATGGAAGAAGTGCGGGCGTATCTCGATGATGATCTCGATACGCCCGCACTCCTCCGGTACCTTTACGATAAGGCATCCGGTCAGACGGTACGGGAAGCCCTTACACTTCTTGGACTCACCGCCTGATCACTGAACCCATTGGACATACGAGCATCCGATCGCTGCGTGGTCCCTGCGATTCCACTTGCTCGTCGAACACCGTTTGAGCTGTTTGCCGGTGGCAGTGTTCACCAGGATGAGTTTGGCACTGCATTGCGGACAGTCGTCGTCCAGCATCTCGGTCGTTGTCTTGACCCACTCAACATAATCACATCCGCTTGCAGTCTGGGTCTTGGAATCCCAAATATTCGTCGAGCATCGCTTGAGTTTGCGTCCTGAACGCGTCCGCGAATCAACCAGATCCGCACCGCATTTGGGACACGGTAAACTGATATCGGATGAGGGAGAGGTTAAGGTTTTTGTACCTTTTTTCATAAGAAAATATGAAATTTATAACGTGAGGATAGTACGATACTATTGGAAGATCCGCAACGGACTATAGACGACAAATTAAGTAGTTCGTGTGATTGTGAAAGAGTTAATCAATAAACAAAAACTCAGGGTGAAAGTCCACCGATGCGCTCATTTCCCGACGATGACGACGGCATCAAATACGGAGTCTTCGCTCAACACATCGGAGTCGGAAGAAATTGAGTACTTTTCTTCCAGATCCGACTTGAGGTCGGCTACATATTCGGAAACCGACTCTTTTGTCTTGAGTGTGACACCTTCGTAGTCATAGTTGTCGGCATTGCCTGTCTCGATGTATTCATACCCTTTGCCGCTCAGGAAACTCTTGGCCGTAGATGCAACGCCTGTCTCACCGCTCCCGTTGAGTACCTGGATATTGAGCTCGGATGATTTGGTCGCTGCAGGTTTGGCAGTAGGGGTCGGTTTCTCAGTCGGCTCAGGAGTCTCCTCCGCCTGTTCCTCCTCGGGTGTCGGAGACTCCTCAAGTGACTCGGTGGGGAGCGGGGCTTCTGTGGGCATCGCGAATTCGGGAGTCGGACTGATCTCGGTCGATGGCGCAGACTGGGATCTGCTGAAAGCGAACGCTCCGGCGCCCAGGAGAATGACTGCGGCGAGGATGATCAGGAGTTTTTTATTCTTTGCCTTTTTACGCGGTGCAGAGCTGAATTCTGCAGGTTGGGATATGGGCTGCACGGGTTCCATGGTTACCATTATACACAATCTTTTCAAAAGTAAAGGGCTGTATAATATGGGTATGCGCGTACGGAAAAGTACAAACGTGAGGGGGAAACTCATATTGCTGTTGATCCTGCTGATCCTCTTCCTGATTTTTATTGGAGTCAAATACATCCTTCTTGACAAGTCAAACCAAACCGGTGTTTTGCGTGTGTTATCCGTACCCTCAAGTAACGTATTCATAGATAATGTCAATGTCGGCAGGACGCCATATGAGCAAAAAATGAAAGTCGGTGATTATGTCGTGAAATTGATCCCTTCACAGGAAGCTACCCCGACCGCACAGTGGGAAGGGAAGATCAATGTAGTCAAAAATTCGTTGAGCTACATCAATCGAGAGCTCGGCGACTCGGATCTGACATCAGCAGGGGAGATTTATACTGTCGAGAACATGAGTCCCGGTTCGGCAGGGGGAGATTACGGAGAACTTTTCATAGATTCCGATCCGCCGGGCGCGATCGTGACGATGGACAACGATGAAAAAGGAGTAGCGTCCATCATCATCGCGCCCATCCTGAACGGTGCGCATGAGGTATCGCTATACCTGCCGGGTTTCGTGCGCCGGACGCAGAAGGTCAATGTGGTCGGCGGCCGGCGCGTCAATGCGCTTTATAAGCTTGCGGTAGATAAAGTGCAGAAAGAGCGGATCGCTTCGCTCTCCGCTCCCCGCAAGACAGCTACCGAGAGCGCCACGGTCGCAACATCGTCCGCGGAAACCGTGCCCTCGGCGCCCGGTGCGAAAAAAGTAGTGATCAAAGATACTCCCACCGGCTGGCTCCGGGTGCGATCCCTCCCCACCGTCGCCGCAAGCGAGGAAGCCAGGATCGATCCGGGCAGCACATTCCCGCTGCTTGAGGAAAAACCGAACTGGTACCGTATACAATACGACTCGGACAATGACGGATGGATTGCTTCAGAATATGCCCGGATCACGGCGGAATGATATCACTTGGACGGAGCTTTCCATACGACCTTATTGTATAGGATGTATGAATAGGGAATGATGACGATGATCAGTACAATCGCCTTGAAAATGAAGACGTGTTCATGACCTGCAAACATCTCAAAGAGGGTCAGTGAGACAGTCTGTATGATCAAGGATCCAAGTGCAACTCCGTTGAATTTGAAGAAACTTTTGAGGAATCCTCCCGATCCTGCCTCTATTTGTTTATGGGAAAATGACCAGTAGTTATTGAGAATGAAATTGGAAACGATTGCGCTCTCCGCGCTGATCATCTGACCCAGCCAAATCGGGAAGCCCATTTTGCGGTACAGCACATAGAGAATGCCGAAATCCAGCACGAAACCGATCCCGCCGACGATAATATATCGTATGAAAGATGAATTGGTATATACGTACCAAAGTGTATTGCGTATATATTGTCCGGAGTTAATCTTCGATACACCGTGTTCACGATCCAGGAAATGGATGGGAACTTCCGATACACGCGCATGGTTCTTGATTGCCCTGTCGAGAATGGCAATCTGGAATACATAACCGGAATACTTGTCGATATAGGTGAGACATTCCCTGACAAGGTTTGATTTGATAGCCCGGTATCCCGAAGTCCAGTCCGATATGGAGAGCTTCATGAAGCCGAAGCGGATGATCAGGTTTCCGAGCACGGAGAAAATCTTGCGGTCGATCCCCCAGTCCTTGGGGATCGACCCCCCTTTGCTATATCGTGAACCGATGACGAAATCGGATCCGTTGTCTATCGCTGCGGCGAACGCAGGGATATGCGCCGGATCGTGCGAAAAATCCGCGTCCATCTCGAACAGTACGTCCGGCTCGAAGTTTTTCAACGCATACGTGAAGCCTTCCACATACGCTTTTCCGAGACCCTCTTTCCTAGTCGATAGGAGGTGAACATTTTTTTCCGATTTCGCTATTTTTTGTATTATCTTGCCGGTACCGTCGGGCGAATCGCTGTCAACAACGAGAATATCAAACACCCATCCCTGTATCGGCCGGACGGTATCCGATATGGCATGTATGAGCTTCTCAACGGTTGAGGACTCGTTGTATGTCGGGATTACGATGACGGCTGTTTTCATTGTGATTTGATATATTCAATCATTCGGGAGAGTCCCTTTTCCAGAGAAATTGTCGGCTTCCAATTCAGCAATGTTCCGGCTTTCGTAATATCCGCTTTCCTTCGGAGGGGATCGTCGGCGGGGAGCTCTTCGCTCATCACGATTGTGCTGGTGCTTTTTGTCAATTTCTTAATCATGTGCGCATAGTCAAGGACCGAATGTTCCTCTTGCGCGCCGATGTTGACCACCTCTCCTTTGGTATTGGGTGCAAACATAAGTTTCATCAAGCCGTCCACCGTATCGGAAACGTAACACAGCGATCGTGTCTGACTCCCGTCACCGAACACAGTAATCGGCGTGTTTGTAAGCGCCTGCGTGATGAACCGTACGACCATCCGCATATCCTGAGGATCAAGGTTCGGTCCGTATGTATTGAAGATGCGCGCGATGCGCGCATCCACACCCTTGCTGCGTACGAAGTATGCCGTGATCGTCTCTCCGAATCGTTTCGATTCGTCATAGACCGATCGCGGACCGATCGTATTCACATTCCCCCGGTATTCTTCCCGCTGGGGGTGTTCGAGCGGATCCCCGTACGCTTCCGAAGTTGAGGCAAACAGGAACTTTGCGTTATTTTTTTCGCAGAATTCAAGAAGGTGAAGTGTGCCCATGGTATTCACCATCATTGTCTCCATCGGAAGTGCGTGATAGCTTATCTTGCTGTGATGGTTGGGCGAGGCGGGCGATGCAAGGTGGAAGACCGCCTCGCCGGTCACGGATTCGGGCAACGGCTCGATCACATCATGTTTGAGGAACGTAAAGCCTTTGCGGGATTTGAGCGGTTCGATATTGGCCGGTTTTGAGGTGAGGAAATTATCCACGCACAACACATCATGGTTTTCGTCCAGAAGTCTGGTACATAGGTGAGATCCGATAAAACCCGCGCCGCCGACGACGATAATTTTCATGAACGTCCGATCCCCAAATAGGTAAAGCCCAAATCTTTCATCGCTTCCGGTTCGTAGATATTCCTCCCGTCAAGGATGAGCGGCTTATTCATGAGGGATTTTACTTTTTTCATATCAGCCTGGCGGAATTCGTTCCACTCCGTAAGGACACACAACGCATCTGCGTTCCGCACCGCATCATACGGATCGTCAACGTATCTGATCTTAGTCCCGTACATTTTCCGGACATTGTCCGATGCGACCTGATCATACACCACAATGTTTTTGCCCTTTTTGAGAAGACTGTCTATGACATGGAGCGACGGTGCGAAGCGGATGTCATCGGTGTCCGGCTTGAACGCAAGTCCCCAGATCGCTACCGTATGTCCTTTGAGCATTTTCTCGATATGCTCGACATACCGCTCTTTTGCCTGCTCATTGACTTTGTCGACCGCCTTAAGAAGCGCCGTATCGATCCCGTACGATTTGCCGGTATCAATGAGCGCCTTCACGTCTTTGGGGAAGCAGGATCCGCCGTATCCGACTCCGGGATACATGAAACTCCGGCCGATCCGCTTATCCATGCCGACCGCTTCCAATACTGCTTCTACATCCGCGCCTGTTTCATCACAATAAAAAGAAATCAGGTTCGCAAACGAAATCTTGGTCGCAAGCATTGCATTGGACGTGTATTTGATGAGCTCTGCGGATGCCAGGTCTGTGACGATGCGCTGGCCGGTGATCGGCTTGTGGAGCTCAAGCATCTTCTCGATCGCTTTCTTCGATGAGGAACCGACCACGACCCTGTCCGGTTTGAGCGTATCCTGAAGCGCAGAACCCTCCCGGAGGAATTCCGGACAGGACGCGACCGCGATAGACGCGCCCGCCGGCTTGTGATCGTTGATGATCGATTCGACTTTCAGGTTCGTACCGACCGGGACGGTGCTCTTGCAGGAAACTACCGTGAACCCTTTGCGGAGGTGGTATGCGATGTTCTTGGCGACGGTGAAGACTGCGGTGAGGTCGGCACTGCCGTCAGACTTAGGCGGTGTGCCGACCGTAATAAACACGATCTCGGATTCGGCAATTGCCTGATCATACTGGTCGGTGAAGATGAGACGCTTCGCTTTGTTGTTTTTCTCAAGCATCTCCCGCAGGCCCGGCTCGTAGATGATGGGGTCTCCCGAAGCGAGCCGGGCAAGCTTCTCTTTCGTATGTCCGATCACCCACACCTTGTTGCCGAAGTCTGCGAACACGCATGCACTCACGAGGCCCACATACCCGTGCCCGATGATGGTAATCGTCATAATGTAGTCATTATGTTACTTGAATTGGAATGGGTTTTCAATATATCTTACGCTGCTAGTGGTACTATTGTCTGCGGTTTACGATCCTGGCTCACCAGTATCGGTAAAACGACTAATCCACCCCGTTCAATCATCGGTTGGGTTGCATTTCTATACAGTTTCAATAATACATGCTTCATGTCTAGTAGTGTACTCTTGACTGCTTCGACTGTTTGGTGTTTGCGGTTTTTTAGTAAATCGTCAATCCAGTTCAGGAAATCGCCATCACTCATTGTCGACCAAATTTCCTGTATATCCTCCCATGGGAGTCGTTTCAGATCGTTCCAAATCTCATCTTGACTGTCTGCAGGAATTTCCGTTTTTAAAATGACCGATACCGGTGCGCCTTTAAATTTATCAGGAGTTTTATAATTGTTAGTGGTGTCTGTCACATTGCCTTTTTCCCTGTTATTACGTACGATGTTTGATGCCATAACCACGTTCGCGTCGACCGAACTGATATCAGGAGCGACAACGAACGCAGTAAGCTCTGCAAATGGACCTTTGTTCTTGAAATCAATGACGACGCATGACTCCTTGTGCTCCCGATACGGATGTCCACCCTTTTGTTCATAGAGCCAACCGAGATACGCATTCGTGAGGACAAGCAGAGAACGCACTCTAATCTCTTCTTCCTTACGCTCCTGCCCAATTCCATTGCTTTCGCTATACGTATCGCTTACCCGGCTCGAAAGATTCTTCATTATCGATTTATCTTTCGCCATTTTGTCAATGTTTTCCCAAAACTTTACGGCAGTTCCAGAATAATTATTTTCCCAATCCACATCCATTTTATATCCCATGAATTGTTCTGCAAATTCTTCCGCGACTAACTTGGTAGATATCACTTTCCCTTGCGTTACCAAGTCATCAATTGTTTCGTCATCATACTGTCTCTTATTTTCACCAGTCTTTTCTTTGAGTAAGGAATCTTGACCGAGTCCCATATATCCGAATCCGGTGTCGGGATCCGGTACGAATATAATAGGCACAATCCCATATTGCTTTTCCAGTGCGACCCCCATCTCACGCTTCTTTTTGACATCTTCGAACAAACCTTTGTCATCAGGTGCGATCCCTAAATTGCTCTCAATAGCACCTCTTGCAGCACAATGTTTGTGCGCATTAAGTACTTGGAATCGTGTCGGACTGTCAGTTTCCTGTTGGGCAGCAATTTTGCGGGCAAACAATGAGGATTCATCGAGCTTCATATGGCCTTCTTTCGTGTCAAAATAAAAGCCGGGAATGTCTCCTCCCGGAACTCTCATGGCACGGACTGCATCCATGGGGAATCCCCAAATTGCCGCAATCGGCAATCGTCCGTCCATACAGGATGTAATGCCAAGTTTGGAGCCGAAAAGTTGGAAGATAAGCTCATTCACCGATTCAATTTCGGGACTGTTGAGTTCCTCAGCACGATCTATTCGGACTTTAAGAAACTGTTCGAAAAACTGGCGTAAATACTCTTCCTCGGACACGAGTTGTTTCAAAGATTCCGTTTCTCTGGCTCTCTGGATAAGTGTTCGCTGACCAAGGAATTTCTCCAGATTGACGATAAGAGGGCGGGGGATTTCTCTTGAATCAGTTTGTTCAGGCATGATATATCGGGGTCGTTCTAGAGGCATGTGAAAGTGACATTTTATCAAAAAAATCGGTGTTCTTCATCTTTGAATTAATTGGCAGACAATTATTAATGCCCTGCGATTATTTTCAGACCTTCTTCAAACGATTTCATGGAATGAAAGTTATTTTTCATACTCCGGATTTCGGAATACCGGGGGCGGAGAGCTTTGTCCTTGAAATATTTATCGTACGTCGTCTTATGTATGTGACTGGTGTCGAGTTTGAAAGCTTCTGCGATTTTCAGCGCCGACTCATAGGGAGAAAGGGTACTTGATCCGACAAGGTGGAAGATTTCGGGCGAGTAGTGGGTGATGAGATGTTTGAGCCCGAATGCTATGTCGTCGACGAACGTCGGTGTGAACGACATGTCCGTGACCATGTAAAGATCGGTGCCTTTTTCCATATGTGCCTTAAGCGCATGAACGAAGTCCTTCTTGGGTTCAAAAAAGGATCGGTACGGATAGCTGAGACGGACGATCATACCCTTGTCTTTCACAATCTGCTCCCCTTCGTATTTCGTCTGCGCGTAGTAACCGAGAGGATTGGGGACACTATCTTCGTCGTAGGGCGGATTGGTGCCGTCGAAGACAAAATCGGTGGAAATGTAAATCATTTTTTTGCTTTTTTGCGTCACTTCATTAAAAATATTTTTTGTCGCATCGACGTTGACCTTTTTTGCAATATCCCTATTTTTTTCCGCGCCGTTCACATCCGTATATGCGGCAAGATGGAGGAATATGTCGAAGTCGCTACGGCCGATGAAATCTTTCACTTGTTCCTGATCCGCGATATCCACATGGCTCTGCAGCAGTGGGATGAACTCGTGATCGCGGTAGAGAAGTTCCTGTATCCGCGATCCGATCAATCCGGTCGAACCGCTCATGGCTATTTTCATCGTGAATATTGTGTAGCGTAATAATCTTTGTATGCGCCAGATTTGATGTGTTGCCACCACGAGGTATTATCGCGGTACCATTGTACGGTAGCAGCAAGCGCGTCATCAAATGAGTGTTTCGGTTCCCATCCGAGCTCGCGGTGAATCTTGGTCCAATCGACGTCGTACCTGCGGTCGTGACCCGGCCGATCTTTCACAAATTCGATAAATGATTCGTCTTTACCCATAAGCAAGAGAATCTTCTTCACTACCTCAAGGTTCGAAATTGCGTGGGTGAGACCGCCGATGAGATAGGTCTCACCCACCTTTCCTTTTTTGAGAATCAGATCGATGGCACTGCAGTGATCCTCCACATAGAGCCAGTCGCGGATGTAGAGGCCGTCGCCATATACCGGTACTTTTTTCCCTTCAAGAATGTTGGTGATTGCAAGGGGAATTAATTTTTCCGGAAAATGATATGGGCCATAGTTATTGCCGCAGTTACTGATAGTGATAGGTAATCCGTATGTATCGGAAAATGCCCGCACGAGGTGATCCGATGCCGCTTTGGAAGCCGAATACGGACTGTGGGGATCGTACGGTGTGTTCTCGGTGAATTTTTCCTCCGAATCAAGTTCGAGTGCGCCGAACACTTCGTCAGTGGAGATGTGATGGAACCGTTTCACATTGTGTTTCAGAGCGAGTTTGAGAAGTGTGTGAGTACCTTCGATGTTAGTTTTGATGAATGGATCGGAATCGAGGATGGATCGGTCTACATGTGACTCCGCAGCGAAATGGACGACCATATCCGCGCCTTTCATCGCATCATCCATGGCGCTGACGTCACAGATATCGGCCTTCACGAAAATGTGATGGGGATTACCGTTCAGCGCTGCAAGATTCTCCAGGTTTCCAGCATATGTAAGTTTGTCGATGTTAACGATCGTATCACCGGGATTATTCTTAATCCAGTAATGTACGAAGTTGGAACCGATGAAACCTGCACCGCCCGTAACGAGGAGCTTCATAGGTAAGATTATAGATTACTATGCGGCAAAATGCGACCTTCCGGTATGTTTAATTCCTGAAGTGATAAGGCGGGGGGTATTGATGATGTGTTCGAGCAACTCCCACCGTTTTTTCTTGACCGGGTGGGGGACGTCGTCTTTGAATACTTTGGTCGCGGCCGTCATCGGCCGCGACGAGTACATCGCGAGATATGCTTTCTCGAATCCCACTTTTCGCGCTACATCGACGGTACTCTGAAATTCTTTTTCCGTCTCTCCACAGAAACCGACGATGATATCGGTCGTGATCTTCACGCCGGGAATTTTTGATTTTAATTTATTGGTAAGGTCGAGATACTGCTCTGCCGTATACCACCGGTTCATACGCTTGAGGACGGTGTCGTCGCCCGACTGGAGCGGAATATGGACCGTCCGTGTGATATTCGGATAGTTCGCAATGACATCGATGAGCGCGTCGGAGAAATCCCACGGATTGGATGAATAAAAATCAACTTTTTCAAATCCTAACTGTGCCACAGCTTCAAGTAAATAGGGGAAAAGGGTGGGAATGCGGTATCTCCCGAGATGTTTGACATAGACAGGCTCGATATTCTTCCCGTTCAGTTTGAATTCCACTTTGACACGCGGGTGGGAGAGAGTGGAGCCGCCGAAGTAGGATTTCCCGGTGTCGCGGATCTTCTGGATATTGTCCTCGCCCACCAGAAGATCCGCCCCGTACGAATTGACGTTTTGTCCGAGCAACGTTACTGATGTAATGCCGTCTTTGGAGAGTTGTACACACTCCCGGAGCACTTCGTGGAACGGACGGCTTATCTCGCGGCCTCTCGTGTATGGTACGACACAAAACGTGCAAAAATTATTACATCCGTTTGATACCGGCACCCAGGCGTGGGTGTCCGACTGGCGTACCGGTTGGAGATCGAATCCGATCTCTTCGATCGGGAGGAATTCGTCGACCGCCGGCATCGCTTTGCGGAGTTTGGCCAGATATGCGCCGCTTGGATCCCTTTGCGCCATACCGACCATGCAGCCGGTGACGATGATTTTGTAAAATTCACCGGCTGTAAATTTTTTATTCTTAATTTCTTTCAAATTATTGACCAAACCATATACGCGGTTTTCGGCCGATTCTCGGATGATACAAGTGTTTATTATGACGTAATTGGCGGAATCGTACGAAGATGCGGCGATGAATCCGCGCGATTCAAACGCTGCGGCAATCCGCTCCGAATCAGATACATTCTGTTGACATCCGAACGTCTTAATGAAGTACTTCATGAACGTCCCTTTTGTGCAAATTCTGAATGATGATCATGAATGCGATGAGGATAAGACCGGTCATGACGAATGCGATTACTTTCTCGATACCTTCGAGGAACAGGCTGGCGACGCCAAGGACAGCGGATACGCTCCAATAAAAGACCGCAATACGGCGTCGCCCCCACCCGGCCGCGAGCAGTTGATGGTGGAAGTGTCCCCAATCCGCGCGGAACGGGGACTGGCCTCTGCGAATGCGGCGGATGATGCTGTATACTGCGTCGAGTGTCGGCACGGCCAGTATCAGTATGGCCGTGCCGATCTTGCCAAACGACAGTATCGCGAGCGCTCCGAGAAGGAATCCGGCGAGCCCCCCGCCGCCGTACCCCGGCATTATCTTCTGTGGATAAAAGTTGTGCGGCAGGAACCCAATATATGCGCCCGCGACTGTGAATGAGAGCAACATCACAGTCTGGGCATTGACGTCATGCGCGGTGAATCGCTGAGAAACGAGTCCGAGGAAGATCGCGGTGATCGCTACGAATCCGGGCAATTGTCCATCGACCCCTTTGCTCCAGTTCACCATATTCGTCGTCCAGACAAGCCACAGTACTGCGAGAATATTGCCGATTACGATGATCGAATGAGTGCCGAACAGATCGAATGTCCAACGGACGGTATCAAGCCTGATGGGCGCGCCGAACGGATTGGAAATAAAGGGGATACCGAGTCCGAATCCGATCAGCAGTGCCGCGATGAGAATATTGGCGGCAAACCGGAGATACGGGGACGTATCACGATAATCGTCGAACAGTCCGAGAGCGACGAGCAATCCGCTTGCAAGGAGTATGCCGATCACGATCTTGTTCAGTGGAATAAACAATAGCACTGTTGCGAGAAACGCGAGGTATATCGGAAGACCTCCCGCCCGCGGCACGATCCCAGTATGCGTGTGTGCGGGATGGTGCCGCGTAGCACGATCCGTCACCAGATCCCATTTCTTTGCGAAATGAATGGTCGGTATCGTGAACAGGAATGAGAGAAGCGATGTGATGTAACAAAGGAAAAATGCTTCCATATGATCAGGTGACGAGGAATACTATTTTTACGAAAATCAGCGTGAAAGAAATCGTAATAATGATATTCACATAGTGCACGAATTTGATGATGAATGTGTTTTCTTTGAAAAATAGAGTTACGATTCTCCGGTTTACCAGATAAAAAATATTCATACTGATCGGCAGGATAAATAGCATCCACCATGGTGTAAGCTGCACTTCCTGGGGAGCGCGCGAATAGAAGAGCGGTATGATCGGGGGAAGCATGTTGTATCGCAGTGCCGTCGCGGCAAGTATGACACCGTTCATGGCGAGCAATACGTAATTCATATGTTTAATACCGTTTCTTCAGGGGGAACGCAGTGGCCAACTGCTTGACTTCCCGCATGATCGGTTTCAATTCTTTTGTTTGCGAAATGATCCGTTTTCTCACATCAGGTTTGCGTTCATCCTCCGGGGCGATACCGAGTTGTTTCTTCGTTTTGGCTACGGACGTGATGGTGGCCACGATAAGATGGGCGATGCGTTTCATTTGCTGTTCTTTCATCCCTCTGCTGGTAACGCCCGGCGTGCCGAGCCGGATCCCCGACGGATAAAACGGGGGATTCGTATCGTGCGGCACGCCGTTGCGGTTGAGGATGATGCCGACATGCTCGCATGCTTCTGCGGCAGTATTACCGAGAATTCCGTACGGCCGCATATCTGCAAGGATGAGATGGCTGTCGGTGCCGCCCGTGACGAGGGTCATACCGAGTTTATTGAATTCGCCGGCAAGGATCTTCGCATTCTTCACGATCTGCTTCGCGTATGTTTTGAATGCGGGCCGTGAAGCTTCTTTGAGCGCGACACCTATGCCAGCGATACTGTGGAGGTGGGGACCGCCCTGAATGCCGGGTATGATGGCGGAGTTGATTTTTTTCACGAGATCGGGATCTTTGCGGATGCCCGCGCGGGTCGCCATGATCATCGCCCCGCGCGGCCCCCGGAGGGTCTTGTGCGTCGTCGTCGTGACGACGTGCGCGTAGGGGATAGGCGACGGGTAATTACCCGTCGCCACAAGACCCGCGATATGCGACATATCCGCAAGCAGGTAAGATCCCGCTTCTTTCGCGATTGATGCGAATTTTTTCCAATCCAGGAATCGGGCATATGCGGTCGTTCCCGCCACAATGATATGGGGTTTCACTTTCCGTGCCAATCGTAACAACGCGTCATAGTCTATGAGTCCGTCCGGAGTGACGTCGTAAGACACGGAGCGAAAATAAATACTTGATGCATTTTTGAACGCGCCGTGCGTGAGGTGTCCGCCTGATGCCAGCGATAGCCCCATGATCGTATCGCCCGGTTTCAGGAGCGCGGTATAGACTGCAAAATTGGCGGGAGATCCCGAATGAGGCTGTACGTTGACATACTCGACGCCGAATAATTTACGGGCGCGTTCGCTTACGAGAGCTTCCAGCTTATCCGCAACCGCATTGCCCTGATAATACCTCCGACCGGAGTACCCCTCCGCATACTTATTCATGAACACGCTGCTTACCGCTTCCCGCACTGCCATGGACACGGAATTTTCCGAAGCGATCATCATGAGCGTATTCGCCTGCCGCTTCTCCTCCTCTTTGATGATCCGGGCAATCTCCGGATCAACTACAGTGAGATATGACATGAGCATCATTATACATCACGGGTGCCCGGTCGGGACGCTATCGTGTGGCCTGGACATCATATGTCAGGTCTGAGGAGATGATGAATGCGCGCCGGGGGAACGGCGGCGGATTGAATGCGATGTGCTCCCGCGGGATCAGGACTTTGCCGACATAAGCAGGAATCTCCTGATACGATTTGTTGACGATATAGACATTTTTAGGATCTGATGCATAGTATTGCACGGGATGGAAATTAAGCTCGCTGTCTACGAAAATGACATCGCCGGGATTCATGAGCGCGTTGATTTCGCGGACGGTCGACCGGATGTTTTGTTTACTCTTATGCACCAATTGATAGTGATGATAATAAACGAAAAAAATGCCCAGCAGTATGATTAATGCGGTGCGTACGCGCGGCTTGGAGTGTTCGAAAAATATGAAAAGCAATAACAGGAAGCCTGCCGACGTGAAGATAATGTAGCGGGGAAGATAGAGAGGCTTCACGAGCGTGACGGCGAGGACGGTCAGAATCGGGACGAATATCCAGGTCAGAAGTATCCTGAGTATGTCGCGGCCGGCGGCGTGCCGGACGAGTCGACGTACCATAAGCGCAGCATATAACCAGAGAAAGACGGTGATTCCGGTGAAGAGCGTTTTCGTCATTCCTGCCGCCGGTCGTTCTATTCCGGTGAGCATCATGACCGGGATCATGAGAAGATCGTGTCCGGTCGGTTTCGTGATCCAGAACTGCGACTGTACGGGCGGCCGCTGGAAGAGTACGAACAGAGCCCATGGTACACAGAGTGCGGCCGCCGCTACGCTGTTTCTCCACACCCGTTTCCGTATTGAACTCGATCGCGGGGACAGGAGCGCATAAACGAATTGCGATCCAAACACCAGTATCATGAAGTAATGCGTATAGATCCCCGCGACGACCGCAGCCACATACCATCGCCACTTATGCTTCAGGAGCAAGTACCATGACGATACGGCGAAAAATCCGAGCATGCTGTACATACGTGCTTCCATCGCATAATATCCAAGGAACGGACTCATGAGAAGGAGCGTGAAATAGGCCCATTTCCGTCTGTTAGTGATACGGAATAGTTCTGTGACGATATCATGGGCGAAATATGCGGTAAGGACAAAAAACAGAAGCGAAAGGGATCGGATCGCCACTTCCGAATGCCCGAACAGCTTCATCCAGACGTGGAGCACAAGGTAATACAAGGGGGGACTGAAGTCCTGCGCGGTCAGGAACGGTATCTGCAGGAATGGCTTTGATGCGAGTAAGTAGGAAAACGCTTCATCACGCCAGAATGAAGTGGTCAGGAATGCGAATGGTGATTTGGTGAAGAGTAGTTCAAGCATTGTCAGACTTTTTCCGTCACTTTATATTCTAATTTCTTCCCGAGTATCATGCGTGTATGTGCGTCAAGTGCAGGAAGTGAGGAAAGGAAAAATGATACGACAGGAAGTAGGTACCATTGGACCACCAGAAGCGGAAGTGCATAGTACTTAGTTTTTTGTTTGAGTTTGCCGCGCAGTTTGACATCCAGAAACGTATAAACAAGCAGGAACGATGTGGAGAGTGTGAGGAGTACACTGGAAAGTTGGGGGAGGAGGAACCCAAGCACTGTCCGTTTGAAATAGGGATTGATAAGAGGCGGGAGTAATGCACTCACGGTAAGGATAAAAAACGATGTAGGCCAGAGCAGGTGAGTCTCGGCAAGATAGGTTACTTTCTTGATTTTGGTGAAGAACGGGACGGGAGACGGCGAGAAACATTTCTGGAGCGCATAACCGATATCGCTCACACCCCAGGCCCATCGTTTCTCTTGTTCATATCTATTGAACAACGTTTTCACGACGCCGCCGGAGTAAACCGCATCTCCGTTCACGATCGTGAAGAGTGGAATCGTCCGTACCTTGTCCCCGAATTTGAAAAATGCCTGGAAGTGCACATGCCAATCTTCCGGAATGATATCGACGTCCCAATAATTGATTTCCTCCAGGAGCCAGAGATTGGTGCTGTATGTTGATATCTGGATAAGTTTCT
The DNA here is from genome assembly GCA_964561915.1 of uncultured Gammaproteobacteria bacterium. Taxonomy (GTDB): domain Bacteria; phylum Patescibacteriota; class Microgenomatia; order UBA1406; family GWC2-37-13; genus CAZLQR01. The sequence goes on along the minus strand of CAZLQR010000006.1, from coordinate 51,982 downwards.
CCTTTTGAGTCAGTGTGGCAAGCCGGAAAATCGACGATAACGTAGCCTGCATCCGTACGAAAAACGGCAGCTGTCCGAAATTGTTGTAGAGAAGGACGGGCGCCCAGTAAAAATGATACAGGCGCCCGCTGTCCCGCAGGAATTCATAACTCAGGTATGACAGGAAGTTCGGCGGGAAAAGACTGTCTGCGTCGCAGATCGTGATCAGACACTGTCTGGGGTCGATCCCTTTCTCGCGGACGTATGCACTCACATGTTTCACCGCCCACGTCTGATTGCTTGCTTTCCCCGCCGCTTCTTCCGGCATCAGCTCGTGGTATGTATCGATGATGCCGGTGAATGAAGATCCGAATTTCCTGCGGATTGAGGCGGCCTTGCGGGCCGCCTCCGTCTCCCGCTTCTCAAATGCGAGCACAATGTATATGTTCCCATACGGGTATTCATTTTTGCGAATATTCTCAATCGTATGCTCCAGCTTGTAGAGCGGTTCTTTGTAGTTCGGTATGACGAAAAAATGCGTAAGATCACGGGCTCCGCTTTGGGTCCGTATTTTTTTCTTATAAGGAATACTCTGATGGTACAGTATCGTTTTGTACGAGAGCACTGCGTGGTAAACAGTCTTCGCCGACTTGTAAAAAAAATACAGATTGAATGTGAGAACGAAATAAGCCACGACTGCGGGGTGAGACGGGGACAACCATATAGGCAGTGTGATGAGCACCCAGCTCAAAACGGGGACAATCACTTCGAAGAATCGGATCGAATATCTGTGGCCTGCCCACGAGCTCTCCATGCGGATAGTATACATGATACCGATTCGTCACTGCCACGCTTCACAGACCATGCGGAATGGGCAGTAATCGCACCAGATCCCCACTTTGGGAGTGAAGTGTCTGTTCCGGATGTCGTCCGCCGCGTCTACGATCTGTTCTTTCACGTCGATCAGGTCCTGTTCAGTCCGCGTGACGCTAACTTTGCTGTTGTCCTGGAGGTAATAAAAGGTGAGCGTCACCTGCCCAATTTGTTTGTTATACAGTCCCCTGTCTGTTGCGGCCAACAGATAAATGGAGAGCTGCATATTCTTCGCCAGCTCCTTATCTGTCGGCCGCTTCCCCGTCTTGTAATCAATGATCTCGATACCGTCATCCCCCGATGCATCCACCCTATCCATCTTCCCCGTCATGTAGACGGTCGGCGTGATCCGGATCTTGAACATCTTCTCCATCTCGATGACCGGTTTCGCCGGATCATGATACGTCTTGAAAAAATTCTTGAGTAACAATCTTCCTTCTGCGCGTTGCCGTTGTTCGTGGGAGCGCGAGGCGTAGCCGAGCGGTACCCAGTTCGCCTCATAGAGCTCTAGCAGCCGGTCCAATCCAACCTTTTTATCTTCAAGGAATTCTTCATAAAATTTTTGGAGCGCTGAATGAATCGAAGTGCCAAACGACGCTGATGCGCCCGGTGTGGTCGGCAGTTTGATCACATGCTGATATTTGTACCGAAGGGGACAGGTTTTATACGTTTCAAGTTGTGAATACGAGAGAAATAGCGTCTGTCGCGGCGCCTTCTGCACAGGTATCGGCTCGCTCGTTTTGAAATCGAAGATGGAGAGCTGATTTTTTTCATCCGACTTCGAAGTCTTCATGCGGACGATGGCATCATCACCAAGTGCTTCCGCGATGAACGGGGACGGTTTTTGCAGACGTTTACCTTCACCGTAATACTGTGCGGCGGTGAGTATGAGCCGCTCTTTCGCCCGCGTCATCGCGACATAGAAAAGCCGCCGCTCCTCCTGTTCGTGGAAATTGCCGGACGGGAGCATCTCCTTGATGAGCGCGGCAGGAATCGGGATGGTTTCCTTCCGCTCCCGGGTCGGGAACCTGCCTTGCGTGAGGTTCACGACGAATACGACGGGGAACTCAAGCCCTTTGGATCCGTGTGCGGTGAGGATATGGACCGCGTTGTATTCGTCCAGATCCGTCTGCTCGACGGACGGCGACTCTCCGAGCTCCATGCTCATCGTGAGGAAGTCGGCTACAGCGAAGACGGAATTGTCCTCATGACTCAATTCATAATTTTTCAGGCGGTCAAAAAACCGCGAAATATTTTGTGCGATCGTCTCTTCCTGTTCGCTTGTATAAGTGCTCAACTTGTGGAGATAGCCGGTATCTTCGAGGAAGTAATATAGGATTTGGCCGGCACTCGCCTTCTTGATCCGTGCGATGTGCCGGCAAATCATTTCGTATACTTTTTTCAGCGAGGCATAGGTCGCGTCGTGGAGGGGAGGAATGTACTGCTTATACACCTGTTCCTCCGCTTCTCCCTCGCCCCCCTCATGAAACGATATGAACAGTCGTAATCCGTCAAACAGCGTCCGGTTGAACTTCTTCGTGAAAAGAAGCACTTTGTGGAGATCTCCAGGATCGATGCCGAAAAGATCCATGTTCAACACCCGGTAGAGACTGACCGAATCGTCGGTATCCGCAAGAAACCGGATATATGCGATGAGGTCCTTGATATGCGGCTGTTTGAAGAGTGCGCTCGCGCCGTGGAACTGATAGGGAATACCGGCCTGCGCGAGCGACCGTGCAAACGGCTCACTGTGACTGTGAGCACGCACAAGTATCGCAATATCGGAAAACGCATATTTTTTGGTCAAATCTTTGATTTTTTTCACCACATCTCCGGCTTCATCATACGCATTGCCTGCAAGAATGAACTCCACCGGTACACCTTCGTTCTTGTCCGATGTGACGAGTTCCTTGGAGATCCCCAGCCGGGATTCGAGTGTGTCGGGATTGTTATGCTGGATGAGACGGTATGCAGTATCAAGAATCGTTTGAGTCGAGCGATAGTTCGTGAGCAGTGAGATTTGTTTCGCTTTTTTATAATCGTTCATGAACGTAAGAATGTTGCTCACCGATGCGCCGCGGAATTTATATATTGCCTGGGAATCGTCGCCGACGACGGTGAGGTTCGGTTTTCGCGAAGGCGGGCAGAGGAGCTTGATGAGGGAATATTGTGCGATATTCGTGTCCTGGAATTCGTCTACGAGAACGTACCGGTAGCGTTCGCGATATGTCTTGAGTACGTTTGGACGTTTCCGGAAGAGCTGAAGTACATAGTATATTAAGTCAGCATAATCGAATAGATTGTGATCGATTTTCAATTTTTGGTAGTGACCGTATGCACGTGCGAGTTCAAGATTTTTCTCGCTTTCGGTTTTGTCATCTCCGTTTTTGTGTGTACGGGCGAACTTCTTCGCCCATTTGAGATACTCCTCCGGCGTCACGTCCTCATCCTGTATACGGGAGAAGTGTTGGAGCAGAGCCCAGACGAACCTGGACGGATTACCGATCGGGCGGAAATACACAAGGTCGAGATTGAACAGATTCGATTTGAGGAAGACGACGCTTTCCGCCTCGGTCATGAGGCGGAACGCCGGAGAGATGCCGATATGGTGGACTTCGGCACGAAGTATTTGGTCTGCAAACGAATGAAAAGTACCGATCTGCATCTGCGAATATCCGTACGGCATCATTTCGTCCACTCGCTCCTGCATCTCCTGCGCGGCCTTCTCGGTGAACGTGAGCGCCAGTATCTCCTCCGGCCGCGCCAGTTTGTGCTCAATAAGACGCGATATCTTGTTGACGATCGTTGTCGTCTTGCCGGTGCCCGCTCCTGCGATCAGCAGGAGCGGCCCCCTGATACACTCGATCGCCTCATTCTGACTCGGATTCATGCGGTCATTGTAGAAAAGCCCTTCAAGGTATTCAACAGGAGAAAAAAACGATGTTGACTTTTTTCCAGTGAAAGGATATCATTACACTTGATCAGCCTGCATTGATTCCAATGTAGTTCGCTTGTTTATTTATTAATTATTTAATTACTATACCAATATGGCAGACGGTGTTTTTCAACGTAATAAGCCTCATTTGAACATTGGTACGATCGGTCATGTCGATCACGGCAAGACCACGACCACATCAGCAATTCACACGATCCTCTCCAAGAAAGGCCTTGCGAAGGCGATGAAATACGAAGAGATCGACAAAGCGCCGGAAGAGAAAGCGCGCGGCGTCACAATCAATATTCATCATTCGGAGTATGAGACCGAGAAGCGTCATTATGCACACATTGATGCTCCGGGTCATGCGGATTACATCAAGAACATGATCACGGGTGCCGCACAGATGGACGGTGCGATTCTCGTCGTATCGGCTCCCGACGGACCGATGCCTCAGACACGGGAGCACATCCTTCTTGCCAAGCAGGTTAATGTGCCGGCAATCGTTGTGTACCTCAACAAAGTGGATATGGTCCAGGACAAAGAAATTCTCGACCTGGTCGAGATGGAAGTCCGCGACCTTCTCAAGAAGTACGGATATCCGGGAGACGAAGTGCCGGTCATCAAGGGTTCTTCCCTCAAGGCCCTCGAAGGTGATGCGGATTCCGTCAAGGCGATCGAAGACCTCATGAAGGCCGTCGACGACTATGTGCCGGAGCCGGTCCGTGATACCGACAAGCCGTTCCTCATGCCCGTCGAAGACGTGTTTACGATCCAGGGACGCGGTACGGTCGTCACCGGCCGTGTCGAGCGCGGTATCCTCAAAGTCAACGAAGAAGTGGAGATCGTCGGTCTGCGCGCAGGTAAGAAGACTGTCGTGACCGGGATCGAGATGTTCCGCAAGTCGCTTGATGAGGCACGCGCCGGAGACAACACCGGATTGCTCCTCCGCGGTGTGGAGAAGACGGAAGTCCAGCGCGGTCAGGTCATTGCTAAGCCGGGATCTGTCACTCCCCATACGGAGTTTGAAGCTGAGATCTATGTTCTCACCAAAGAAGAAGGCGGCCGACACAGCCCGTTCTTCAAAGGGTATCGTCCGCAGTTCTATATCCGCACCACGGATGTGACCGGTGAGGTCACACTTCCTGCCGGAGTAGAGATGGTCATGCCCGGTGACAACATCAAGATCAGCGCCAAGCTCATCTATCCCGTCGCTATGGAGGACGGACTCAAGTTCGCAATCCGCGAAGGCGGTCACACGGTAGGAGCGGGTGTAGTCACGAAGGTAACCAAGTAAGTTGAGTCGCAGACTCAGCTGCTAAGCTGTCCTGCAGTTTTCCGCGGAAAAGTGCAGGGTACAGTTTGCACATTGAGAATATGCCAAAAGGAAGAATTCGCATCAAACTAAAAGCGTACGATCCCCGTCTCATTGACGATACGTGTCAGAAGATAGTAGACACTGCGATCAAGACGGGGGCATCCGTCATTGGTCCCATTCCTCTCCCGACGAAGAAGGAAGTCTACGTGGTGAATAAGTCACCGTTCATAGACAAAGATGCGAGAGAACACTTTGGCCTCAAAATTCACAAACGACTTCTTGACATCCAGAATCCCACCAATCAAACGATCGATTCTCTCATGCACCTCGAACTCCCCGCTGGTGTTGAGGTCGAGGTGAAGATGTAATTACTTCGTAAGGCGATTGATGACTATTTCATCGGGGGAAAGACCTTCTGTTTCGGAGAGGTATACTACTACTTCAGCGAGCTTTTTGGAATTCATATATTGAGTTTCATCTGGTTTCATTTTGACATTCTTGTAAAGCGGCGTATTTACGCCTCCCGGATGAATACCTGTAACACGAATTCCATGTTGCTTTGCTTCTAATCGCAGACTTTGCGTAAATCCAGCCAAGCCAAACTTAGAAGCGCTATAAAGTGTGTGATTTGCATACCCCTGTTTTCCGGCAGAGGAGTTCATCATCATCATGTGACCTGATTTTTGTTCAACAAATCTCCCATAGAGCGCATGAGTGAGTCTGATTATTGCCTTCAAATTCGTGTCAATAACATCGTCCAATTGTTGATCAGTCATCATCTCAAACGGCTGAATATTCGAAATGCCGGCATTATTAATGAGAATATCTATTTTTCGAAAATCGTTGTTGATGATATTTACCAATTCGTCGATAGTCGTTTGGTTTCTAATATCGCCGAAAACGATTCTCACATCATTTGCAGCGTCAAATTCTTTGAAACCGCCTTCCGACCTGCCTGTAAGTAATAGGGAGTATCCCTTTTGATGATATAGTCTTGCCAACTCCTTGCCAATTCCGCTTGACGCGCCGGTAATTAAAACCACTTTTTTCACATGGACATTATATTAACGGCACAGAATAAAGCCAATATTTTGTAGTCTATAGTCCGTAGACAATTCTTCACTACAATTGTACAATCTTGTCATGAATTTGCCGGAACTTATGTGGGCTAGAATAGTTGCAGATGTCATCACCAATATTGCAGCGGGATGGGTAATGGTATTATTTGCAGAAATAACTCTTGATTGGATTGGAATGGCGACATTGACTGTGCGGTTGAGCTGTGTTACATTGTGTATGATTACGATTAGAATTTTAAGGGCCCGTGAATATGGATTCGAATGAATTCACCAGATTGGCGAACAATGCATCGTTCATGTTTATTTTGAGTATGATCGCGCTTCTTCTGGCGTATATCGCGCTCAAATTAAGCAATCCCCGAGGTAAGAAGTAACATCTCCGATACTGTACGCCGATTACTTATTGCAACCTAGCGTGTCATGCTTTATAATTGATGTTGTTTTGTAGATCATTGTCAACAAGGGAACTCGGGATGGGCCCTAGCAGGATAGATCTGGGGTCTTTTTTTATGTTGCAATTATACAACTCTCAAATATGAACGCCTTTTTGCTCGGAAAAAAACTATCACAATCACAGCGCTTCACGGAGAAAGGCGACAGGATCCCGGTGACTCTCATTGATACATCTGATTGTTATATTTGCGGTATTACAGACGCCGGCAAGCAAGGCTACACTGCTGTCCGGCTCGCCTTCGGCAAAGCGGTGAATATGAAAAAGCCGCAGCAGGGAGAACTCAAAAAAGCGGGGATCAAAGCCTCGCTTCGTTTTTTTCGCGAAATACGGGTGGCCCCTTCTGTCATCACGGAAACGGACGGCAAAAAAGGGTGGGTCATCGGTGAGAAAACGTTATTCGTCGGTGATATCATCAATCCGACGGAGGTGCTCAAAGCCGGCGACAAAGTAGACGTCGTGGGGACTTCAAAAGGCAAAGGATTCCAGGGAGTTGTCAGACGTCACGGATTCGCCGGCGGACCTAAGACGCACGGACAGTCGGATAGGTGGCGCGCCCCGGGATCGATAGGACAAACCACCACACCGGGGCGTGTGTACAAAGGCAAACGGATGGCGGGACGCATGGGCGGAGACAGAGTGAATGTGAAGAATCTCGAAGTGGTTGAAGTCGGGGAGAAGTCCGTACTCGTCAAAGGTCTCGTTCCCGGCCACCGGACTTCACTTGTTCAAATTTTCAAACAATCCTGATATGGCACGTACCGCACAGAAACAACCAATGAAAGCCGACAAACCGGCGCGTTCCAAAGCGTCATTCACCGCTCCGCTCTACGGCTTGGACGGTAAGGAAGTCGGGAAGGTGGACCTTCCGGAGGCAATTTTTGGCGCCGAAGGATCCAAGACTTTGCTTTCCCAGTATGTTTACGTGTACCGCACCAATCAGAGACAAGGCAATGTATCAGCCAAAACGCGTGCGGAAGTGATCGGCACAACGAAGAAAATGTACCGCCAAAAAGGAACCGGACGCGCCCGTCACGGCACGAAAAAAGCTTCTCTATTCGTCGGCGGAGGAGTGACATTCGGACCGAAACCGCGCGAGTTCAATCTTGCCATGAACAAAAAACAGAAAAAGAAAGCACTCTTCTACTCTCTTGCGCTGGCACTTAAGGCGGGCGGCGTAGCCGCCCTCTCCGGAGACAGCGTTGCAATGAAGCCCAAAACATCGCAATTCGCATCATTCCTCAAAACGGTCAAAATGAATGACAAAAAAACATTGATTGTTGCAGATAAACTCACGTCCAATGGACTGGTTCTCTCTTCCCGTAATATTCCCGGTGTCTCCATCACCGATGTTCAGTCCCTCAACGCATACGCAGTATTGAACGCCGACAATGTGTTGCTCGTTGAGCCGGCGATCGCACAGTTATCAGCGCATTTCCTGAAAAAAAATTAATATGGACATCGAACACGTCATACTAAGGCCGGTTCTCACAGAGAAGGCTACGGAGCTTGCCAATGACCAGGTGTATCTTTTTTACGTCAATCCGCGTGCGACGAAACACCTCGTCAAGAATGCTCTTGAAAAAATATATGGCGTTTCCGTCGGCGATGTCCGCATCACGGTCCGCACCGGCAAAGTACGCAAATTCGGCAAACGGCAGATGCGCAAACAGATGCCCGACAAGAAAATCGCATATGTAAAAGTTACGAAAGGGAAAATCGAATTGTTTCCCAAACCATAACCTATGAATCCGGATCTGAAAATCTCAACTGGCAAACCTCACAAGGGGCTCGTGGAAATCCTCAAGAAACACAGCGGACGTGATAACAGCGGCCGCATATCCATGCGTCATCAGGGCGGCCGCAAGAAACGGTATTACCGCATCATCGACTTCAAGCGCGATAAGCACGGTACGAAAGGTACCGTACTACGGGTGGAGTACGATCCCAACAGAAATGTCAATATTGCGCTTGTCAAATACGATGATGGTGAAATGCGGTACATACTGCACCCCAAAGATCTCGCGGTAGGGGCTATCGTCACATCCGGTTCAACGTCTGATATCAAGACCGGCAATACGCTCCCGCTCGACTCGATTCCGATTGGTATAGAGGTGCACAATGTTGAGATCAGACCGGGACAAGGCGGCAAGATGGTCCGCGGAGCCGGCAATTCCGCAATGGTGATGGCGAAGGATGAAGAGTACGTACATCTCAAACTGCCATCCGGTGAAGTCCGCAAATTCCTGAAAGCGTGTTTCGCGACAGTCGGCCGGCTCGGCAATGTCGAGCATAAAGATCAAATCATCGGCAAAGCGGGTCGTAAGAGGCACATGGGCATCCGTCCCACTGTTCGCGGTACGGCGCAGAATCCCCGGAGCCATCCGCACGGAGGCGGTGAAGGACGCTCCGGCGAAGGTATGCATGCCAAGACACCGTGGGGTAAGAAAGCACGCGGCGTACGCACGCGCAAACGGCACGAAAGCGATCATTTAATTATCAAGCGGAGGAAATAACACATATGGAAATCAAAGCATTCCAGAAAAACGCAAAAGTCTCACCCAAGAAGATTAGGTTTCTTCTGGACGCGGTGAAAAAAATGAGCCCGGTTGAGGCTACGGACGCATTGTACTATATGCCGCACAAACCGGCGCGAATCCTTCGCGCCGTCATCCAATCGGCTCTTGCCAATGCAACAAACACTTTCAAGATTGACGCAAATTTGTTACAATTCAAGACAGTATCGGTAGATCAGGGAAACAAACTCAAACGATATAGGGCAGGCGGACGCGGTACGGCCAAACCGTATGCGCATAAGCTTGCCCATATTTCGGTTGTCCTTGAGACGAAATCGACTGGACAACGCAAGGGACAGGAATCTGCCGAAGCAGCCAAGCCGGAACCAGCCAAGAAGGGTGCCGTTGAAGCAATGAAAGCAGCAGATAAGGGGCGCGCCGAGAAAAAAACAGCGCGCCCGGCCAAACCGAAAAAAGTGAAATCAGTTCAATCAGCAAAATAATTATGGGACAAAAAGTGAATCCGACAGGACTGCGAATTGGAGTGCTATATAACTGGAATTCCCAGTGGTTTTTCTCAAATAAGAAAAAGTACAAGGAGAATCTCATCTCAGACATCAAGATCCGCAATTCTCTCATGGAAAAATTCAAATTCGCGTCGATCACGCAGGTCAATATCGAGCGCGCGATCAACAAGATCACGGTCGTCATTTACAGCGTCAAACCGGGTATGATCATAGGACGCGGCGGCAAAGGTCTAGAGGATGTCAAGAAATTCGTCATGCAGGACCTGAATGTAGCGAAGAATAACAAAGAAACGAAAGTCGACCTCCGGATCGAACCGGTCAAGAAGCCATATGCGAATGCATATTATGTTGCGCAGTCGATTGCGGAGAAGCTGGTTCGCGGATTCCCCCATCGCGGCGTCGTACACAATACGATGAGCCGCGTCATGGAGAGCGGCGTGAAAGGCGTCAAAGTCCAGCTCGGTGGACGTATTGCCGGCGCGGAGATCTCACGCCGCGAGAAGTATTTCCAGGGCACCGTGCCGACATCAACCGTCCGGGAGGACGTCGATTTCGCCATTTATCCCGCCAAGACAAAATCCGGGTATGTAGGCGTGAAAGTTTGGATCTGTAAATAATCATGTTAGCACCGAAACGACAAAAATACCGCAAACAATTCAGGGGAACGTGGCGTCGAATGGCTATCAAGGGGAACGAACTGAATTTCGGCAGTGCAGGACTCAAGACGACCTCTGCCGGCTGGATCAAAGACCGGGAGATCGAGGCGTGTCGCGTCGTTTTGGCGCGTGCAACACGCAAGATCGGCAAGTACTGGATCCGCATTTTTCCCGACAAACCGTTCACCAAGAAACCTCCGGAAGTCACGATGGGTTCCGGTAAGGGAGATGTAGCGCACTACGTTGCGTCCGTAACACCCGGGAAAGTGCTGTTTGAGATAGACGGATTAAGCGAAGCGGACGCACGGAGCGTATTGCGGGTTCTTTCATCCAAGCTGTCCGTGAAGACCAAGTTCACCGGCAAAGAAGTATGAAAAAAATAACGAAACAATATCAGGACAAATCAGCGGCGGAGCTCGCAAAGGAAGCGGGCGCACTCCGCGCCGAAATTGCCAAATTGCAGCTTGAGCGCCTCTCAGCGCCCCAAAAAGACAGCAATCTGATCGTGAAAAAAAAGAAGCAGCTTGCAGTATTGTTAACAGTGAAGGCTACGAAGGCAGGAAGCACATCATAATATGTCCAAACAATTTACCGGTACAGTGGTATCAAGCAAAATGAACAAGACGGCAGTGGTGCGCGTTGAGTGGAAAATTCAGCACCCCGTATACCGCAAGGTGCTCAAGAAAAGGAAAAACTATATGGTGCGGTACGATAATATGGAGGTCAGAGACGGCGATATAGTGACCATTGAGGAAACACGACCGATCGCCAAGAATGTGCATTTCAGGATTATCAGTAAAGCGCAGTCGCCAAACAAATGATACAGTTACGAAGCATGCTCTCCGTGGCCGACAATACCGGCGCGAAGAAAGTACAGATGGTCGGTATGCCGGGCAAAGGGAATCAGAAAATTGCGACGATCGGCAATATCATAACGGTAGTAGTGAAAGAAGCGATACCCTACGGTCAGGTCAAGAAAAGCGAGATCGTTCCTGCCGTGGTGGTACGGACGCGCAAAGAGAAACGTCGTGATGACGGGAGCTATATCCGCTTTGATGATAATGCATGCGTTATCCTGCAGGCGAAAGATAATTATGATCCCCGGGGGACACGCATTTTTGGACCGATCGCAAAAGAAATCAAGGATTATGGATTCAACAAGATCGCAAGTCTTGCGGAAGAAATTTATTGAGATATAGCACCTATGAAAATCCAAAAAGGGGACAAAGTCAGAGTGATGAAAGGCAAAGACCGCGGCAAGGAAGGCATTGTCGAGCGGGTGTATGAAAAACAGGGCAAAATCATCGTTCAGGGAATCAATCTTGCCAAGCGCCATGTGCGGAAGAATGAACAACTTCCCGAAGGCGGCATTGTGGATATCCCGCGACCGCTCCAGGTGTCCAATGTCATGATTTTGTGTTCCAAGTGCAAGAAACCGGTGCGCGTGCAATATAAACTCGAAAAAGATCAAAAAATACGGGTATGCGCCCAATGCGACGCGCAAATAAGTTCACACAAAAAATAATCATAGATATGAGTTCATTACTGAAAGACGCGTACAATAAGGAGTATCGAAAGAAAGTACAGGAAGGCCTGGGCATCAAGAATGTGATGGCGGTGCCTCGTATCTCGAAGATAGTGATCAATGTGGGGGCCGGCGAGGCGGTCAGCAACAAAAATGTCATCGACAAAATCACCGAACAGCTCGGTTGGATCAGCGGACAGAAAGCGGTTGTTACGAAAGCCCGCACATCCGTTTCCGCCTTCAAGATCCGCAAGGGGTTGGCGATCGGCGCCAAAGTGACGCTCCGGGGTGATACAATGTATCATTTCCTGGAGAAGCTGATCCGTATCGTCATCCCCCGTATCCGTGATTTCCGCGGAGTGGAGGGCACAGCGGTCGATAATTACGGGAATCTCAATCTCGGATTTGTCGAACAGACAATTTTCCCGGAAATTGAATTTGACAAAGTTGATAAGTTGCGCGGGTTGCAGGTGACGGTCGTTACCACAGCAAAAACAAAAGAAGAAGGAAGGAAACTATTTGAAGTTTTGGGGATCCCGTTCAAATCAAAATAATATGGCTAAGAAATCGGATGAAATAAAATTTACACACAAACAGAAGTATGATGTCCGCATGGTGAACAGATGTCAGTTGTGCGGAAGGACGAGGAGCTATATGCGCCGGTTCGGACTCTGCAGGATTTGTTTCCGCAAAAAAGCGCTTGCAGGCGAGATACCGGGTGTGAAAAAAGTTTCGTGGTAACGCAATTATGAGCAGATCATCAAAGAAAGGACCATACATAGACGAAAAACTGCTGAAGAAAGTGCTGAAGCAAAAGGAGAGCGGCGCGCGCGAGCCGATCGTGACATGGGCGCGCCGCAGCCAAATTTCTCCGGATTTTGTGGGTCATCGTATCGCCGTACACAACGGACGCAAACATGTCGAGATACTGATCTCGGAGTCAATGGTGGGACACCGTCTTGGCGAATTTGTCCCCACCCGCACGTTCAGAAGCCATGGTAAAGTTACCAAGAAAGTTATTTCCGCAACATAATATATGAACAGCGCACATGTGGATCTTTTGATCAGAATCAAGAACGGATATTTGAGCAGGAGGGAACAGATCACATCTCCCTACTCCAAATTCCGCGGAGAGATCCTGAAGAAACTGAAAGAACTCGGGTACATCAGCGACTACGAGGTAGAGGGCGATACGAAGAAAACGGTCACGATAACGCTCAAGTATGATCATTCCAAAGCAGCGTTCACCGACGTCAAGATTTTCTCGACGCCCGGCCGCCGTTGGTATGTGTCGGCGAAAGAAGTCAAGCCGGTCCTGAGCGGACTCGGTCATGCGGTGTATACGACGCCGAAAGGAATCGTATCCAATCTGGAAGCAAAAAAAAGCATGTCAGGCGGAGAGTTATTGTTTGAAATTTGGTAATCGGATATGTCAAAAATAGGATCAAAACCAATTGCGGTCGAATCGGGCATCACCGTCCAGGCAACAACCGGAGCAGTTGAGATCAAGGGTGCGGGTGGCAGTCTTCGCTATGTACTGCCGCCCACCATCACCGTCTCACAAGACGGCGATACGGTAGTGGTCGCGCGCGCGAAAGAAGACAAGCGTACGCGCGCGCTCCACGGTCTGTACCGCAATCTTATCATGAATGCCGTCACCGGACTCAAGACGCCGTGGCACAAGAAGCTCGAGATCGTTGGTACCGGGTTCAATGCGAAGATGCAGGGGCAGGATCTGACGCTCAAGCTGGGGTATTCCCATCCGGTCGTCGTGAAGAAAGCCGAAGGCATCACGTTTGCCGTCGAAGGGAATAATATCATCGTGATTTCGGGGTCGGACAAGCAGCTGGTCGGCCAGACCGCCCACGCTATCAAGACGTTGAAGAAACCCGACGCATATAAAGGGAAAGGAATCAGATACCTGGGTGAACAGTTGCGGCTCAAGCCCGGGAAGAAAGCGAAAGCCGCGGGCACAGCCTAAATCATATGACGAACATTATTCATAATGCAAAAGAGCGAAGGAAGCGACGTACCCGAAGCGTATTATTCGGCACGGGAGCGCGGCCGCGGATTTCCGTATTCCGTTCGAACAAGAAGATCTACGCACAGGCGATTGATGACGAGAAACGGGTCACGCTGGCGTCCAGTATGAATGGCAAAGATCTGAAAGGCACCAAGAGCGAACAGGCGTTTGAGGTAGGGAAGGCTCTGGGCGAAAAGCTCGTATCAATGCACGTGAAGACTGCAATCAGTGATCGTGGGTCATACCGATATCACGGCCGGGTGAAAGCATTCATGGACGGCGTCCGGGCCGCCGGTGTTATCATGTAAACGTTAATTATTACTAAACAGATATGAACGAACAACCACAACAGGAAGAAAAGAAACTTGAAGAGCGGGTCATGCTCATCCGCCGTGTGACGAAGAAGACGACGGGAGGCAATTATGTCACGTTTTCCGCACTCGTTGCGGTCGGAGACCGCAACGGAAGTGTCGGAGTCGGACTCGGACGATCATTGGAGGTGCCGCCGGCCATCAAGAAAGCGATCACGGCGGCACGAAAAAATATGATCCATATCTCTGTTGCCAACAGGACGCTCCCCCACGCAATCGAGATCAAGTACAAGGCATCGAAAATAATCCTCAAGCCGGCACCCGCAGGTACCGGTCTCAAAGTGGGGAGTGTCGCACGGACGGTGCTTGAGCTTGCCGGCGTCCACAATGCCACCGGCAAAATACTGCGTTCGCGCAATCAGATCGTCAATACATATGCGATCATCAAAGCGCTCAAGTCGTTAAAATATAAAAAATCGGAGAAATAACCATGTCAATGCTCTCAAATCTCGAATCAGTTGTCACGAGAAAATCCAAGCGGGTAGGTCGCGGCTATGGTAGCGGCAAAGGGGCCAAATCCGGTCGTGGCACCACTCGTCACCAGGCAGCCCGTGAATCGATCCCGCTCCACTTCGAAGGCGGACAGGGGCGGATGGTTAAGAAATTCCCGCTCATCCGCGGCAAAGGGAAGAATAAATCCGTGATGATGGCGCCGGTTGCTATCGCAACCGGCCGCCTTGAGCGTTTCACAGACGGAGATGAGATTACGGTCGAAACGCTTGTCGCGCACAGGATACTCAAATCGCCGATTTCACCGGAGCGGATCAAGATAGTATTGGGCGGCACCCTCACGAAGAAACTCGTAGTCAAATTACCAGTTTCGAAGGGTGCTCAAGAAACGATCCAGAAAGCAGGGGGCTCCTGCGATCTTTCATGAAAGAAGTTTTCCGCAAACTCAATTTACTCATCGCTGATCCGCAGCTCAAACGCAAGACACTCTTTACGTTATTCATCTTTCTCTGTTTCAGGCTCTTTGCGTTCATGCCGGTCCCTGCGATAGATCTGGTCAAGCTCAAAGGACTGTTCGCTCAAAATCAGTTTTTTTCGCTTCTGGATATTTTCTCCGGCGGAACACTCGTGAATTTCTCTGTCATGGCGCTCGGTCTCAATCCGTATATTAATGCTTCGATTATTTTCCAGCTTCTCACAATGGTCGTACCCCAATTTGAAGCCCTTACAAAAGAAGGGGAATACGGAAGGTTTAAGATCAATCAGTATACGCGGCTACTGACTCTTCCGCTCACGGTAGTACAGGCGGTCGGTATCTATTTCCTCCTCAAGAATCAGAACATCATAGGCCGCCTCAGTCCTGTTGAATTTTTCTCTTTCATGTTCACGCTCATTGCCGGCACATTTATTCTCGTTTGGTTCGGCGAGCTTATTTCGGAATACGGGCTCGGCAACGGCATTTCCCTCGTAATCTTTGCAGGAATCGTTGGCCGCTTCCCGATAACGATGGGACAGGTGTTCCAGACAGCCACATCAGAGACATACTTAAGCATCGTTATTTTTGCTTTGCTTTCGGTCCTGGTCATCGCGGCTGTCGTATTCGTCAACGAAGCTATACGAAGGATACCGGTTTATTATGCCAAGCGGGTGAAAGGCAACAAGATGTACCAGGCGGCAAGCAATTATCTACCGCTCAAACTCAACCAGGCGGGTGTGATCCCGATAATTTTTGCAGTCTCTTTCGTCCTGTTCCCCCAACTCGTCGGCAATTTCCTCGGACAGGTGAATAACAAAGCAGTGGCGAACGCTGCACTGTACGTCGCGCAACTGTTCAATCCGAACGGATTTTTTTACAATTTCTTTTATTTCATTCTTGTCGTTGCATTCACATTCTTTTATACAATTGTCGTATTCAACCCGACGAAAATCTCGGAAGATATCCAGAAAAACGGGGGATTCATCCCCGGTATCCGGCCCGGTTCGGCTACCCAAGTCTACCTCCAAAATGTCGTTTACAGGATTACCAGTGTCGGAGCACTGTTCCTTGGGACTATTGCAGTCCTCCCCGCGATTTTATCGCAGGTTACGGGAGTTCAGAATCTTGTCATCGGGGGCACCGGGATTTTGATCGTGGTATCTGTTATACTTGAAACTTTCAAGACTATTGAAGCTCAACTTGTCATGAAGAACTATGACAGGTATGTGCGGTAACGTTATAATTTTTAAATAAAAAACAATGGCAAAAAAAGGATCGCGAGTACTTATTGGACTTGTGTGCGAAGTATGCAACAAGCAAAACTATGTAACGCAAAAAAATAGGGTAAACGATACGGAAGCATTGAAACTCAAGAAATATTGCAACCGGTGCAAGAAAAGCACAATGCACAAAGAGAAGAAAAAACTCGGATAATATGAAGCTTGTAATCACAGGAATTCAAGGGTCGGGGAAATCCACACAGGGCAACCTGCTCCAAAAACAACTGGGAATACCATATCTTTCCACGGGTCATATTTTCCGTCAAATCGCGAAAGAGAAAACACAATTGGGCCGCTATATCAAAACAGTAATGACAAGCGGTGCGCTCATTCCGGACGATAAGACGATCGATATCGTCAACGAGTATCTTTCGCGCCGCGAATACCACAAAGGGTATATTCTGGATGGATTCCCTCGCACATTAATGCAGGCGAAGAAGTTCAAGAACAATATTGATAAAGTCATTTATCTTGAGATTCCCGATAAGGAAGCGGTGTGGCGTCTGGCATACCGCAAGGATGATGACCGCAATGACAACACAATTCAGGCTCTGCGCAAACGGATTGAACTTTTTCATAAGCTGACGAAACCGGTCATTGAATATTACGAGAAGAAGCATAAACTTGTTGAGATCGACGGGACCCAGACAGTGGAGGAGATCAACGAGGAGATCCTCAAGAGTCTTGGCAAACAACTGGTGAAGAATCAGATCGAGTCGTGGAAGCAGGACGAGAAAGCTATTATCGCGATCGTGGGGCTCCCCGGAGCCGGCAAATCGGAAGCGGCAGAATTTTTTCACGAAAAAGATATTCCCGTCATCACCTTCGGCAAGATCGTGAATGATTATGTTGACAAGCATAAGCTCGCGCACAATGAAGAGACTCACAAAAAAATACGCGAGGATCTTCGCAAGCAATATGGTACCGAAGCGTTCGCCGTATTGAACCGGAAAAAAATACTTGCTGCGCTGAAGAAAAATATGATCGTCGTGATAGACGGTATGCGTTCGTGGGAGGAATATCTGTATCTGAAGAGCAAACTGAACCATGTTCGGGTGTATATACTTTGCTTGTTTGCGGACAAGGATATACGGTACAAACGTATTTCCGGACGCGCTCATAGAGCGGGGTTGTACGGTCCTGAGCGCGATATCAACGAACTGATCGGCATCAATATGGGGCCGACGATCGCATTTGCGGATTTCATGGTGAAGAACAACTTCTCCCGTCAGGAACTTTTCGACAAACTGGACGATATATATCGCGAAATATACTTCTCATGATCCATCTCAAAACCCCCGAAGAAATCGAAGTCATGAAAAAAGGGGGAGCGATATTGAAACGGGTGCGACAGGAACTACTCGAATACGCCGCACCCGGTATGACTACCAATAAAATCGAAGCGAAGGCACGTGAACTGGTTCATCAATACGGCGGAGAAGGGTCATTTACCTCGACGCCGGGTTATTCGTGGTTCACGTGCCAGTCAGTCAACGATCAGATCGTCCATACGCCGCCGTCAGAGAGGATATTGAAAGCGGGTGATCTGCTCACCATCGATGTCGGTGTATTGTATGGGGGGTTTCATACGGACAGCGCCGCCACGATTGTCGTAGGCGGCACCCCCACTCCCGAGCAGTCGCGATTCCTCGAGGCGGGAAAGAAGGCGCTTGATGCCGCGATTTCCCGCCTCGCACCGGGGATCCATATCGGGACAATATCGAAGCTGATACAGGACATCATCGAGGGAGAATACGGATACCATATCGTCCCCCAGCTCACCGGTCACGGGATCGGCAAATCGCTGTGGGAGGATCCCCATGTTTTCAATTATCTGAACGGCCGGGAAGATCGCACTCCGGTGGTTGAGCCGGGACTGGTCATTGCGATCGAGCCGATATATGCAATGGGGACATTCGAAATGAAGTATGAACAGGGGACCGAGTGGTCGCTGGTGACCGCAGACGGCAGTCTCGCGGCACAGTTCGAACACACGGTGGCGGTCACCGGCAAAAACGTGTTCATTTTGACCTGAAACTATGATACAATATAATCTTTATGAAGGACAACGTAGTGGTCATTGAGGGAGAAGTCATAGAGAACCTTCCCAATACGCTGTTCAGAGTAAAAATCAATGATTCCGAGAAGGTGCTTTTATGCTACCTTTCGGGCAAAATGCGCAAGAATTATATCAAGATTCTGCCCGGCGACCGCGTGCGTGTTGAAGTGACACCGTACGATATTGACCGCGGGCGCATAGTCTATAGGATCTGATCATATGAAAGTCCAGTCATCGGTAAAAAAAATTTGTCCCAAATGCAAACTTGTAAAACGCAAGGGCGTTTTGTATATTATTTGTTCCAATCCGAAGCACAAACAGCGGCAGGGGTGATCTCATATGGCACGTATTCTAGGAATAGTACTACCCGATGACAAACGGATCGCGTACGCGATCACGCTGTTTTATGGCATCGGATGGAAAAACGGGGAAGAACTGCTCAAGAAGGTAGGGATAAGCGGTAATGTACGTGTCAAGGATCTCAAAGAAGACGATCTGCGAAAGATTTCCAGTGAAATAGAGAAGAACTACGATGTCGAAGGCGAATTGCGCGAAAGAGTCAACAACGATATCAAGCGGCTCAAGGAGATCGGTGCATATCGGGGTGTCAGACACATCCGAGGTCTGCCCGTGTATGGACAGCGGACCAAATCCAATTCGCGAACCAAACGCGGTAAGCGCAAGACGGTAGGAGCGTTGAAAAAAGAAGCCTGGGCAAAACTGGAACAGACAGCCGGTGCAGCGAAATCTGCAGCGAAGTAATATATGAAAAAAAGAAAAACACAGAAAACGGTAGAGAAGGGGCGTATCTATATCAACGCAACATTCAATAATACGTTTGTCACGGTTACCGACGAGTCGGGGTCTCCGCTTGCGACGGGTTCGACCGGACAGCACGGATTCTCCGGAACACGGAAATCGACACCATATGCCGCGACGATTACGACGGATTCTGTACTCAAGAAAATCACCAATGATTATGGATTCCGCGAAGCGACGATTTTCGTCAAGGGTATCGGACCGGGCCGCGAAGCGGCCCTCCGTGTCATCCGCGGATCACGTATCGAAATCGAGAAAATCATTGATATTACGCCGGTGCCGCACAACGGGATCAAGGCACCCAAGTTACGAAGAGTCTAATACTATATGAGATATACGGGATCAAAAAACAAAGTAGCACGGCGCGAAGGAGCGGATCTTAATCTCAAGACTCCGGGATCCAAGTCGCACGCGACACTGTTGCGGAAGCTTACCATCATTCCGGGGCAGCATGGGGTATCCAAAAGACGGAAGAAACAATCAGAACGCGGCAAACAGCTTCGCGAGAAGCAAAAGCTGCGATTCACATTCGGCGTCACAGACGGACAGCTCAAGCAGCTGTTCGCGAAGGCGAAGAGTATGAGGGGTAATACAGGAGTCATCCTCGGTCAATTCCTCGAACAACGGCTTGACAACGTCGTATACCGCATGGGATTCGCACCGACACGTGCCAGCGCACGCCAGCTCGTCAACCATAAGCACATTCTGGTCGATGGCAAACTCAACAGCGTTGCATCTCACCAGGTTACGAAAGGGCAGACGATTTCTTTCAAAAAAGAATCGACAGCAAAGATCCCGTTCATTGAAGCAAGCCTTACGAACAAAAGTGTTATCATGCCTTCGTGGGTAAAGCGCGAGGGTCTGGTCGGGAAAGTGGTCGAAACACCCGACAGCTCGGATATAGACAAGCAGGTTAATATGCAATCGGTGATTGAATATTATTCCCGCTGATTATTAATTGCCCGATCTAAGGGCGCAATAATTATTTATTTATGGTACAACCACAATTTTTCACCAAAAAAGGTGAACAAACAGCGACGTTCGGCACATTCACGCTTGAGCCGCTTCCTCTCAGTTTCGGGAACAGTATGGGGAACGCGCTCCGCCGCACATTACTGTCATCACTCAAGGGTGCGGCGGTGACCCAGGTGCGATTCAAGAATGCGGAGCATTTGTTCAGCACCGTCAAAGGCGTCAAGGAATCCGTACTCGAGATGCTTCTGAACATCAAACAGCTCCGGTTCGAATCCGTCAAAGACGGCAAATATACGATCACGATTGATGTGAAGGGTGCACATCAAGTGACCGGCGCCGATGTCAAGGGTGATATCCAAGTGGCAAACAAGGATTTGTATATTGCCGAAATCACCGACGACAAAGGGAAGTTGAGCATCGAAGCAGTAGTTGAATCCGGTGTCGGATCACGGATGGAGGATGAGATCGAGAAAGAAACGTCCGAACATATTGCCGTAGACGCGTATTTTTCACCGGTCACGAAAGTCAACTTCAGGATCGAAGAAGCGCGGGTCGGCCGCAAGACGAACTATGACCGGCTCGTCCTGCAAATCTGGACTGACGGTACCGTCAGTCCGGAGGAAAGCCTTAAGCAGGCGTCGCGCGTCATGTCCGAACACTTCGCATATATTCTTTCCGGCAAGGACGACTTGCAGACGAAGGAAGAATCCGAGGTATCGAAACCCGCACTTGATACGGCGGTCGACCAGAAACTCAAGGAGATCATCATCGATGAGCTCAATCTCCCCTCGCGAGTCATAAATGCACTGCTTCGCGAAAACATCGAGACAGTTGCCGACCTCGTGAAGGTTGACCGTGAGAAACTGGTAGGAGTCAAAGGTCTTGGCAAGAAGTCATTCGTGCTCATCGAAGAGGAACTTAAAAAAATGGGCATTGACTTGAGCCAGACTCAATAAGTTATTAACAACCATGAGACACAGACAGCGAACGATCAAATTCAGGCACGGCCAGGACGCCAATGAGATGTTGGGCCGCAAGTTGCTGATCAATTTCCTCAACCATGGGAAAATCACGACGACTCAGCGCAAAGCCCGATTCCTCAAGCCGCAGATCGAGCGATTCGTATCCCATGCGAAAACCAATAATCGTGCGTCGTACAACAAAATGCTCGAAATGGTGGCTGACCGGGCCGTGGTGGACCGGACAATCAAGCAGGTAGCTCCGGTATTCAAGGACAGGAACAGCGGATTCGTGACATCCAAGCGTCTCAATGTCCGTCCCACCGATGGGGCACTCGTCGTGAGACTCGACTGGATAGTGCCCGTAGTCATTGAAAAATCAGTAGAGCCGGTGAAAGAAACGACGGAACCGAAGGAAGTTTCGAAAGAAAAGAAGAAATAATATATGAAAGCGACACACTCAACCAAACCGCAGAGAGAATCCCAGATAGTACGCGAATGGCATCTGATCGATGTGAAGGGGAAAGTGCTCGGCAGGACGACGACCTCCGTAGCCTCACTGCTTCAGGGGAAGCACAAGGTGCATTATTCTCCCCATCTTGATAATGGCGATTTTGTGGTAGTGATTAATGCGCAGCATGCCATACTCACGGGTCGCAAGCTCCAGGACAAGACTTATGACCGGTATTCCGGGTATCCCGGCGGCCGGAAGGTACTGAAGGCCGCCGATGTAGCGCGAACTAATCCATCGATGATGATCAAGCATGCAGTGTCAGGAATGTTACCCAAAAACAAATTGAGAGACAAACGCATGTCCCGCCTGTTCGTATACCCGGAGGCGGACCATCCGTACAGTGATAAATTTTCCACCAAACACTAACTATGGCGAAGTCGAAAGCGAAATCAATCCAGTATTACGAAGCGGTCGGCCGGCGCAAAGAAGCGGTTGCGCGGGTACGGCTGTACCTTGTGAACCGCGAAAAAGTGGCGACGGTCGGGACGGAGAAACTGAAAGCCGGTACGATCGTGATCAACGGCAAACCGGTGGAGCAGGCAATTCCCGTATCCACCGACCGGACACGCATCATGAAACCATTCGAAACAGCCCAGGTAGAGAACAGATTCGTGTTGTCGATCATTACGAAAGGCGGGGGCAAACGAGGCCAGCTCGATGCCATCATTCACGGACTGTCCCAAGCATTGAGCAAGTCCGACACTGCCACACTTCGACCGCTTCTCAAGAAAGAGCAGCTCCTTACCCGCGATGCGCGTGTCCGTGAACGCCGCAAAGTAGGTACGGGCGGCAAAGCACGCAGACAGAAGCAGTCGCCGAAACGGTAATTCGCTGCATCCGTGTGCGTATAATAAGGTATGGCGGATCTATCCATCATTATCGTTTCGCATAATACCAAAGAGCTCCTTACGAATACACTGCACTCGGTATTTAACGCGCTCTCAGGTGACAAATCCCTGTCAGCGGAGGTGATCGTGGTGGATAACGGCTCCACAGACGGATCAGCAGATGCAGTTGCCGTACTCTGCAATAAGCATCGCAATCTGAAATTACATGAAACAGGAGCAAATCTTGGCTTTTCGAAAGCGAATAATATCGGCGCTTCACTAGCTGTCGGGAACTATCTACTATTCCTCAATTCCGACACGGTGGTGAATTCGCTGAAAGCAGGAGAGCTGATCAGGTATTTGGATGATCACCCGAAAGTCGGCGCTCTCGGGATCAAGCTCGTCCTGCCCGACGGCACCATTGATCCGGCATGCCATCGGGGATTCCCTACGATTTGGCGTTCCTTTACCTACCTGAGCGGGCTCGAGCGTATCTCGAGCCCGCTCCCAATCTTGAACCGACTATTTGGCGGATACCATTTGACTCATCTTCCTCGCACTACGATACACGAAGTCGATGCGATCAGTGGCGCATTCTTTATGATGCACCGCGAATTGTTTATGAAAATTAAAGGGTTTGACGAGGCATTTTTTATGTACGGCGAGGATGTGGATTTGGCATTCCGAATCAAGCAGGCAGGATATACGGTGATGTACTACCCGCTCCAATGCATTACTCATATCAAAGGCCAGAGTGGTATGAAGCATACGGACGTTGCAATAAAGCGCAAAACGTCCACATATTTTTTTGACGCAATGAACATTTTTTACCGGAAACATTATGCGGTCCATTATCCAGAATTGCTGAACAAGGTTGTGTACCGTGCGATTGAATTTAAAAAATCAAAGGGATCATAATCACTATGAAAATAGGCATTGATGCACGACTCATTTCCCAGACAGGCGTTGGCGTCTATGTGTACAACCTCCTCCACCACATTGATCGTATTGCTCCGGAGGAATGGCAATTCTTGATCTATGCACGCAAAGAGGATACAGATCTACTGCCAAGAAGCGGGCGCATGACGGTCCGTCATGCGCCCTACCGCTGGCATTCGATCGCAGAGCAGACTTCTTATATGCAGCTGCTCAATGCCGATGACCCCGACCTGATGCATTTCACGTATTTCAGCTACCCGATCCTGTATCGCAAACCGTTCGTATCGACCATCCATGACCTCACACCGATCCTTTTCAAGACGGGGAAGGCGTCGACGAAGTCGACGCTTGAGTACTACCCCAAATATTTCGCAATGAAGAAGGTGATCAGCTCTTCTGTCAGGAATGCGCGGGCCGTCATCGTGCCGTCCCGCGCCGTCAAAAACCAGATCATTCGAATGTATGGCATCAAAGCCAGTGACAGAATTTTTGTCACGCACGAAGGGGTGAATGAACGGTTATTGAAGGCGTATGAGAATCGGTCGCTCGCGAACGTTTTCCCTGCTCCATTCCTGCTCTATATCGGGAATTTTTATCCCCACAAGAATATTGCACAATTGCTGGAAGCGGTACGGGGGCTGAAAGTACCGATCCCGCTCATACTCGTTGGCCCGGACGACTATTTCAGTGCCGACATACGGAAGAAAGTGCGCGAACTCGGACTTCGGGAGCGGGTCGTTTTTTACCACAATCCCACTCTCAACGATCTCATCTATTTTTACCGGAATGCCCGTGCTTTGGTGCACCCTTCACTCTCGGAAGGATTTGGTCTGACACTCATAGAAGCGCGTCATTTCGGGTGTCCCGTGATCGCGTCAGATATACCGGTTTTCCATGAGACGATGGGGAATGAATTCACACCGTTTGATCCGTCCGATCCCTACAGTATCCGCACTTCAATAGAGTCGGTGCTGAAATCTCAGAAGAAAAGAAGCAAAAGCGACGACGACCGGTTCTCGTTCCGCAAGATGACGTCTGAGACGATTTCGGTTTACCGGAAAGTTATCGCTAATTCTGTATAATGAATCTGCCGATATGAAAGACAGCAAAGGAAACGAGATCCCGTCCGGCGAGTTGGGGGCCCGTATACTGAATCGTATGCAAAATATTCTCCAGGAATCCGGGATTTATTTGTTATCGTTTCTCGATCACATCCCGTCTCACAATGTCCGCAAGACGATACAGCGGACGGCTGGTATGAAGATCGGCAAGGGATCTTCCGTACACCGCGGTCTCACAGTATATGATCCGAGCGGTATCACTATCGGCGAGGATACGGTCATCGGAGAGAAGTCGACTCTTGACGGGAGAGGATCATTGCGGATCGGCAATCATGTGGCACTGGCTTCCGAGGTGATGATTTATAACTCTCAACATGATGTGCATGACGCGGAGTTCAAAGCAGAGACTAAACCGGTGATTATTGAAGATTATGTTTTTATCGGCCCGCGGGCGATCGTGCTCCCCGGCGTCACAATCGGGAAGGGAGCAGTCGTTGCCGCGGGCGCAGTCGTGACAAAGAACGTGGAGCCGCTGTCAATCGTCGGGGGCGTGCCAGCCAGAGAGATCGGCAAGCGGAATGTAAAAGATCTTACCTACAAACTCGGCCGCCCCCGCCTCTTCCGATAAATGACTCTAATTATTCGATAATATTTGCGGCAGAGGATCGTAAATACAGAGATGTTACGGAAGATTTTTTGAGAAGTTACGTATTATTGTTATCCCCACCATCACCCTCCTCTTCAAGACTCCTCTCAATAGCTCTTCTGTCGGATTCAAGTGGATGGGTAGCTCTAACA
Organism: uncultured Gammaproteobacteria bacterium; assembly: GCA_964561915.1. Lineage (GTDB taxonomy): Bacteria > Patescibacteriota > Microgenomatia > UBA1406 > GWC2-37-13 > CAZLQR01. Next base: position 26,573 of record CAZLQR010000006.1, on the reverse strand, counting down.
ATCTTCACTTCGATATGGTTGCGCCCCCTACCACCTCCCTCGTAGGTATCTTTCGGTTTATTTGCAAAACTGAAGCGTTCTGGCTGAGTGCCGTGAACAGCTGGATCCGGTCTACAAGTACTTCGTAAAACTTGATCCTCTGGCGCATGTCGAACTCGTTCATCAAAATTACCGTCTCCCCGGACTGTAGGTCGAAACCGTTCCATAGTCGGTTTATAACTCAATTATCGACAAGATGCAACTGAATATTACTCCTTTGTCCCGACGAGGTAGACGGCGGCCCAGGGGCGGTAGTTAGATGAGAATACCTGTTCCTCTACCGCCCCGTCGGGACGATAAATTTTATACGTGAATGATGCTTTCCCTCCCCACGCGGGGAAATCAACCTGGCGGGTGACGCCGCGGGGGAGCGTAGGATCTTCCTGGTTGACGGCGGGAGGCGGTGCGGAAATGCCGCTCAGTACCGGTGTCGTCGTCTCAGCACGCCTCCCGTCTTTCTTACCGAACATCCGGAACGTGACGATTTTGTTCGCTTCGTCCACGAACGTTTCGATGAGGATATGTGCCTGCGTATCGTTCTTGATCTTGAGATCAACACTTGGATAAAAAACGGTGGCGTCCAATCCTGCAGGGGCATCGTTTTCGTAATACCCGACGCGATAGGCATGTGCGTGGCGTTCAGTGATCGGGAGCCCGGTGTTGAGGGCGGCGCGGAAGAGTGTCGTCGACACCTGACACACGCCGCCTCCGTCTCCAAGTACGGTCCGGCCGTTTTTGATCACATATGCCGGCTTGTATCCGGTAGCACTGGAAATATCGCCGATCGTCTCGCCGAACGAGAGCTCCTTCCCCGGCTCGATGAGTACGCCGTTGAATCTGGATGTTGCGAGAATGACGTTGTGGATACGTTCCGGTATGCTGTGGCTATAGTCGGATTTCCCTTCACCGATTAATTCCTGAATGCCGAAGCTGTTGGCCTTCGCGAGGGTCACTTCCGGCACTATTACTTCATCTTCCAGAGAAACCACGATATTTTTCGGTGTTTTTTTCAGTGCCGTAATATCACGCTCAAGTGTCTGTACGAAGTCTTCTGTTTTGAGCGCGAGTCCGTTTTCCTCGCTCCGGAACGACGATACGCGTCCGTTCTCGAATTTGAAGAGTGCATTTTTGGCTGGTTTATTGTATTGAAGTTCCGTATTAAGGACGAATTCGCTGACGACACCGGAATCGTAGGTGACTTTCGTATCGAAATCAAATCGAGCGAGATTGAACAGTGTGATAAGCTTCTGGTACACGCGGGAAGGTGTGTGAGACACGCGGCCGATCAAATAGGCACGCTCGACGATGTCTTCGATATTGGAGCGCATGGACAGATCGGCCGCAGAGTACGTCGCGATCGGGGCCTCTTTATAGAGCACTGTGACAGTCAGCGAATCAAGCATATCGTTTTGGCCGCGAAACAGCGAAACAGTCTGGGACTTGGTGTACGAGCCGACCGGAATGTTGTCAATATATACATTGGGATACATCCGGTCGGCCAGCTGTTTTTCTCTCGTAATAATGTAGGAAATACCGATGAAACCTATGACGAGTAGGAGGGTGATTTTAACTAGCAAAAACTTCAAAAAGAAGCTATTCTTAGTAGTGTGATTTGATATCATGAATCTATGCAAGATGATAAGATAATTGACGGGCAAAATCAATCCCCTCCCGCCAGCAGCGAGCCGCCTGTGCCTCCCGATCCCGCATCGGATCATCCCCAACCGATAGAGGAAGCAGCGCACAATGAACCGCTCGCTCAGGTCACGCTCAATGTCCCCGAAGCGGACGCTCCCCCCGCCGGAGGCGGCGCGATGGTGACGGAAGAAACCCCTGTTGACGAGACGTTCCCTCCGCCGCCTCCGGAAGCGTTTGATTCTTCCTTCGGCGAACACAGAACCAAATTTTTCATCATCGGAGGAGCTATTCTTTTCTTCCTTATCGCATTTGGACTCATCGTATCATTGTTTCTTGCAACCCGTAACAAGAAACCCGAGAATATTGCACTCACGTTTTGGGGAATTTGGGAAGAAAAAGAAGTGTACCAGCCTCTGATTGATGAATACCAGAAGAATAATCCGAAAGTGACGGTCGATTACCTCAAGATGACGCCCCAGGAATACCGGGAGAAGATACTGACGCGAAGTAAAACCGGCCAAGGTCCGGATATCTTCCGGTTTCACAATACCTGGCTACCGCAGATGACCGATGTTGTGGCGCCGATACCAAACAACGTGTTGGGTACGGGTGATTATGAAAAAATATTTTACGCCATAAGCCAGAAAGATATGAAAATTGGGGACAAGTATTACGGTATCCCGCTCTATATCGACGGGCTCGTACTCGCGTACAACGATAACCTGTTCAAGCAGGCGGGCATTAGCACGCCGCCGACTACATGGGAGGACGTGGTTGACTATGCATCCAAGCTCACCGTGAAGGATTCTTCCGGCACGATCATCACGTCCGGTATAGCGCTCGGAACAGCGGAGAATGTCGATCATTTCTCCGATATTTTTGCGCTTTTTCTCGTCCAGAACGGCGCAGATATCACCAAACTTGATCAACCGGAAGCGGCCGGAGCACTCGAAGGGTACCGGGGATTCGCTGAGGGTCCGGACGCGTTCTGGGATGAGACAATGCCCAACTCAACCCAGGCATTCATCGAGGAGAAAGTCGCGATGGTTATCGTCCCCACATGGCACCTGATCGCGATCAAGCAGGCTAATCCCCAGCTTGCGCTCGAAGTCACATCAGTCCCCCGCATACCTGCTACCAAACAGGTTTCGATCGCGACGTATTGGGCGGAAGGCGTATCGAAGTACAGCAAGAATCAGGTTGAGGCATGGAAGTTTCTCAAATTCCTGTCGGAAAAAGAATCACAGCAAAAAATGCATGAGATTCAGGCGCGAATACGCCCGTTCGGTATGGCGTATTCGCGCGTCGACCTGGGCTCATCGCTCCTGCAAAACGAAATACTTGCTCCCGTAATACAGGAAGCCGAGGGTATGGTGAGCATACCTTCCATAGACCGCACATACGACAATGGTCTAAACGATGCAATCGTCACGTATATCCGGAATGCAATCAATGACACGACGAAGGGGATAAGCTACACAGCTGCGCTCAACACCGCGAAACAGGGTATTGCGCAGGAATACGAAAAATTTAAGATAAAATAATGGGTATGGTATCAATACCGGCAATGTTCAAGAAGGTATTCCCCAAACGGAAGCGGAGCACCCACGGTTCGTATCTGGCTATCTTCCTGATGGAGAAGGGAGGCATCGTGCATGTGCTGCAGTCTCTTGACGGTACGCTCCAATCCGTTCATAACGAACGATTCACCTATACAAACGGATGGGAACATATTGTCGAAGATATTGACGATGCACTTTACCGTCTGGAGACCGGACTCGGAGATGTACCGGACAAGGCGATATTCTTCGTATTCTCACACATCATCGATTTCACGACGCACGAGATCCGCAGGCCATATCTGCAGAAAATCAAGGAACTCGTCAAGAGTCTTGATCTTGAAGCGCTCGGATATATCGAGGCACGGGAAGCGGTCTCAGAGTATGTACAAAATAAGAAACGGATGCCACCCTCCATGATCCTCCTGGAGCTTGATGTGAATCGTGCTACACTCTTCATTTATCATAACGGACACGTTTCCTACCACAAAGAGATCAATACAACGGAGGGTATCGCGCGGTCCGTCAACGAAACATTAGTCGAGATCAAGCCGACCGTGGCGATCCCACAGGATCTCTTTATTTATTCCTATTCAGATTCGGATGCTGAACAACTCGGTTCGTTCAGGGATGACTTCAACGGGGATGTGTTTGAGACGCAACCGCATATTGAGATCATCACGCTCAAGACACTTGAATCAAGTCTGATTTCACTGTTTTCGGGACAAGTCCTTGGGAAGAAAGCGCCGGCTGTCGTATATGGAGATGAAGAGCAGGCCGGCGCCGAAGATACCATGGGCTTCGTCATCGGGGACGACGTTGACGCCGATCGCCGCGGGAGTGACACAGACAAGGATATGGAAGCGGAAAGCGAATCGTCCGAAAAACCGAAAAAAAATATTTTCGCGGGACTACAATCAATACGTATGCCGCGGATCGCACTCTCCCATACCCTCCTTGCGGGTATTGGCGTGCTTCTTATCGTGATTTCGGCGGGTGTGCTCGAATATTTTTTTCACAAAGCTACCGTAACTGTTGTGATGCCCGCGCAATCTATTAAGAAAACCGTTGAGCTCACCGATAAAGATATCCAGCTGAATCTCGCCACATCATCCGCCCAGTTCACCGAAACAAAGAAGGCAACAGGAAGCAAAACAATCGGGGAGAAAGCGAAAGGGAGCGTGACGATTTACAACAGCAGTTTGAGCGGGAGCAAGTCTTTCGAATCGGGTACGACCATCAAGGGACCGGGTGGTATTGCCTTCGTCCTGGACGACGATGTCACGATTGCATCCGCGGAAGGCGACGCGAGCGATATCACGGCAAGTACGAAAGATTCCCGTGTCACGGCATCCGCTATCGGTACGGAATACAATCTTTCAGGCGGTAATAAATTCACGGTGGACAATGAACCGGAAAGTGAAGTAATAGCCAAAAATGCCGATGAATTCACCGGGGGATCTGAAAAAACTGTCACAATCGTTTCGTCCGCCGATGTCGAATCGCTCAAAAAGACAATTGCAGAAAAACAAAAAAAAGAGAAGTCTTCAGGCGATTCATCCGGACAGGGAAGGATAGAAGTCCCGCAGTTGTCCGGCGTATCGCTCACCGATGTCAAGAGCACACCGGCAGTGTCTCAGGAGGCGGAGGTAGTCCAACTCAAAGCGACCGGTATCACACAGTCATACTACTATGACGCAGGATCGCTCCAATCTTTGCTCGCCGACAAACTTAAAGGAGAAACACAAGAGGGGTTCGTCATCAAGCCATCGGAAATTGAAGTATCGGTGCGATCTGCGGTGAAGAGTAAGACATCTACCAAAGTAGCTCTTGACATCACTGCACGCGCGACCCCGACTATTGAATTGAGCAGGGTCGCGCCCGCCATCATCGCCAAAAAAAACACTTCGGCGGAACGCGTACTCAAGGATACATTCCACGCGCGTTCCGCCGACATTTCTGTCACACATCCCTTGACTATGCTCAATGGCTGGCTGCCGCTGCGGAAAGAGAATATCACAGTAGATATCAGGTTCGAAGAACAATGATCATACCGCAATATGGCACTCTATAGTTACAAAAGAGAAAACCGCATCGTCAAACGCACGGCGAATATCCTGTCCTACGGTGCGCTTATCATCGGCTCACTCCTCTTATTTTGGGCATTTTATCCGATCATTTCATTCGAGATATATTCCCGGGTTTTTCTCACTAATAAGATCACCCAGCCGGTTCCCGATACCAACATCGCGTCTTCGCTCCAAATCGCGCACACGGTTCTTGGTGCGGAATCTAACGGATACACAGAGAATTTGAAGGATTTCACTCAAGCAAGTCTCTGGTTTCCCACATCCAATACCCGCGTTTCCGATCAGGTGAAAACGAAGATCAATACCGTACGGGAGTATACGATGTCGATTCCCAAGCTCAATATCCAGTCCGCACGAGTGCAGGTCGGGGGAGATGATCTGACGAAAGGATTGGTCCACTATGCGCCGGCTTCCCTTCCGGGAGAGGGAGGGAATGTGGTAGTGTTTGGGCATTCGACCTTGCCGCAATTGTACGACGTTAAGGATTATAAGACAATATTCACGTATCTTCCGTCTTTGAACAAGGGCGATCATATCATCTCAACGGTAGACGGGACGAACTATGAATATGAAATCTACGATATGTTTGTGGTCAAACCGGACCAAATCTCCGTGTTGAACCAGGATTATAGTGATTCACAGCTCACTCTCATAACATGCGTACCTCCCGGGACGTATTGGAACAGGCTCGTAGTCAAGGCACGGCTTACGAAAGTACCGAGTCAATTGTGACCTCATAAAATCTCCGAATACAATTATTTTACGTATTGTGACATCGGTGTGATTGTGCTAAAATTACACCGATGAAATACATTTACTATATCCTCCTTCTCATCGTAAATGTGCTCATCTTCGTTGGAGAAACCGGCAAGTATGCCGCGGGTCAAATCATAAAACTCTCGATCAAAATAGTACAAAGTATAACAAAGTTTACGATTGCAAAAATACGCTCTATAAGGCTTAAATTACCGTCTTTTTCGCAGAAACCGGACAAGAAAAAGAAACTTACCCATACGCCAATTACGATTAAAAAGAAAAAAATACGGAAGAAGAAACGGCCGATAAGAATATTTTATATAGGCTTTAAATACTTTGCTATAGGGTTCATTACCTCAATGGTATTATTTGCAGTGTATCAAGGGTACACGATAGTGAAGTCACTCCCTTCACCGCGGAATATCGGAAAGATTAATTACTCACTCTCGACACATATTTATGACAGGAACGGGAAACCGATGTATGAGATTTACCGGGAACAAAACAGGACGCCGGTGCGGTTGCGGGAGCTTCCTGCCTACGTATATCAGGCGGCAGTCGCGATAGAAGACAAGGATTTCTTCAATCATCGCGGTGTTGCATGGTACAGCGGAATCGGGCGGTCAATCAGGGAGTTCATTGTGACGAAGACGGTACAGGGCGGATCAACGATCACTCAACAGCTCGTCAAGAGTGCGCTCTTGAGTCCGGAGCGTACGATCGAACGCAAACTGAAAGAAATCATACTGGCATTGTGGACAGAGCGCCTTTATAGCAAAATAGAGATTCTTGAAATGTATCTCAATCAGGTTCCTTATGGCGGAGCCGCGTACGGTATAGAAGAAGCGGCGAATACATACTTCGATAAGAGTGCCAAAGACCTGACCCTGGAAGAAGCCGCACTCCTTGCCGGACTTCCGATTTCGCCGTCTATATATTCCCCGTTTGCCAATCCGGAGCTTGCCAAAGTGCGTAGGAACGATGTGCTGAAGAATATGTTCAGGCAGGAATACATCACATCCGATCAGTATAAAAAGGCGGCGGCGGCGCCGGTTGATACGGCGCCGCCGCAGATATCCATCAAGGCACCGCACTTCGTGTTTTACGTGCGGAACGAACTGGACAAACTGTTCGGGATCCGCACTGTCGAGGAAGGAGGTCTCAATGTAGTCACATCGCTTGATCTCACGATCCAGGATCGTGTTGAACAAATTCTTGCCGAGGAAGTGGATAAGATCCGCGGTCTCAATGTCAACAATGCTGCTGCGCTCGTGACGAAGCCGGCGACGGGGGAGATACTCGCGATGGCGGGATCGGTAGACTATTTCGGCTCACCGTCGGGAGCATTCAATGTTGTCACGGCTCTCCGTCAGCCGGGGAGCTCGATCAAGCCGGTCATGTATTCTCTCGCACTCGCCAAGGGATTGACTGCGGCGTCGCCGATCGATGACACACCCGTATCGTTCCAGTCTGCCGGAGCGCCTGCATACCGCCCCGTCAATTATGACGGCCGGTTCCACGGGAGGGTGACGCTCCGCACCGCGCTTGGCAACTCATATAATATTCCCGCGGTTCGGACGCTCAATTACGTCGGCGTACCCGATTTCATTGACCATGCGAAGCGGATGGGTATCACCACATGGAACGAACCGGAGCGGTACGGACTCTCGCTGACGCTTGGCGGTGCAGAGGTGACAATGATTGATATGGCCCGTGCATACGGAGTCTTTGCCAATATGGGGAATAAGATCGACGTTACTCCCATCTCATATATCACCGACAAAACGGATACCGTAATATTCGAGAAACCGTCGCGGTCCCAGCGTGTTCTTGATCCGGGAATCAGCTATATCATGTCCGACATCCTGTCCGATCCGGCGGCGCGCCAAAGTGCCTTTGGCGCGCGCTCCGCCCTCGAGGTGCCGGGCTACAGAGTAGCAGTCAAGACCGGCACCACCGATCAGAAGAAAGACAACTGGACGATCGGCTATACACCGGAATACCTCGTCGTCGTGTGGGTAGGCAACAACGACAATACACCGATGAATCCTTCTCTTACGAGCGGTATCACCGGCGCCGCCCCCATCTGGAATCGCATCATGACGTACCTCCTCACATCGTACAGTAATAAAAATTCATGGTTCAATATGCCCGAAGATGTAGTGCAGAAGCAGTGCGGTAAGTCAAAGGAGTACTTCCTCCGCGGTACGGAAAACAAGTATTGCAATGTAGCAGTGCCGAAGATTAAAAAATAATTTCGGATCAAAAAAACTAAATAGCTTGTTGTAGTTTCGACCCCATTTTCTTTGAATGCTCAATCAAATTAAGACTTGATCTGTCGAAGTCAAAAAAAGCGACACTTCGTACTCCCAAAATATTCGAACGATGCACTTCATCCCATGACGCTCTCTGTTGTACTGAGCCAGAATCAATAAAGCTCACAATGTTTGGATCATTCGGAATCCTATTGGACTTAGGATCCATTTTCATCCAGTTAAAAATTATATTATCTGGAACATGGAGATTTCTCAACCTTCTTAATCTTTCAATTTCCACATTTGCATCATGTAGTTTGAGAATGGAATCGTCAAAAAATATTAAACTGTCAATTTTATCGGTTTTGAAATATTCTCCGGCTTCTCGTATTATCGTTTCGATCACCACGATTTTATTTTTTGCGATGAAAGGTTGCGCCTGGTCCGTCAAACCGGACGATTCTACTTTTACTCTCTGCCCTATGGGATCACTTGATTAAGTCCATATTGCGACATAATGACCCAATCTTCGAGCGGTAGTAATAAAATCTTTCACCCTGGGATACAGTGAATCGCAAGTCGGAGTGTTTCTCATGATCTGTTCGATCATTTCCGCATCCCCTATAGAAGGATATTCATTATGTAATATTCCTGCAATTTGTCCGAGCGTAAGGGAATCTTCACCGGCGACCAACGATGCAAGCCGGTCCGTAATTGGTATTTGTTTCACTAATTCACTAGGCATTTAAAATATGGAAATAATTATTTACAGTGGACTGATTAACTACTTGATTGTATCGAAGCCGGTGAATGGTGTGAGAGCGTGGGGAATGCGGATCGAGCCGTCTTCCTGCTGGTGATTCTCCAGGAGGGCGATGAGGATGCGGGGGGAGGCGATTGCCGTGTTGTTCAGTGTGTGGGCAATCGCCGTCCTGCCGTCGCGAGTCTTGTAACGGATGTTGAGCCGTCGAGCCTGGTAGTCTCCCATGATCGAGTTGCTCATGGTCTCGCCGTATGCATTGCGCGACGGCATCCATGTTTCCGTATCATATTTTTTCATTTGGGGTTCTCCCATGTCGCCTGTGCACATGAGGAGGACGCGGTAGGGGAGCTCCAAGTATTGCAATATCTGTTCCGAGTTGGCCTGAAGCTCCTCGTGAAGCTTCTTGGATTCTTCGATATCGTTGCGTCCGATTATCACCTGCTCGATTTTCCAGAATTCATGGACGCGGTAGAGTCCTTTCGTATCCTTGCCGTATGACCCGGCTTCCCGTCGGAAGCAGGGGGAGAACGCGACGAATTTTTTCGGCAGATCTTTATCGTTCAGAGTCTCACCGGAATAATACGACGTCACCGGCACTTCCGCGGTCCCGGCAAGATATGCGTCTTCGTCGTTGAGTTTATATACTTCCCGTTCGCCCCACGGGAACTGCGCGGTGCCAAAGAGTGTGAATCCTTTCACGATCGAAGGCGCGATGATCGGCGTGTATCCGTTTTGTGAGAGTTTCTGAAGTGCATACATCATGACCGCCATGTGGAGTACGGCAACCTGATTCTTGAGGAAGTACCCGCGATATCCGGAAATCTTGGAGCCGCGCTCCGTATCCGCTCCATCGAGAGCTTCCAGGAGCTCCAGATGCGAGCGCGGCGCGAAGCCGAACTGCGGTATGTCGCCATGCCTCCGCAGTTCGACATTATCCTTCTCATCCTTCCCGATCGGCACTTCTTCAAGCGGTACGTTGGGGATGGTGATCTGTATTGCACGTATCTTCTCCTCGAGTTCCCCCAGCCGACTCTCCAATTTCTGCAGTTCTGATTTTATTTTTTTCCCTTCCGACCGTGTTTCATCGGAGACATGTTGTTTCGAGAGCGCATTGCGTTTCTCCCGAAGTGATTGTGTCTGTCGGACCAGATCACGGCGTTCATTATCGAGCTTCAATAGCGCGGGAACATCCGCTTCGCGATTTTTGTTTTTGATTGCATCGATGACGAGCGTTGAGTTTGCGCGGATATAATCGACCGAGAGCATGAATGTTATGATATCAGTCTTCGTCAATCTACGCAAGGGAGTCGGATATTCGCGGTATAATATGCCATGCCGGAAGACTTCATTTCACCAATCCGATTACCGGAGAAGAGAGGGTCATCTACACCTCTATTATTGCAAGTACCGGAACGTTTATTACCTGCCAAATCTATAATTCTCGGGGGAGAGAGTGCACGTCGAAAATACTATTTGGGCGAATTGTATCCCGGCAAGAAAATATTGACAACCCCTTCGAATGACGAGCCGAACAAAGAAGGCGTGCAGCAGGTTGTGCAGTATAAACTCGATTTAGCATCAGCTGCAGCGGATGAATTAAAGGTGCCAATAAACGGTAGACTACTTGTTGCCAGCGATATAATGGTGAGCAGGGTTAGAGTCGGAGATGACGGAATTGGATTGGAAGAGAATATCGGGAAATACAAAACACTCGAAAATATCCTTCAAGATCTGGAGGAAATGAAGCGGATAGAAAAAGAAGGAATTAAACCCTTTTATATCATCCATGCGGCAAGCGGCGTGAAATGGGAGGGACAAAAAGCACAGATCAGGCAACGTGATTTCAATATTATTCTCAATCTTGAACAGATTAATGAATTGATGAGAGAAGAAACATTCCAGGCATATCTTGCGAAAATGAATGTATCTCTTGGAGGAGAGGGTGCACTGAAAATCGCCGGAGGACTTGAGCTTGGATACTTATTGGATATTGGAGCTGTTGAATCTATTCAAAATGTTGATCAAGGTAGTACATCATTTCACGAACTTGTCGAGGAAGCAATCCATTTTGCGCAGGTTGGCATCGATCCATCTCTGTTTGAAGATCTGACTCCGACAAAGTAAAATAGGAAATGGATCAGATCAATTTCCCGTTTGCCGAGCTCCACGCTCACCTCGGCACATCAATCAATCCTTCCGTTTACTGGCAGATCGCACATGAATCCGGATTCAAACTCCCCAAGAAGGATTATCATGAGTTCATCAACTACGTGACATTGAGTCCGTCCAAACGGATGGGACTCAAGGAATATTTTGACTCGATTTACCATCCGCTTCTTGATAAATTATCGTCTGGCACCTATGCGGTGGAACGGGCTGTATACGAGATCATGTCCGGCGCGTACCGCAACAATATCACTCTTATCGAGCTCCGGAACAATCCGATGAAGCACAATCATGAAGGACAGGATGATCTCGACCATGTCATCATGGCTATGCTGAGAGGGATGGAGCGCGCGCTCCTGGAATACCGTGATCTGCGCGCGGGCATCATATTTTGTCTCGGGAGGGAATTCGATATTCATAAAAATGCCGTTATTGTGGAGAAGGCAATCAAATACCGGAGAAGAGGTGTGGTCGGTATTGATATCGCAGGTCCCGGCAATCCCGACTTCCGGATGAAGGAGTACAAACCGCTTGTGGGTGAGGCCCGCAAAGCGGGCCTCAAAGTGACCGTTCATACCGGCGAAGCGGATGACGCCAACGATATGCGGGATGTCATCGAGTATCTTAGGCCTGAACGGATTGGTCACGGTATCAAAGCGGCATATGATATTCCGCTCATGAAAGAGCTGAAGAAACGGAATATTGTGCTGGAGGTGTGTCCCCTCTCCAATCTTATGACAAAGGCGGTATCGGACTGGAAAGAAATGACGTACATCCTGAACAGGTTTGTAAGTTACAAAGTGCCGTTTTGTATCAATACTGACTGGCCTGAGATGATTGAGGGTGCGCATTTGTATAAACAATTTGAAATATTGTTAAAACGTAAGATTCTTACGCCGTCACAGCTGAAGAAGTGCAACGACACCGCATTCTCAGCCGCCTTCACTCCGCTCGGCGGCCTCAACGCCTACCTTTAATCACAAGTGTGATCGAAAACATAGTATCACTAGTAAATATTTAATACTATGAACGCTTATATGCCAGAACGATGGTGCAAAGTGTTTATTGGTAGTGGTACAGTTGTGAAAGTTGAGCCAAAAGGTGGCGAGGTCTGTGGTGACTTATTGTCTGATGGAACCGTTTTGGTAGAGCCGCGTACAGCTTTTTCAATATCACCGGATAGCGCTACATATGAAGCACTACAAAAGCGTGGCACCTCTATCTGTGATGGAACGGTATTAGTGGACCTCTGCAATCCACCCAGTAATGTGGGGATTGATAGTGAAGTTACTTTTATTGAAGTGGAAGGATGGTCGACAATAATTCCGACACAACGGGAAGTTCAATTACCTAATCCTACTTAATTTAAAAATATGAAAGAAAAGCTCGAAGTTAAGTCAGTGCGATCTACGTTGGTTAGAACTTTGGAGTTCGATTCGAGTGGCAACTTTCGTCCGGTTGACTCTAAAGCAACATTTATTTCAATTGGTGCGAAGTCAAACGGTTCTCCAGTACAGGCAATCCATCGATTTGATCATATCATAGTTATGGATGATGGAGTGAACGGAAGAGTAGCTGAGGGTTTGGAGCAAGTTGAGAGGAATAATGGACCTATGTACAAACCAGGCGACATAGTTGAAGTTACTCCCACTCCATCGTCGCAGGAGGCTTCGTCGTGATATCGTAGACCACTCTGTTGACCTGGGGGACTTCCGTGACGATGCGGGTGCTGATCTTCTCAAGAAGTGAGTGGGGGACGCGTGCCCAGTGGGCGCTCATTGTATCCGTTGCTTCGATGAGGCGGACGGCGACGGTGTCGCCGTACGCCCTCAAATCTCCGCGCACGCCGGTTGTCTTGATACCTGTAAATACTGCGAATGCCTGCCAGATAGAATTATTAAGGCCGGCTGTATGTACTTCTTCCCTGACAATTGCATCCGCCAGTCTGAGTATTGCTAGTTTTTTTTCCGTTACCTCGCCGATAATCCGCACCGCAAAACCGGGACCGGGGAATGGCTGCCGGTGTATGATCTCGTCCGGCAGCCCGACCAGTTTCCCGATTTTTCTCACCTCATCTTTGTAAAACGTCCGGAGCGGTTCAACAAGAGTGAGTTTCATTCGTGCGGGGAGTCCGCCGACGTTATGATGGCTTTTAATATTCTTGCTGTGCTTCGTCCCTTTGCTTTCGATGACATCAGGGTAAATCGTACCCTGGACGAAAAACTGTGCGCGATACTTCTTCGCCTCTTTTTCAAAAACATCAATAAATGTTTTGCCGATAATTTTGCGCTTTTTTTCGGGATCGGTGATGCCCTTGAGAGCGGTTAGAAATTGTTTTTGTGCATGTATCACTTTTATCTCCATGCGGAAATGTTTCTTAAATATTTTCTCCAACTGGTTCGTTTCATTTTTACGCATTAATCCGGTGTCGATATAAATTGGGATAAGACGATCGCCTATTGCTCGGTGTACAAGTATATTGGCCACTGATGAATCCACACCGCCCGAATGCGCACTTATCACCCTACCGCTGGGAATCGATTCTTTAACGTCGTCTATGAGATTTGCGACAAATTCTTTATTTAAGGACTGTCTATGTGGTGTGATTCCGCAAATTCGGATAAAGTTGGAAAGGATTGTTTCGCCGAATTGAGTGTGTACGACTTCGGGATGAAATTGTATTCCGAACATTTTTTTCTTCGGATGTGCGATTGCGGCATGGGCAATGGTGTCCGTAATGCCGATTGAGACAAAGCCGTTTGGTACTTTGCGCACTTCATCGCCGTGACTCATCCACACGCTGAATGTATCGGTCGGTATCGAATTGAAAAGCGGATTTTTCCTGACTGTGATGCGGGCGGGACCATACTCCTTTTTCCTGCCCGGTTTGACGGTCCCGCCCAACAATTGCGTCATCAATTGCTCCCCGTAACAAATGCCGAGGACGGGGATCTTAAGTGCAAAAATCTCCCGGCCGATCGACGGCGCATTTTTTTCATAGACACTTGAAGGTCCTCCGGAAAGTATTATTCCTGCGACTCCATGATTCTTAATATAAGAGAGCGCTTTTTCCGGTTCGACTATATGTGTTTCGGCGCCGAGTTCGCGAAGGCGGCGTGCAATCAGGTGCGTCGTCTGCGATCCGAAATCGATGATGGCAATCATATATAATTCTCGCCCGGATTAGTGACGAGGATGCTGTGCGGATGGCTTTCGGTGAGGGATGCGTGAGTGATACGGATGAATTGTGCATTTTTCTGAAGCTCCGGGATGGTGCGGGATCCGACATAATACATACCGGACTGGATCCCGCCGACTGCCTGTTCGATGACGGATCTTACGGTACCTTTCACGGGAACGAGGCCCTCCACGCCTTCAGCGACGAGGACTCTGTCCTTGTAATTCTTGCCGTGATATTCGTCTTCCGATTTGATATCTGCACCTTTTTTCATGGCGCCGATGGATCCCATTCCCCGGTACGTCTTGAAGAGATATTTCTTTCGCGGTTGTTTGTGGTCGACGATACTCTTGAACCGTGAGGGGATCTCGTCGGCGCTCAATTGGTAGAGTGTACCGGGAGCTTCTTTGCAGGATGCGAAGAAGCTCCCGAACATGCACGCTGATGCTCCGGCCGCAAGCGCCTTCACCATGTCGCCGGAATACTTGATCCCGCCGTCAGCGATCACGGGGGTTTTGGTACGCTTTGCGGCCCTCGCTGTCTCCATGATTGCGGTGATCTGGGGTACGCCCATTCCGGACACTATCCGTGTCGTGCAGATGGCGCCGGGGCCCATGCCGACTCTCAGACTGTCGGCCCCGGCGCGGATCAATGCAAGCGCACCTTCATATGTCGCGACATTGCCCGCCATGATAGACACATCAGGATATGTTTTTTTTGCCCACTTGACGGCATTTACCATGATAGTGGTGTATCCGTGCGCACTGTCAAAAACGATCAAGTCAGCCCCGGCGCGTACCATTGCTTCGAACCTCTCCCGATAGCCTTCGCTTGTGCCGATTGCCGCACCGACTGCGAATTTTTTTTTCTTCACTTTCTGTACTTCTCTGGCTTGTGACGCGATAGTCAGATTCCGGTGAATGATTCCGATACCTCCAAGCACTGCAAGCTCCGATGCGAGGACGCTCTCCGTGACAGTGTCCATCGGCGCCGATATGAATGGTATATCAAGGGTGACATTGGCAGCTATCTTAGTTTGAAGTGATATTGACTGGCGTGAGAAGTCGCTATAAGAGGGCTTGAGCAATACATCGTCGAACGTGAGTCCTTCGAGTCCTACCATGATACATTGTAACGACTTATGTATAAATTTCAAGCGGACATTCCTTGATCCTTTCGGTCTTGTATTTTCTTCGGACTTTGATAGACTGTATGCGACAAGTTTTCAAGTTTCGTTTCTATGGGGAAGACAGGGAATCCGATCAAGAATAAAGATATACTCAGCATCAGAGATTTTGATCCCCGATCCGTTTCGTATATTTTCCGTCATGCGGATGTGATGCGGAAACACATTGGCACGTCCCGCATCGCAAACACCTTAACGGGGCGCATTATAGCGCTCCTTTTTTTTGAACCGTCCACGAGAACACACAATTCATTTTCCGCATCGGCACAACGGTTGGGGGCGGGTATCATCGGTATTCAGAATACGACCGTCACATCCATGTTCAAGGGAGAGTCGTTCGAAGATACGATCCGGATGATGGACGGTTATGCGGATGCGATCGTCATACGTCACCGCGAACCGGGATCTGCTCAGCGAGCCGCGGATGTCGCCGCCGTTCCGGTCATCAACGGCGGCGACGGCGGCAATGAACATCCGACACAGATGCTCCTCGATCTTTATACCGTGTACGAAAAATTCGACAGATTGGACAGGATTACATGTGTTGTCGGGATCGACCCAAAGCATAGCAGGGCGATCCGTTCTTTCCTGCATGGTCTCGCCATGTTTAAGAACAACCGCGCATTCGTACTATCCTCTCGGGCTCTCTGCCTTGCAGGAGAATTGAAGCGGGAGCTGGAGAAAAAAGGTTTGACCGTCACAGAGATCGATGATGAGAACGACATCCCGAGAGATGCACACGTCTGGTATTGGAACAGAGTGCAGATCGAACGGTTCAAATCGGCGAAAGAATACCGTTCGTACCTCAAGAAGTTTGTCATTACTCCACAGCTGCTCAAGAGGAGGGGAAACAGTAATATGATCATCATGGATCCCCTGCCGCGGATCGAGGAAATCGACACCGCAGTCGATTCCGATCCGCGGGCATATTATTATCGGCAGGCGGTGAACGGTATGTACATACGGATGGCGTTAATGCAAAGTATATTGGCCCGGTAGTATGACAGGAACCTTACTATTCAAAGACGGGACGCAACTCGCGGGAGCATCGTTCGGAGCCGATTTGTCTCGGGCAGGGGAAGTCGTATTCGCCACGGGTATGGTGGGCTACCCGGAAGCGATCACGGATCCATCCTTCGCCGGCCAGATACTTGCGCTCACATATCCGCTGATCGGCAATTACGGCGTCCCCATCCCGCACCAATGGGAATCGGACAAGATCCAGGTAGCCGGACTCATCGTATCCACCTATATCGACACACCGTCACATCATTCTTCCGTCATGACATTACGTACATGGCTCCGTAAGGAACATATCCCCGCGCTTGAAATCAAAGACACGCGGTATCTCGCGAAGAAAATCCGGACATCAGGTGCTTCGCTGGGCAAAATAATCATCAATGACGACGTGCCGTTTCGTGATCCGAACAAAATCAATCTCGTTGCCGAAGTGTCGACCAAATCAGTGAGGAGATTTGCTCCCCGCAAAGTGACCGACAGGTGGCGCCGCAATACCGTCGTGCTCATCGATTGCGGCGCCAAGCGCACCATTGTTACATCGCTCGTGAATCTTGGGATCACTGTTATCATGGTCCCCTGGGATTACGACATATTCACTCTCAAAGATCAGTTTGACGGCATCATCGTTTCCAACGGACCCGGAGACCCGATGCATGCCAAGAAAACAGTCGATGCGGTCCGGCGTGCGATGGCAGCGAAGATCCCGATATTCGGCATTTGTCTTGGGAATCAGATTCTCGCACTTGCCGCAGGGGGGAAAACGAAGAAAATGAAATTCGGCCATCGGAGTCAAAACCAGCCTTGTATCCTGGAGGGGTCCCACCGATGTTATCTGACGACTCAAAACCACGGGTATGTCGTAGACACTATCCCAAATCATTTCAAACCGTGGTTCACCAATGCAAATGACGGGACGAATGAGGGCATCATTCATACCAAACTTCCGTTTATGTCGGTACAGTTCCATCCGGAAGCGTGTCCCGGTCCGGAGGATACCGGATGGCTGTTTACCCGTTTTCTTGACGTCATCAATTCATGAAAAAATCGAAAAAAATTCTCATCCTCGGTTCCGGAGCACTCAAGATTGGGCAGGCCGGAGAATTCGATTATTCCGGATCGCAAGCTGTCAAAGCGTTCAAGGAGGAAGGTCATACGGTCATACTCATCAATCCCAATATTGCGACGTATCAGACCACGCATAAACTTGCAGACCGCATTTATTTCCTCCCCGTCAACGAATATTTCGTGGAAGAAGTCATCAAGAAAGACAATGTTGACTGTGTTGCAATATCGTTCGGGGGACAGACCGCACTGAATTGCTCACTCGCTCTTGAAAAAAAGGGCATTTTCAAGAAATACCACGTAGAGGTGCTTGGGACGCCGATACGTTCAATCCGTATCGGGGAGGATCGCAAACTCTTCGCGGACCATCTCCATAAACAGGGGATTAAGACTCCCACAAGCAAAGCAGTCAAGTCGGTCGAGGATGCGGTACGTGCGGCGCGCGAGATCGGGTACCCCGTCATGACGCGCGCCGCATTCGCGCTGGGAGGACAGAAATCTGGAATCGCACGGGATGAACAGGAGCTGAAATCGATGCTGAAAGAAACATTTGCATTTGCGCCGCAGGTCCTCATCGAGCAATACCTCCACCACTTCAAAGAAATTGAGTACGAGGTAGTGCGGGATGTCTACGACAATTGTGTAGCTGTGTGCAATATGGAGAACATGGATCCTCTGGGTATTCACACGGGAGATTCGATCGTCATAGCGCCGAGTCAGACTCTTACGAACGCCGAGTACCAATACCTCCGGAATATATCAATCCAAATCGTCAGAAGCCTCGGCATAATTGGCGAATGCAATGTCCAGTTTGCCCTCAATCCGAAACGTGTCGCTGGCAAGGACGGGAACGATATCATCGATTATTACGTGATCGAGATGAATCCGAGACTCTCCCGCTCCTCGGCGCTCGCCTCCAAAGCCACGGGTTATCCACTCGCGTACATCGCTGCGAAACTCATACTGAACAAGTCATTGATCGATATACAAAACAAAGTGACGAAGGTAACCAAATCGTTTTTCGAGCCGGCGCTTGACTATCTGGTCGTCAAAATCCCCCGCTGGGATCTCCAGAAATTCCGCGGTGTCGAGGATAAGATCGGATCCGGTATGAAGTCGGTCGGCGAAGTGATGGCGATCGGGAGGACGTTTGAGGGCGCACTGCAGAAGGCAGTGCGCATGCTCGACATCGGTGCGGACGGCATTTCTTCAATCGAGTTTGAAGGACGTCGGGACGTACTTGAGAGACACCTTACTGCTCCCACAACTCAACGACTCTTCGCGCTTGCCGCGGCGATCCGCCGCGGCATCACCATCGACACGCTTCATGCCATGACGGGCATTGACAAATGGTTCCTGTACAGAATCGACCACATTGTCAAGACAGAAGATGCGATGAGGAGTGATCCGCGGCGCGTGCATGACGAAGATGTATTACGCGCCGCGAAACAAATCGGACTTTCCGATTCGCGAATCGGCGAACTCACCGGCACCGGGGAGTTCGAGATACGCAAACTCCGCAAATCGATGGGGATCACGCCATCCGTATTCCAGATCGACACGCTTGCGGGAGAGTTCCCCGCGCAGACGAATTACCTTTATCTCACATACAATGGGTCCCATCATGACGTTGAGCCGTCGGGAAGGAAAGGGATCATCATCCTCGGCTCAGGTCCGTACCGAATCGGATCATCCGTTGAGTTTGACTGGACCTGTGTCAATACGGCATTAGCGCTGAAAAATTACAACAGGAAATCAATCATCATCAATAACAATCCGGAAACAGTCTCAACGGATTATGATATGACAGACAGGCTCTATTTCGAGGAGCTGACATTCGAGTCGGTCGCTGACATTTATGAATTCGAGAATCCGGAGGGTCTTATCATTTCCGTCGGCGGCCAAGCCCCCCACAATATCCTTCACAAACTTGATACCTATGATATTCCGATACTTGGCACACAGCCGGAATTTGTGGACACTGTTGAAGACCGCAGTAAATTCTCCGCACTTTGTGACAGTCTGGGACTCTCACAACCCGAATGGACCAAGGTGATATCGGTCAAGCAGGCATGCGAATTCGCTGAACGGGTCGGGTACCCGGTGCTCATACGCCCATCATACGTCTTATCCGGCGCCGCAATGAGCGTGAGCGCAAACAAAGATGAACTGACCCGGTATGTCGAGAAAGCGACGGTGATCAGCAAAGATCATCCGATCACGATCTCCAAATTCATTCGGTTCGCGAAAGAAATTGAGTTTGACGGCGTGGCACAGGATGGAGAAATAATGGTTTCTGCCGTCAGCGAACATGTGGAGGACGCGGGTGTGCATTCCGGCGATGCAACCATCATATTCCCCCCGCAGCGGATATACCTCATGACGGAAAAAAAAGTATATGCTGCGGCGGAACTCCTCGTGAAAGCGCTCAATATCAACGGGCCGTTCAATATCCAGTTCCTTGGCTTGAACAATCAGATCAAAATCATCGAGATGAATGCGCGCGCGAGCCGCACATTCCCGTTCATCTCGCGCGCTACCTCCCGCAATTTTGCCAAAATGATCGTCGATGTCATTCACCGGAAAGGACAGAAACGGCCGATTGAATACCCGTCTCACATCCTTGTTAAAGCCGCTCAATTCTCGTTTTCCCGGTTGAGCGGCGCGGATCCGGTGCTGCATGTGGAGATGAGCAGCACCGGCGAAGCGGCATGCTTCGGCGACGATGCATACGAGGCGTTTTACAAAGCGATGCTCAGTGTCGGTGAACGTGCTCCGAAAAAGGGAGTATTCGTATCACTGTCCGGTCTGGAAGACCGGATGTGGTTTTTCTCAAGCGTGTTCCGGCTTTCCCGACTCAAAATTCCGCTCTATGCAACAGCGAAAACACATCAGTTCCTCAAAGCGAATGGAATCAAGACCATCCTGATTCATAAAATTTATGAACACAAGACACCAAACGTGCTCACATTGTTTGAACAAAAGAAAGTGGATCTTGCGATTAATATTGTCGATATCAACCTTAAGAAAGAACGCGATGACCATACGATCATGCGGCGTGCTGCAATCGACTTCAACGTACATCTCATCACCAATCTTAAGAAAGCACAATTCTTCATCAAATCCGTTTACTCCAAAAAATTCGAAGATCTCAAAGTTAAAGCATGGGATGAATATTTATGATCACCCTTCCCGGGCTCATCGATGCCCATGTCCATCTTCGTGATCCCGGACAAACGCATAAAGAGGATTTCCGGAGCGGTACGGAAGCCGCCCTTGCGGGCGGCTTCACCTTCATCTTAGACATGCCGAACAATGCCGTGCCGATCTCGACTGCCAACCTGCTCGCGGAGAAAAAAGCCATTGCATCACAAAAAGCTGTGTGCGATATTGGGTTTTATCTTGGCTCCACGGGGGACAATATCGGAGAGTTTGCCGCAGTGCGGGATTCCGTGTTCGGTCTCAAACTGTATCTGAATGCAACAACAGGCAATTATCTCATTGATCCGGACGCGATGATTGCGATCTTCGAAGGCTGGCACTGCGACAAGCCTATTCTTGTCCACGCTGAGGAGCAGTCCGTGGCAGAAGTCATTGCGACCGTGAAACTCACGAATCAACGGACCCACTTTTGCCACATCAGTACTGCGCAGGATCTTCGGCGTATCATGACTGCGAAACAATCGGGTCTCCCCGTCACATGTGGCGTTACTCCGCACCATCTGTTTCTCACGGACGAATGGGTGAAGCAAATCGGTCCGTTCGCCCGTGTCAAGCCGCCGCTTGCGACAAAGAAAGATCAGGACTTCCTGTGGCAACATTTGGCGTGGATAGATATCGTAGAATCGGACCATGCGCCGCACACAACGGACGAGAAGCTTTCTTCAACACCCCCGTTTGGTATGCCGGGACTGGAGACGACGCTTCCGCTCCTGATCACCGCCGTCCATGATAAGCGCATCACGCTGGAAGACGTCATCGATAAGTGCTGCACCAAACCTTCGAAAATTTTCAATATACCCGATCAGAAAAAAACAAAGGTGCTGGTAGAGGAGACGCACTATAAATTGGAGAATAAATCACTTCATACGAAGTGTAAGTGGACTCCGTTCGAAGGAATGAAAGTGTCTGGCCGGGTGACGAAAGTGATACTCCGCGGAGAGACGGTTTTCGAGAACGGGACTGTCACTTCCCGTGCCGGTTCGGGAATCGTGTTTTGATCTCCTGCGCAAGATACGGATTCCACATCGCTCCCGTTGCGCTCATGACGGCGTCGGCGCCCGCCTCTTTGTATTCGAGATAATCATCTGCGTTCATCACGCCGCCGACGCCAACGATCGTAAATTTCATACCCAATGTATCTCTCAATTCTTTCAACCTTTTGACCATATCTATTCCTGCCCACTTGATACCAGCCCCGCACACACCGCTCGTAGCCCTGCCTTCACCTGTTAATGCTTGCGATCCGTCTTGAGACACTATTTTGCCGCTAATCGTATTGATTGCCGCAATTGCATCTGCAACAGAACCGATTTTCGATATGAGGCCTTCAAGATCATGATGTTTTTCATAAAAACCGATCTTTACGATAAGTGAAGTTGACCCGATTTCTGATTTGATTGCGTGAATAATTTTTTCCATGCGGGGGATATCGTAACACAGCAAATGAGAGGCTCCTTCATTCGGACAACTGGTGTTCACTTCCATTACTTTCACACCCGTTTCCTTCACCATTCTTGCAGTTGCGACGTGATCCCGAATGATGTCACTCTCTCCCTTCCCGTGATTCGTTCCCTGGAACGCGCCCACAAGAATCTGACCCTCATGCGCCAATCCAATCGCCTTTTTCATATCAGGCAGCCAGACATCGGGCCGCACTGATGGAACGCCAAATGAATTTGTGATCGATAGCGGCTCCATGAAGGAATCGGTTGTTACGAGTCCCCTCGATGCGATTTCGGGAGTGAGATTGCCCGATACTTTTATCGGAACTACATTTGGGAACGGATTACATTTCCTCTCCTCTGATCGCACCGTCTTGTAGACGAGGATATCGAATCCGGCATCGAAATATGCGCGGGCATAATTACTGTTAAAAATCGGACCTGCTGGGACACCGAAGTCGGAGTGCACATGATGTCCGAGAAATTTCTTGCGAGCCGGTGTCGCAGGCTTTTCGTAATTGATTTTCAACACTTCGCCGAATGGCCCGCTGGCATAATTTTCCTCAAATGTTTTGAGGGGATCGTAGGACGGAGCGTACAACATGGGTATATGGTACAATGTTTAACAATCCGACACAATGACATTCCTGCAGAAACTGGATAAAGCGGTTGATAAAAATAATTCTCTCCTGTGTGTCGGGCTCGATCCTCAGATTGATAAACTTCCTGCACATTTTAGGAACGAAAAATACCCCCTATTTGCGTTCAATAAATATATTATTGAGCAAACGCACGATCTCGTATCCTGTTTCAAACCGAATTCAGCATTTTATGAGGCGCACGGCACACACGGGATGATGCAGCTCAAACTGACGTGTGATTTTGTCAGATCATCGCATTTGGATATTCCGATTATTTTGGATGCGAAGCGAGCAGACATCGGCAATACCAACATTGGGTATGCATCATTTGCATTTGGATATTTACAGGCGGATGCAATCACGGTACATCCGTATCTTGGAAAGGAAGCTATGCAGCCGTTCTTGAATTTTAGGGATAAAGGAATAATCATTTTATGCAGGACTTCCAATGAGGGTGCCGGCGAATTTCAGGATCTTGATATCGCCGGCACACCTTTGTACGAACGAGTGGCTTTAAATATTAATAACAATTGGAACACAAATAATAATTGTCTCCTTGTTGTCGGTGCAACGTATCCGGATGAGCTTAAGAAGCTGCGTTCATTGATGGGCGACATGACATTTCTTGTCCCCGGAATCGGAATACAAGGCGGTACGGTACGCGATGTTATGAAAGCTGGTATTAACAGTAAAAAAAGAGGATTGGTCGTGAGCGCTTCCCGCGGAGTAATTTGTGCAGATAATCCGCGGCGGGAAGCGCAGAAACTCCGCGATGAAATCAACGAATACCGTTAATCAATTTCGTTAAGTTTCTTCATCACTTCAGTTATTCCCATTCCCAATATTACGTCGGCGGCTTTTGGGCCTGATTCCTTCCCCGTCAACAGCTGATAAAACGCAGGGAATACGTCGCGCGGTTTATAATGCTTCGCTTTCAGGATAGAGAAAACGGTATCCTGGATCGAATCACGATCCGGATTTTTCAATGATTTCAGGGCATTCAACAATTCCCTGAGAAACGATGACTGGACCGGCGTTGCCGTAAAACGAGCGGGTGCCGCATCCGGTTTCTGAGTTTGTGGAGCGTAATTAGCGAGATATTTCTGTGCGTATGTGATTCTTTCAGCGAGCACTTCTGTTTCAGATGCTGTCAGTTCAGCTCCTTTTTGTGTTTTTGCATAAGAAAATATATCAGGCTTGTTTTGGAGGAGGTTGACAATAGTCCGGAACCGAAGGATATAAAACCTTTGTTTCGGGAGGGGACGAATCTGAGACAACTCGAGGATGCGGGCGAAGTCCGAGAGGACTTCGCCCTGCTTCCCATCCGGCAATTTTCCCTCGAGGCGATCATAATAAGCGGCAAGACACCGGTCGTAATCATCAAAAAGATTGGGGATCGTGTCGCCGTATGGATCGAAGTCAAGATGACGCTCGATCGGCGTGCGCGTGATGAGAAATCGTAATAAATCGGGCGGCAGGATCGTAGCTACTTCTGCGGCGGATGAACCGATCCCTCTGGAGGACGACATTTTCCTTCCGCCAATCGTGAACCACTCATACCCGTTCATCGCATACGGTGCTTCATACCCAAAGACTTCTTCGGAAACTGCTTTTGACACATCATACGAACCGCCAGCGCTCATATGGTCTTTGCCGGAACTCTCGATGGTGATGCCGATTACTTTCCAGTGGGCGGCCCAATCGACTTTCCAGTGGAGTTTGCCCCTCCCGTCAAACGGATCGATTGTGCCGCTGTGGCCGCATCCATGAGCCCATGCGGCCATCTCGGGACGGCACGTGTATGTCACCACCGTGCCGTCCCAACTGCTTACATATGTAGTACCAGATTTGCCGCATTTCTCACAGATGACCTGGAAGGGGTGCCAGTCTGCGGGACCCTTTTTCTTTGTCACGCGCTCATAAATGTTTCGGATCGCATCTGCCTTATCAAGGGCTGTGCGTATGACATCATTAAACTTCCCGGCTCGATACCATTCACTAGACCACACAATCTCCGGATTGCATCCGATGGAACGGAAAATCCGCATGAACTCCTCCCCATAATACCTGGCGAAACTCGGATACCCCTTCTCTGGGGAGGGGATGTTGCAGAGAGGCATGCCGGCATATTTTTCCCATTTTTCGAACTCGAGATACGACGGGATTGCATCCATCTGGTCCAGGTCGTTGAAGACATATGAGTTACGGGCGCTCACACCGTTTTCCTTAAGAACCCGGAACAACAAGTCATGGATCACCGGCCCCCGCAACGCACCGATATGGATCCGACCGGACGGTGTTTTCATATCATCCGTCCACTCCACTTTCTTGCCGCGCTCTTTGATTTTCTTGACCTCCCTATCAACCCAAATCATATAGTCAATAATACAGCAATATTGCTCCAAAATTCACTTAAAATTAAATATGATGAAGCGTGGAGTAATCGTTCCTGCTGTTGAATGCTTCCAGGGCAAGTGCGTTCCGCATAAGTTCAGGAAATGAGTGAATCGGGATTTCGACCCCATTATTATTTCTGAACATAGATGGAACTATTACACTGCCGTTTTCAAATCGTACAAGCATATTCCGAAATGATGAGGGTACATCCGCAAATATCTCAAAACCAGTTTTTCTATGATTTGGCTGAGCTTGAACCGCTTCAATCACCTTTAGATTGATTCCGCCAAAATATTCCGGATCAATCGAAACGAAATCGTTATCTCTCACTTCAGGATCACCCGTTAGTAGACTGTACACATTAGTAGTAAATGTTTCATTCCGTTCATCAACCGTTATCTTCCCCATGCGAGGATATACAGGATGGTAGAATATAGGTACTATAGTAAAGCCTGATTCTCCGTCAGTAAAAAAAGTAGAACCGGTAATCGTTCTTAAATATCGTTCGGTTTCGCGAACGGCTATATGCTTTTCAGCCATTATTTCGTTAATTCAAGAACTTTGAACTTTTTGACACCGGAGGGGAGTTGAATCGTTACCGTATCTCCAACCCTCGACTTCATCAGACCGCTGCCGATTGGGGACGTGGAAGATATTTTGTGCTCCATCGGATTGGCTTCGAATTCGCCGACGATCGTATATGTTGTCTCCGTGTCGTCGGCGAGTACTCTCACCGTAGATCCCAAAGTCACGGTGTGACCGTCTGATTCCTGCTCCACAACAACAGCTTTCTTGATGAGTTCTTCCAGTTCGCGGATCCTGCCATGCACTACTGCGAGATCTTCTTTGGCAGCATGATATTCGCTGTTTTCGGAGAGATCTCCCATCGCACGCGCTCTGCCGAGGCGCTCGACGGCTGCCGGTTTCTTGATCCGAACCAGTTCGTCATGCTCCGTCTGCAATTTTTTCAACCCTTCCGGAGTAATATGTGTTGGTTTCATGGATTAAAAAATAACCCCCCTAACTTGTTCCCGAGGGGGATTGCTGGTACAATACTATAGCATTGAAACGGTGTTGTCAACATCGGCCCTATCGTCTAGAGGCCTAGGACGGCAGGTTCTCATCCTGCAAACCCGGGTTCGAATCCCGGTAGGGTCAC
>CAZLQR010000005.1:0-119787 GCA_964561915.1 uncultured Gammaproteobacteria bacterium | reverse complement strand
AGATACCGTCACACCGTCGCACCGAACACCGGAACAGCCCGTAGATGGCGGCGGCACGGACCCTGTAGTACAATATCCAAATCCATCGGTGACCAGTCCTGCACAGCATCCCTGCGTCATCATACACGACCAAGTGCCTGCGGGTGCACAACCGGGTACTCGGCATTTTTGAGTAGAGTCACTACAACCAGCTGGGGGGGCTGCAGAGGATGTTGCACACACATTGAATGCACAACACTGGCTGTCGCTCGTACATGCTCTATTGTCCGTAGAGATATTCCCAATGCACGACGGAGGGGGAGGTGGAGGCGGAGGAGCACCACCTCCCCCTCCGCAGGATAATGCACCCCCCCAATTACACTGACCTGATCCACAATCCGATGCCTGACTAGAAGTATTGAAGCCAATACAAGTACTGCAGCTAGTAGCATCAGCGCAGTTCTCTACGATTGCTCCAGCGGGACAACTGTACGTACATACGCAGGGTGGCCCATCAAATAAACCACAAACGGCTCCACCCGGAGTCCGACACGTAAGAATTCTATTTGCTATCCGAACACTTCCTCCGCCGCAAGATTGTGCATTCGCAATCGATGATCCATAAAAAGAAAAAACAACAAGGAAGAGTAGGAACAGACAAATTTTTGCAATCCGAATATGATTCATTAGTTTAATTTGACAACCAAATTATTTTCAGGATTTTCCTTAAAATCCCGTAAAAACGGCTCCAACTCAACAAAGCGATTATTTTGCTGACCCGTATAAAAATGATGCGTCATGTCGTATGCGGCATACAGCAATTGGCCAGAATAATATTTATTCAGGTTGCTTTTCATATAGGAGTTCCTGTCAATGTGGATATACAGCTTCAGCAAGTTGTTTCGACTATCATATTCCTGCCCGTAACTTGATAGTATATGTGGTTTCGAAGCATCCGCTTTTTCTACTGATTGTCCCCACAGCTGAGGTCTGTCAGTAAGAATAATTGAGAGTTTTTTAACCGTTACTGATTTAAGTGGGGCATTGTTGTATATAGTGATATTTTGTTCACGCCAGAACCCCGTCTCTCCAAGTTTCTTATCAAAATATTTTCGATTAACTAATATTGGATTTATTTCCGCAATTTCCGACGTAATTGTAATAGTTTCCTTTTGTTTAAAGTCGGTGTAAAAATACAATGCACCAACTACCATCACAACCAAATACAACAAAAGGGCATGGAGCTTCATTTTCTAAGAGTATATCTGAAACTGTGTATTTCAACATGTGTATTTCAACAATTGAATATAGAACTCAGAAATCAGTCATCTCATCATTCTTGGGAAGTCGGGGGATATCGACCGAAGAGCTTACTTATATAGAATTCTTCATAACGTTTGTATTGTTCATCATGAGGTAAGTCTAATATGCCTTTGTCAATATAGCCAAAAGGATTGGACTTATCATAATTGTCATCGCCACTGCGGTCCCAAGCGATTTTGCCAAATAAAGTACCATCTTCTGCTTTTTGAGGATCTGACAGAGCTAAGGCTATAAGATTGAGTCCTATATCAAAAGATTTACCAATTCGCCAGAGGGGTAAATTTTCTTCTTTTCTGGTTATTTCTTTACCCGGAAAATAAAAGCAAAGTTGACCATCCACTGCAATAATTGCAAATCTATCACCCTTTTCTTGAGTTTCTGGTAAATTTGACCATATCCTTTCTCCTTTTGGAATCATATCTAAGTCATCAGTGATCAACAATCCTTTTTTCCAATCGATAGGCACAACAGGTTTAACATTGGTGGTGGGAACATCTGGATATGTATACTCATCAGCACCCACAGGTATCACAAGTTCGGTATCTATTCCGACATTTGCTCCGTTTTGAGCTGTGAGCAGATCAATGTATTCTGCAACCGGCATGCCCCGTTGAAATGCTGCAGCATTCATGAGCTCGTGATAAATTAAAGCAGGGACTTCTGATGAATTTTTAAGACCCCATCGTAACGGATCAGATCCTCTGGAAGTTAAGTCTACCACGATCGGACCGAACCAGTCGGGAGGCACAATTAATTCTTTCCCGTCTGCATCGTAAGTTGTTTCTACGTGATAAATCAGCGGCCCTTCTCCGTTTATTTGTTCAGGATTAGGGAGGGGAATATTTTGTGTTGTTTCGGGGAGGACCTGTGGTTCTTCGGTATTTGTAGGGTTTGCCGGTAAAGTTGTGGGGGGGACGGAAGCAGGTTCTGTCGTTGGTGGTCCCCATGGTGTTGTGGGCGAATTGGATGTGGAAGGTTGAGTCGGTGAGGATTCACTTCTCTTTGGATTCGAGCATGCAGTTAACGCAGCCTGTCCGCCTAACGCAACTGCGGCCAATGCCTCCAAAATCTGTCTTCTGCTAAATGAAATTTCGGGTCGTGACATAGTCTTATAGTAATAATTATACTGATGAGCCGGGGGATGTCAAGCGCGTGTTTTGCTACGCTTGGTGGGGGGGGTTTTGGCCCGGTGTGAGTACACGATGAAGAGGAGAGGGCCAAAAACCGCCAGGGCGGCCGGGAGTTCCTGATAGGTGCTGTACATCGTATTTTCCGGTATTTTGGGGACGTTGAAGATGAGGGTGGCGCGCTCGCCGGAGTGTGTGGCGGCGAGCGCGTTGCCGGACCGATCAAATACGGTACTCGGGCCGGTGTTGGCGACGTAGACGAAGTACTTGCCATTCTCGGCCACGATGCGGCGGATGTGATTCCTGATCCGGTCGTGTCCGGATGTCCCGTCAAAGAGCTGGATGTTTGCTATACCAATGTAAAAATCGATCGGTTTGCCGTTTTGGGTGTAATCTCTCACGAATTTGTGGTTCGCCACTTCGAAGCACGATATGACAGGGAACCGCGCATAGGTGCTGTCAAAAATGACTGGTTTCGTACCGGAGAGCACGTTGTCAGTAAACGGGAATATCGCACGGTACGGCTCGAGGAGGATATGTTCCGGATCAAATACGAGTGACAGGTCGTACCCGTTCCATTTGCCGTCCGGGCGGGGGGGTCCCGGTACAATCTCAAGGGACCCCAGTACGATGACGGCGTCAAGATCGTGTGACGCATTCGCGAGCCGTTCTCCCATCATCATCTCGTGATGGAGGATATCTTTCGGTATAGCATATTCCGGCCAAATGATGATTTTCGCACCTTTTTGCGCCGCGATCTTGGACTGACCGAGGAAGTATTCGAACATTTGTCCGGTGTTCTTCACCCGCACATCCCACGGCCAGTTGAAGTTGCCCTGGACGAGCGCGACCTTCACGGAAGGTCGCGCGGCATCATCTATTGGTAAGAAATTGCGGACGATCACCGATCCTGTCGTAAGAAAAATGAGGAGAGTGATAATCCCCACAAAGGAGGGGGTCACACGTTTATTTTTCGTAAATTCTAACCCTCTCGCAACCGCACACCCCGTCGCAATGACGAGCACGTCCACCGCCGATGATCCGAAATACGGGATGAGCCAGTCAAAGAGAGTCGGCGTATTCGCGAGCATGAGGAACGCTTTCGCATAAGGCAGCACGGGAGAGTAGTGGATGATCGTACGAAGAGCAAGTATCCCGAATGAAAGGGAAAATATGCGGATAAAATCTGACTGCGGATATTTCCTGATCAGATATGATGCGAGGGCGAATGTGAGTGCGAATCCGACGCCGTTGAGCACAATCGTTGCGTAGTACGGATCCATTTTCGCAAATTTGGTAATCCATTCATACTCGTATTGTGCATAAAGCGCACCGGCTCCGGCTCCGGCCAGGGCACTATAGCGTGGCCGGAGCCGCACAACGAGGAAATACCAAAACGACGACGCAAAATATATGAGATAGCTGGTCGGATCGTTAGTACCGCGGGTGGAGAATACGTATCCACCCGCAAAAAGGAGAAGATAAATGATGACAGCCATTCCTGATTAAACCAAATTCTTCTCCATGCTGTAAAACTTGACGCGGTCGCCGCGAAACATGAGGTCAATCTCCCCGATGGCGCCGTTGCGGTGTTTGGCAATGGAGAGCTTGATCATGCGTTTGTGCTGGTCCAGCAGGTCCTCGTTGTCATCCTCGTAGTACAGGAATGTGACGACATCAGCATCTTGCTCGATTGCGCCGCTCTCGCGGAGATCCGCGAGCTGCGGCTTCTTGGTGCCGCGCTGTTCCACAGCGCGGCTGAGCTGGGAAAGCGCGAGAACCGGTATCTGGAGTTCTCGCGCAAGATTCTTGAGTCCCTGGGATACCGCCGATACTTCCTGAACGCGCGAATCGAAGCGTCTCCCCGCATCGGCAAGCTGGAGATAATCAACCACGATGAATTTGACATCGCGCTCCACTTTGAGCTTGCGCGCTTTGGTGCGCATCTCGAGGATTGAGGCGCCCGGTGTATCGTCGATGAATATGGGCGCCTCGCTGAGGTCTCCCATTGCCTGCGTCAGACGCTTGTAATCGTCTTCCGAGAGTTTGCCCGTCTTGAGTCGCCATGCATCGATCTCCGCATGGGAGACGAGGAGGCGGTCGACCAGCTCTTCCTTGCTCATCTCCAGGGAAAAAAATCCGACGGGCTTCCTCGACGACATAGCCACGTTGAGTGCGATATTGAGGGCAAATGTGGTCTTTCCGATGCCGGGGCGGGCGGCAAGAATGATGAGGTTTGAATCCTGCATGCCCGCAAGCTTGTTGTCCAGCTCCGAGTATCCGGTCGGAAGTCCGCGGAACTGTGCACCGTTCTTGATGAAATCCTCAAGGCGTTCGAAGCTCTCCGTCAAGATATCTTTCAGCTCGATGAAGTTGCGGTGCATGTGTTGCTGGGAAAGGCTGAAAATCGCCGTTTCCGCCTCGTCCAGGAGCTGCTTGGTATCACCGGTGTCGTGGAATGCGCGCTCGACCATGTGTGAGGAGAGCTCGATCAGTTTCCTCTTGCTGAAGAGATCCTTCACGATGCGGGCATACGTCTCTGCGTTGGCCGAAGTAGGGACGGTATTGATCAGTTCCGAGATGTACGCCACACCTCCCGCTTTCTTGAGCGTTCCGTTTTTCTTGAGCTGATTCTGGAGCGTGATGATATCGATTGGCTGCTGCTGCTCGAAGAGCTCTGTCATTGCCTCCAGGATGACCTGATGATCCTTGAGATAAAAATGTTCGGGCTTGACGATCTCGAGCACGAAGTGGACGGATGACGGATCAATCAGAATAGCTCCAAGCACCGACTTCTCGGCTTGGATGTCATGGGGAGGTACTTTGACGGAATCAGAAGCTATGGCCATACGTTCAACCCACTTTCATTAGTACCAGTTGCGTTTCTTCCGGGAGGGCGTCGCCTTTGACGGTGAGGACTTCGGTTTCTTCGGCGGGGGCTTTCTCCGCGCCGAACTTCTGCACGAATTCTTCGCGTCCGGCGATCTGGGAAAACGTTTTCTGGTTCAACAGCGGGTTATTGTAATGCATAGGGATCACATACGACGGTTCGATCTTCTTGACCACTTCCATCGCTTCATCGGCGTTGATTGTGTAGTGTCCTCCGACGGGAATGAGGAGGATGTCAATATCTCCGATTTCATCCACGAGCGTGTCTGACGGCACGTGACCGAGATCACCGCAGTGCAGTACCGTCACTCCGTCTGCCTCGATTTTGTAGAGTGTGTTCTCACCGCGGTCTGCGCCTTTGTTCACATCGTGATATGTCTTGAAGCCGCTGACGCGGATCCCGCTTTTCTCGAATTCGCCCGGCCAGTCGATGACAAGCGGTGCACCCGTGATGTTTGATACGGCATTATGATCTTCGTGCTGGTGGGAAACGGTGACGATGTCGGCATCCTGCTTGGGATATTTGATACCGACCATCACGGAATCAAACGGGTCGGTGATGAGTTTGGCATCTTTTGATTTGATGACAAAAGACGCATGGCCGATGTACTTGATTTGCATAGCGTGGTACAGTATAACAAATTACCGATGACAAATATATTGCTCATTGAGGATGATCCGAACCTTGCTGAGCTCTATCAGGAAACCCTGACGGATGAGCGGTTTGGGGTGCGGGCGGTGGCAGACGGTGCGCTCGCATTGGCCACCGCCCGCGACTACCAGCCCGACCTGATACTCCTCGATCTTCTCCTTCCCGGTATTGACGGTTCGACACTGTTGAGGATGTTCAAAGAAGACGACAAGCTCCGCTCTGTCCCCGTCATCATACTCACCAATATTTCCAGCGCCGACAAGATCAAAGAGCTCATGACGATCGGCGCAAGCGACTATATCCTCAAAGTGGATGTGACGCCAGACGAGGTCGTCCGGCGCATCCGCAAAGTGCTCAAACTCCCTATGCCGCCCGAGCCCGAGAAACCCCAGCTCACCTGAATCATTCGCAGATTTCTTTCCGGATCACTTTTTGCTGGTTTGCCGGCAGTTTCCGGAACTCACGTATGAGCGGCTCTGTTGCTTTCTTGAGAACGATCGCAGTGGCGAAGTCGGCCGATCGTGACGCCTGCTTCGACACGAATTTCTGAGCAGTTCCCAGGACATTGTCCGTGGACTTGCGCGCCTGGGGAGAGAAATCGTTGAGGATCGACGACCCGAACTCCGTATAGGCGTAATACAATCCGACAACGATGAGGACCGGGACGAACAGTTTCCTGAAGAGCTTCATAGTCGTATGTGTGATAAAATATAGCACAACTGGTGACTGTAGCTCAACGGTAGAGCGTCGCCCTGTGGAGGCGAATGTTGCGGGTTCAAATCCCGTCAGTCACCCCCGATTTTTTCTCATCAAGTCATGGCGCAAATCACATTCGAAGGTACACCGTCCAAGATCGGTTCATGGTTTGTTTTGAGGATTCCCAAGGATGCAAGCGCGAAGCTGCCTTCACGGGGATTGACGATGGTCACGGGTACTCTCAATGGACACCGATTCAGGACGACACTGGAGCCGGACGGCAAAGGGAGCCACTGGTTCAGGATTGACAGTGCGATGCAGAAAAATACAGGCGCGAATGCCGGAAACAGTGTTACGGTCGTCATTGAGCCGACGGATGATTGGATTGAGCCCGAAGTGCCGGCTGACTTGAGAGAAAAACTGAGACAAACTCCGCAGGCGTTCACGATGTGGAGAAACGTGACTCCGAATGCACGATGGGACTGGATCCGATGGATCAGATCCACGAAGAATGCCGAAACACGCAAACGAAGAATCGAAGTCGCCCTCGATAAGCTCAAGAAAGGGACGAGAAGACCCTGCTGCTTCAACCGCAATATCTGTTCGGAATCAGATGTATCTCACAATTGGATACTGATTGACCCGACGCGTTAATTCATGCGACGAAGTAACCCTGGACGAAATACATGAGCAGGGTAATGTGGAGGATGGCGAAGAGGGCGGCGGGTGCCCACAATAGCACCCGCCGCCTCACACTCCCCAGGATGACGAAAAACGAGAGTGATAGGAGCGCGAATCGTGGAATTGACAGGAACGTGCCGCTGATAGTCGGAAACAGGATATTTGCGAGCGAAAATAGGTGGAGCGATAGGAACGGGTTGGCTTGACTTCTCTTCTTCCACAGGTCGTACAGAATCGTGAAGAATACCAGCGAGAAAATCGTCACTTCAAGAAGAGAAATCGCGGTTGCGAAATTCGCTCCGTTTGACAGGAGGATTTTCCCGTACCGGTAATACACCTGAGGGAGCGGGACGAACGATGTGGACCGTCCCGCTCCGAATGCCGTCTGGGCATCCGCGAATGCGAGCGGATTGCCTGTCGTATGCCAGAGGTACACCATATATATCATGAGTCCGCCAGAGCTCAACAAAGCCCCAAAGAGGGCTTGGATCGCGGATTTGACTTCCCTTTTTTCCATCTTCAATGCCCTGAATGCATCTACCACAAAAGGGATTGCGAGGAATACACCCACGAGCCGCGTTGCGGAGGCAAGTGAGGCAGTGAGAGCAGCATACTTCTTCCACCCTTTGTGATGAAAATAAAACGTCAAGACGGCAAGCAGGAAAAACAGACTCTCGGTATAGAGCGAGTGGAAGAAAAACGATGTCGGGAACACCAGTAAAAGCGCAAGTATCGTCATCGGATTCCTGACGCCGTGCAGACGGAGCAGTTGGACCAAGTAATATGCTCCGGTGAGGAATGACACAAACGAGAGTGTGAGTCCCGCAATGAGGAGATTGCCGCCGAAGACCGGTGCGGCCGCCCGGATGAGAAGCGGAACGAGCGGGAAAAAAGCTTGTTCATACTGCGAATATCCGTCGTGTGCAATGCGGAGGTAAAAAATCCCGTCGAAGTTGGCGAAGGACTCGATCCACTGAGGGAACGAAAATTGCGTG
Source organism: uncultured Gammaproteobacteria bacterium (assembly GCA_964561915.1). Lineage (GTDB taxonomy): Bacteria > Patescibacteriota > Microgenomatia > UBA1406 > GWC2-37-13 > CAZLQR01. The sequence goes on along the minus strand of CAZLQR010000005.1, from coordinate 111,445 downwards.
AGAGTTTTGGGGTGCGAGAAGTGTCCGAGATAGGGCAGGACACGTGGCGCCAACGCGGCGGCAAATGTACCCGCGACTTTCCAGAATACTACAGCGAATGCGACCGGAACCATACCGGTATTGTACCCGAAAGAAGTCACCCGAGGAATGTGTTCACGACGAGCCAGACATTGAGGGCGGCGATGATGAACGCGATGCCATAAGCTGTCATTTTCATCCAGGGAGGATTGATGAACGGCCCCATCTTCTTCGTATCGCTCGTGAAGTTCACGAGCGGGAATACGGCAAATGAGAGCTGCATACTCAAGATGACCTGGCTCAGGATGAGAAGCTGATTGAGTCCGGAATTGCCAAACAGGTATACGACTATGACGGCGGGCACGATCGCGATAAGGCGCGTGATGAGTCTGCGCAGCCATGGGCGGAGTCGGATATTGATGAACCCTTCCATGATGATTTGTCCGGCGAGCGTCCCAGTAATGGTGGAGTTTTGGCCGGACGCGAGTAGAGCCAGAGCAAATACGGTGCTTGCCAACGTCGTACCCAGAAGCGGTGAGAGGAGCTTGTATGCATCTTCGATCTCCGCGACTTCGCCGACGCCGTTGAAGTGAAATACGGCAGCGGCGGTGACGAGGATAGCAGCATTGACGAAGAATGCGAGGAAGAGTGCGAATGTCGAGTCAATGGTCGCGAACTTGATCGCTTCGCGTTTGCCCGGCACGGTCTCTTCATAGTCCCGTGTCTGGATGATGGCGGAATGCAGGTAAAGATTGTGCGGCATGACCGTCGCTCCGAGGATACCTGCGGCGATGTAGAGCATATCGCCGTTAGTGACCAGCTCCGGAGACGGGATGAGGCCCTTCAGGAGTGCTACGATCTCCGGCTGTGAGAGCCAGATCTCCAAACCGAAGCACCCGATGATGGTCACAATAAGCGTGACGACAAGCGCCTCCAGGTACCGGAATCCCTTGTGTTGCAGCAGGAGCAGGAGCAGTACATCAAGTACCGTGATCAGAATACCGACGATGAGCGGAATCCCGAACAGGAGATTGAGGGCGATTGCGGATCCGATGACCTCTGCGAGGTCGCATGCCGCAATCGCAATCTCCGCAAATACCCAGAGTATGAATGCGACAGGTTTGTGGTAGTTGTCTCGGCACGCCTGTGCCAAGTCGCGTCCCGTCACGATCCCCAGCTTGAGCGAGAGATGCTGCAGGAGCATCGCCATGAGATTCGACAGGAATATCACTGAGAGAAGTGTATATCCGAATCGGGATCCGCCGGCCAGGTCTGTCGCCCAGTTCCCCGGATCCATATATCCGACAGCGACAAGAAAACCCGGTCCGGCGAATGCCAGGAGTTTGCGCCAGAATGAGAAAGTTTTCGGAATCGGTATCGAGCGGTGCACCTCTTCGAGGCTTTTGCCTTTCTTCTCCTGTTTCCAACCGAGGGATTCGAAAAAATGTTCGTGTGTCATAAGGATTATTTGAGCGGTTTGCCGTGGGGATCAAGCCGGGGTTTGCCAAGATATACAAATAATGCTCGTATCGACTCGTCGCTGAATGCGTGTTCAAGCCTGTGGGCTTCTTCGTGAATTTTTGAAATTGGTCTTCCGAGAGTTTGGTGGAGGAAGACCTCGATGAGCCGGTGCTTGAATACGAGCCGTTTCGCATGCGATTTACCACTGCGGGTCAATTGAACGCCTCCGTACCGTTGATGACTGATCAGTGTGCGATTTTGAAGTTCGAGGAGGAGTTCCGATACCGACGATCTGTTCAAATTAAGATACTTCGCGATGTCGATCGATTTGACTCCTCCTCCGGACTTTTCATACAAAACGTAAATTGCGCGGAGATAATCTTCCTGCGTATGAGTAAGCGAGTCGGGAGGTGACATAAAGGTTCGGATATCCGAACATCAGTATAGCATCCCGGGGGAGAAAGTCAAGCAGTTGATATGAGCCCGGAACGGGAATCGAACCCGTGCCTCCCCGCCACCGGCGGGGTGTTTTACCATGTAACGTGACTTCTGACGGTGAGCCCGGAACGGGAATCGAACCCGTGCCTAGCCCTTACCAAGGGCTTGTTTTACCACTGAACTATCCGGGCATTCTGTCGCTACTATTTTGACAAATACGTTCTATTTTAGTTTATTTGTAATCCGATAAGTCGCTTGAACGCATTCCCCCCTTTATATGATTTAATCGTCTGTTCTCTTCGATGCGCTTGCAGTTTATTTTCGTACGATTCGGAATAGACAAGCACAAATGGGCCTTTGTTTTTGAGCGACTTAGTGTTATTGCTGTTGTGTTCGACCATTCTGCGGTTAATCTCAGAAGTTGATCCGGTGTAAAAATGTCCGTTTAATACAGACCGGATAATGTATACGTAATGCATATTCTGATAATCGAACCCGTGCCTCCCCGCCACCGGCGGGGTGTTTTACCACTGAACTATTCGGGCGGGTCAGCGGGTCAAGAGTATATTTTACCGCAAAGGCATGTCATTTGCCGCCCAAGTAGCTGGCAAGGAGTTCTTTGGCCAGGGGAGAGGCGACATCGCTGCCCTGGCCGCCGTTCTCGACAAGGACCGTGATCTGTATTTGCGGGTTGTCAAACGGTGCAAACACCGTGAACCAGGCGTGAGGAGCGACGTGGGTGGGGCCGTGGGATTCGGCTGTTCCCGTCTTGCATCCCACGGCCATCCGTTTGCCCTTCGCAGTGAAATCAAAAAACGGCCAGGCGGTGCCGCCTGTTTCGCAGGCGGCTTTCATACCCTTTTTGATGATGGCGATCGTGTCGGCGGATATCTGCAACGAAGCACATCGGGCTTTGCCGTCTTTGAAAAGTTGCGGTGCGCAGAGCGCACCGCCGTTGGTCACCGCCGCTGCTGCCAGATGCATCTGCAGCGGCGTCGTAAGCAGATACCCCTGACCGATTGAGAGATTGTAGGTATCTCCGAGATACCACTTCTCGCCGAGACGGTCCTCTTTCCAGTATGGAGAAGGGATCGTCCCGGCAGCTTGTTCCAAATCCGATCCGTTTGGTCTGCCCAGTCCGAAGCGATCCGCCCACCGGCGGATCGCATCCACGCCCATTTTTTCCCCGGTTTTGTAAAAATAGATATCGTTTGAACGACGGAGCGCCTGTACGATGTTTACATCTTCGTCTTTCCTGCCGTACTGAATGTAATACCAGTTGCCGAACGTGACGGGGCCAGCCTGTATCTCGCCCGTGTCTTCGATCTCGGTCTCCTCGTCCATCGTTTTGTCTTCCAGCGCTCCGGTCGCAATAATGAGTTTGAACAATGATCCGGGTGGATACGTCCCTTCGCTGGAACGGTTGAAGAGCGGATGGTCATCCCGCGTCAAATATTCTTGCGTGGATTTATTGTCACCGTCCTCGAAAACCTGCGGATCGAAAGCGGGATTGCTTGCCAGTGCGATTATCTCCCCCGTTTGTGGTACGGAGGCGATAATCGCACCCTTTTGGTCCTTGAGCAATTCGAATGCCTTCTTCTGGACTGCCAGATCCGTGCTCAATTGCACCGCACGCCCGTCTACCGGCGGCATCACGGTGAGCGTCTCCAATTCATTGCCGTGGGCATCAAGCTCTATGAGCTTCTTCCCCTTCGTACCGCGCAATGTGCATTCGGCAATTTTCTCCACACCTTTCTTGCCGGTCTTGTCTCCGAGTACGAGCTTGTCAAGGCATGCATCATTGTCCAGGTCGTGGGCGTCTGCCGTCTGGCGGTACCCGACCAGATGGGCAGTCGCTTCCGGCGCGGCGTATACACGCCGCGACGCAATCCGCTTCTTTTCTTTCACCTCTATCGGCTCTTCGGACGTCGCGATTATGGCACCGTTTCGGTCAAGGATATCACCTCTCCGGGGCTCTATGACAATCTCTCGTATCCTATTCTCATCCGACAATCGATAATAATATTCTCCTTTGACGATTGTGATCTGGAACAGCCGTACCAGTGCAGTGACGAAGAATACAAGAAACAAGATGAGAAGAGCGAACACGGCGATAGAATGATGGCTCCACCGCGCGCGGCGGAACATATCCTGCGATCCGGCTTTCTCAATCAGGGGCAACTTATTCATAAAGAAGTGTTACCTACTATACACCAATCGGGCGGTCAATAACAGATGGTTATGCTACAATACAGCTATCTCACGGGGAGTAGTTCAGTTGGCTAGAATGCACGGCTGGGGGTCGTGAGGTCGCGGGTTCAAGTCCCGCCTCCCCGACACGGTTCATTACCATGAAAGTCACACCGGTAAAAACACATGCGATTACTCCTAACACTACGTCTATTTACGAACTTCTCGATAAAGCAATTCTAAAGCTTGCAGAAAAATCGATTGTGGTAATAACCTCAAAGGTAGTTTCTATTTGCGAAGGTAGTGTGGTGCCAATTGACTCGATAGACAAAAAATCTCTTATTCGAAAAGAAGCCGATTTATTTCTTCCAAAAGAAATCAGCAAATATGGATTCAGTTTTACTATCACCAATAACACACTTATTCCAGTTGCAGGAATCGACGAATCAAACGGAAACGGTTATTATATTTTGTGGCCTTGCGACGCTCAAAAGACAGCGAATCAAATACGTGAGTTCTTGTGTAAGAATTATAAGTGTAAACACGTTGGCGTCATTATTACTGACAGCACCTGTCAGCCGCTACGAAGAGGAACAAGCGGTATATTTCTCGCATACAGCGGGTTTTCTCCACTCAAAGATTATGTGGGTACAAAAGATTTATTCGATAGGCATCTGAATGTTACACAGGCAAATATTGCAGGTGGTCTTGCAGCTGCCGCAGTTGTTACCATGGGCGAAGGTTCGGAGAGCACTCCGATCTGTATTATCTCAGAAGTGTCGTTTGTCGACTTCAGTGATAAAAATCCCACTCAGCAAGAGATACAGGAAGTAATTATCTCTCCGGAAGAGGATTTATTCGAACCGTTTTTATCATGCGTTGATTGGCAAAAAGGTAAAAAGCTTTCTTGATAAACATCTCCGTTTTCTTTAATATGAATTTAGGATGATTATTCCGCAAGATCAGCTACAGGCTCTCGTTGTGCAGAGCGGTCTGGTGAAGGATGTCCAGTTGGCGGAGCTTTTGGCGTATGCTAAAAGCTCCGGATCGCCGCTCGACAGTGTCCTTGTCGAGAAAAACGTAGTGACCGACGAGACGCTCGGTATGATGATCGCCAATTATCTCCACATGCCGTACGTGAGACTCTCCAAACTCTCCATTCCCGACGATGTCGTCGCTATTGTTCCCGAGAAGGTGGCCAAACGCCTCAGGATCATCCCGTTTGAGAAGACCGTCAGCGAGATCAAAGTCGCAACATCCAATCCGTACAACGCTGAGATCCTCAAGCTCCTTACGCAGAAAACCGGTCAAAAAGTGGTTCCGTATCTTGCTACGGACAAGGAAATTTTTGACACGCTCCACATATACCGCAAAGATCTCCAGAAATCGTTTGAGAAACTCCTGAAAGACGAGATGGAAGCGTCGGAGGGCGCCGAGGCACAGAGCGAGGCGCCCATCAGCAAGATCGTCGATCTTCTTTTTGACTATGCGTATCAGGACAAAGCGTCAGATGTCCATATCGAACCGGCGGAGAAGACGGCGTTAGTCCGGTTCCGTATCGACGGAATCCTCCATGATGTGCTCGTCATCCCGAGCGCGCTCCATGAACGCATCGTCGCGCGCATCAAAGTGCTCTCCAAGATGCGCACCGACGAACACCTCGCTCCTCAGGACGGTAAGATACGGACGAAAGTCGGCGATGACGATCTGGACATCCGTGTTTCGGTACTGCCGATATCGGGTGGTGAGAAAGTCGTTATGAGACTTCTTTCCTCACATCTGGGGAAAATCACGCTTGCCGATCTCGGCATGAGTGAGACAGATCTTAAGAAAGTCAGCGCGGCATATTCCCGATCGTTTGGCATGATACTCTCAACCGGTCCGACGGGATCGGGTAAGACGAGCACGATTTATTCCATCCTGAGAGTGTTGAATGTCCGGGAAAAAAACATCACCACCATCGAAGATCCGGTCGAGTACCGCATCAAAGGGGTCAACCAGATCCAGGTGAATCCGAAAACGAACCTCACGTTCGCAAACGGACTGCGCTCGATCCTCCGGCAGGACCCCAATATCGTATTCGTGGGAGAGATCCGCGACGGAGAGACGGCGGCGATCGCGGTGAATGCTGCTCTTACCGGCCATCTTGTGGTGTCCACGCTTCATACCAATGACGCGGCAACTGCGTTGCCGCGCCTCATCGACATGAAAATCGAGCCGTTCCTCGTGGCGTCCACCGTCAACGTCATCATCGCACAGCGTCTCGTCCGCAAGATCTGCGAAAACTGCCGCGTATCGTACACGATAACGGAACAAGAATTGATAGACAGCAATATCCCCGCAGACATTATCGCCAAACATTACGTTTTCACCGGAGAGAAACACGAAGTCCGCATTTACAAAGGCAAGGGCTGTAAGGTCTGTCATAGTACGGGGTACTCGGGCCGCATCGGTATTTACGAAGTACTGCAGGTGGACAATGAAGTCCGCAAATTGATCGGTGAGAAAAACGATTCCGACGTCATCCGCAAGAAAGCGATCGAGAACGGCATGACGACCATGCTCGATGACGGACTCCAAAAAGTCGCCAAAGGCATCACGACCCTTGAAGAGGTCATGCGCGTCACCAAAGTGGAAGCGCTCTAATACGTATGAAACTTGCACATGCATCGCTCTCGACAAACGATAAAGTAAGCCTTATCAGCAACATGGCGACGATGCTTGGTGCGGGTATTTCGCTCCTTGAAGTGGTGGATTCGCTCCTGGAAGATTCCAAAGGGACGCAAAAACTGGTATTGCTCACGCTCAAAGAAGACATTAATCAGGGGAAGCGGATGGCGCAGTCATTCGAGAAATTCCCCAAGATATTCGACAAAGTGACGGTGAATATCGTCAAAGCGGCGGAGGAGGCGGGCACGCTCGATCAGACACTTCAGGACTTGAGGAGGAATATCAAGAAAGAGCAGGAATTCACCGACAAAGTGCGCGGCGCCATGATTTATCCGCTTGTGATCATGGGTGTTTTTATCGGTGTGCTTCTCGTGATTCTCATTGTGGTGGTGCCGAAAATCTCACAGGTATTCTCACGACTCAACACCCAGTTACCGCTCCCGACGAAGGTCCTGATCAGTCTTTCGGACCTCCTCATCAATCAGCCGGTCCTCCTCCTCAGCATTGTCGGCGGCGCGATCGCCGGCCTCTATTTTTTCTATAAAATCAAACGGCAGCTGTTGCTTGACATCCTGTTTTCCCTCCCGCTCATATCCAAGCTGCGGAGGGAAATCGACATCACGAGATTTTCGCGCAGTCTGTATTTGCTTCTCTCCTCCGGTATTCCGATCGTGAGCGCACTGGAGTTGGCGAAAGATATCGTGAAAAAGCGCGAAGTGCGCAAAGTGATTGAGGCGTCCGCCGAGATGGTACTCGCCGGCCGCCCCCTCTCTGAAGGCCTCAAACAAGGGAAGAAGACAATCCCCCGCATGATGATCAAGATCACCGAAGCAGGTGAGAAAAGCGGATCGCTGGACAAAGCGCTCCTTGACGTATCCGAATATCTGGATTATGAGGTATCAAAAACACTGACGACGACGACCACCCTCCTTGAGCCTCTCATGCTCGTCGTCGTCGGAGTGCTGGTCGGGGGCATGATGCTCGCAATTATCGCTCCCATTTACGGGATGATCGGATCGGTAGGCGTACGCTGAGCGGGATTACGGAAGATATTTCTTGACTTCCGCAACGATCTGGTCTGGAGTGAGATCAGCCTTCACGAGGAATGTCTTGGCCCCTTTTGCCAGCGCATCCTTGATGACGGGATCGTGTGAGAGATTCGTCCAGAGTATGATGATGGGTTTGGGATGAGCAAGCTGTTGCTCTGCAAGTTTCGTGAGGACGCCTATGCCGTCCAGTTTGGGCATCATCACATCAAGTAGGACGAGATCATATTGAGTGTCCACGATTTTTTTCAGCCCGTCCTCGCCGTCCACGGCAACATCGACGCTGTACCCCGCTCCCGCGAGTATCTCCTGGTAGAGCTCCCGCAGATACAGCTCATCGTCGACAATGAGGATCTTTTTTTGCATGCAAATACTCTAATCAAAGGAAGCTGAAAAGTCAACATGGCTAGAGTTGACAAAAAAGGCAGGAAAGTTGACAGCGGTGTCATGTCAAATTTTCATATTGCGGATTATAGTATGGCCCTGATTATGAAAATTACCGTCCGATACGATCGGAAAACAGACAGGCTCTCATACCGGCTCCTGTTGTCGGGGAGGAGTGTATTCCACATTGGCAGGAAACGAAGGGGCAGGAACAGTCGGTATAGGATTTGATGGTTCAATATATTCTGTCAAGAAAATTGACAGGTTAGGTAGTATAATGGCCCTGAAGTATGACAGAGCATCAGGACACTCTGAACTTTGCCGGACTTTTCAAAAGGTATCGATTGAGATCACAGATCGATACCTTATCTCGGTTTGGAGACCTCTTTGCGGAGGAGGGTATGATCTATGAGAATAGTCTGTTTACGCGCTGGCAAAACGGCCAGCGCATCCCCCGTGACCGCCGCACATTGCTCGCATTGATCAGACTCTTCGTGAAACGCAAAGGTATTGTCAGTCTCGAAGAAGCAAACGGTCTTCTCGAGTCAGTGGGTTTGTGCGATCTGAACGCGCAGGAAATTAATAACTTGGGTACTACTCTCTTAGATTTGAACAAAAAAAATATTTATGCGAAAAGAAGGAGCGTAAATTCTGTTAATCTAATCAATTTTAATAAATCTTATACCGAATCGGAGCTAGCACCAATCAAAATATTTCAATCAAGATATTTAATATCGATAATTTTGATATTTATTTTTCATGTAATTTGGAATTTTAGAATTCAATCCTTGAACCTCTATAATTCCGTTGAGGCATATATTTGGGGGGTTTCGTTCAGCGTAATCTCTTTCTCAAGCTTTTTATATTATTTATATTGTAAATTCAATACGTCAAAAAATAGATATCCGCGGAGTATAGTATGGCTGAAGATAATGAAGTATCTATCCTTAGGTTTATTATTTCAATGGTTTGGAATACAAATATGGACTTTTTATAATTTAATAGGAATTCAAGTACCTTATCCATCTGTTGCAGATTTGGGATATTTTTCGACTACAATATGCTATTTCATCGCATCATGGTATTTGTTGATCGCGAATATTCCATTTCTCGGTAATATATTTACTAGGAAAAAGAACTTATTACTTTTATCCCCACTAGTTCTCTTATTTATAATTTCGGTTAATTATATTCATTTATCTAAATATACATTTGATCAACAAATAAAATTAATTTTTGATTTTTTATATCCTTTTATTGAGATTACTACTTTATTTATTTCAATTAGCACTCTTGTATTTTCACAATTTCTTTCTAATAACATAAAGCGACGTAACGTATTATTTTTGTTTGCATTTGCATGTCATTTTTTTACTGACTATATATTTGTAATTTCTGTGAGAAATAGCACGTATTCAAATGGGGGATATAATGATTTTCTATATTTAATTTCACATGTCGTAATGACCATTGCTGTAATATCAATCAGGCCCTTGATAACGTCCAAATTATCTGTCGTTAATTCTTCAATTTATATGAATAGAAAACACACTAATTTGTTTAATACGTTAGCCCCACTGCTAAAATATTTAGTATATAAATTTTTTCTTTTATTAAGACTTTATTAATTCCATTTATCAATTTTTACATTAAACCCCTCTGCACAAATGAAGATTGAAATTTGTTGTGATATAATGAAAACAGATTTTCTAATCAGAAAACGATGCAAATACAAATCATTACCTCAAAGGGTGAGGGGAGCACCTTACTCTCAGCATTTGATCACGCATTGCAAAACGCCGGTGTCTCCAACTACAACATAATTACCCTCTCATCAATTATCCCGCCCGGGTCTCAGCTTTCCCGAATTGATAAATACAAAACTCCTTCTGAGGATTTTGGGCACAGACTCTATGTGGTGAAAGCAGAACAAAGAAGCGATAAGATAGGCCGGACGATTGGAGCGGGTATCGGATGGTATCAACTGGACGACGGAAGAGGATTCTTCGTCGAGCATGAAACGGAAAGCGATAGCGAAGAAGAAGTGCGTTATGTGCTCAAACAGCGAATCGACAATACATTACGCGATATGTGCAAATTTAGAAAAGTTACATTTGATGAAAAGAAGCTAAATAGCGCCATATCAACCACCTCCATATTGCGCCATCCTGCATGTGCTCTTTCGATTGCAATATATAAAGCCCAGGAATGGTAGAACTCAAAGAAGGGGATATACCGGATTATCCGACTTGTCGAATTATAAATCTAGAAACTAGCGATATTGACGTCATTGCTCGGATCATCACTTCAAGTTTTCCATAATTAAAACGGGGTGATCCGGTACTTGGAGCGCCTGACGATTTGAAAATTGCCGCGTCTATAGATGATTTTGTAGGCTGAGAAGATGTGGTTGTGATGGGACTTTTTAAAGGTGAAGACTAAGTTGCCAATTTGGTTGGACTTTCAATAGCATTACCAGCTTCACTGATGGATTTTGAAATTGCAGATAATGGGGAAGAAGATTTACGAAAAATTCCAAACAATTTGCCCTTAGAGAAAACCGCATATCTTTATTGGACGGCTATCGATGAGAAAGAGCGAGAAAAGCATCTGGTAGGTAATCTTACAGAAAGTCTACTTAACGAATTAAGAAAGCAGGAATACCAATTTGTTATTAGAGATTGCAGAGGATCACTTGATGATCCCAAATCTTATGCTGGAAGAGTGAATACAAACAACATTGGATCCGGTACACAAATTATTCAACGATTTACTCATAAGGGGTTTGATGGTTATGGAAACGAAGTCCGATTCATAATGCAATTATGAAATTGTTCTCACATTGTTATAAGAATTATTCCGGCAATTACAAGAACGCCGCAAAATAATTTTTTCTTAATCTGCTTCGAGGATATATCTTCTTTGATATACTGAGGGAAGAAGTATGTGAGAATAAATCCGATTATCATGGCGAAGAATACTTGGGTAGTCTCAAGAACCGAAACCAACGCTGCGGGTCCAAGAGAGAAAGCGTAAAATGTAAGAGTCTTCGCCAAGACGAATACACCTTCATTCAATCCAATCACACTCAAAGTGTCAATCTTTACTTTTTTAATAGATTTATGAAATGCCTTCCTAATTTCCGGAAAGAGATAATAAATAAATATTCCCCCCAGACCAATGCCCCAGCTCTCATAGTTAATCACTTTTGCAAAAGAATTTGCATTAATTGCAAATTTCATGAGGATACCTGCTGAAGCCCATAACAGGTCATACGTGAGTATCAACCAAAAAACCTCATTCAATCTGCTTTTTTGTCTCGTTTTATGCATCGATATGATTACCCCAGAGATTAGGATGAGGAGAAATCCTATCATTTGTATTACGCTTATTCTTTCGCTTAAAAAAATATATGAAAGCAAAAGCGTCATTATTGGGAACATTTGGAATAAGATAGTGATATTGCTGGTATCTTCTTTTGATAGGGCTTTGAAATATACTATGAGAGAGAAGCCGGTCAATAATCCGGTGATAGTGACAATTATCGCATCTCGGAGTGGTAATAGTGGAAACCCGTTAAAAATCCAAAATATCGTACCCGCGATAAACGCCGTAATCGATGTGTAGATAGGCATCGCATTGTAGTCTTTGATTCGCTCTGACAACAAATATTTATCAACGAATGTGACTGCGGAATATGTCAAAGGTGCTAAGAGTGCAACAACTACCCAGTTCATTTTTGTTTATGAGATATTATATATTTTTTCAGATATTTTATTGGTTTCCAGGATTTCTTAGCTTTCCGAAGACCATCAATGCCAAGATCTTGTTCATAGTTAATGTAGGGTATTTTCAAGTTATAAAAATGATGGCCTGTTCTATGTTTAAGATATTGAAATGATCCAATAAAGTCAATATTTGCTTTTTCGAAATGGATTATTGCATAATTACCAATTACTTCATTTATTGAGAAGGCTATAAGTTCATCGTCGACATATATGCCAATTGGTACCAATTCAGACACACTTGCGATTTTTAACAATCTTGTTAACGCAGTCAACTCAATCTGAGTTTCCTCTCTGGTTCGATTTTGTTTTACTTCCCAAATATAGAATAATTTTAAGATCCTATCTTGCACTTTTAAATCTGAAATATTTATCAATTTCCAATAATGATTGGGATACAAGTTTTTAAATCGTTTTAAAAAGTTCCTCTTGCCTCTGAGTTTATTTCCACTAAGTAAAGAAAGATCTTTTGTAGAGAGAATATAGTCGTGATTATCATCATCTTCTTTAATTAAAAGATTTGTGTGTAAATCAGTGTTGGCGCTGTCAATTACAATTTGAGGAACGAGCTTTAATACCTGGGGTTGTCGGGAGAGTAGATCAATAATAGTGTTTTCAACCCTATTTGTTCCAATAAATGAATAAAAATGCTGACTGGTTAAATAATCTGTAAACTTAACAACGAGATTATCATAGAGGTAAGATATCTCAATTCCAGAAAGAGTATCATAGCTCCATAGACTAGTAAAATTAAAATCGGAATATGGGTCATAATTAGATGTATACCTTTCAATATATATTTTGTCGCCAATATCGAGCTTTTTAAATTGTGGATAATTGGGAATAGCCATCGTTTATGCAGATGATAGTATATAAATTAACATGATATAAATTACGTAAACAGATTTTGATTATAACATGTATATAGTATTTCAACTTGACGTACGTGAGTTTATCTTATATTTTGTTTACATTAGCAAGTATGAGATTCGGACTTTTTCATGTAAATAAAATTCAATTAGTGGTCTATATATTTCTAGTATTTACCACGTGGTGGCTGATTCTTTTTTCCTTTGGGATTAAGGGCAACTTTCAAAACTACTTTTTTGCAGCAACGTATGGGACTGTAGCTTTGTTAGGAGGATTATGGGGGGTACAAACCTCATTTAAATGGGGTGGATTCAGAAGTGTCATGGGTAAAGCGATTATGTACTTATCGCTTGGACTTCTTGCTGCAGAATTTGGTCAATTAGCATTCAGTTTTTACAATGTAATTTTGCATGTAGAGATTCCTTATCCCTCTGTAGCAGATTTGGGTTTTTTTGGCAATATACCTTTGTATTCGTTAGGTATGTTTTATTTGGGAAAGGTCTCTGGTGTTCAATTTACGATAAAAAAATTAACTCACAAGCTGCAAATTATCATTCTCCCTCTCATACTATTATTGTTCTCATATTTTGTATTTCTTAATGGATATGACTTAGACTCATCCCAACCGTTAAAAACTTTTCTGGATTTTGGATATCCTTTAGGTCAAGCTGTCTATCTATCAGTGGGCCTACTAGTATACAGCCTATCCAAAAATTTACTTGGCGGAATAATGAAGAAAAGAATTATGCTAATAATATTTGCTTTTATATGTCAATACATTGCAGATTATAATTTTCTATTTCAAAATAGTAGGGGTACCTGGTATAACGGAGGCTACGGCGATCTACTTTACTTTATAGCTTATACTACAATGGCCATAGGCTTAATACATTTGGGAAATGCGCTTGCAAGTTTAAAAAACTCATAATAACGAATGGACATCTTTGCCAAGATTGTTGTAAAAATCATAGAGCAGCAGGAGGGCATCATTGGCCCGATTGCGCTTGAGCAGGCCAAGAAGGTCGATGGGCTGTCTGTGAATTGGAATGAACGCGAAGTGGAGTTGTCGGGGGATGAGAAAGAAGTAGTAAATCATCTTGTGTCACAATATGAACATCTGTTCGGGCGAGCGTCGGTGGAGGTCTGCCGGGAGGCAGTGAAGGAGATGCTCGCCGACTTGCCGGCCGATAAGCGGCCGGAGGCACTTCAATAATTCTTCATCGGTCTGCTTATCGGCCGCTTTTCATAGTCATCTTGCACCAGCTATATGCGTATAATGAATGAATGGATGACGCCAGTTCCGATCTGACACGAATCAATCAAGAAATCTATAAAAAAAGCGCTGAGCTACTCGAGCGGAATAAGGTACTCTCACTCCTGCACACGATCGACGAAATAACATTATCGAGTATGCTCGATCTGCGGGAAGTTGTCCGGAAGGTGACGTCTGTGACGACTGCCCAGGCGGAGCTTCGGGGCGTCGCGATCATGCTGGTCAATAAAACCACGAAGTCGCTCGACACGCTCGCAGTCTCTCAGAGCGGAGAGATGGATGCCGCAGGGATTAACATTTATGACATATTCCGCCACATCAGCCTACCGCTCTCAGGTCAGGAGAATATCCTCGTCCAGACAGCGGTTGGGAGAAGGCGGTTCAGCACCGGACAGTTCGAACAAGTTGCTGCCGGGCTGAATCCGGCATCGGCGGAAGTGCTGGCTAAATTTTCCGATCTTGTGAAACAGACCCTGCTCTATCCTCTCGTATCCCGAGATGAACTGCGCGGTCTGATGATCCTCTTCCTCGGACAAACGGAGTCGGATATTTCGGAATTCAAGAAAGATTTCCTCGAACAGCTCCCGAATATCATCGGCATAGCGCTGGACAATGCGCTTCTTTTCAAAGAAACACAGGAAGCAAACGAGAAGTTGAAACAGCTGGACAAACTCAAGGACGATTTCGTTTCCCTCGCATCGCATGAACTACGTACGCCGATGACGGTGATCCGCTCATATCTCTATATGGCTATTCAGGGGAAAGCGGGAGAGCTGAATCCAAAGCAGAAATTTTATTTGGATCGTGCGTACTCTTCGACGGTGCGGCTCATCAATCTTGTGAATGAAATGCTCAATATATCTCGTATCGAGAGCGGCCGGATGAGCATGAATATCCAGAAAATTGACCTGCTTGCGCTTGTGAAAGAAGTATGCTTCGAGCTGAGAGTGCGAGCCCAGGAACTTGGGCTCGCACTGAGTGTGGCGGAAGCGGAGCTTCCGCCCGTCCTGGCCGATGCCGATAAAATCAAGGAAGTACTCCTCAATTTTATCGGCAACTCGTTCAAATTCACGCCACGCGGGGGTTCAATCACCGTCAATTTTGAAACAAAAGGTGATTCCGTGTATATTCAAGTCAAAGACACCGGGATAGGCATCTCTCCTGCGGAGCAGGATAAGTTGTTCCAGAAGTTCAGCATGATCGGGTCATCGTACAAAGTGAATAAAACAGGAATGCAGGGAACGGGGCTGGGATTATTCATCTGCAAATCGATCATCGAGCTGCACAAGGGGACCGTAAGCATGTATTCGGAGGGAGTGAACAAAGGAAGTACGTTCACATTCAATCTGAAAATCTATTCCGAAGATACCTATACACAATTCCAGAAGGAATTCGGGAACAAGCAGGGATTAGACGTTATTCATAGCGCAGTCACATGAGAAGGAGCGGATTCAGTATTCCCGAACTCTCCATTGTCATGGCGATCATGATCTCTCTTTACTTGTTGGGGACCAGTAATTTGTTCTCTCCCCAACGAACGAATGAATTGCGGACCACAGAAGACACGCTGATTTCCGATATGACGTCCCAACAGGCGCGTGCAATGACAGGAGATACTGCTTCAACCGGCACGAATTCTTCATACGGTGTCTACTTCCAGCAGGACAGATATACCCTCTTCAAGGGTGTTTCATATAGCGCCGGAGATGCCAACAATTTCACCGTCACGCTCGGGCCCAATGTCCGGTTCAGTTCGATCAATTTCCCCAACGACACGTTGGTCTATGCACAATCAAGCGGTGAGGCGGCGGGGTACGTCAGCGGCCAGGATACCGTGGTGTTGGAAGATGCAGGTGAGGGTGTAACACGGACGATTCATGTTAATAATTATGGCGTCATCGACAGCGTGAACTGATGATATGAAACGAAGCGGACAAATGATCGTGGAACTCTTGATGGTGATTGGTCTGTCCGCCATCACACTCCCTGCCCTGTTGACGGGATTCGTCGTATCGAGGGAGGGGCGACCGCAGCAGACACAGCGTCTGGCTGCGGTCGCATTCCTCAAGGAAACGAAAGAAGCAGTGCGGGTAGTCCGCGAATCGGATTGGGCAAACATATCTACCGATATCGTAATGGGCAACGAATACCATCCTGTACTTTCGGGTTCAACGTGGACGCTTGCCGCGGGTAATGAGACGGTGAACGGTCTCACCAGAAGCGTCGTCATTAGCGATGTGTATAGAGATGCGAATGGCGCGATTGTCACATCCGGCGGCACTCTTGACCCATCCACTAAAAAAGCGGTATCAACCGTATCATGGACTCAACCGTTCAGCTCGTCTATTTCGGCAACCTCTTTTTTCACCCGGTTTTTGGACAATGCGGCATATATCCAGACGACGGAGTCAGACTTTAACACAGGATCGCGACTCAACGTGAGCGTCACCAATGTCAGCGGAGGAGAGATTCAAATGGCGAGTAATACCAAGGGACAGTGGTGCGATCCGACATTGTCCAGTGCGACGATCGATCTGCCCGCCACTCCCAAAGCTGTATGGGCGGAGCCGGGTCATGCGTATGTCGCCTCCGGTACGAGCCAGCAGGCTTCGACGGTTTCATTCACCCGGGTGGACATCGCGGATACGGATCCGCCAAGCGGCACGATACACGGGAGTTTCAACGGGTATATTGCAAATGATGTGTGGGCGGATACGAATTACGGGTTCGTTGCGACTACTCATGACTCCAAAGAAGTGGTGATCATCGACCTCAATTCGTATGCGGATCCGGTCAATAAGAAATATGCAGAAGTTGGCTATTTCAACACTCCGTCAAGCAGTACGAACGCCCAAAGTTTGTTCGTGCTTCAGGATCGGGGATATGTAACCACAAACAATTATCTTTATGTTTTCAATCTGAGCAGTAAGTCGGGATCACGGGCTCAAATCGGGTCACGGATCAATTTCGCCAATTCCGGAGACACGGCAGGAGAAATTTATGGCGTTGAGATCGGGACGAGCAAATATATTTTCGTGGGAATCGAGGGATCAACTGTGGAAGAATTGAAGATAATCAATGTTACGAACCACAGCGGCGGCTCAAGCCAATGGGGCGTTGTGGGGTCCATCAACATTGAACCGAATAACTGCAGTTCCTTGGAATCAGGAAAGTCGGTGTATATCAAACCGGACGGCACCCGTGCATACCTCGGCTCTTCGAACGACGCAAGCTTCAAAGAATTTTTTGTGCTCGATACGAGCAATAAGTCGAGCCCGAGCCTTGTCGGTGGCATTGCATCCAACCCACCGTGCACGAATGGCGGAGGATATGATTCGGGCGGTATGGATCCGGAGCAATCCGTCGTGGTATCGCTCGCCGAAAACAGAGCGATACTCGTAGGGATCGATGCGGCGGGCGGTGCCGATTCGGAAGAATATCAGGTGCTTGATATGAGCAACGAAGGGTCGCCGTCCAAGTGCGGTGGCCTCCAGATCAATCAGGGTGTCTATGGCGTCGCCGCGGTGAAAGAAGGTGACGGCGACGCCTACGCTTACCTCATCACGGGGGACTCAAGCAATGACCTCAAGATCGTCCAGGGTGGACCTGACGGCGCGTACAACGAAGAAGGAACATATGAGTCTGCCATTTTTGACCCGGGGTATTCCGCGACGTTCAACCGTTTCACGGCGACTGCAACAGTACCTGCACAGACATCATTGCAGCTTCAAATTGCAGTGGCTGATCCGGTCGCCGGCAGCTGCAGCAATTCGACGTACGATTATGTCGGTCCCGACGGCACCGCCAACACCTATTACACACCGGATGAGGACACGATCATCATCAACAACGACGGTGCAACCTACGAGAATCCCGCCCAATGTTTCCGCTACAAAGCATATTTCACGTCCCTCAATCCCAACGCAACTGCTGTACTAAGTGATATTACCGTCAATTATTCGCCATGAGGATTAATGTACGCCGTTCCGGAGTGTCGCTCGTCGAATTGCTTGTCTATATGGGGATGTTCAGCATCCTCATCGTCATGCTGTCGCAATTGTTCTCGTCCACGTTTGAGCTGCGGCGCGAATCCGAGGCTTATTCTGCCGTAGCCCAGGATTCGCGCTACCTCCTCAACAAATTCGAATACGATATCAAGCGGGCACAGAGTATCTCTACGCCCGCAACACTCGGGAGCCAAAGCTCCACATTGACCCTGGTGATCGACGCGGAGAACTACACATATTCGCCATCGGACGGCAATCTTGTAGTCAACAGCGTGCAGTTGAATGGGTACAACACGGCGATTAGTGATATCAGTTTCCTTCGACTTGGCAACGCGGACGGGCAGCATGTATTGCGCATTACGTTTACAGTCACGGGACGGACTGTGAAAGGGAGCGGTACGGAATCCCGGACAGTGACGACGGCAATTGGTTTACGGTGATGAAAAAAGTATATAATGAAACAAGGCGCGGACAGGGGCTGGTGATATTGATTGTGTTCGTAGCCATGGCCATGACAGTGATATCGAGTGCGGTGACGACGAATGTCATCAACAGTGTCTCCACGACGAGGTCCCAGGAGGGCGAGGTTGCACTTAATGTTGCCGAAAGCGGTATCGAGAACGCCATGTTGCGGCTGTTGCGGGATTCAAGTTACACCGGCGAGACATTGGCGATTGGGTCCGATACGGCAACAATCACGGTGACGGGAACGAATCCGAAAACGATCGTATCGACCGGTACGGTGGGTGCGTACAAACGCACCATTACCGTCACGGCGACGGAGAATGCCGGGGTGCTGGAAATCACCTCATGGTCGGAACAGTAATGCAATCACTATGACAGACATCAAAGCACTCATCTATGTAGAAAACAACAAACTCACCTATTTCATACCCGGCATGGAGCATCCCGTCACAATGGCGTTCCCGACAGCGGGAATATCATTCATGGAAGTCCTGGACAAGGAACTCGTATACAATCAGATCCAGACATTCGCGGTATCCAACAAATTGTCTCCGTGCGAAGTCACCGTCGTCTTAGGTAACGAAGTGGTTTTCCAAAAAGTGATACGGAAAACTCAACAGGAACAAAAAGGGGATATGATCGAAGAATTCCTTACGAATGTCCCATTTGACAATGTGGCCCATATCAAATATGAAACCGCCGATACGACGTATGTCCTTGCGACGAATGAGGAATTGTTCACAACGGTGCGACGGGGGTTCGAGAAGCTCGGATTTAGCGTTGACGCCGTAATCCCCGTCGCACTCATAGCAAACGCCAACGTCCCCCCCGGCTCTCTTGTGACCGTGCAGATCGCTTCATTCATACTGGCAAGCCTCGAAACGGTGCGGCAATTCAATTTCATCAATGTCGAACGCGAATCCGCGATCAAGGCGGCTAAGAAAGGGAAAGCGGTACCGAAAAAGCGGACGAAGCGGGAAAAAGTACTTGGCGGAGTATTCGCGGGACTCCTTGTCGTGTTGATGGTTGTATTTCTTGCAAGTGGCAGTTCCACCGCTCCCACGAGCACTCAAGCATCACCGGACGAAGAAACTACGGTACAGACTGCCGCACCTACACTTGCAGCCGCTCTCTCTCCCACAGGCGTTGCGGACGCCAAGTCATTCATCGCAATCAAGATCGTCAACTCACAGGCGGCGGAGGACAATGCCGGGAAAGTCAAATCCGCACTTGAGCAGTCGGGATTCACCGCCATCGAGAACGAATCAACCTCAAGCGCAACGACCTCGGTATCGTTCGCTGATACTATGGACGAAACCTATAAAAATGAAATTCTGACGATTTTGAGGCCGCTGATACCCGATTTTACTGTTCTCTCCCACGCGGGGTCCGCCTTCCAAACGATACTCACTATCGGCAACTAAATATCCTCTTGACAAGTATCTCAATTTCATCTTTAATGAGTTCATATGATTAAAAGTGTCTCAAACGCTAACAAAAAGGGTTTCACGCTCATAGAGCTTCTCGTCGTTATCGGTATACTTGCGGTCCTCTTGGCAATCACGCTGATCGCCATCAATCCTCAGCGACAGTTCTCACAATCGAATAATACGAAGAGATCAAGCGATGTAAGCGCGATCCTGAATGCGATTGGCCAGTTTGCGGCGGACAATAGAGGAACGCTGCCGACTGGTATTAACACCACTGCACAGACGATTGCAGCCACGACGTTCAATACATTCTGTACGCAGCTCGTCCCGACGTATATCGCCGCTCTCCCGGTCGATCCGTTGACGAACAACGGCACACCGATCGAGGCTGATGACTGCACGGGCACCACATGGACGACCACATACACCGTCCAGCAGATTTCGGGTAACAACCGGATCACCGTTGCAGCACCGTCGGCAGAGTTGAGCCAGACGATCGAAGTAACACGGTAAATTCTCGTTACAATCTAAAAACCTCGGCTTAACGGCCGAGGTTTTTTGTTGTATGGGCAACGTCCCACACGGTGTGCCGCTTGCGGAGGATGCGGTAGTCATACCATCCGAGCAAGCGGCTATATGCTTCAAGCAGCATCACGAGCGGGATATAAAGGAGGTATGCGGCATGTGTACGTCTGTTTGCCCTCATGAACTCTGTAATCGCTTGTGCAACGAGGAATGCATTCATCGTTGAGACTTCGTAACTTTGTTCGTGCTTCACTGCCAGGTGTCCGCTGTATATCCTCCTTCGCTGTCTTATGAATTCGGCGATTGTTGCGGGCGCTTTGTTGTAGACGAGCGCCCGCGGGACGTATTTGATACGGTATCCCTGGCCGCGGATGAGCGGTTCAATATTCGCTTCATCGACGCTGGAGATGGCGGGTATGCGCCGGAATATCTTCCTGAACGCCACGACTTCGCCCATCTTGGGTCTGTGAAGCGATAATCTGTGGTGGAGATCCCAGAGGAAAAATGCGGCAAAGTGGGCGAGGCCTTGTGACGCATCGTTGACCGGCACCGGCCTCGCGCCTGTCATACCTGTCTCACTATCATGCATCGGGCTCACCAACCGCTCCAATACATATTCGCTCAAGATCAGATCCCCTCCGGTAAGGACGATGATGTCGTATTGAGCCTGACTCAGGACGATATTCACCGCAGACGCTTTCCCCCTCCTCCGGGATTCTGTGATGAGACGGATTTTTTTATTACGCTTCATGAATTGTTTCACAATATCCACCGTTTTGTCGCGGGATCCCGAAGCGACGACGATGATCTCACCGACAGCAACATGGTTCAGACGCTGTGCTGCGAGAGATGTCAGGAGACGTGCGATATTCTGCTCTTCATTGAACACACAAACGCCGACTGTGCACCTAATCCGCCATTTTTTCATGCCCGTGCTACGATCCGAATTTGTCTATTCCTTGTCATGAAGCTCCAAATCCTGCACAGAACATGGTAGACGTGCCGGGGCAGCAACCGGTATGTGTATTTGCTGAGCGGAAGCCACGCATGAGTGAGGATGTCGATCGAAACGATCGTATACCCACACCGGGCAAACAGATTCCCAATCAAGAGTGGTGTCCAGGTATATAAATGCTTGTTGATATCATTGGGATCGTATTTTTTGTCATTTCGCCAGTCGTTTATCGGGACGACATGGACGGAGTATCCGCCCTTTCTGGTTTTCGCGTGCAGCAGTTGCAGAATTTCGGCGGGATTCGTGACATGTTCAAGCGTGTGGTGACTGAGAACAACGTCGTATTTCGTGCCGCGCGGGAGCTCTGCGATCGACTGATATGTCCTGATTCCATACTCCCGCGCGTTCCGGAGTGCGGTATCGTTCACATCAACTCCGTACTTACGCTTTCCCGGCAGTGCGGCAAGGATGTATCCGCCTCCACATCCGAAGTCAAGCACCGTGTCGTTCGTTCTGATGAATTCCTTGAATTTCCACAGGTCGATGAGCGCTCCAAGCTCTCCGGACTTCTTCTGCCATTGGTAATATGATTTACCGTAGTGGTTTTTTTTCATGGGTGGAGGTAAAGAGATTATACAACTGTCTCACTATCGCAGCGTTCCGAAACCTCCGGGCTGTGGATTGGCGTATGAGCAGTTTCCGTTTCGGGTGGTAGCGCCGGAACGAATTGAGGATCTGTTTCATATGCGACCGAGATGTTGCAAGCGTACCGGTTGTTCCGTCCTGTACGATATCGCTACAGCCCGGTATGTCATACGCAATCACGGGCAATCCGGCCCGCTGCGCCTCAAGTACGACGTACGGGAAACACTCCCACTTGGACGTCATGAGAAGTGCATCATGTGAAGAATATCGCGGTAAGACTTGATGATGAGGGAGCGCGCGGAACGTCGTGATACCGGGCAGTTCCGCGCGCACCTTCTCCAGCTCATCATACAGCGCTCCATCGCCTACGACAGTCCATTCGAATTTGCGGTGAGACGCTGTATGGAGATTACGAATGAGCCAGATGAGATCGTCCGCCCCTTTGTCCTGAGTCAGTCTGCCGATCCAGAGGATTCGAATAGGGCCGGACGACAGCCGCACGATGTTTCCTTTTTTTCCAACAGTTTCCGATTTGACCGGATTCGCGATGTGGTACACCGGTGTATTGCTTACCATTTTGCGCACCGCCTGTTCGTGGTACGAGTTGAGGACATGGAACGCGTCGGCATTGGAGAGAAGTTTTCTGTAGAGCTGCGAATCGTATATCACATTGTGCATCTTGCTTTGGATCGTGGGTGTGAGGTGGTATTGGACCGGTGTATGGAAACCGATGATCAGTTTCTTGATATGCGAGTATCCGGCGGCCGCTAGCAGGAGGAGATCCATGATATCATTCTTGCCGTACACGATGTCAAAAGACGCAAGCGTTCTCGTGAGGTGGGGGAAATTTTTGGCTTGCACATAGCGATATGTACGACTCCCGGTATGACGGATTGATGGTTGTTTTTCGCGCCGCAGGTAGTAGACGGAATATATTCGGGTGATTTTGTCTGCGAAACGGGGACTGAGCGTCACGACGGTAAACGATAGGTTCGGATACCGGCGGGAGAGGAGCGTGGCAATTGTCTGATAAAACATTGCCAGTCCGCCCCCCTGCTCAAGAGGGAGATATGTAAAGAGCGCGATCCGTACCTTTTTCACAAGGCCTTAGGGTACTGTTTTTTGACACGTTTTGCAAGGTCGTCCCGGAACATCCGGCGGAACTGATCGACGAGATCATCGTTTGATATGCCGCACTTCGCATTGATGATATACAGCTGGTCATAATACGTATGCCAGACAGGATATATCCCGATAGCTTCTTTCATCATTGCAGGCGACTGATTACAGTCTTTATACGCCTTGAACAGCACGAGCGACAATCCCGCATATGCGGACGGATTCTCCGGATCCATCCAGAGGGCGCGGCGGTAGTACCACTCCGCTTCCGCCGCGCTTTTATAGTGACTATCCACGAAGTCGCCGATATGGACGAGGCCATTGGAGTAAATGAGGGGGATTTCGCCTGCGACCATATTCCGCTCCGCGAGCGTTGCCGTTTCGCGTCGCGGACGCTTCAGCGCTTGCAATAGGCGCTCCACATCGTCAATATACTGTTGCTTGTCAGGAATCTTGTCATTTTTGACAACTTTATACGTCAATCCCATAGGGATGAATGTCACACCGGGTAGTCCGATCGGCGCAACATAAGTGGCGTATATGGGGCGTTTTTCGTGGATATTCTGCATTGTTTTCACGAATACCTTCTCGAGCGGTACTGCAGGGTTGGCGGTTCGATATTCATTCACCGCTGCATCGATGAATGTGTTGCCGCCGACACTGGGAGGATTGACGATGTCGACATCCGGTCGCATCCCGAGTACGAATCGGGCATACCACACGTTAAAACTCACCGTGTCACCGGATACGAACAGCACCGTGTTTGGCGGCAGATTGTTGAGAATATCCCGGGCAAGGTCATTACCCCGCTGTGTCCGGGAAAGATCGGTCTTGGGGAAATTGTAGTACAGCTGCATCGCAGGCACGATGAGGAAATAGGAGAGGAGAATATACGCATAGAGTTTTCGGGAGAACATTTTTCTCAGGATTTTGAAGATGGATAAGAATCCGAACGGGAGCGTCATGACAAATGGGATGTATGACATGGTATAAAACCGTTCGATGATGCCGATCGATGTCGTCGTCGTGTAAAACGTACTCGCATACGAGACAAAGAGCGGCCCGGACACGAGCCAGGCGGTTGCCAAACTCGCCGCGAGCGTCCTCTTCTTATTGCGGACCATATAAAAAAGTCCGACAGCTGCGACGAAAATGATCTGCCAGGAAAAATTCGTGACGAGTGTATCAAAATAATCGCTCATGACCGCCATTTTCACTGCGACGGGAATGCCGTTGTCCACGCCGGGCGCAAAGCCTCCATAGGCTTTGCGCTGCAGTATTCCCATAAAATTTTGCAGAGTATATCCGTTCCCCCAGTTGATGACGGGCTGGAACGAAGCCGCAAAGGGCACATAGAGGTATGGGAGCAATCCTGCGACGAATGTAGCGGCGACAGGTACCCAATTGGTACGCAGTTTCCAGACGGTCTTGATCCGCGGAATGAACAATATTGCGCACGCGGGTCCCAACAGTAGTATGGTGTGATGATGGGTGAGGGAAAGTCCAAACACGAAGGCGAACACGGCGAGCGACCGGACCGTTTTCGTCTGATAAAATAGGTAATACGTATAGAGCGTTGAAACAACGAACAGGTGATGGAGACCGAACACCTCCGGAATCTCCGCGTGAAACCAAAACAGATGAGAAAACGCCAGTACGGAAGCGGTAACAAGCGCGATGAATATGTTTTTTGTCTCCCGATACGCGAAATGGGCGATGAGTGCGACTGTTGCAAGCGATGCGAAGACGCTGATCAGGGCTACGCGCGTGACCGGGGGAATGAATGTGATCGTATGGCACAGAATGTTGCCAAGAAATGTAATCAGCGGGTATCCGGTCGGGTGAGGCACGCCCCAGGTGCACGCCGACGTGACGATGTCACCAACATCCCCGCTATAGATATCGCGGGTTACATTATGAATATAAATAAGACCGACTGAAATCAAAAATATGAGGAAGTATCGATTACGCATCCTAGCATTATATCCAAAAATCATCCGCCGCGCGAAATGTTTCATGCTATGCGGAACACTCCTTCTTTTCGTGTTCCCGCAGCGCATTTTTGCAGAAGAAAACAATATATACGGTATTCATCTTGCGACCGTAAGCAAAGAAGATCTGAAGTCTGCACAGGGACTGGTCAACAGCGGCGGCGGCGCATGGGGATACACTACTGTTGTCATCCAGCAAAATGACAGGAATGTCCAGAAATGGCAGGAAACGTTTGACACAATGCGGGAACTCAAACTGATTCCGATCGTCCGAATCGCCACGCAGCCCGTTGGTGATTCCTGGCAGCGGCCCGATGATGACGACATCGCTGAGTGGGTACGATTCCTGGATTCGCTCCGCTGGGTCGTGAAGGAGCGATATATTGTGCTCTTCAACGAACCGAATCACGGACAGGAGTGGGGAGGCGAAGCCGACCCGACGAGTTTCATAGATATTTCCGCACAGTTTGCCCGTCGGCTCAAGGAGACGTCCCCGGACTTCTTCGTGATGCTGGCGGGCTTCGATTCGGCGGCTCCTATGGAGCCGCCCCGTTACTATGACCAGGAACGGTACTTTACTGATATACAGGATCAATTGCGTAAGACATACCGATACATAGACGGCCTCGCATCTCACTCGTACCCGAATCCCGGATTCGCGGGGAGTCCCTATGCGACGGGGCGCAACTCAATCCGGAACTATGAATGGGAGCTCCAGCTCCTGCGCGGTTTGGGGATAGACAAAGAACTCCCCGTTTTCATCACGGAAACGGGATGGAAAAACGATACATATTCTTCCGGTACGATCGGAGCGTATACACAGACGGCTTTTCAGTCGTGGGAGTCGGACGACCGGGTGAGGGCTGCGACGCCATTCATCCTCAATTACCAGTCGCAGCCATTCCTCTCTTTCTCGTGGCAAAAGCAGAATGCCGCAGATTTTTACCCCCATTACTATATGATTCAGAACACCCGCAAGGTATCGGGCAAGCCGGAGCAGATACAGGCCGGATCGCTCCGTTACACAATCCCGGAGGAGCTCCTCACGGATTCGCGGTATGAGTTCACCGTTGCAGTGAAGAATGACGGCCAGGCAATCTGGAGCAAGAGCGACGGATACCGGATCGATGCGGATACACCGGTCGGCGACTATTCGTTTTCGGACCTGAATGTATTGAAGCCGGGAGAGACACAAAATGTCACATTCACGCTCGATACGTCTTCCAATATTCCCGCCCGCAAAGTATCAATTGCGCTCTATCAGGACGAAACATCAATCATCAAAGGCAAACCGTTTGATTTTCGCATCTATCCGCTTCCGGACATCCGGTTCAAGGCACAGCTGTTCCCCCGTATCCGTGCCAAGAAGGACCGGGATTATGAAATCCAGCTGTTTGACGACGATGAACGGCTCGTTTTCCGAAAAAAAGGGCTGAAGCGTCTCCAGGGGGAGGGTTTCGTATCGAAGGTGAAGAATGTATATATCGGAGGTACGTACCGGATGGTGATTCTCACGAAATATTATCTGCCGCGACAGGAATATGTGACGATTCAGAAAGGCGTCAATACCGTACAGTTCAAGCCACTACTTCCGCTTGATTTCAACACCGATGGCATGTGGGACTGGAGAGATGTCGTTGAGACATTCAAAAATCCGCTTCTTTTGGGACTATTCCTTCCGTGATACGGATTCGAGCATATCAAGAAGCCGCTGTTTGTTTCGTAGGACATCCGCGACACCGGTGAAGTAGCTTCCCGGACAGACTGCATCCGGACGGAAGCGTTGTTTGAGTATGATCGGCAATGACTGGTCGTTGATACCGCCGTCCAGCATGATAAGACCCCTATAGTTATGAGTTTTTAACTGTTCAATTTTATTAAGCACATCAGGTATGAAAGCCCTCCCTTGAGCACCAGGAACAACGGTCATCAATTGAATTATCGGTATACTATTAATCGGATAGCGTTGGATTATAGTATCTACTGTTTCATCGGGATTGATGACCAATCCGAGTCCGAAACGGTGTGATTGTTTCGTGAAAAGATCCGGCGCAGGATCCGCTGCGTGATGAAGAAGCGCGAAACGTATATGTAGCCTAGAATCGGCATCCTGAATGAGCCTGAGGTCGGGCATGAAGTCCCTGACCATGAGATGAAAATCAAATGTGTGATCAGCACTGTGAGGATTGGAGGCAAGCTTTTGCAGAGCCTCAAAGGTAGTGAGTGTCTGTCCGGTGACGAGTATATTATCTGCGATATCGACCTGCATCGTAGGGAAATGAGGAAGCAGTTTGTTCAGATCATTCTCAAATTGTTCGCCGGTCGGAGCCAGGCACGAGGGGAAAATGTCCATTGACTTATTGTACTATATGGTACAATAACGCGGCATGAACGGAGACGAAAAGCCGTATAGTACGGCGTTTTCGCACATGACGGGAGTTGGACCACTCGCATATACTGCTCTCACCAGGCATTTCGGTACTGCACAGGCGGCGTATCGCGCCGGCCGGAGTGAACTAAGGGATGTGATAGGACTTCATAAGTCGGATCTCGTGCTTGCGTTTCGCGCCGCCAATGACCCGTATGAATTGTACGACTCAATTTGCAGGCGCGGCATTTATGTGATCTCCCGTTCGGATCCCTCGTATCCGGCGCGACTCCTAACGATCGCCGATCCTCCCATCTGTCTCTACTGCATCGGCGACCCGAAGCGGATAGATCTCGAGAAAGACTTCCTGTTCGCCGTCGTCGGGACGCGAAGACCGAGCTCGTACGGGAGGGGAGCGGCGGCGCGGCTTGCTGGTGATCTGACCCGCGCCGGCATGGTGATCGTATCCGGTATGGCACAAGGTATAGATACGGCCGCCCACAAGGCGTGCCTTGCGCGGGGCGGCCGTACCGTCATCGTGCTGGGGAGCGGGGTAGACATCGTCTACCCCGCACTCAACCGCCGTCTGTATCACGAAGTTGCAGACGGCGGAGGACTCATCATCTCCGAGTTTCCTCCCGGTATGCGCGCAGACAAAGGATTATTCGTATCGCGCAACAGGATCATTGCGGGTATCTCTCGCGGCCTGCTTGTCGTCGAAGGTGCCGAACGGTCCGGCGCTCTCATAAGCGCTCATTGTGCACTCGACGGAGGGAGGGAAGTATTCGCAGTGCCGGGTCTCATCACGAGCGATCTCTCCCGGGCGCCCCATATGCTCATCAATGCGGGCGCCCGCCTCGCCACTTCCGCAAACGATATCCTAGAGGAGTTCAACCTCAAACCGCTCCCGAAAGTCAGCATGGAGATACCACCGGATTTGTCGCAGGAGGAGCGAGCCGTATATCAGCTCCTCCTGCGACAGTCCATGCTCATCGACGACATTGTCACGGAGTCGGGTCTCCCTGTCTCCCTCGTTCTCACTGCACTGTCAACACTGGAGATCAAGGGGTTTGTCGGGGCAGGCGACGGGGCGGAATACTGCGCTTTGAGTCTGGCGTCGTAACGGTATTTCCCGTGCTACAATAAGAGGAGTATGACGCTTACGATCAATACGGACGGAGGGTCCAAGGGCAATCCCGGTCCGGCAGCCATCGGGATTGCTATGTATCTGGACGGGAAAAAATTGGAGTATTACCGAGAAGATCTGGGGATCGCGACCAATAACGCGGCAGAATATACGGCGGTAGTGCGGGCGCTTGAGAAAGCGCAGAAGTATCAAACAGAAGGAACGCATTTTGACAAAATTGAATTCAAAGTAGATTCACTTCTGGTCGTCAGTCAGCTGAACGGATCGTTCAAGGTGAAAAACGCTTTCATCAGGGATTTCATCATGAAGATCCGGATGCTCGAATCGGATCTCAATATTCCGGTCACGTACACGCATATATACCGGGAAGAGAACACCATCGCGGACGCACTTGTTAATAATAAACCCGTATGAAAGCTCAGTCGTTTGAGTTTACTTCATATACGTTCAATACGACTTCTTCGGAATTATCGTTGACGTATGCCGTAACGTTCGATGATGCGGATCAGATCTCCTTCACCGAAACGGTGCGATTCCCTCAGCAGAATGTACAAAGAAATGTATCAAAACCTCTTCTTGACCGTATTTTCCAGAACGTCCATCTCATGCTCGGGATCAGCTACTACAAAACGTATTGTCCTCCTCATCTGGAGCTTCCATACAAGCTCAATCATGAGCAAGCGGTGTTTTGGAACACGGTCTATAGGAATGGTTTGGGAGAGTTCCTGTACCGCAACAATCTCGATCCGGAGATAGTCGCGGAGTTCCCGTCATCTGACCTGGAAGTCAAACCTCTCGAAGCCGATGTTCCCCACGATTCGGTACTGATCGGGTTGGGGGGCGGTAAGGATTCTGCGGTCGTGTGCGAACTCATCAGGGAAGTCGGCTATACGCCGTCCACATTTTATATACAATACCAGAAGTTGAGTCCGGCGGTCATCGATGATGTCGTTGATGTGTCGGGACTCAATCATCTCCGGATTGTCAGAGAGCTTGATCCGCAGCTTCTCGAGAAGTTACCCGAGTCATTCAACGGGCACGTCCCCGCATCCGGCATCTTTGCATTTCTCGGTATTGCGGCTGCAGCATTGTACGGTTTCCGGTCGGTCATCGTCGGCAACGAGTACAGCAGTAACTTCGGCAATGTTGAGTACCGGGGAATGACTGTCAACCACCAGTGGAGCAAGTCGCAGGAATTCGAGGGGCTCCTTGCGGATTATCTCCGGTCATTCATCACCACGGACATTCGGTATTTCTCATTGCTCCGGCCGTTTTATGAATACCGGATATCGGAACTGTTTGCCCGGTATGAACAATATTTCCCCGTTTTCTCCAGCTGTAACAGGAATTTCACGGTTGAGAAGGGGACGGATCAGCGCAGGTGGTGCTGCAGGTGCGCCAAATGCGCGTTCATGTTCCTCATGCTGGCGACACATCTGCCCAGAGATAAGGTAACCGCCATTTTCGGGACCGATATGTTCGATGACCCGGCTCTCGTGCCGGTTTTCCGGGACGTGCTTGGCCTTGGAGAGATGAAACCGTTTGACTGTGTCGGTACGTTTGATGAGGCGGCGGCGGCATTCGCCGCCGCCGCACCCCGCTGGGCCGGCAGCGCCGTCGTAAGCGCGTTGTCAAAGCATGAGACAATCAATCCGGAAGCACTCAAGGAAATCCGGAATACACATATTTCCCGTCTGATTCCTTCCGAGTTCGTTTTCTCCGGCATGAAGAATGCGCTCGTACTCGGGTATGGTACGGAAGGGAAAGTGACGGAGAAATTCCTCAAACAGACGAAACCGGATTTACCCCTTGGCGTGTCGGACCAGACGGAAGGAGATGCATATCTCGCCGTCCAGGACTCATATGATATTGCCCTCAAGACACCCGGAATCCCGAAGCGCAACGTCCATATTCAATATACGACCGCATCAAATTTGTTCTTCGCCGCCGTTGAGAAAAATATGACGATCGGCATCACCGGTACGAAAGGGAAGAGTACGACTGCGGCGCTCATTGCTCATATCCTGGAATCGGCAGGGAAAGACGTGCGGCTCGTAGGGAATATCGGCGCGCCGATGCTCGGCGCGCTCCTGGAGCCTTACGATGACGAGGCTCTTTTTGTCATAGAGCTATCCAGCTATCAGCTGGAAGATCTGGCGTATTCGCCGCGGATTGCCGTTTTCCTCAATCTGTACCCCGAACACATGGATTACCACGGAAGTGTGGATCAGTATTATGCGGCTAAGGAATCGTTGTTCCGGTATCAGCGTCCGTCCGACATGCTTGTGTATAACAATGATTCCCCGCGTGTCGCAGACCATATCCGCACCGCGGCCGCGAAGCGCATCCCGTTTGCGGATGCGGATATTTTGACCGGACTGAAGCTGCCGCTCTTAGGTGTACATAACGAGGATAACGTGCGCGCCGCCACCGCTGCGGCGCGCCTGTTGGGTATCACAGACGATATCATCAGACAGTCCGTCACGACATTCAGACCTCTACCGCACAGGCTGGAGTTTGTGGGGGAATACCAGGGAATTAGATTTTATGACGATGCGATCTCGACAACGCCCGAATCGACGATTGCAGCGCTTCGGGCGCTTCCGGACACTGAGACGATTTTCCTGGGCGGTAAAGACAGAGGGTACGACTTTACCGCCCTGGAGCAAGCTATCCTGACATCAAGAATCCAGAATGTCGTGCTGTTCCCCACGAGCGGCGGCCGGATCTTCCGATCCCGGCCGCCGCACATCCGCTTCCTTGACACGTCGCGGATGGAAGATGCAGTCGCATTCGCATATCAGAACACTTCAAAAGGCGCGGTTTGTTTGCTATCAACGGCTTCGCCCAGCCACAGTATCTGGAAAAACTTCGAGGAGAAGGGAGACGAGTTCAAGAAATGGGTTCGGACGGGACCTCGTCGTGCTTCTTGACGCGGCGAAGATATTTTTCCTCTTTTTTCAGCGGAGTCTCGATGAAGATATCGACGAACTGTTTGGCCGTTTCGATGTCGATATAATCGGACGGTATAGCAAGTACATTTACATGGTCGTTCTCTTTGACATGCTTGACCTGTTCTGAATTGAATCCGAGCGCGCACCGGACTTTTTTGAGTCTGTTTGCCGTGATCTCCATCCCGCCGCCTCCGCATATGAGTACGCCAAGGAACTCCGCAGGATTTTGCTGCACCGCCTGCGCCACTTTGAATGCAAAATCAGGGAAATCATCATCTGGATTGAGCTCGTACGCTCCCAGGTCTTCCACCCGGATGTCTTTTTCATGAAGGTATTCGATGATCTCATTCTTGTACTCGAACCCCCGGTGATCGGCTCCCACGAAGACGGTAACCATGACATGAGTATACCATGTTGTGTATAATTAACCCATGAGTGAAACTGCTGTTGGAGAAATTAAAGAAAACGAGCCAACCACCGTGGCGTCTCGAAGTGCACTCGCAAGATTGCGTGAGTTAGCGTCTAACATTGTGCCTATTGCCGCAACATTTACTGCAACAGTGGCGACACTTATCAGTTCAGATTCGATCACTTTCACGCCTGCGGGTCTATTGGGACAAGGATCAGCAATCGGACTCACTGCTTTAGCAGGATTCATCTCTTGCAGAGAGCAAAGGCTGTATAAACAAAAAAAATAAATGAAAAACGAAGCACTAATTCAATTCATGCTCGGGATACTCAATATCGTCGGGTACGAGGGTGATCGGGAGGCCCATGCGGAGGAGCTTGCGGAGGCATATGACAAGATGATGGCGGCAAAGATGATGGACGCAAGCCGGGAGTACTTCGAAGAATATTTCCGCACTGTTGAGCCAACGCTTACCGAGGAACAGAAACAGGAACTCACCAACTACTTCCAGCAGCAGTCACAAGCTGGTGATGGCGAATGACCTGCTACAATAAACCAGTATGGACAAGCTTCGCGTTGTGTATTATGGCACTCCAGATTTTTCGGCCCAATTCCTGAAACAGCTGTTGGAAGATGCAGAAATTCCTGTCACCGTGACCCGTGTGATCACGCAATCTCCCAAGAAAGCCGGGCGCCGGCAGGAGATCACCACATCTCCCGTAGAGCGCACGGCTGTAGGTCGCGGGATCCCCGTGTCCTACGATATCGGCGATATTCCGGAGAATACGGATATCGCACTCTTATTCGCATACGGCCGTATGATACCGAAGGAAGTTCTCGGAGAGCCGAAATACGGATTCTGGAATATCCATCCGTCACTGTTGCCGAAGTATCGGGGGCCGGCCCCGATGGCCGGCCCACTCCTCTCGGGTGACGCCGTGACCGGCGTCACCCTCATACTCATGGACGATCAGATGGATCACGGACCAATCATCGCTCAGGCGGAATACGCGATACACGACGGGGAGATGCGCGGCCAGCTTGAAACGGATCTGGCCGCGCTCGGATATGCACTTTTCAAGAATACGATCATCTCTCACTCGGGAAATATTCGGGAAATATCTTCGATACGGCAGGACCATGCGAACCCCACATACACGAAACTCATGAAGAAAGACGACGGTTACTTACACGATCTCACTGACACCGATGCGATGTATCGTAAATTCCGCGCGTACCATCCCTGGCCGGGGATCTGGACATTTATCACGATTGACGGGGTCAAAAAAAGACTGAAAATCGTAGGTATGAACGATCAAAAAGAAATCACCGGAGTACAGCTGGAAGGGAAGAATCCTGTCGACCGTCACACATTCGAGCATGCGTACGGGCCAATCCGTTCATATTCGAAAAAATGATCCCACCAGATACGCGATCACCGCAGAGACTCCGCCGATAAGAACTATCTCTCCCACCGAGCGGAGGATATTCTCGCGCGTCACCCTCCAGCGGAGCAGACCAAGCAGTACCAGAGCGATACCGGTGAATACCGCCGAAATCTGGAATATATTGTCGTATCCCCGGAAGAAAATATAGGGGATAAGCGGAATGAAACCGAATACGAGGAACGAACTGAATGTCGCAAGACCGTTGAAAAGGGCATTCCTGCCTTCCGGATTGATCATCTCCAGCTCCTGGTTCATCATGAACTCGAGCCAGTACTTGGGATTTTTCATATAGAGTTCGGTCATCTTCACCGCATCCGGCTTGGTATATCCTCTCTGCATGAGGATCTCGATCGTTTCCGCTTTTTCCATTTCCGGGTTGTGTGTTATTTCATACAGTTCTTTTTTTTCCGAACTTTTGAAGACATCCTGCTCGGACCGCAAAGACAGGAAGTTGCCAAGCCCCATGGATGCACCATCGGCAAAAAGGTTGGCAAGACCGAACAGGAGCACGGTCAGGAAAGGGAGCGTGGAGATGGAGCCGGTGCCCTGGGCACCGGCGAACCCCGCAACGACGGCAAACGTGGTGACGATGCCGTCGTTGCCCCCATACACGATCTCTTTGAGATACTCCGAAAACGGAGTGATCTTGTGCTCCTCCGCCAGATGTGATTCGAGTGTTTCCTTCGTGTATGTCATATCGCTATTATACCCTTACAGACGATCGTGTTCTATCCGATACGCGAGCTCCTGCATCAAGCGCTCCATCGTGAAGAGATTATGGTACGTCGCAAGCGTGTAGCCGAGGAGCTCTCGCTGTTTGAAAACATGATGGAGATAGGATTTGCTGAAGGAAGTGCATACGCGGCAGGGACAGAGCTCATCCGGCGCGGACATATCCGATCTGTAGGGCGACTTGTGAATATCGATCGAGTACCGGTGCGGTCTTGCTGACCCATCTAAAAGCTGTGCGACGAATCCCCACTGGAAGAGTACACCCATACGGGCGAGCCGGGTCGGCTCTACACAGTCAAAGGTGTCGATACCATAACCGATGAGATCGATGATATCGTCAAACTGGCCGATGCCGAGAAGGTGTACCGGCTTCTCATCGGGGAGGAAGGGTGCGCACCACTGCACTTGTGCGCGCATTTCATCCTTGGTCTCACCGACGGAGACGCCGCCGATCGCGGTGCCCTCTGTCGGTTGTTTCGTCGTGTGGCGGGCGGACAACGTGCGCAGATCTTCATATTGTCCGCCCTGAATGATCCCATAGAGATGTTGGGGCGGTCGATCGGTGCGTTTTTTGCCCATTTCCGCGATGCACCGCGCAAGCCATTCGTGTGTCCTGTTCATTGATTTTTCCGCATACTTGTGGGTTGCGGGGTGGTACGTACATTCGTCAAACGCCATGACCAGGTCCGCACCGATAGAACGCTGATATTGTATGGATTTTTCCGGCGTGAACTCAAGCACTGCACCATCGTGAGTCGAGCGGAATTTCACACCGTCTTCCGATATTTTGATGAGAAGCGGCTCCTCGCTGCTGTCTGCGCGGAGCTTCGCGGTACGGCGTTCATTGCGTCCGAGCGAGAATACCTGGAAACCTCCGGAATCGGACATAAGCGGTATCGGCAGTCGGCTATATGTGTGTATTCCTCCTGCCGCATCCAATACCTCCGGTCCGGGATGCGTCACCAAATGGTATGTGTTGACGAACGCGAGCTGCACATGCACTTCGGGGATGAGATCGGGCATCAATCCCTTGAGCGTACCCTTCGTGGCGCACGGTACGAACGTCGGCGTATGAACCGTACCGTGCGCTGTCTTCAGGACGCCAGTACGCGCGCGTGATTTCTTGGAGCGATGTAAGGCCTCAAACAAAGTCATACTAACATGACAATGATACCAAAAACAGGATCACGGATCAACGCTTGCAGCAGACGGAGTGTTACTTGTAGTAGCTTCGAACTTGGAAGAGGATGTACCACGAGATGACCGTGCCAATGACGGCATTGAACAAGTCGTATGACAGTATGTTCGAAAGCAGCGAGGCAAGCGTTGCGTAAAACGCCAGATTCCAGCCGGATTTTTTCCGTGCCAGAAGACCTTTGACTGACAAAAGTTCGAGGATAACTGCACCAAGAAGCGGGATCCCCGCAATCAGACCAGCCGCCGCCGCAGCTGCGCTCCGTGCTCCTCCAAGCGCGGCAAACGGACTGAGCAACGCGCTGAACCCAAGTGCCGCAATCAGCAACGGGATTGCCAATAAAGCGAAGATGAGCGACAGCCAGGGCGCGAACGTGACGATGATTTCCTTGACGTTGTCCGGGAGCTGGAACGGCGCTTTCTTGACAAATATATCGTTGAGAGAATCTTCGAGCTTGGAGAGCGACTTGGTTGCATCGGAACTCTGTGAAGCCATTACGAACATGGTAAGATACAATAATGCCGTTGTCAACAGCAAATATGCAATGATAGACACCCATTGTCATCTACAGTTCGGGGCTTTTGAAGGCCGTGTTGATGATGTCATCCGGTCAGCTCGGACAGCGGGCGTGGATACGTTCATAGTCCCGGGAACTGATATTGATACGTCGAGGGCGGCAATCGCGATTGCCGCCGAACATCCTTCCGTATTTGCAGCGGTCGGCATCCATCCCCACCACGTTTTTGAAGCAGATCCTGCAGTCCTAGCCCAACATCTGCGGGATCTTGAAGATCTTCTGCGGTCGCATCCGGAAGTCGTAGCGGTAGGGGAAGTCGGCATGGACCGCCATTATTATCAGATGACGAAATATCGCGAATATGCGATAGACGACTCGTTCATAGAGAGACAAAAGAATGCTCTCCGTGTACAGATTTCGCTCGCTCTTACTTATGACAAAAGCCTCATCCTGCACAACAGAGAGGCAAAGAATGATTTCTTGTCGGTACTGAAGAAGAGCTGGGACGGCCGGCTCGCCGGCCGTACCGTACTCCACTGCTGCGAGCCGGATCCGGAATTCATCCACTTTGCCGACTCCCACGACTGCTATATCGGTGTCGACGGGGACGTGACGTTTGATGCGGCGAAACAGGAGTTCATACGGAGCGTTCCAATAGGGCGACTTGTACTTGAGACTGATTCGCCGTTTCTCACGCCGGAGCCTGTTCGTTCTTCGGCCAGGAAGAGGCCGAAGAACGAACCCGCATACCTCCCGTATATCGCGGAGCACGTCGCAACACTGAAGGCGATGTCTATGCAAGACGTAATCCGCCATACGACCGCAAATGCTGTCCGCCTCTTTCGCTTACCAGAACAGAAGTGACATGACCACTGCCATGATAAACCCGATGTCGAAACGGTGGAAGTACCACCCCACAATTGCACCGAAAATAAATATCGCAACAATCAGCTGAAGCTCGAAGTGCTTATTGATCGAAAACGCGAAATGGATGATCATGATGTAGAGAAGGGAAGCGATCGCATACCAGGTGAAGTCGAATTCGAGTCCTCTGCGTTTATTACCGCTTGTCAGTGCGAAACCGGCTTCATTCTCGCCGATGATACCTCGTCCGACAGTGGTGTTGTCCGGTACGACGGGGAGGGCGACAATATTTGGGTTGGGACCAAGCTCCACGTCAGTGAATGTCACTTTCGGTGTGCCGGGACAGGAACCGTCTTCCCGCACCCGTGTCGCATAGTCCGTCCCGTGATTGACGATCCCGCCGTTAATCTGTACGAGCGCACACCGATAAGAATCCACGATCCATTCTCCCGTCATGACGTTGGGATTGGTCATCGTCGGCCCGGTCTCGAACAATCCATCGGTCACGACCGCGACGAGGGTGTCCACATCGCTGTCCGTCGCTTCAATATGCGCATCGAACGGATTGGTACTATTCAGGTTCGTAATAGTAAATGCATTGGGTGCAGGAGCCGGCACATTCTGGGTCAGGATGAGATTCGACCGGTTCCCAACGACAGTGACACGATTCAACGTCGCGACTTGTGATTCGAGCTCGATCCCTGCGTCGGTATAGCTTGCGGCAAACGTATCGGTGATCGTCACGTTATTTGTCTCTGCACCTGCCCAAATCCCGTCCGTATTGGGAGGGTCTCCGCCGCCCACATTGTCGTTCCTGCTTATCACCGATGTGCGGTTAATAGTGACATTGTTGGCCGTATCATGGAGTTCGATCGCCGCATGGGTCGGCGTTGCGGGGTTGTAGTCCGCCTGATTTTGCTGGATATAGATATTATTGAAAAGTACGTTGTTTGAAGTGCCCACGAGCCGGAAACCGGACAGGGTATACCCTTCGATTTTGATGTTGCTGAACGACAGCGTATCATTCGTGATCGGCGCACCGGGATTGCCGCCGTCGAAGAAAGTATCTACATTTTGCGCGAGCATATCCTGCAGGGCGATGTTTGTGATACCACCCTGCACAAATACGCAAGTAGTGCAGTCGTCAAACATGACGTCCGTGATCTCCACATTTGCGATGCCGCCAAATATCACGAATTGCGATCCCGTGAACCGTGCCATGAAATCGGGATTATTAGAGCTTTGGCCGTGGATGATGATCGGACTCAGCGCGGTACCGCTGCCGGCTACGACAGCCTGCGCATTCCGGTAAATGCCGGGATAGATCGTGATCCCGCCGCCCCTCCCGTTCAGCAGGCCGGTCAGTCTCTGAAGATCGTCCAGCGTGGTCGCATTCTCGAAGCTGGTGCCGGAGCGGTTGCCGGCGCCCTGCGGAGTGATGTGGTATTGAGCCTCCGCCGGCGCCGGCGCGATACACATGAACACGATCGCAAAGAGGGACAATCCGAGCATGAGAGCAAATTTTTTCATAGCGAACCGACAATGCTTTGGAATGTTTCACGGAACACCGGCTTTCGGTATCTATCGACTGCACGGTATGCATCCACACCGATTTTCCTGCGTTCTTTGGGCGATCCGGCAAGCATCCGGATCGCCTGCGCCACCGATTCTTCATCGGTGTGGTTCACGAACACGGCATGCTCTCCGGCAATCTCGCGGAACACCGGTATGTCTGAGAGGATTGACGGAGTTTTCTGGCTTGCGGCTTCTATGTAGGAGAAACCGAATCCCTCATCATGCGATATCAGGATGTTCGCCACGGCATGGGTATAGAGCGATTTCAGTGTTTCGTTGTCTATATACCCGGGGAAGATGAAGCGGGGATCGTCCTGCACTTCCTTCACGAAATGCCGGAATTCGTCAAGCCATGGATTACTGCTAACTGCTTCCATCGTGGCGAACGCTTTCCCCACGAATACGCACGACGTATCCGCGCGCCGCACGGCGCGCGCAATCATTGCGATATTTTTGTTCCATGTGATATCGCCGACGTACAGGAAATAGTTCGCGGGAACGTTGTGGGGGAGCGGAACTTCTATGTACGATTCGAAGTCCTCCGGGAGGCAGGGATGGACAACGACGATTTTTTTCGCAGGTATACCGAGGATTTTCACGATATCCTTCTTGCTTTTCTCCGAATCGGTCAGGAACAGGTCGTAGAGCCGGAGCGTGCGGCGGTTGCGAAACACGGTGAATTTCCCCCTGATACCGAGCGGGAAATATGTAGGATATTTTAGCGGTATGACATCGTGGATGACAGCGATCTGCTTGCGCGCGACGCGCCTCGTGATGAGCGGATTCCGTATCGGATTGAGGAACGGATTGACGAATACGGAGTCCGCCGCCACATCCTCGAGTTCGCTGGTGAACCGATAGTGTCCCTCGAAGCTCTCACGAAGGATCTGCATGTATCGCCCGATCCCGCGTACTTTGCTCAACAAATCGCCTGCCGTCGGATCATAAATTATTACCTCCCGGGCCATAAATTCATTGTAGCAGTTTGGGGGTTGAAAACATTCCCGTTTCTGCATACAATCGCCGCATGCTGCCCCGGGGACTCGAAACGAAAAAAGGAAGACTTTCTTTTTGCG
Source organism: uncultured Gammaproteobacteria bacterium (assembly GCA_964561915.1). Classification (GTDB taxonomy): domain Bacteria; phylum Patescibacteriota; class Microgenomatia; order UBA1406; family GWC2-37-13; genus CAZLQR01. Next base: position 71,888 of record CAZLQR010000005.1, on the reverse strand, counting down.
CTATCCACCAGCGTTATTCCGCCACAACCGGCGGAAAAACGCTCCTCAAAAGTATCCGTTTCGGACTTTACAAGCCCGGGAATATGACAAACGAAGAATGGTGCGCACACCTTGGTCCGGATGCAAACAACCTTCACCATTTGTATACCACCTACTTACTTACCCGCGAGTATCTGGCTCTGCATCCGTCAGTCACGTTTGACGAGAAACGATTGCTGCTGCTGGCCGCGATCACTCACGACTGGGGGGAGGCGGTGACGGGCGATATTCTCCTTCCGCTTAAGACCAGAGAACACACCGTGAGGGAGAAAGAGATACTACGGAGCATGCTGATGCAGGAACTTCGCTGGTCGATCGACCAAGCGACAGCCGACATGATACCCGTAATAGTGTTTGAGAAGGGCAGGACTCTGCTTGGCGCACATTTTGACGCGATCGAGAAGTGGGGATATTTGCGAACCGCGCTCCGGGCATGGCGCACGGCTCATAGTATCCGGGACAGGGAATTGCTCAAGAATGTGTCGAGCCTCGTGCACAGCGTATTTGCCTTTCACTTCCGCCACGTGCTTGATGCTGCCGGACAATCCAGGGTAATTCACAATCATCTTACCGGCAAAGCCCATATGATCATCTCCCACGTTTGTGATACAATGCCGCAGGACATGCATGAACATCATGTGGATCCTTCCCAAAAAGATTGGGTCCGGACCGCATTCAAAGATGCAAGAGCCGGGTGGAAAAAATTTATCGCATCTCGATCATGAAAAAAAGAAACAGGGATCTTGAGTTTTTATTTGAAGTGGGCACGCTTCGCTATATCGACCGGTCGTGGATCCAGTTTCTCCGTGTTGGAGTGGGGAGCATTGCCGAGCATATATTCCGCGTCATATGGATTGCGCTCGTAATAGCCAAAAGTGAGAAGAAAGGGGATATCTCCACAATCATCAAGATGGCCCTCGTGCACGATATCACCGAGAGCCGCACGGGGGATGTCCACTATATCTCGCGCCAGTACAATGATCGCAAGGAAGATCTGGCGATCGAAGACATGCTCGATAAGACGGTGCTCAAGGAAGAGTTCCTTCCCCTGTGGCACGAATACGAAATGCGGGAGAGTATCGAGGCGAAGATCGTCAAGGATGCGGACAATCTCGACGTCGATATGGAGCTGCGGGAGCTGCCGCTTGTAGATCAGAAACTTAAAGACAGCTGGCAGCCGATGCGGTCGCGAGCAGTGTACAACGCGCTCTATACGAAGACCGCGAAACGGCTGTGGAAGCAGATACAGCGGGCTAATCCGCACGACTGGCACCGTTCGGGTAGGAACAGATTCGTAGCGGGGGACTGGGCGGAGTTGGACCGGAGTCCCGCGCGCCGCGTCCGTACGAAAAAACGGCAATAAAGTTATATATACTATTACCTATGGTACTGGGACCAAAGAAATTACTGGCACTTGTGAAAAAAATTAAACTTGTTGAGCATCTGAGCGAGCGCGAGCTGACGAATCCGGAAGGAGCGGGATTCGACCTCCGGCTGGGAGAGGTATATAAAATCTCAGGCAAAGCATTCCTCGGTGTGACGGAGCGTCATACTGCCGATATCAAACTCCTGAAGCAGTATGACGCCCGCAAACCCGGCAAGGTAATCATCAAACCGGGCCAATTCGTTCTTACGAAAACCATTGAGACAGTCAACATGCCCGCCAATCTTACCGCTTCGATTACGCCGAGGTCTACTACATATAGAAGCGGTCTTATGGTCCGGACAGGCAACGTGCCGCCGGGCTACGCCGGCGGCCTCACCTTCGGCATGTTCAATGCGGGCGCCATCCCCGTCACCATCGAGATGGGCGCCCGTTTCGTCCACATCCAGTTCCACGAAGTAGCCGGAGGGGGCAACAAGTACCGCGGCCAGTGGCAGGGCGGCCGCGTCACCGCCACCAAAAAAGAGAAGCAGGTGTGACGAATTTAATTCGAGATACTTCTTATAATGTCTACGGGAGTGCCCACCGTCAAATACGGTAGATTTTTGAAATCTTTGACATTTAACGTACAGAGCATATTCACGCCGCGATCTACGATTGTTGCGGCAAGCAAAATGTCATAGGTACGGTTTTTCAAGGATATTTGTGTGGAATACTCATAAAACAACGATACAGTTCCCGTACGAGGGTAGAGAATCGTGACATTCAGTCTATCGATGAAATTCTCAACAATTGCCGTCGCATGAGCCGCCTCCAAATGAAAATCGCGAACCAGTGTATTTACAGCTTCGGGAATTATCTGCATTGCAGCGCATAGCTCTATTTTTTTACTGAAACATGCCCTGAAGAGTGACTTGAGGCTACTATTATGTTGAGAGTCCGCGTCCAGTAAATATACGAGACAATTTGTATCGATTGCGATTTTATCTACCTTCTCTGCCATACAGTACGTGTCGGGACGGAACTTTAAAATTGGGTTTGCCCGAGTGAAATACTCCGCACACTTCATCCAAGTCGATACTCCGTGTCTTTGCAGGCACTTCATTTTTGAGTTTGTCGGAGATGTATCTGCTCAAGGACTTCCTCTCTCGGGCAGCCTCAACGCGAGCACTGTCCATAAGATCCTCCGGTATTGTTATTGACGTTCGCACAAGCTTCATATAAGTAATATTATCATACAATATGATTATATGCAAATAAAATTGCTTTCATTATTAAGTTTCCACAAGAGATTACTTATTAGATAACTACATTTCGAAATATGAAGCACGAAGTACTAGCTTTTGAACAAGAGAGGTGAGTGTCAGTATGTGCAATGATTAAGCTTTTCTTCCTCCGGGTTTGCCCAGATCGTCCATAGCCTGTGCGGGATCATCAAAATGAACATCTCCTCTAACGCCTGGAACTCCCTGATCTTCAGGCTTTTCAAACCTGCTAGAAGGACTACCGGTAAATCCAACACCGCTGCCCGGAGGGGGAGGTATTCCTTCTTTGGGACGCGCTTTTCCAGTACCGCCCGGTTTATCTTCATCACTGACAACTCGACTGTAATCCGGATTAAGCACTCGTGGTTTACCGTCACTTATACCCTTAGCATACTCCCGGACTCTTTTAACGCTTGGATATTCGCCAGTTTCTGACATACGCTAAATGTACTCTCTCTCTCAATATGTCAACATCAAATTCATTATTTTAATTGGTATACAACCTTGATGATCCGCTTTGACCGGTTGTAAAAAAGGGGAGAGACGACTACTATTTTTGTGTGAAATCCGTGAAATCTTCGAAAATTCATCCGGAGGAACAATATTTAGGTCTCCTCCGCGAAATTTTGGCAGTGGGGGACCGCAAAGTGGACCGTGGTACGGGTGTCGCGTCATACAGTATATTCGGCCGGCAGATGCGATTTGACCTGTCACAAGGCTTTCCCCTGCTGACCACAAAAAAAGTATATTGGAAAGGAGTCTTGCACGAACTCTATTGGTTTTTCTCCGGCAACAACAATATTAAGTACTTAGTGGACCAAAATGTGCATATTTGGGACGATTATCCGTACAAAATCTATCTGGAAAAAAATTCCAAAAAAAACGGGAAAAAATCACAATTATTATCAAAAGAAGAATTTATTTCCAGAATTTCCACCGAAAAAAAATTTGCTGACCGGTGGGGGAGACTCCCCAAAATTTACGGAGAGCTGTGGAGGAGGTGGCCGACCCGGCGCAAGGGGAGGACGGTCGATCAGCTCGCCTGGGTGATTCAGGAGCTTAGGGATGACCCCAACGCCCACAACGCCATCGTGAACTCGTGGAATCCCGAATATCTCTATACGATGGCGACCAAAGGTGATGCGAGCCGCTTCCCTATCTGCCACAACATGTATCAGGTCAATATCATCAAAGGCAGAGTTTGCCTCCAGCTCTATCAGCGAAGTGCCGATAGCTTCCTCGGTGTCCCCTTCAACATTGCGTCTTACGCGCTTCTTACCCATGTGATCGCACGGATTCTCGGACGCGAAGTGGGAGATTTCGTTCATACATTCGGTGATGTGCACATCTATGAGAATCATATCGATCAGGTCAAAGAACAAATCAGACGGAAGCCGCTGCCCTTCCCCACGCTCACGATCGATCCCTCGGTGAAGGAGATAGAGGACTTCCGTCCGGAGCATGTCAATCTTGAAAATTATGAAGCACATCCACCAATCAAGGCAGAATTAACCGTGGCGGGCGGATATTATGAAAAAAAGAAGCCAGCCAAAAAGAAATGAATCCTATTCAAACTACCCAAATCGTCCTCATAACGAATGGCACAGTATTACTGGTTAAACATGGCGTAGCAGCCGGTCATCTAACAGGTGTGTACGGTTTGCCCGGTGGTAAGCCTTCAGAAGGCGAAGAAATGCAGCAGACAGTTGTTAGAGAGCTCAAAGAAGAAACCAGATTAACAGTCAAAATCGCTGTTTTACGTGAATTCGAAGGTAATAGGTACACTGCAGATATTGCTCGAAAGTCGGGTGAAATGAAACGATACACAATGCGAATTTTTTATGCGACGATATTTGTCGGAACGCTAAAAGGATCAGTAGAAACGACACCTGAATGGATCGCGATTGATAGACTCTCCCAGTACAATCTCTTGCCAAATGTAGAAAAAGCAGTATTAGATGTTTTGAAACAAACAAAATGAATAGCAGAATTAATGCAATTGCAGCTGTGTCTTCTATGAAGCGGGCAATGGGAAAAGACAATGAATTGCTGTGGCGGATACCGGGCGATCTCAAACGCGTGCGGGAATTAACGATGGGGCACCCAATCATCATGGGGCGCAAGACTATGGAGCATATCGGCGCCAAACCTCTGCCTGGTCGTACAAATATTGTCATTACGCGCAATCCCGCACTATCGGTCAACGGATTTGTCTTTGCCTCCTCCGTCGAAGACGCGATCGGGAAGGCGAAAAACTGCGAGGGAAACGATGAAATTTTCATCTTCGGGGGAGCGCAGATCTATACACTGACGCTCCCCTACACACGGCGGCTCTACCTGACGGTTGTGCATGACGAGCCGCCCGCCGACGCTTTTTTCCCCGACTACCACGAATTCACAAGAGTCGTAGAAAAAAGCCCGCAGATAAAATTCGGCGAAATTACATATGAATATGTCACATTGGAGAGAGAATAGCCTCAAAAAAACATACTATAAGACAAAAAGTGATAAAGATCACAATTTAAGTTTGTTCATTTTTGTTACAATGAGCCATGTTAGTCGAAGCACCTGAAGCAATAGATATTCCTCCGGGGGTGGGAGAAGGACTACTTCCATCCGACGAACGCGTCAGTAAACGGATATTGAGTCCTGCTCCCCATACCGATTATACTACTGGTCCTTACCCACCTCCCATTGAGCATCTTGTCATTGGTAATAGTATCGAGCGTGGAATTGCCAATCGGGATATGCGACCCAATTTTGATCCACATAATCCTTTTGCTATCTCTGAAGCTTCTCATATATTGCTAGATACCTTATTGTCTGGCACTTACGGAGCACATCATGAAAAATCCGGAATTGATCTTTCCCGACAGAAATTTGGTTTTCGCATTGCGTCTTTCAAACGTTTTGTTAATGGCAAAATGATGACAATTGAAGCAACTCAAATAATACCCAATATAGATCTTGTTAAAAGGAAGGAAATTAGTCAACTAGTTGCGGAGTGGAACCACGATTCAGACGAAATGTCCAGAGCAATGAAACGACTGGGATTTGATTTTCCCTTATTTGCATATATTCCACTTATTTTCAAGGGATATATTGGAGCACACCCAACTTTCGATCTCCCAGCAGAATATCGCGGGGAAGATGCTAAGGAAATAAGAGATAAACTCGCTGCTGATAGATCAGAGCTTTATAGGCTGTTAAACGGTCATAAAGTTGGCGTCATCGGGACTCATGAATATGTGCATGGCCCACTTAACGATTCTTTTAATCAATATGGAGAAACAGAAGAAGAAGCCCTTCATGTGCTAGCGAAAACTTCTCATTCGTTGAGAGTAACTTGGAATGTGATCAAGGGTGGTAAAAGGATCACTTATGGTGTGTCTATTCATCCAAACATTAAGATTAAGCCCAGTGAAGTTCTCATGCAGGCAAAAGTATTAGAACTTGATGGAGTTACACCCGTTATAGAGAAAGATAAACCATTAACGACGAAAGTCCCAGTTAAAAAGTGGAAAGTTGAGTACGGTAAACCGGGCGCAACAAGGGGACCCGAATCGGCAAAAGAATATTCAGCGATAACATATACTGATGAAACGGGTGCTCATAGCGTCTATACTTTTAATGACCTTGATACGCTATTCAAAAATCCCTTTTTTTCAGATATATTCACTTCGGGAATAATCAAAGAATTTAAGTCACGAGTGAAAACAACCTCCTGAAATGGAAATCAAGGGCTTCGTAGAATGGTGATCGTGCATGAATATAATTTATGGAGCATTGACAAACTTTGATGAAGCTTCAATCAATTCTAATAATTCATTCGCAACGTAAAAGTACGTGCGACGGCCGGTTGAGGGACTCAACCGGGCGACGCCCGTTGCTTCTTTGTGTTCCTGGAGCGCTTTCGTGAAGGGATTGGCCTTCGCACACGAAAGCGCCAGTTTGACTTCGTCGTATTCTTCGAAACGGGCGGAATTACTCGTCTCTTCCGTTTTTGTGAGTGTGTTGGGGATGAGGAACTGGGAGCCGCATCCTTTATGCAAATATGTCTTGAAGGTAAGCGGCGGCATAGTCGGAGTCACCGTCGGCGTAGCCGTTGCGGGAGGTGTAAGACTGATGATGAAATCAATCTCCTTGTTCCTCTTCTCCACCTGCTGTCCCGACCGGAATCCCACAAGAAACATCAGTACCACGATAAGCGTGGCGATGAAAAAAAACGGTTTGCTCCGGTTGCCCATAATGAATAGTCTATTATAATATCCGATTATGACAGAAGCCAGGGAAAGTCTGGTAGTGCCGGACAGGGACTCGCGTATTGTTACTCCAGCCGTCGCTCTCGAGCAATATAGAAAGGCAGTGGATAGTGCCGGCGAAGGCGATATCGTGTGGGCACAGGCTATGATTTTTCACTTCGGATCGGTGTCAATGGCTCCGTTGGTGCCGGCCTGGCGGGAGGCTGCCGAGCGCGGTGCTGTCGTTCATCTCACACGAGACGCTATCTCGATTCAGGTTTCGTACGACGGCAGACAACGCCCGGTAAGCGGTCGTGACAGCGGTATTTATAAAGAGGTGCGTAGACGGGAGGAGAAAATAATTTCAGATGAACTGATACACCCAAATATTCATATCACAACACTCAAACCGCCGATTATCGTACCGCCCACTTTTCCGGTGGGCAGGAATCATATCAAGGGGTATGGCGTACTGCTTCATGAAGGGGGAAGTGTGGGATACCTGCCGACGCACAATCTCGACGATGCGAGTATTATTGTCGACCGGAACCTTGCGGGAGAATTCACCAAAAAGGATCAGGTAAGGAAATTGTTCGATGTAGCCGGTCTTACTCATTCCGTCTCTCCGGACGGTTCTCGAATCAGGATGCGAAGTCGTGACTTCGTGATAGATTTCGGAGACGATATGGATCTCATTGTCGATGTAGGGAGACCACTCCAATCAAGTATTTACAAGCGGAGCATAGATATGTTGGAGGACAGGAATCCCGACCGGATCATCTTTGCATCTCAATTCCCACCCGATCCGTACATGCTCCGGAAGCTGGCACGTCATGCCCGGAACGGTTCGCGAATAGATTTCTATACGACGGCCGATATGCACCATATGAACTCACCTCATCATATGCGCGCTCTCAATAAAGCTGTGAACCGTGCGGCCCGCACTCTGGATACATTCAATGTGCATCGACTTCCGGAAGATCTGATGCATATCAAGGCTCTGACTATCCAGACGGGTAATCGTGTAGTTGAGGCGTCATTTGGCACACACAATCTTTTTTATCCGATCGTGGCCTTTGGAACGGCAGAAATGCAGGTCATATCACGAAACAATACCTTCAATACTCATCTTGTGGAGGAAATAGAGAAAGCAGCCGCAGGATATTAGCCCGTTGCGACAATAAGCTAAGTCTTGTTGACAAACAAAAAAGCCGATTGTATACTTGATTTCGATCCTCCTGGACAGTTACAGCAAATTGAAAACTTTTTCTTTACGCTATCAAAATCAAGGGTAAGCACGTGAAAACGAGCAATGGAGCATCGTGATTCACGGTTTCGACCGCGGATCCGTACTCTCCCGTACATTTGCAGAGGAAAAGTTTTTTTTCCAGTCTGTCCGGCGGGGATCTTTTTATACCTTTATCCGAATTTTGTCAGCCTGGAGTAACAAGTGAATGGACCTAATATCAGCTTCTTTGTATGATAGATAAAAAAACAGACGATCTTGACGTGTCTCAGCTTCTGGAGTCGTACGAGGCTCAGCCGATCGATACGAATATAGATATAGAGGGCGGGGAGGCGCCGGCGCAGCCGGCGCCGCAACGTGGCTATAGAGACAGGGCGCCGCGAAGATATCCGTCAGCGCCCCGCCGATATGGTCGAAGCACCGGTCCGTCCCGCCCTCCACAGCATGATAGCGGTGCGCGGGAAGAAGGAGGCCGTCAGGAAGGTGGTCGTCAGGAAGGAGGCCGTTCCCTTGAGGATCGGCTCAAAGAGGATCTCAAGATGAGTTACACCGCCACCGGAGTACTCGACGTTACGATCGGCGGGTACGGCTTCCTCCGTCAGGACTACACGATCAATCCCAACGAGGATATTTATGTTTCAACGTCTCAGATTCGCCGCTTCTGGCTCCGCCGGGGCGACCTCGTAGAGGGTCTGGCACGGCCGCCTAAGGAGGGCGAACGCTTCCATAGTCTGCTCCTCATCAAGAAGGTGAACGGTGTCGAGATGAACGAAGAGCAGAGCCGTGAACGCAAGTCATTCGACAAGCTCACGTCTCTTCACCCCAACCGCCAGATCAAGCTCGAGACGACTCCCGATGTCCTCTCGATGAGGATCATGGACCTCGTCTCCCCGATCGGGTTCGGCCAGCGTTCTTTGATCGTTTCGCAGCCCAAGGCAGGCAAGACAACATTCCTCAAAGAGATCGCACAGGCGATCACCGTCAATCATCCCGACGCCTACCTGATGGCAATCCTCATCGGAGAGCGTCCGGAAGAAGTGACGGAGATCAAGCGGTTCATCAAGGGAGAGGTCGCGGCGTCTAATTTTGATGAATCGCCGCGACAGCAGGTCAAGGTAGCGAATCTGGCTTTGGAACGTGCCAAACGACTTGTCGAGATGGGCAGAGATGTGATAGTCCTTTTGGACTCGATCACCAGGCTTGCCCGTGCCTTCAACCTGTCGGTCTCCGGCACGGGCCGCAGCATGAGCGGGGGAATCGATCCTTCAGCTCTCTTCCCCGCCAAGAAATTCCTCGGTGCCGCCCGCAATTGTGAAGAGGGCGGCAGCCTCACCATCATCGGCACCACACTTATAGACACCGAATCCCGTATGGACAACCTCATTTACGAAGAGTTCAAAGGCACCGGCAACATGGAAGTGCATCTGGACCGCCGGTTTGCCGAACGCCGTATCTATCCGGCCATAGACATCGAGAAGTCGGGCACACGCCATGAGGAGCTTCTCTTCGACGAGGCGAAAATCAAGAGAATCACCACGCTTCACCGCATGCTTGGCCTCCTCAATCCCGAGGAGCGGCTCACTGTCATGATCGACAAGCTCTCCAAAACTAAGAGCAACGAGGATTTCCTCGCAACGCTCAACGTCGCATAAATACGAATTTAATACCCCCTCAAAATAGTGCTTTAGACATCAAAAAATATCAGTCATATCATTAGTGTGACTGAAATTACTGCTTTGGGCCGTTGGGAGGAGTAGAAGGAGTGTATATGTTAATTGAAGCAAGAGGAGCAACACCGCCTAAGGGGACTGTCGCAGCTGCGACGGAGGTGTTGACGAGAATTCATGAGGGGAAGCATAAGCCCCCGATACCTCCTACACAATCTGCAAAGCCGAAGTAAAGCTAATGTAAGATCAGTTTTTCTCCATTATCTTTGCTGGATTAGCCTTCGTTTGGTCCGACTAGACTTCACGATCTACAGAAGTGTATAAAATGAAGAATTTTGTGGATAACTTTCGTAATTATGTGCATTGACATGCGGGAAATAATGGCATATACTGGATACCAGTAGGGGGTATAGTAAATAAATTGATATGACAAGCCAGAGAGTGAATAGAATAATCGGTCAGTTGAATGGTGTGCAGCGGATGATGGAGACGGGCCGCGACTGCGCGGAGATTCTCCAGCAGGTCGCGGCCGTCAAGAAGGCCATAGACGGGCTCTCCAAAGAGCTCGTAGTGGCCGATATGTGCAGCAGGATGCCCGCCAAAGATGCCAAGAAGATCGAACGCATTGTAGAACGCGTCATAAACATGTAACATAGAGTCCCTATGAACAGGAAAGAGAATGTTGAAAATGTGGTGATAATAGGCGGCGGCCCGGCAGGATTGGCCGCCGCTCTCTATGCCGCCCGCGCCAATCTTAAACCTCTTGTGTTGGCCGGCTCTCCTCCCGGAGGGCAGCTGATGCTTACAACCGAAGTGGAAAATTATCTCGGATTCAAGAGTATTCTCGGGCCCGAATTAATTAAAAATATGCGAGAACACACGCTCGAATTCGGCACGCGGATACTTGACGAAAACGTACAAAGCGTCGACTTCTCCCACGCTCCTTTTTCTCTCACATTGCTGGACAAAACCATTAAAGCAAAATCGGTCATAATAGCGACCGGTTCCAAGGCACTATGGCTCGAACTTCCGTCGGAGCAGCGTTTGCGGGGCAAGGGCGTATCCGCATGTGCTACATGTGACGGATTCTTTTTTAAGAATAAAGTAGTTGCGGTGGTCGGGGGCGGAGATACTGCGATGGAAGAGGCGTTGACTCTCACCAATTTTGCCTCAAAAGTGTACTTGATACACCGTAAACCCGGTTTCCGCGCATCGATCATAATGCAGCAGCGTGCCAGGGAAAACAAAAAAATCGAAATACTTCTTAACTCCGGCGTGGAAGAAGTGCTCGGAGAACACAAAGTAGAGGGCATAAGGGTGAAAACTACCGATCCTAAAGGCGGCACATCTGAAAAAACGCTAGAAGTGGGCGGTCTCTTTGTTGCAATAGGCCACAAGCCCGATACGGATTTATTTAAAGATGCCGTTGAACGTGACCAAAAAGGATATATCATATCTTCAGCGCGAATGGCCGAGGATATGCTCCGGGGCAAAAAGATTCCCGACGGTCAAACGCTTGAATCGGTGCGGAGTGCGGGGCACTATTTTGCTTCCGGCACATCCGTAGCCGGAGTATTTGCGGCCGGTGACTGTGTAGACTATGCATACCGGCAGGCGGCGACCGCGATGGGTATGGGTGTCGCCGCCGCTCTGGACGCTCAACGCTATCTCGAATTCAAAGGAAAATAACATATGTCACAATCAGGCCGCAAAATGCTTGCTACCGCACAGTCGCTCATCGTAGAGACAGGTTATGATATAGGGCTGGACGAAAAGAAAATCCGTGTGCTCGTCGCACCGGAACATATCTGGGAATTCGATATTCCTGTCGTCATGGATAGCGGGATTACGCATCTGTTCCGCGGATTCCGCATACAGCACAATAGTCTACTGGGACCGTATAAAGGCGGAATCCGCTTCCACCCCCACGTGTCTCATGAAGAAGTACAGGCACTCGCTACGCTGATGTCGATCAAATGTGCAGCTGTGGGACTCCCGCTCGGAGGAGGCAAGGGCGGTGTCATCGTCGACCCCAAAACTCTCTCGAAGGCAGAGCTTGAGAAGCTGTCCCGGGGCTATGTCCGGGCGGTATTCGAACACATTGGCGAGAATACCGACGCGCCTGCTCCGGACGTCAACACCAATGCACAGGTCATGGATTGGATGACAGACGAATATATCACGATCAAAAAAGGGAAATCAGGCAAAGCAGATGAGACATGGAGAGCCGCATTCACCGGCAAACCGATCGGCAAAGGGGGCAGTCTGGGGAGGGACGCCGCCACGGGACGTGGCGGCGTAATCGCCCTTCTCGCTCTTCTTGCCAAACTCGGCAAGAAACCCCGCGACCTGACCGTCGCGGTGCAGGGATTCGGCAATGTCGGCTACCACTTCGCCGACATTGCCTCGCAGGAAGGGCTCAAAATTCTCGCAGTATCAGACAGTAAGAGCGGCATCATCAATAATAATCACAATCCATTGGATATCCCGCTTGTCATGGACTGTAAGAAAAAACAGGGATCGTTATCAGGCTGTTACTGCGCTGGAGGCGTATGTGACTACCGCAACGGGGGTCGGGTCATATCCAACGATCAGCTCCTGGAAATGGATGTTGACATCCTCGTTGTCGCAGCGCTTGAGAATGTCATCCATGAGCAGAATATGGAAGATATCAAAGCGAAGATCATCGTCGAGATGGCCAATGGGCCCGTAACCAAAGCCGCACATGATTTCCTCACTTCAAACGGTGCCATTGTCCTCCCGGACGTACTCGCAAACAGCGGAGGTGTGATCGTATCGTACTTCGAATGGTATCAAAATATGCACCGGGAGACATGGACGGAACAACAGGTGAATGACAAACTCAAGGAGCAGATGACTAAGGCGTTCGAACCGATCTGGACATCATCACGGAAAAAGGATATTTCGCTCAAACAGGCTGCATTCGAAGTCGCAGTCCATCGACTGGCCTCGAAAATGTAACGATTTCTTACTTCAGGAAGTTTTGTGGATTAAGTAACGCACCACCGGAGCGGACCTCGAAATGAAGATGCGTTCCGGTAGATCTCCCCGTCGAGCCCATTTGTCCCAATTGCCCGCCCTGTCCGACCGACTGGCCGGGAGCCACATCGATCCGCTGAAGATGGCCGTACAAAGTCTGATAGCCATTGCCGTGGTCCATAATGACGTGACACCCGTATCCCCAGGCTATACAACCAGCATACGTGACCGTGCCGGTGTCGGATGCGATGACCGGCGGAGCGCTTGGATTCTGGATGTCGAGCGCCATGTGGTACCAGATCGGGTACTGGCTGATTGAACCGGATGTCGGCCATATGAAGTTGGAGCTGCCCCGGGCGCCAGCTGTGATGGGGCCGGTGTAATATCCGCCGGGCGCGGCCGCAGGCCGCGCCTGCTGGATCGTACCGTTTGGTATGAATAGCGATTGTCCCGGCGTGAGTGCGAATGTATCGAGATCGGCAAAATCGTTGAACGGGAAATTCACGATATTCTGTGTGTCTACCTTGTACTTCTTGGCGATTGTGTAGATATTGTCGCCGGATACGACTTTGTGCACGATTCCCGTTCCCGGCGGTATCTTGAGGCTCTGGTTCGGCTTGATAGTCTCTCCTTTCAGATCGTTTGCCCACTTGATCGTATCCACCGAAACATCGAATTTCTTCGCAATCGAGGCAAGCGTGTCGCCGCCGAGCACCTGGTATTCGACGGTCTTGTCACGTGGTTTGGCGGATATGACGGTGCCGAGGGCATTTTCATACGGATTATATGTCACCACGAGATTCTGATTTGCCTGATCCTCTTGCGAAATCTCGGATGCGAATGGATTGTTCTCCGCGATAATCGGTCCGCCGATTATCGCGGCAAACACGAGGAACAAAAAGGAAGTATTCAAAAACGACGTCGAATATTTGCCCCGTTTGATCACCAGAATGGCGACGATGAGATCTTTGACGTTCTCGAACTTTTTCCCGAATATGTAGGCGCGGCTCCGTATGTAATCCTGCAAAAACATGAGGAACTGCCGGACGGAATTCATACGGTATTTTACCACATCGGAGGGGCTGTTTTGAGCTCAAAACAGCCCTCTAATTCTCCTGCATCCGGAATGTTTCCAGGTCCGCCATCGCCTGTCGGTAATCGTCCGGTGAAGCCACCCTGTCTATCAGCTGTGACGCGCGCGTCATCGCTTTTATCGCGCTCTCGGTATTTTTATTCTTGTGATACGACCACGCCAGGTTAAACCATGCCGATGCCCAATCAGGTTTGAGTTCGGTCGAGCGTATGAATGCGTTGATCGCATCCGAATATCGTCCAGCCAGGTAAAACACACTTCCGAGCTTGGAGTGATACCGCGCATTGGTGGGATCGAGCTTGATTGCGCGGGAATATGAAGTCACCGCCCAGTCGGAAGACTGCTCAACGATTCCGCTTACATTAGCATAGATCGTGCCGAGCATTTCCCAATTGGTAGCCTTGGAGGGATTGAGTGTGACCGCTGCCTTTGCCTGTGCGATGGCAGCTTGAGTCGCCTCCGCGATGAGCCGTTTCTGATCGGCAGTCGCCTCTTTTCCTGTGTCCTGCACCGCTGCAGCGACTTCGTTGGCGATCATGACATTCGTTTTGGCGAGCTGTATACGGTATTGTTCGATGAACGGATTGAGGACGACTGATTGTCTCTGGTTTTCATACAGTTCGTGTGCGTTGTTTATGTCTGCGGAGTCAATTGACGCGCGGAATGCCGCATCCGCGAAATATGACCTTCCAAGGAGGAACCCGAAAGCGATGAGAATACTGAAACTTGCCAACACGATAACATATATCACAGGGATGTGTTTCTTTTTATGAAACCGTACCACAAACCGTTTCGGAGCCTTCTCATATGCAGCCAAGTCGCACGATGTAAACGCAAACGTAATAAAGGCGAGGAAATACAAGACCGGTGACAACGGGAATATGAGGAATAGGATGAATACGAACGCCGCAAGGATCAGAGGCCCGAGTTTGTGCGGATATTCCGAACGCGCGATGCGATAAAAAAGCGCCGTGAAAATACTTAGGAAGCTCACGATTCCAAAGATACCTGTTTCCACCATGATCTGAAGCAGGGCAGAGCGGGAGAGATTGAAGCTGTCCGCCTGCCATAGCGACCCCAGATTGAGCCGTGCGTCCTTCACTGCCGTGTACGCAGTCGAGAAATCGTCTATGCCGACCCCAATCAGGAAGCTCGCAGGTTTGGTAAGCGCATACCCCGCAGCCTT
Organism: uncultured Gammaproteobacteria bacterium; assembly: GCA_964561915.1. Lineage (GTDB taxonomy): Bacteria > Patescibacteriota > Microgenomatia > UBA1406 > GWC2-37-13 > CAZLQR01. The sequence goes on along the minus strand of CAZLQR010000005.1, from coordinate 56,767 downwards.
GAGGGAAACCGCGTACCCTGCAAATTCGGTCTGGACAGAAGGCTTGGCGAGCATCATGAAAAACATGATGAGGGCAAATGCGAATCCGATACTCATGACGAGCGTCGTGATGATAGTGCTATTCGGGACTGCCACATCGGCCCTCTCGGAGTAAACGATATTGAGGATCATGTATATCAGGAAATAGCCGAGAACGGCGATCAGATCATAGAGCGTGCCCGCGGGAGTGAAATAGGGATTCTGAAGGAACTGAAGCCCTGTGAGTGCTCCCGCGACTTTGAATACGCCGAAGAATCCCAACACGGAAGCTGCTGCGAGAGCACACGAACTGTATATCAATATGCCGATCAGGTTGATCGACCTTTTTTCCCACTCCTGGCGGGATAAATAAAAATACAGTACAACAAGAGACACAAGCATGATGAGTCCGGAATGAGGATTCAGGAGCGATTGGATACGATTTTCCGAGGCAAAATATGTGGAAACTATGCCGGCGGTTAAGAATGAGATGACAGGAAAATCCAGGATGCTTTTTTCCCATACAAACTGTCTGTTGATGAAGAATCGGAACGTGGCCACCATGAGTATGACCAGCGAGGAATAGGCTGCCAGATACATCTTATTCGTCGCAAAAAATTCGAACGTGTTCGGAAGGAAGAAAAGCGGGAGTACGAACAATACCGCTGAAACAAGCCAATATTCGATTGTTATGATTTTTTGGTTCATCGTATGCATCTTAGTTGATTATGAGCCAATTGAACGCAATATGTGTATCATTTGCCTCTTGGGTTGCGACTTTGAAATACGGTTTGCATGGTTTGACTGTATTACCGTCAGTTGACGGACATGCCACCTTCTCCGCGACGGATACGGGACTGTCAACGTCGTTGCCTGCCGGTGTCAGGTAAATGAGCGACGACTCTTTGACCGCTTCATTATAAATGATTATCTCCTTCTCCTGCGGCGGGATGATCGCCGACCCCGCCGCCGCTTTCTTGGAGTTGATCGCAGGAGTGAATTGTCCGCTTTCCGCGAAATTATCGGCTGCGGCGATGATCGCCGACTCCGTCGCTATATTTGTGTCTCCCAGAGTGATACTCCGAAACATCGCCGAGCCGCTTGCATCGACCTGAGCAACGGTAGCCCCAAGCTGGTTTTGTATTTTGAGCGCGCTGTTACCGGAGTCGTTTGCGGTGAGATGGGCGCGAATATCCGTACCGTCTTCTGCCGGCCGTATATCTCCGGTTCTGATGCCTGATTTCGCAATAAGTGCACCGTTGAGCGTGAGTGTGCCATCCTTCGTGAGCACGGCTGCGCCATCCAGGAAATTGATCGACGCGAGAGCATTGAGTTTGAGCTCATCGGCAAGCGCAGATACTGTGTCATACACGGACAATTGGAAGATATTGGCGGTTCCGCTCACGACAAGATTGGAGTACAGGCCGTCGGCGATAACAGGGTTCGAGAATGAGTCCGGCACACCGGCAAGCGGTGCGGAGACGCTGGCAAGCTGTTCGTCACGGATGTGGGAAAGCGACTGTTGGATTGCGTTCATATCGCTCCCGAGTCGGTCAATGTCCTCTGTTTTGCGTACGGTCCGTTCGAGACGATCCTGAAGCGCAGTGATATTGTCCGCGACGACCTCTTTTGCGGCCAAAGTGCCGGAGATGGTGGCGTCTTTGGCCGCTATGCCGCCTGCGGCGGCAATATTTCCTTCGGCATCGATTGTGGCGACGGGGCGATCTTGCAGACCTTTGATGACGAGTCTGGCAAGATCGCCCTCACCCGATGCTGTTTTTTTGTTGTCATCAAGCGCAATACTGATATCCTCATGTACCCGGGCACGAATCGTACCGGGTTTCACAGTATCGGACTCAACGACGGGACTATAGATGTATTCCGAGGTGATATTGTCCGCGATGAGCTGATCCGTACGGACGACGGGTGATTCGATCGCATTCTCCACAAACAGTGAGCCTGATACGGTTTTCAACGCATCACGTGCAAATGAGAACCATGAAGTGCGGGCCGGACTTGGATCTGCATAGGCGGTCTGCACAAAAACCATGATTGTTTCTTTCTGTGATTGGGGAGTCCAGTCTTCAAGCGCCTGTCCGATCATCATGCCAGGCAACTCCGCTTTGATAGCGCGGCCGGGACGAGACGATCCGGTGAGGAAATCTCCCGCGTGAAACGGGGAGGAAGCGGGATCGACTCTGACTGGCACGCGACCCTTGAGTGCGACCGGCATGGGATTGTCCTTGCGCGCCACATTGTGTCCCACGCTTATGAAATCGCCGTAATTGTCCGACACGATGCCAATGAGTTTTGTGTTGTACGCGTCGTTATTGCGCACCAGTTTGCGGATATTGCGCCCGTCTGAAGTGGTCACCACTTCTGTACTTAACGCAACAACATCCCCGTATCCGGTACCAACTTCGACAGGATACATTTCCGCGAAATCCGCCGTAGGTGAGGAGGTGCAGTCCACAATGCCTTCATTATCAATACCGTCCGCAGTCGTGTGACACAATGCATTGCCGGTGCCGGTGCCACCGATATCAATCGTAGTGGTTCCGGACGTACCGGATGTGCCTCCGGTCAGATTACCGGCAACCGACAAATCGTCGGTAATCGTGACAAGACCGTCTGAATCGGTAATTTCGCCGTTCGTTGATATTTTGATACCGTAGGATTCCGACCCCAAATATACATCATCGGCGATCACAAGGCTCCCATCCAAGTCGGTAAGCACTCCGTTCCCATCTACATACACACCTTTTGAATCAGAACCGAGTCGCACCGCGTCATTGATGACAACGAAGCCGGTGCCATGTGCGGCCAAAGTCAAATTCTCATTGTTTGAAGTTGTTATATCAGTAATATTGCCGGTGAGTGTGAGTGCGCCCTCCACATGGAGGGCGCTGATCGGAGCGGTGGTGCCGATCCCGAAATACCCGCTCCGGATGAACGATGAGTTGCCGGCAGATGCCGAAAATTTGATATGTGCAGATTCAGTGGCAGTTGATCCTACCAGCAAATCGCTCGCTTCATCAACCGGCGCTATCGTCCCATCTCCGGTAACCCAGTAATCTGAATACCCGCCTTCAATACAGTCCAGTACGGTATTGAAGCATACTTTATTCACATATAATGTGTTCCAATTTTTCGCTGATGATCCCAAATCATAAATACTGTCAAGTGATGGACCGAGTGAGCCACCGACTTCAAGTTTGAATAAGCCGGGCGTACTCCCTCCGACGGACACATTGCCATCGCTTGATATGAGCATATTGTCAATACCGTTATTTTTCGTTCGGAAATGGATGGAGCCATTCTCACCGGCCACAATATTAACGTCCGAAGATTTTCCGGATTCCATAATGAGCTCCGAAGCACTCTGGAGCTTAAGAGAGCCTACTTCTGCAGTGGAGCGGATGACGGGGGATACATTCGTCAGCTTGATGATGCCCGCATCGGATATGAACGGTATCGATGATGTTGATGTCCCCACCGGTAATCCCTGCAGGAATTGGGCGCTTTGAGCGAGAGCGGTATTCGGGATACGCTGCCGCGTTGAGATTTCTTTGTCTTTCCCTATCTTAATGCCCAAATACAGCGCGGCATTGTCTTCAAAAAAGCTTTCCGGGATATGGTTGCCGCATCCGCTCGCTCCCAAAGTCACTTTGAATGCGCCGGCAGTGTCCGGAATCACGGCACAGCTCCCCGAATCGTAGAGAGCTGTGCCGCCGGACGAAGTGGAATACATCCTAAATCGTACGTTCGTCTTATAATTAATTTTATTCCCAAGTTTATCTGTCAATACGCCCTGAAACGCAATAGCTCTTCCATGGCCTATTGCTTGCGCATGGGTTTCGGATAACGGTGTCACCTGGCGGGATACCACCGTTTTGAGCCCAATTATCAATGCGATGAAGGTAGTAGAGGCAATAACGGTGGTAGCCAAAAGTCTTCCGAAGGATTTCGTTTTACGATTATTTCCAAATAAAAATGACATATATTCGGTTATCGCTTTAACGCTGACTAAACGTAAAATATCTGGCATATGATCTGCATCTTTGCTAAAGATTTTTTCTTCTATTCCGGGCTTATCTGATAGGGACGGACTTGGTAAATGATCCTTAATCCTACGTACGGTTCTTTTATACAGATTTTTCACATGTAAATGTGAATTATCGATCACAATATTTTTTGACGTGCAAAATGCATAAAGTTGTCGAATACTTGAAAGTCTTCTGTTAATTGTCGACTGAGGTATGCCGGCGTTTTGTAAATAATTTCGGTAGTCCAAGACTGATGTGGGAGTGAGGTGCGCACGTAACACTGATTCAATGCCATCGTTTTGCGTTAGTTGAAGATTTTGGGCATAGAGAAGCCAATCGATGAATATCCTGACATCGGAAACGTAGTATTTAATAGTGTTTGGATCTCGAGATTTATTTCCCGAAGCTATGTATTTCTTGAATTCGAGCTCGAAATTATCAAGATTATACCTTTCCGACATACGTTTACATTGTATACCATATTAAATACAGGAGTCAACCTGATAAGATGATGTATGATGATATAATATGATACATTTAATAAATATAATACTTGTAACTAACATATATCATATTAATAATATAAACGTATATAATTATATATATGCGGTAATTAATAGCCACGATAAATACATGTAAAACAGGCATATACTTATAGTATAGAAATATTGCAATATAAGTGTTTAATGATTATTAATTACGAACGATAGTAATGTAATCATGATAAAAATATCTTTTTTTGAGGCTGATTAAGAGAGATTTATATAGTCGTCTTTAATATATTATCTTTATGACTTTATAGTATTTTTATATGTGCAGCCTTGATCATCTTGGCAAAGGAAGTTTATTATTGATAAAAACAAAGATTATTTAATGAGCTTAATTTAAGGCTAATTTATTTATCTTCTGACAAAAATTGTACGGAGGGATAAAATTCAATTGTGAATTTAAATATATAGTGAATACTTCCACAGGGCTGATACTATATCGTTTTTTAAGATAAATATATTATATTTTTGTTTTTTAATTAAAAGCACTTGACGAACTTAATTTATGTAGTAGTTCATAGTATTGAGGCTATGGCGAGCTCTATAAAATCCAATTGACAACAAATAGTTCGTTTGTTATTTTTAGCTTTATGGATATTAAAGAACGCAGGCTCAAGATATTAGTAGCATTATATCTTGCGTCCGGCAAAAACTTCGATGATGTTAAAGTAGATAACACTTTTTCGACGATATTCGATATAGCGCTCAATGTGAAAACGCGACAAACACTCAACACACTTAGCAAATCTCAATTTATCGATCACGTGTCAACAGGGGCGTTGGAAGGGGATAAATTCAATCCGGAAATATTAATATACCGTCTGACAGAAAAGGGTTTTCATGAGCTTAGCCTCACATTCCCGTATTTCAGATTCCTTCGCGACAAGTGGGATGCCAAGTGGAGGATCGTATCATACGAAATCCCAGAAAAGAAACGCGAAATGAGAGATAAATTACGCCGTCAGGTCGCTGGTTGGGGATTGGGCCCGTGGCATAGGTCGTTTTGGATCACGACACACCCGGTCACCGACGAGTTAATCGCGCTTGTGAAAGGCAAAGAAGAAGAGCAGTATATCCAGGCGTTTGAGGCTGATTATGTGGCAGGAGACCGCGAGATACTCATCGAGAAAGTATGGAAAAAAAGCGCCCTCGGGAAGCGCTATCAGGATGCATTCAAAAGCTGGCATCTCATATTGTCAAAAGAAGCCAATAAATTGGACAAACTCAAACAAATAACATCAATCTATATCTCGGTGCTCAAACAGGATCCCGGCATGCCCGAGGAATTGGTAGGCAAGAACTGGAGCGGGTTTGAGGCGTTCTCGATTTACAAGGAGATTTACAAGATTCTAACGCAGTAAGGGATCAAAACCGAAAAATAACATCATTGTCTTCGTCCGTTCGTTTATATTTGTACCCGTGATTCCGAAGCATCTCAAGCGTTTGTCGATGGGGATGTCCGTACCTGTTTGCTTTCCCGACGCTTATCACTGAATAGGTAGGATCTGCTAGAATCAAAAAATCTTCGATTAGTCCCTCTGTGGAGCCATGATGGGGTATTTTGAGGATGGTTACTTTTGGTACGGGCTGTTGTATCAATCTTTTCTGAATTTCCGGAGTGACGTCTCCGGTGAACATTATTGAGACATTTCTCTGTGTAAAAAGCATGACGTGCGAGAGTGAGTTGAGATCGGAGATGCGTGTTGAGGCCTCCAGATAGGATTTGGATGGCCAAAATGATCGAAAATGAGCATCAGAGATGTGTAAAATTTGACCTGAATAAAACGTTTGGACGTGTGTTCCGTTCTCACGATATTTACGAATAAGACCGTCATAGCGGGACGAATCATACTCAGTCTCACTGGCAAACATCATGTTGATAGAATACTTCCCGAGGAGAGATGAGAAACCGCCATAATGATCCACATGTGGGTGCGTAATGAAGGCTAATTCAATCGCTTTATCATAGAAGGGCATATACTTGCCCAAACATTCCAATATCGCGTCATCCGGACCCGCGTCCACAAGTACGTCAACACGGTTGTTGATACGCATATACGTCGCGTCACCTTGCCCCACATTGCAAAATACGACAAATGTTGATGTAGTGAAATATGAGAATATAGCTGCGGACAATACTGCGATAGATGCTGCCAGAATAAGGTAAAGTACGTACCGGGGTACGGAAAAGGTGTTCATGTCAGAAACGGAGAAAGATATAGGGGATAGATGATATAGTACGTATCATAAAGATCATGTAAGATAGTATTACATAGGCAATATACGACGGCACTAATCCGAGAATGAAGTGAATCTTACCGAGAATGGCAACGGCGAACCCCACGAGCATGAGCGGTCCGATGAGGAATGATACCGCCAGGTTGGCAAGAGGCGCTACAAGTGATATTTCCCTGAAATAGAGAAAAATGATAGGCACTGTGAACGATGATGCTGCGATGGAAGGCCAGAATTCGGAAAATATTGGAGAGGAGGCAAAGCGTTTGGGGCTTTTGATCAGTATTAAACCCAATGTAGCACCATATGACAGTTGGAACGACACTGTGCTAATCCACGTCGGCCAGAAAAAAGCAGTTATCAGTGCGCTTAAAATCAACATAATAAGGGGGATTGATGATCTACGGAATAGCACGGCAAGATGCGCCAAAACACCCATAATAGCTGCACGAATAACAGGCGGGGCAGGTCCGACAAACCACACAAATGCAATTATGACAGACATGGTCACAATGAGTGACAACCATTTGGGCAAAAAGACAGTTACGGCGCCTACCATTGCAGCAAGCAGTGTTATGTTGGTCCCCGAAAGTACGACTATATGCAGCAGGCCGGTTACCTTAACATCATCATAAAAAGATAGATCAGAGCTTATTGGCAATCCAAACACAATTCCATTCAAAAGCGATGCATGAGGCTCAGGGAGGTAGCCGTTTATTATGGTGGTGAAAACGTCTGTGTTTGACATCAGATAGTCAGGCGGTCCTGAATGCCCTCAAAAACCGATTTTGAGAGGATTTTCAGATCCAACAAATCTTGGACTGTTGTGAAAGGCCGGCCGGCAACAATTTTCGCGGCGGTTGCCGGCCCGACGCCATCCAGGGAGTCAAGCTCTCCCGCGGTAGCGGTGTTAATATTCATTTTTGATGAATCGGTTGGTTGTTGTGGGCTGTCAGGGCGGGCATTTGAACTATTAGAGAAAACGGCATCATACTCTTCGCCAACAGAAGGTATATATATTTTTTGCTGATCGGTGAGAATCGTTGAGAGATTCATCTCTCTGCTCACACGTTTCTTGTCTGCTGAAGTACTTACACCTCCCGCGCGTTTAAGCGCATCCGTAAGCCTTGAATCGATAGGGAGATAATACACACCGGGCTTATTAACAGCACCTCCCACGTCCACCGCTACCTGTACGGGTTTTCCCTCCATCTGTTTATCAGACACGGACGATTGAGGCTGATCGAGCTTCAATTCAGTGTCTGTTTTTGGGTTGTGGGTTCCCGATAATATTACGTAAGAGATAACTGATACTACGAATGCGGCAAAGATCGTGATGTTATGCGCTTTGTTTTTTGCGAGGAATTCCATGCGGTATCTAATCATAGATAGCGGAAATTCGCAACGGACTATAGACTACAAAATATCAAGTTTAGAGCGACGAATTAGTATAATGCATAAAAGTTTCATAGCTATCATAATTAGTCCGGTAACACAGTCTTTACTCCTGTTGTATATATATGAACATATATAGAGGTTTATATTAAAGAGCATTTGACCTGTTTTGATCAGTTGGTGTAGCAATTTGAGTAGGTAATTGGGGACTTTTCGCCGGATATATGTACTATACTAGTGCTATGAAAGCGGGTGTACTATTGGGTGCAGTACTGTTGTTGCCGCTCCTATCCTTTCTTACCCCTCGAATACAGGCCGAGAGTATGCAGTCGGATCAGTATATGATCACGGACCCGCAACTGAATTTAGATGCGGGTGAGGCTAAACCACAGATTCAGGACACATACAGTTTTTTCAGAAACGGAGACGAACGGACACAGTTCCTCAAGTCAGGCTATTTCATACGGAAAACCGATGGAGCTCTAGGACTGTCTATCGACAATGCGCATATCAGGCCTAAGGCTTCCGGTAGCCAAGAAATGCGGGAATCGAGCTCAGCCATTGCGATAACATTCCCTTCCGGGAGATCTGCCGGTCTTTTTGTCGGACAGCGTGAACCGCTCAAATCATTGTCCGGAAGCCTCATAGATGCAACGCGGTGTACTATCGAAGGACCTCCATGTACGCATATACATGCGGGTCGGTGGCAATCACAACATGTTCCCGGCATCGGATTTTCCGTGAAAGGGGATTCTGCACCACTGGATTTCAGGAACGGATTGTTCTTCCGCCCTTTCTCGAAGTTGTACCAAAGTGAACATGAGGCAAAAATCCTGGAAAAATCTAGCAGCAGTGATGTTGAACAAGCCGATATGAAAGTCCGTGTCATAAAAAGTTCTGATGACGCGGCGGAATCATACCAGTCGGTAATACAGATCACAGCTCAATTGACAGATTGAATCATGAGAACCAAAACCCTCGGAATATTATTTTCGATTGCCATAACGATATTCAGTGTGTCGGCCGTGCCGGTGCGGGCGCAAAGTGCGAAGATGTCTGTCGCGCCCGCACGACGGGATATCGTGGCGAAGCCGGGATCTGCATTTGTCCTCACATATACCATTGCAAACGGCGGAGACCCCGTGTATCTTAAGGCGGGAGTGCGGCCGATTGTTCCGTCAGGAACAATCGGCTCAATCGAATTGACGCCGCAAAACACCACCGGCATACCATTCGAAGGTATGGATGACGGCTCCGCACTCGATACACCATTTTTCCTTACATCGAAAGAAACAATCACTGTACCCATCACGGTCACCGTTCCGGAAACCCAGAAGGAAGCGGATTATTATTTCGCATTTTACGCCCAGACCGAACCGCCGCCCGGCATCGAGGGCGATATATCCGTCAGAGTGAGCGAACGGATTCTCTCACTAATCAACATCACCGTATCCAGGACTGGGTACGGGGAAATAAAGCCAAAAATAGCTCTCTTCGACATCGCCCCCGACCGGTCTGTTACGATAACGGGAGGATACCGTCTTGTGGACAGCGAAAATGCCGTGCCGGTCAGGCTCGTGCTCGCCAATAACGGTGCGAATGCCTTCACCGCAACCGGCACGCTTGTCACATCCCATCCATTTGGCGCGACAACGACGCAGATCGCCGAACAGCGCGTACTCGCATCTGCCGTGAAAACGGTGGATTTAACACCCGTCGTCATCCCATTCTTCGGCACCACGACACTCGCCCTATCGCTCGATTACGGCGATTCCGGTGTGAAGAACTATTCCCGCATCACATTCGTTGCAATACCGTTCCGTCTCTGGCCGGTCCCCGTGGTATTCTTGCTGGTCATTATTCTTATTGCGGCGCGGAATGCACGGCATCCGCGCCGCATCCGCAACCGGCCTTAAGCGCTTCCTTTTTTGTATGGTACAATTAACACACCATGAAACCTGACAGATCCGTGATGGCGAATCCGATGTTTTTCAATAATATCCGGGAAGAGCTGAAAAAAGTGACCTGGCCAACCCGCAAGGAAACGGTCCGGCTCACGACAGTAGTGATCGTATTATCCTTGATAATAGCGTTCTATGTGGGTATAATTGATGTGCTGCTTGCGAAAGCGCTGGAGTTAGTCACGAAATGAATACCGACATTATCGAGAAGCCTGATAGCCAGGAAGAACTTTCTCAGGAAACCCAAACCCCCGTCGACGAAGTGGTCGACGCCGCGGCTGTAGACGATCCGAAGAAATGGTACGTCGTACACGTCAAGACGGGATATGAGGCGCGTGTCAAAGCCGCACTCGAACAGCGCATCAAGAGCCTCGGTGTGGAAGACCGGATCTTCGAGATCGTCATCCCGATGCGCGAAACCGTCAACGTCAAGAAAGGCAAGAAGACGAAGGCGATGGAGAAGGTTTTCCCCGGATACGTACTTGTCAAGATGATCCTTGATGACGACAGCTGGCTCGTCGTCCGTACGACAGAGGGTGTCACCGGATTCGTCGGTGCGGGTCTCAAACCCACGCCGATCAGCGAGAAAGAAGTCAATGCGATCATGCAGTTCGTCCAGCAGGAGCAGCCCAAATTCAAGACCAAGTTCTCCGTGGGCGAGGCGGTCAAGATCATCGAAGGCCCATTCGCAGACTTCCTCGGCACGATCGAAGCGATCGACCAGGAAAAAGGCAAAGTGCGTGTTCTTGTGTCGATTTTTGACCGTGAGACACCGGTTGAGCTCGACTTTTTACAGGTGGTCAAGCTTTAATTCCAATTCCAGAAGTAATAAAATGGCAAAAAAAATCAAAACATTCATCAAACTGAACCTCCCCGCAGGGGAAGCGACACCTGCGCCGCCGGTGGGGCCTGCGCTTGGACAGCATGGCATTCCGATCATGGAATTTATCAAGGAATACAATGCACGCACTGCGAAACAAAAAGGTCAGATCATTCCCGCCGTCATTACAGTATATGAAGACCGCAGTTTCACGTTCATCACCAAATTGCCTCCCGTTGCAGCAATGATTAAGAAAAAGCTTGGCATCCCGAAGGGGTCCGGCAAGCCCAATACAGAAAAGGTGGCCAAACTCACGAGGCAGCAAGTCGAAGAAATAGCCAAGGACAAGATGGAAGATCTTAATGCCGATTCGGTGGAGATGGCATCCAGAATAGTCGAGGGCACCGCCCGAAGCATGGGAGTCGATGTCAACAATCAATAATTATGGGAAAAATACGCACACGGGTCATAGGGCTTGAAGAAGTCGAGAAAGACCAGAAAGAAAAACAGAAAGCCAAAAACCTGGAGAAAAAAATCGTGAAGAAAGCGGAAGCCGCGGTATCTGCAGATGTCGTCACGCAGAAAGAAACCGAAACGGAGAAAAAAGAAAAAAAGACTGGTGTGGCGAAGGCGGCGCGCGCCATGGGCGCGCGCCACAAAAAAGCTCTTGCGAGCGTCAAAGCGGACAAAGCATACGCCCTTGAGGAAGCCGTCGCACTCCTGAAGAAGATCAAGTATGCCGGATTTGACGAATCAGTGGAGCTTCATATCAATACTACGTCGCAGGGACTGCGCGGCGAAGTGGAGCTCCCGTACTCAACCGGTAAGAACGTGCGCGTCGCTATTGTGAGCGACGCGCTCCTTAGCGATATCGCAGGCGGCAAATTCGAATTCGACGTACTCATCTCACACCCCTCATATATGCCGAAACTTGCCAAATTTGCCCGTATTCTCGGGCCCAAAGGCCTGATGCCCAACCCCAAGACCGGGACGATCTCCGACAAGCCGGAAGAAGTCGCCAAGAAATTCCAGGGCGGACTCCTCAAGTGGAAGGGCGAGGCCAAATTCCCTTTGATTCACCAGATGATCGCCAAGATTTCACAGGACGATAAGGAGATCATCGGCAATGTCGAGATGTTCCTCAAAGCAGTTGGCACTAGCGCTATCAAAGAAGTCTACATCAAGACGACCATGTCTCCCGCGCTCAAACTGAACGTGACTGCATGACCCTTTTCATGTATACTGATGCTTATGTCTGCGGATAAGTACGGGGAGTTCTGGAACTTCATCTCACAGCCTCAGAAGGACCTCATTTTGCAGGGCGACTACATGGTGCAGGAGGTCATCGAAGATAGCAAATATTCGTTCAAGGATTATTCATTCCTCGTGTTTCCGTACGCGAAAGCGTACGAGGGATTTCTCAAGCAGATATTCAAAGATGTTCATTTCATATCGCACCTTGACTATATTTCCGACCATCTGCGGTTGGGGAAGCTGATGTCGCCCAATCTGGTGGGCAGATTGGGCGACCGGTCCCTCTATCGCAGAGTCCGCGACAATGCATCTGTCGAGCTCGCGGACAAAATCTGGGACACGTGGAAAGAAGGCAGGAATCAGATTTTCCACTATTTCCCCCACAACCTCAAGGCGATTTCATACCGTGACGCACAACTCATCATCGCGAATCTCATCTCAACAATGCAGGAAACATATGAAAAATTGAGCCCCCTTATGGGTCAGCACACTAATACACACGCATGAAAGAAGTGACAGGCATCACCACACAACAGGCGCAGCAGCTCCTAAACGAACACGGCCTGAACCGTATCGAACGCCTTAAGAAAGCGAGTCTCCTCAAACGGTTTTATCTCCAGATCAACAACATCATCAATCTGCTCCTCCTGCTCGCAGCCGTCGTTTCGTATATGACCGGCCATTCGGTCGACTCAATTCTCATCGTATCCATACTTATCCTGAACGGACTGTTCGGACTATATCAGGAGCATAAGGCAGACGAAGCGATTGCATTCCTCGAGAAGATCACGGTCACCACAATCAGGGTGATTCGGGACGGTAAGGAAATCGAGCTGGACAGCAGACAGCTCGTGCCCGGCGACGTCTTCTATATCGAAGAAGGGGTAAAAATACCGGCAGACGGCGTCATTCTCGACTCCAAACATCTGGAAGTGAATGACGCCGCCCTCACCGGCGAATCGATACCGGTGCTCAAACAGGTCGACGAACAGGTCTACGCAGGCACGATCGTCGTACGCGGTCGCGGATTCGTCACAACATCCGCGACCGGTATGAAGACTAAGCTCGGACAGATCGCGAGCTCGATGGCCGAAGTGAAGGAGGCGAAGACTCCACTCCAGATCAAGATTGACAAAACCGCGCATATGATCGGTACGGTCGGGATCGTATTGTCTCTCGCAGTATATTTCCTCGCACTGTATACGGGCAGCGACCAAGCGGCGTCCATCCTGCTTGCGATCTCCCTCGCCGTGTCGATGGTGCCGGAGGGACTCCCCGCCGTGATGACGATAACGCTCGCGATCGGTGTACGCGAAATGGCGAAGAAAAAAGCGGTTGTCCGCAAGCTCTCCTCCATTGAGGCCATCGGCGGCGTCACGCTCATCGCAACGGACAAGACGGGTACGCTCACAATGAACAAAATGGAAGTACGCGAAGTGTTCACGGACGGACGGCTTTACAAAGACGAGATGCCTCTCAAGACGAACCATCCGTTCACGATGATCGCGCTCAACAGTGTATTGTGCTCCACCGCATCACTCGTGAAAGTGCATGACGGGACGGATTCGTACGAAGTCCTCGGCGATCCCACCGAAGGCGCTTTGCTCATAATGGCGGAGAAGTATCACACACCGTACGAAGAAATCCGCAAAGAATGGAAACTGGCGGACGAGATCCCTTTTGATAGCGTCACCAAGATGATGAGCGTCGTCGTGAAGAAGGGCAAGGATCACTTCACCTTCACCAAAGGGGCGCCCGAATCAGTTCTCAAAATGACCAAATTTGTATTAATCGGGGAAAAAGTGACTGCACTTACGCCGGCCCATAAGAAAACGTTCAACAAGACGCTCGATGCATGGGCCGGCCGCGGATACCGCGTCCTTGCATTCAGCTATCGAGATCACGCGAAGGGGGGCGGCAAAGATGTACTTCTCGGAATGGTTGCAATGTACGATCCGCCCCGTCCGGAAGCGAAATCCGCCGTGGACAAAGCTCATGAAGCGGGCATACGGGTCATCATGGTGACCGGCGACAACGAGAAAACAGCGGAAACGATCGGACTCCAGCTTGGTATCGTCCATGAAGGAAGCGAGATCCTCACGGGAGCCCAAGTGGAGGATTTCTCGGACAAAGAGCTGCTGCGAATCCTCCCCAATACCAGCATTATCGCCCGTGCGACACCGTTTCATAAGAGTCGTATCGTACGGTTGTTTCAGCAGCAGGGCGAGATCGTGGCAGTGACGGGAGATGGCGTCAACGACGCCATCGCCCTCAAACAAGCGAACGTCGGCGTATCCATGGGCAAGATCGGCACCGACGTCGCCCGCGACGCCTCCGACATCGTCATCCTCGACGACAACTTCCGCACGATCGTCAATGCGGTGGAGGAGGGACGCAACATCACCCGCAACCTCAAGAACGCCATCTCATACCTTCTCATGACCAATTTCACGGAAGCGTTCCTCCTCCTCATCGGCCTTATGTTCGGCCACACGGACCTCCTCATACCGATCCAGATTTTGTATATCAATCTCATATCCGACGGTCTCCCGGCGCTTGCGCTCGCGTTCACGCCGCATGAGCATGACATCATGAGAACGAAGCCGCAAAAGGATCTTGAGCTGCTCAAGGGGCGTGATTTCCTCCACGTCGTACTGATCGGGCTCTGCGGAGGCCTCCTCGCACTTGGCGCGTACCTCCTGTACGCGCCCGCCAATCCGGAACTCGGCCGCACCGCATCGTTCTCCATCATTGCCATCATGACTTCATTCGTGCTCATCGACATGTGGCTCCTTCATAAGAATATTTTCCGCAACCTCCGCAAACTGCGCTCACCTATTTTCATCGCGGCGTTCCTGACTCCGCTCGCGTTCCAATACGTCATCGTCACCGTCGACCCCATTTCTCATATTTTCAAAACCCACAGCATTGACACCGTCCAGTATCTGGCATTCATGGCGATCGCAATCCTCATCCTCCCCGCAATCACTGTTGTCAAAAAATTCACCAAACGCTAATACATATGCGCGTCTACTTCGTCCGCCACGCACTCAGCAGATCAAACGAACTTGGCACATTCGAATCAGTCGATTCCGAAGTGGAACTCTCCGAGAAGGGACACGTGCAGGCCGCTGCGGTAGGGAAACGGTTCCGTCACATTCCGATCGAGATCATCATATCAAGCAGTTACCGGCGCGCACAACAAACGGCGGAACAGATACGGATCAATACGCACAATGATGTACTGACGACTCCGCTGCTTGGAGAAAGGAAACATCCAAGCATGTTCGCAGGAAGACATATGGACGATGCAGGCCTGCTGGAAGTGCGTAAAAAACTCCTGGAGAATGCGCAAGACCAAGAGTGGCGCCACTCCGACGAGGAGAACTACTGGGATATCATTGCGAGGGCGCGCCGCGCGATCGAATTCATCGAGGCGCGCCCCGAGCAGTCTCTCGCAGTCGTCACACACTCCGCATTCCTCAAAGCGATTCTGACAGTCATGATTTTCGGAGATGATTCAAAACCGCTGCACTATGAATCCGTTTATCATTGTCTCCTGCCGAAAAACACCGGGATTACTGTGTGCGAATACAAATCAGTACCCGGGACGATCCGGCGCCATCCTCAGTGGCGGATCATGACGTTTAACGACTACGCCCACCTCGGGGAGTGACCGATGAAAAAAATCGCAAAAACACAACTGCTTCCTATTATTCTTACCGTCGTCGTGTTTGGCGCTTTGTGCGTATTATTATATTTCTGCATTTTCCTTCTTAATGCGGTCACCTCGACGGACATACTCCTGCAGCTCCGGTGGGGCGATATAGCGGTCGGACTCACGATCTACCTCAAGACATCGGTCGATTTCGCGATCCTCATCGGCAATCTCATGGCCAATTATCACGGGGTGCGTAACAGGATCGCGATCGAAGTGGGGACCGCCGCCGGCAATGCGCTGGGTACGTTAATTGTGCTCGTGATCTGGAACTTCTTCCGCGACATCGAATGGCTGCTCGCAATCATGATCACGGTCGCGGCATTTGTGCTGTTCCGCCTTGCTCAGGACGGACTGGAACATGCAAAAGAGGGCGCCATCCCGATGGCGCCCTGGTTCAAATCCTGGCTCAACGGATACGAAAAAGTATTGACTGCAACGAACAAAGCGCTCAATCCGCTCCTGCGAAGGATCGTGCCTCATGCGAGTATGAAACCCCGGAAAAATCTCACATTTTATGGCCTTCTTATAGCCTCGTTCACCATACCCTTCATCCTCGGCCTCGACGATTTCGCCGGCTACGTGCCGCTTTTCTCGATCGTCAACGTTTTTGGTTTCGCCATTGGTGTATTTCTCGGACACATGATCCTCAACATGGCCCTCTTCGTCGCGCCGGACAAAACTATCAAAGCAGTCAAAAACCCCGTCATCAGCCTCGCCGGGAGCGTTGTCTTCACCGGCCTCGGCATTTGGGGCCTCTTCGAAGTGTACAAAATCCTCTTCCTGCATTGATAGGACAGTCCAAATAAATCTTGACAAATAAATTGTCGGGGAGTAAAATCACGCCATATGAGTGCGGCAGAGAGAGGACCAGGACAAGGTAGCCCGAATCCAATAGACCATCTTTCAAGATTTCCTACAAGTTTAGATCCTGGAATTAACACAACTGGCGACCCGGCTTTGGATGCAAGAAATGGAATAGAATTCCTGCAAGACATGGATCCGACTACGCTTCTGGAAGCATTTATGGGTAAAAAAAGGGGACAAATAATATCACAAGAAGACAAAACCCTAATTGCAATGAATTTAAGAGGAGCGGACAACGCTAATAAAGCAGGTCGAGAAAAACTAGAAAAAGGGGATTTCGATGGGGTAAAAGCAGAAGCTAAAGTTGCTAAAATGTTCACTGATGCAGCGAGAAAAATTGCCGAGGAATATTTGTAGATTAGGGTCGACGTTAACTTCTTGATTACAATTTAATTTTTGAATTCCGCATCAGCCCTATAATAGCGCCTGCGTCGATACCGTGATCCTTCAACAGTTCTTCAGACGATCCTGAATGGGGGATTTTTTTGACGCACAGGTGGTTGAATGATTTGATCTGTACGTTGCGGGCGGCGAGGACGGCGGAGACGGCCTCGCCGAGGGCGCCGGCCGGGTAGTGGTCTTCGACCACGAGCACATTGCCGGCGCTACGTGCCATTTTCACAATTGTTTGTTCATCCGCAGGTTTGACACTGTAGAGGTCCACGACGGATACCATAATTCCCTCGTTTTTTAACGCTTCATACGCATTTATCGCTTCATGCACTGTGATACCCGCAGTAAAAATGACAGCTGTGTCCTTGGGCGATTTACGGAGAATTTTTGAACCGCCGATGACGAATTTTTCTTTTGGTCCGTAAATAATGGGAGTTTTGGGCCGTGCGGTGCGGATATAGCCAATGCCATTGTGGTTGAGAAGCACATGGGTAAGTTTCAATGCCGACTCGGCGTCGCTCGGATAGAGGACGACACTGTCGAGGATGCTCCGCATCATGGCGATATCTTCGAGTCCCATCTGCGACGCACCGTCTTCTCCGATAGATACTCCTGCATGTGATCCGCAGAGTTTAATATTAGCGAGAGAGTACTGCGCCATGCGGATCTGGTCAAATGCCCGCGTCATAAACGCGGCAAACGTGGATACGTACGGCACTAATCCGACTTTGGACATTCCTACCGCGACAGATACCATATTCTGCTCTTCTATGTACATCTCAAAAAACCTGCTGGGGAATTGTTTGCCGAATTTATCGGCAAAAGTGGAGTTCGATGTCTCCGCGTCGAGCACAACAACATGGGGATTTTCCTTACCGATCTCTACGAGGGCGTCGCCGTACGCTTCGCGTGTGGCGACGTTCGCACCCGGCGCATAGTCTGAGACGACCGGCGCCGGCGGTTTCATGGCAGATTGCGGAGCTGGGGCTATCGTAGGCTCCGCAATCGGTGCAACGAGATTCAGATCCACATCTCCCAATTCCCTGAGTGCATCTTCCAGCTTTTCTTCAGGGAGCGGTTTGCCGTGCCAGCCGTCTTTATTCTCGAAGAGCGACACGCCTTTCCCCTTCACCGTTTTGACAATGAACATGGTGGGTTTATCGCTGCCGTCCGTGATGTGTGAGGTGTATGCCTTCTCAATTTCATCAAGATTATGTCCGTCGTGGATCACGACGGCATTCCACCCAAAACTTTCAACGCGCTGGGCGTATGTATCAACATCCCATCCGAGGAGTGTCTCACCGCGCTGGCCGAGCCGGTTGACGTCGATGAAGCCGTACAAATTGCCCGTCTTGTAGTGCGCGGCCAGCTCCATCGCTTCCCAAACCTGGCCTTCGGCTGCTTCGGAGTCGCCCATGAGCACAAATACACGGGGCGACCCTTTGCCATAAATATGACGTAGTCCCAGCGCCATACCGAGTCCTACCGACAGTCCCTGCCCGAGCGATCCGCTCGCCACATCAGCATATTTGAAATGCGGCGTTGGATGCCCCTCCAGATCCGAAGTCAACTGCCGGAGCGTCATCAACTCTTCCCGGCTCACCGCTCCGGCTGCCTGATACAGCGAGTAGAGAAGCGGTGACGCATGCCCCTTGGACAACACAAACCGGTCGTTATTGAGTGCATGGGGATTTTTCAGGTCCTGCCTGAATAATCCCCCGAAAAACAGCACGCTCATCATCTCCACGGCAGACAAGGATGATGTCGCGTGCCCCGACCCCGCCGCAGTAGTGGAGGTGAGGATGTTGTAGCGCAGTAATTTGGTAATTATATCCAGATTCACATCCATGAAAGTATTATAATTGACATGCATCTGCCATATGACTGAATTTTCACAACCTGAACACCGAGTCCAACCCATTGAAATTCCCGTTGTACACACGCGTGTCCAACCGCATCTTCCCCGATTCGTACAACAAATTGCACGCGGTGAACATGGCACAGAATCTCAAAATCACATCGATAGTCTTATTAAGTATGTTACCGATCCCGGCCTTGCAAAACCCAGAGAATTTTTGTTTGACGAGGGCAGTACTCAATTCCTTGATCAAGTTGGTGCTGTCGGTATTCTTAATCGCTCAGGATTCGTTCACCACGTCAATGATATGCGCCGTCTCTATGAGGGTGAAGGGATTGATTTCAACACGACGACTTTCGCAATTATGGATGTCGCGGAATTCAGAGCAGCGGACAATGCAGAGGATAAAACTGCAGCCCGTAACAATGCTGCAGATCTTGTGATTAATAAAATCGGAAACAGAATTCAGGATAAAGTAACGGAAATTAACGAACAGCTTAAGGAAAAAGGTCGACTGGCCGAAGTGGTCGTTTGCCGATACGGCGGGGATGAATTTGGTTTTGTCTTCATCGGAGTAACTAACGTAGAGGCACGTCAACTTTACGAGGACATCATCAACGCAGACAAAGACGGAGTACACAACTTAGATGGGTATTACCTGGAGGGACAAGTAGTTATGAAAAAAAAAGTTCAGACAACAAAAGAAGAAATATTAGTACCCGAAGAGGACGAAAAACGTACGGTTTTCTGGCAGGAGTTCGAAAGAGGTCTGTTACTGGACGAAAAGGAACTTGAGCGTTCGATGCGCACTTTGGAACGCGCACATATTCCTAATCCAATTGACAGACAGTTGGAACTCGTCGCGATGAATGAGGCTGAATTGAGAAAGAAACTGGACGATCTTTATGAGCGTAATAAAGACCTTAAATATCTCACTGATCTGCCGCAAATCGGTGATCAGTTTGATCAGCGAATCGCACGGGAAGTCATCAATTACATCGAAGACGTCATCTATGATCCACTTTTAGGTGAGAAAGTACACAGTTTCCATGATTTTGGCGAGCGTATCATGGAAGATGACATCGGTGAAGTGATGATTTTTGATTTCAAGGGCCTCAAGGAAGTCAATGATGTACTTGGCACAACTGCAGGCGATATGGTTATTAAAAGCATGTTTAATACTATTTCGGGATTAATTACAGAAGGATCTGATGAAACAGCTAATGTCACATACTTCAGGAGAGGAGGAACTATTGTTGTCGGGCTACTCCGCGAAGAGGGAGGGGATATTCGGTTATCGGCGGATAAGCATAAACGATTGAAAGAGATTAGGACTTTTACCACAGGTGAAAATGCGGAATTCGACATGGGGGCTAGTCGTTTTACATTTACGGATAAACATAACATTACCGAGGGTGAAACTATGAAGACTTTCGGACAATTTGTACAGGATGCAGAGGCAGATTGGTACGAAAATACAGCCAGATGGATGCTTGAGAACCAGTTCGTAGGTATCCTGCCGGAAGAACCAATCGATCCGGAAACATTGGATTTATCTGTTGAACAATTAGCGCATAAAGAGCGTTTAGTCCAGTTATTTTTTGGAAACAAAAAGCGATACTATGAGCGGAGAGATAGTTTACGAGATGCGTTGCTGGGAATTGCGGTTAAAACAAGTGAACAAAAACGATATGCAAGAGAATTATTGCTTGCCATTATGGAGCAGCGGGAAAAATCCTAGCTCTCTAGTGTAGAAGTATCGCCTTCGGGGAGGCCGAGCTCGCGGGCTTTGAGGACGCGGCGCATGATCTTGCCGCTGCGCGTCTTGGGGAGCGAGGCAACGAATTCAATTTCATCAGGAGTGGCGATGGGGCCGATGAACCTGCGCACCTGGGATTTGAGCTCCGCTTTGAGTTCATCGGTCGGCTGCTGGCCCACTTTAAGTATTACAAACGCTTTGATTGATTCTCCTTTCACTTCGTGCGGTTTGCCGATGACGGCGGCTTCGGCGACGGCCGGGTGGGCGACGAAGGCGCTCTCAAGTTCGGCCGAGCCGAAGCGGTATCCGGACACTTTGAGAACGTCATCGTTGCGACCGAGGATCCAGAAATATCCGTCCGCATCTTTTTTTGCCGTATCACCGGTAAAGTACACGTTCGGTATCTCACCCCAGTATGCCGTTTTGTATTTTTCCTGATTGTTATAGATATCTATCATCATTGCGGGCCACGGATTTTTAAGGACAAGGAAACCTTGTTCTCCTGTCGGTACCGGCTTGCCGTCATGATCGACGACATCCGCCTGGATACCGGGGAACGGCTTGAATGCCGATCCGGGTTTGAGCCGTACGCTGGGGAGAGGCGTGATGATGTGCATCCCTGTCTCCGTCTGCCACCAGGTGTCCATGACGGGGCATTTCTCCTTGCCGATCGTACGGTAATACCAGAGCCATGCTTCCGGATTGATCGGTTCGCCGACGGAGCCGAGAATCTTGAGAGAAGATAAATCATATTTATTGGGAATTTCATCGCCAAACCGCATGAGGGCGCGGACGGCGGTGGGGGTAGTGTAAAACTTGGTCACTTTGTACTTCTCGATGAGGCTCCACCAGCGTCCCGCGTCGGGGAAGTCGGGAGGACCTTCGTAGATGAAGCTCGTGATACCGTTCATGAGCGGCGCGTAGACGATATAGCTGTGTCCGGTGATCCATCCCGGATCCGCAGTGCACCAATATACATCTTCGTGTGTCAAATTGAACACCCACTTGAGTGTCGTATAAATGCCCACCATATATCCGCCGTGTGCGTGGAGCACGCCCTTGGGCTTGCCGGTGCTTCCGGAGGTGTAGAGTATGAAAAGCGGATCGTGCGAATCCATTACTTCCGTCGCACATTCCGCGCTCTGGTCTTTAATCAGGTCGTCCCACCATATGTCGCGTCCTTCTTTCATGGTCACCGGGTTGCCGGAGCGCTTTACGACGATCAGTTTCTCAACTTTTGCGATATCTTTTATAGCGTCGTCGACCGTTTTTTTCGTGTCGACGAGTTTCTCGCGGAAGTGGTAGCCGTCGGCGGTGATGACCACTTTGGCTTCGGCTTCTGTAACACGGGTCTTCACCGCCTCGACGGAGAATCCGGAGTAGACGACGGAGTGGATCGCGCCGATCTTGGCGATCGCGAGCATCGCGATCGTCTGTTCGGGGAGACGCGGAAGATAAATACTGACGCGGTCTCCCTTCTTGACACCAAGAGACTTGAGTCCGTTTGCGAAGCGGGAGACCGCCTCATTCAATTGTACATATGTAAATTGGCGGGTTGAACCGTCCTGACCTTCCCACATCAGCGCCAATTTTTCTTTCGCAGAACTCTTCAGGTGCCTGTCGAGTGCATTGTGTACGATATTGCACTTCGCACCTTTGAACCATTGTGCATACGGATACTGCCAGTCAAGGACGGTATCCCATGGTTTGAACCATTCGAGCTCCTGTGCGATCCTGCCCCAGAACTCGGTTGGGTTGGCAACGGCTTGATTGTAGGTGTTGTCGTAGTCCTGGACGTAGGATGAGGAGGCTATCTCGGGCTTGGGCTCGATGATGAGATCGTCCATAAGTTTATAAAGTATGCACAACGCAAAAACCAAATGCAAATCATTTTTGGCCTATGGATATCATGCTATAATTCGCGCATGTTTTTCGTCATCGATTTTGACAGCACATTCATACAGTCGGAGAGCCTGGAGGAACTCGCGAAATTGGTATTGAAAGGGAAAAAGAACGGCAGGGCGGTGATGGAAGAGATAGGTTCAATTACCGCGGCGGGTATGAACGGCACGATGCCGTTTGAAGAGAGTTTGCGGAAGCGGATGGATATCATCAGACCATCGCGGGCACAGGTGGCGCGACTTGCTGCGATTCTGAAAAAGAAGGTGACGCCGTCGGTCCGCCGCAACAGAGCATTTTTCAAAAAAAATTCAGATGAAATCTATATTATCTCCGGAGGTTTCACGGAGTTTGTCGTGCCGGTCGTTGAGCAATACGGCATACGGAGCGATCATGTGATCGCAAACTCATTGAAATTCGACAAATCGGGACGGTACGCAGGATATGATACGAGGAATCCGCTGGCGGGTGGGGGCGGCAAGGCTGTGGCCGTTGCCGCCCTCAGGCTCCGTGGACCGGTCGTGATCCTTGGAGACGGGTATACGGATTATGAAATCAAAGCGAAGAATCCATCGTGGCAGTTCGTCGCGTTCACGGAAAATGTGCGGCGGCAGTCGGTCGTAGAGCGTGCCGATGCCGTCGCTCCGAGCTTCGACGAAGTGCTCTACCGTTTGGGGCTCCAGACAGCTCTATCTTACCCAAAAAACAGGATCCGCGTGCTGCTCCTGGAGAATATTCATCCTGCCGCCGTTGCGGTATTCGAGAAAGAAGGGTACGCGGTGGAGACGGAGAAGGCGGCGCTGGATGGAGATGAACTCCTCAAGCGTCTCAAAGGAGTTAGTCTCCTTGGCATACGGTCGAGGACGAAAGTCACGGGGGATATTGCGGCGCGCAGTCCGCACTTGCTGGGGGTCGGTGCATTTTGCATCGGTACCGACCAGATCGCGCTCGCAGAGACTGCGCGCCGCGGCATCGCGGCATTCAACGCGCCGTATAGCAATACGCGGAGTGTCGTGGAGCTCGTCCTCGGCGAGATCATCATGCTTGCGCGGGGCGTGATGCCCAAGAGTATGCAGCTTCACGAGGGCATATGGAACAAATCGGCGCATGGATCGTTCGAAGTGCGCGGCAAGACACTCGGAATCATAGGATACGGCAACATTGGATCTCAGTTGGGCGTCCTTGCAGAGAATATCGGCATGCGCGTCGTTTTTTATGATATTGCGGAGAAGCTGGCTCTTGGCAATGCGAAGCAGGTTTTCACACTGCGGGAGCTCCTCAAACAATCGGATGTCGTATCCGTGCATGTGGACGGGAGGAAATCCAACAGGAATCTGATCGGCGGGAAGGAATTCGCAACTATGAATAAGGGGGTGCTTTTCCTGAATGCGAGCCGCGGCTTCATCGTCGACGCCGCGGCTCTGGCGGCAGCCGTCAAGAGCGGCCATGTAGCGGCTGCCGCAGTCGACGTCTTCCCGCAGGAGCCCGCGAGCTCGGCAGAACCGTTTGAGAGCGAGCTTCGCGGGCTCCACAACGTCATCCTCACGCCCCATATCGGCGGAAGTACGAGAGAAGCGCAGGAAAATATCGCACGGTTCGTCAGCGGCAAACTGATCGAATACATCAACACGGGGAATACGGTATTGAGCGTCAATATGCCGCAGATATCCGCAATGCAAACGAGGAATGTCCACCGCTTCCTTCACGTACATCACAATGTGCCGGGCATGCTTGCCGCAATCAATACAATATTTGCCCGGCACTCAATTAATATCGTCAATCAGGTTCTGAAAACGACGGAATCGGTCGGATACGCCGTCACCGATGTGCAGACGGGATACGAGCCGGCCGTCAAGAAGAAACTAGCGGATCTGCCCCATACGATCAGGTTCCGTTATCTGTATTTATAACATGAAAAAAATTTTTTACACCGTCGGTCCCGGTCAGCTCTATCCGGGGATGAAGAAATTCATCGAATCAGCGTACGATCGTGACATTATGTCGATTTCACACAGGAGTGCCGCATTCTCGGACCTTTTCAAAGATACAAAAGAATCGCTGTTCAACCTCCTCCACATTCCGGATGACTATCACATGTTTCTCACCGGATCCGGTCTGGAGGCAATGGAGCGGACGGTGCAAAATCTTGTGCTTGAAAAAAGCGTCCATTTCACCGGAGGGAGCTTCGCCCGCAAGTGGGCGCAGTTTTCGGAAGATCTTGGGAAAGAAGTGATACGGGTGGAAGCAGAGGAGGGAAAGGGATTCGATCTTGGTGCCGTGAGACTGCCGAAACGCACGGATGCGATCTTCATTACATTAAATGAGACGAGCACCGGTGTGTATTTGGGTGATAAGTTCGTGCGCGCGCTCCGCGCGCGCCACCCCGAAGCTATGATCGCCGTCGATATGGTGAGCGCCGCGCCGTACGCCGATCTGGACATGAAATCCGTCGACGCGGCGCTTTTCTCCGTACAGAAAGGATTCGGACTCCCGGCGGGAATGGGAGTCCTCATCGTCTCGCCGCGCGCCCTCTCGAGGGCGCGCACCATCTCTTCGCGCGGCATATCCACCGGCACATACCACTCATTCGCCGCGCTGGAGAAAATGGCTCTCAAGCACCAGACCCCGGAAACGCCGAATATCCTTTCTCTGTTTCTCCTCAATAAGGTACTCGGTGCCATGCACAAGAAGGGGATAGGGAAGATACGGCAGGAGCTTAGAGAGCGGTCAAAGCATCTTTATGTCTTCTTTGATCGCCATCCCACACTTACACCGTTTGTAGCCAATAAGAACGATCGTTCACCACTGACCATTGTGGTCAATACGCCGGAGGATTCATCTATCATCATCAAACGCCTCGCAAAGCGGGGAACCATAGTATCCTCCGGCTACGGCCCGTACAAAAACACACACATCCGCATCGCGAACTATCCCGCGCACGCAGCGAATTTCGAAATTAAAAGTTTACTGCGTGCGCTTCCCACATAATACGAAGAATCTTTGATAATCCACATTACCCACTTTGATCCCCTTTTGTAGTCGGTGTTTTATTTTCGAACAATTTTTCTACGGGATCACTGGTTCCCGTTTCAGCAGCCTTTTTGAAAGCTGCAGCTGTTCTCTTTGCTTCCGCCTCAATAGCCTTAACATCAGGTTTTGGTACTTCTGGCATAATACTTCACCTCCTCGCACTACTTGTACCACAAAACTAACTAAAAATCCATTAACTGGGTCAAAAAATCATAAAAGTTCAGCGTGTCACCTGATATGAGCGGACGCGTTCGAGGAGGGCTTTCGCGCCCGCGTTGTGTTCGAAGTGGTCGCGGACGGGCTGGAGGAGTGTGTCCAGCTCGGCCGCGACGGCGTTCTTGAGGTCCATCGGATGAATTTCTTTTGCCGCGAACTTCTCTTCGAGTTCGCTGTATGAGCGGATTGTGAGGTCTCCGCCGAATTTCTCAGGCCTGCGGATCGTAAGCGCGTCAACTTTTTCAAAAATAATGTATTTGCAATATTCAAGTACCGGATTGTCCATCACTTCGCCTTCCAAACACCACGCTTTGTTCATCTTCCTTTTGATCTCATCTGTGGTATCGGTCATGAAAATCGCCGAATCTGGTTGAGACTTCGACATTTTATTTGCAACAACTCGTTTCATTGTCTCAGCAATTTCAATAGTCGGATAAATTTTTGTTCCTATTCCAGCAGATATTGCTTTAGATGTTGGTTTCTGGAGCCCCATGAGCATATGGTGGCTTACGACAATGGGTTTCCAGTAGCCCAGCTGGGGGCCTATTTCGCGCGCGAGCATATTCAGCTTGCGCTGGTCCATGCCAAGCTGTGTCACTCGCGCGCCGAGCATGAAAATGTCGGCCACCTGCATACAGGAATAGATGATGTTTGCACCTGTCAGATTCTCGAGCGACTCGTCGCGGCCCATCATCTCGGCGGTGCGCACGAACCGCTTGAGCGCGTTCGTGCGCCCCACCTGCACGACCAGTTTCCAATAGTCCGGATTCTTGGCCATGTCGCTGGCCCACACGAACTCAACTTTGCTCAAATCCATTCCGCATGCTTTCCAAACCTCGATGAAGTATTTGCCGACAGTTTGAATCTTCTCGAGGTCGCCGCCCATTTTATTATTCGCCATTGCATGCCAGTCGGCAACCCACATTTTGAATTTGAATCCTGCGCGCGTCATTTTATTTACATTGATCGCGCGCAGCAGTCCCTGTGCGATATGTATCTGTCCGGAGGGTTCAAAACCGTCGTAAGCAACCAATTCTTTATCTTCTTCAAGCAGCTTTTTGAGCTCCTCTTCCTGAATGATCTCTTCCCCTACCTGTTTGATTAAAGCGAGTTTTTCCAATGCAGTCATACTCATATCTATATTATAAATAATTGTCAAATTCTGCCTTTGTCATATCTGCCTGCCGAAGTATGCTACTAAATGTGCCTTTCGCAACGGTTTTATGATTCGGTACGATGACAGTCAAAATCTTTCCCTCCGATATCCCGCGCAATTTAATATGACTCCCTTTTTGAGAAACCTTCTTAAATCCTGCTTTACTAAGAACTTTCAAAATGGACTTGGCAGAATACAGATCAGGCATAGCGAATGCTTATTTTCTCCAAGGTAATTTCATTGAAAGAAGAATTAAGTGTAAATTTAGGTTCGTCCGCAAAGTACAATTCCAGAGCTTCACGTAAGTTCTTTAATGCTTCTGATTTACTTGTTCCCTGGCTGGCAACTTCAACTTCAATAGCTTTTGCTACATATAAGCTACCTTCTTTCCAGACAAGAGCTGACAACGATTGATAAATGTTTTTTACAGCTTTCATATCCGTATTCTACTTCCGGCAAACAGTTCATTCAACCGTATTAGTAAACCATGATACGTTCGGTTTCAATTATTCCATTTTTCGTGCCGTACGTATTATGCATACAGTATAATTACAAACAGTATGAAAAAACGTGTTCTCTCGGGCATCAGGGCTACCGGGCGGCTCCATCTGGGCAACTATCTCGGGGCGGTCAAGGGGATGTTGGAGCTTCAGGACAATCCGGAGTACGAAACGCTCTACATGGTAGCAGACGTGCACACGATCACGACGCCATACATCGTGCCTGAGCTGCGGAAGAACAGGCGGGAAGTGTTCATCGATTATCTTGCGGCCGGCCTCAATCCGGACAAGTCGATCTTATTCCTCCAGTCGACGGTGCCGCAGCACATTGAGCTCGCATTTTATTTTTCATCTGTCACGACCATTGCGCGCATGCAGCATCTCCCGACATTTAAAGACAAAGTGAAGCAATATCCCCAACATGCCACAATGGCGCTCCTGAACTATCCCAATCTCATGGCGGCGGATATATTGGTATACAAAGCCGAACTGGTGCCGGTGGGGCTCGATCAGGAGCCCCACCTGGAGGTGGCGCGCGAGAACGCGCGCCGCATGAACGAGCTCTACGGCACCGACTTCCCGGAACCCAAGCGGTTTGCGACGAAAGGCGAGTATGTGCCGTCGCTCAAGGGTATCGGTAAGATGGGGAAATCGGTGGAAGGAAGCTATATCAATCTCGTCGACAGCGCCGATGAAGTGCGCAAAAAAGTCCGCTCCATTCCCACTGCAACCCAAGCGGGTGGAGAGATGAACGACGGGGTGCGGGCGCTGTTCACAATTGCCGAACTGTACATCCCGGATCGTGTGCCGGAGTTCAAGTCCCAATACGACTCCGGCACCCTCCAGTTCGGCGCCATGAAAGACGCGGTCGCCGAAGCGATATCGGTCGAGCTTGCTCCTTTCCAGGAAAAACGAAGAGAGATAGAGAACAATCCCGATTACATTGAGAAAATGATAGAGAAAGGCACCCATGCGGCACGGGCGATCGCCAAACAGACGGTTGCGGAAGTTCGTGATGCGATGGGACTCGCATGATCAGGAAGCCCCATTTTTATCGTTTCGCATCCCGCCTCGGCATGATCAACCCTCCGTGGAGGCAGGAAGGACTCAATATCGGTGTTGAGGAAGGTGCGGCGGCAGTACTCTCCGATGAATTCCTCCGGACTTTTCCTGACACGGCGTGCGATACGTATCAATTCCCCGACCCGGGCGGTATTGATAAAAAAGATATTTATCACGCGATCGCAGACTATACAGAGAAAGCGATCGCGGAGATAGCAGGAACGATACGGGATGGTGAAACACAAGTGGTCGCCGGAGGCGACCACAGCATCTCCCTGGCTTCGATCACCGCACTCACTCGCAGAGTCGATCCGGCCACGATCGGTATCATCCGGATCGACTCCCACCCCGACGTGCTCGATACGGCCTTCACCACGACCGGCAACTTCCACGGCATGTGGTTCCGGCCCTTCCTCGAGACCTTCGACGAACCCTCAATTGCCGCCGTCACCGCCCCCGTTTTCACGCCCGATCAAGTCATATTCATCGGCAATCTGGACACGGAGGAGGAAGAGCGCAGATTTTTGCAGGAAAAGGAATTCAGGACTTACTCTTCGCACGATCTGCGCACGAACTCTGCCGCTGCTCAACACTCAATAGCCTCATTTCTATCACAATTTGCACATATCCACCTGAACATCGACATCGACGGATTTGATAAATCCGTCGCCCCGGCAACAGGCCTCCCCGCACAAGCCGGCCTGTTGCCCGCGGACACACAATTCCTGATTGATTCACTGGGCCGCCACCCCTCATTCTCGGTTGACCTCGTCGAGGTCAACCCCCGCCGGGCCGGCGGCCCCGCCACCGTCATCTTCGCCCAGGATCTCCTCCGGACTATCCTGTCGTGACGCAGATACTTGCATTTTGCAAAAAGAGGAGTATAATCGCGCTATAGGTCTATTCTCGAGAATAGTTCTCGACAGATCGATTGTATGAACAGATTGGAATCAACAACTTCTCATTACTCAAAGGGTAAACCTACTTTTCCGGATTGGAGAACTTCAGTCGTGGATGCGCGGCACAGGGTGCCTACCCATAAGGCTGATGATGAATCATCTCTCGTGAAGCTCGGTACAATAGGAGATAAAACTGTATTTTTACGTCCTTCTGACAGACTCAATTTTGCATTAAGTGCTAAGGTTCCTTTGAATATGCAAAAAATAGCGTTGGTTTTACCTGTTGAAAGGAGAGTACAGGCTATTGATAGAGGTGTGGTCGGGCTGGATGGACCACAGATCGCCGATGCACAGGGTGCAAGTCCCGCAGAACACGCTAGTAGTCGCATTCGAACTAATAGATTAGCTCAAACCATCGCTGCCGCAGCTGTCTTAAGTGTTATGGGGCCAGTGGCAGCGGATATAAATCCCTCAACGTCTTCACATTTTGGCACTCGTACAGCAGCCGCCGGATCACAATGTCCAGCGGGACAAATACCGATGCCGGAATCAGCTGAAGGCGATACGGTTGCAGAGAAAGCAGCAGATGCAAAAGTATTATTAGGGTTACCGCCTGATTCAAGGATAGAAGATATGACGAAAAACGGAAGGACTTTACACGAAGGCGATTGTGTTCTAGTTGTTGATCCAGGCTCTTCATCAGATGGGTCTTCTCAAACAACAGTTCCAAAGGCTGAGTCGCAGAGTTCAAAATCTGCTCAGACTGGAGAATATGTGGTGGTACGTGGCGACTCATGGTATGAAATTGCAGTGGAACATGGAATATCACTTGAGTCATTAGCAGAGGCGAATGGGCATACAGTTGCGGAACTTGAAAATGTTGAAATTCATCCTGACGACGTAATTAAATTGCCGGGAAATAGCTCCAGTACTAGCCCGACTGCAACCGTATCTGCAACTCAATCCAGCATAATCCCACAGGGAGAGCCTACAGTTGTTGATATACCAAAAGAATGTACAGAGGTTTTTGGATACTATCAGATTACGCAGGAGGATATGCGGTCAAAAACGCCGTTAACAGACATAATTAACCGCGCGAAACAAGAACCAAACGTTATCAGCGCAGAAATAATTGATATACACCCCTCGGATACTGCTGCAAAGAACGCAGGTTTTCCCGCAAACAAGGGATATATCGATGGGAAAACTGAGCTAGGCGAAAATTTTAGACTTATAAAACATGTATGCCCGTCCGGGTCAACTATGGAGCCGACCACTCCTACATCGGATGGCGACGGCATACCCGAATACGGTGAGAAATCCACAGTAGGTGATAGAGACCATATATTCTATGTTCAGTCACGTCTTGCGTATTTAGGGTTCATGGACTGGAAAGATACCACTGGAAATTTTGGTGATAAAACCCTTGGTGCCGTGAGAGAATTTTACAAGGTCCATTTCCCGGAGATTGATCCGACTTCTATCCGTCATTTTGACATATTTGGACTTCCTGGTTTAAAACTCCAAGAGCTTGTAGGTGATGGATTTGCTTACAAACCAGAAAAACATCCGAAACCTACACCAACAACATATGACAACGATTGGGGATGGGATGAAGTGAAACTTGGCGCTGCCATCGCTGCAGGATTAATTGCTCTCACACCCCAAGGGCGCGCAGCTGCCGCAGCAGCTGCAAGGTGGGTTTTCAAATAGTTGTCGTTTGACTTCAGAATATACATAATCTACAATCTATCCTAGTTTTTAATAGATTATACAATCTTGATTGTTTCTGCATGGTTACTGCGTTTTTTCACGATTCGATTGAATGAAAGGAGGTGACATTTTTAATGGCAAAGAAATTGTATGTAGGTAATCTTTTGTACGAAGTCACCGATGAGGATTTGAGTTCGCATTTTGCGCAGGTCGGACCGGTGGTGTCTGCCAACGTGATCCGCTACGCCGATTCCGGACGCTCCAAGGGCTTCGGTTTCGTCGAGATGGAGAATGACGACGACGCGCAGAAGGCGATCGACCAGATGAACGGATCGGACTTCAAGGGCCGCAAACTCGTGGTCTCGGAAGCCCGACCGCCGAAGCCCCGATCATTTGACAACGGGAACGGTAATGGTTACGGCAACTAAACAAACTCGGTAACAATACAAAAACCCCCGGCGGTTTGCCGGGGGTTTTTGCTATAATAACGCAATGAAATACGTCCCGGGTGAAATTGAATGCAAGTGGCAGGAGAAGTGGAAACACGACAAACTCTTCAGTCCGGACCTTGACAGAGCCCCAAAGCCTTATTATGCGCTCATGATGTTCCCGTATCCGTCCGCCGAGGGGCTCCATGTGGGCAACATGTATGCATTCACCGGTACGGATATCTTCGCCCGCTTCATGAGGATGCAGGGATACGATGTACTGGAGCCGATCGGCTTGGACGGTTTCGGTATTCACAGTGAAAACTTCGCGATGAAAGTAAACAAACACCCGATGGATCTGTCTGCTGTTTCGGAGAAGAGATTTTACCAGCAGCTCATGTCCATCGGGAACGCGTTTGACTGGACGAGGACGGTGGAGACGTACAAACCTGAGTACTACAAATGGACGCAGTGGATATTCCTTCAGATGTTCAAACACGGGTTTGCGTACAAGAAAAAGGCGGATGTCAACTGGTGTCCGTCGTGCAAGACGGTGCTGGCGGACGAGCAGGTGATCTCGGGCAAATGCGAACGGTGCTCGTCCGCCGTGGACAAAAAACAGCTCGAACAGTGGTTTTTCCGTATTACGGACTACGCGGAGCGTCTCCTGAAAAATCTGGAGACTCTTGACTGGTCCGAGAAAGTGAAAATTGCTCAGAACAACTGGATCGGCAAGAAGACGGGGATCAATATCACGTACTGCGTGGACGGGACGGATGAGAAAATCACCGTCTTCACGACGCGCCCGGACACCAACTTCGGCGCGTCGTTCATAGCTCTGGCGTCCGAGCACCCGTTCGTGGCGAAACTGGTGTCGGGCGCCCTCCCGGCGGATGCCAAAACCGTCGGATCGGTCAGGAAGTACGTCGAGAATACGAAAAAACGGACGGAATTCGAGCGTCAGACGGATGTGAAAGACAAGACCGGTGTATCCACGGGATATTATGCGATCAATGAATTGACGGGGTATAAGATGCCGATCTGGGTATCGGACTTCGTACTCTCCGGGTTCGGAACGGGAGCCCTGGTGGGCGTACCCGGACACGATTTGCGCGATTTCGAGTTCGCCACCAAGTACGGACTCCGGATCATACGGGTCGTCGTCGGCGCTGACGGTGACAGGAGCGAAATCTCTTCGAAGGAGCAGGTACAGGAGGATGAGGGAACGATGATACACTCCGGATTTCTGGACGGAATGGATATACACAAAGCCACGGAAACAATCATGAACCACATGGAAAAGGAAGGATACGGGAAGCGGGAGACTACGTATCATCTGCGCGACTGGCTCATTTCGCGCCAAAGGTATTGGGGCCCACCGATCCCGATCATCTATTGTGATGCGTGCGGCACGGTGCCGGTGCCGGAGGAGGATCTGCCGGTCGTCCTGCCTCACATCAAGAATTTCCGTCCCACCGGCACCGGCATATCGCCGCTTGCCGCGGAAGATTCGTTTTACCGGGTGGCGTGTCCGAAGTGCGGCAAAGACGCTACGCGCGAGACGGATGTGTCCGACACATTCCTTGACTCCGCCTGGTATTTCCTCCGATACACGTCGACGGAAGACGACACTCAGCCGTGGAAGCAGGAACGGATCAGGAAGTGGCTCCCCGTGAACACATATATCGGCGGTGCCGAGCACTCGGTACTACACCTGCTCTACAGCAGATATCTCACTATGGTTTTCAAAGATCTTGGGCTCATCGAACACTTCGAAGAGCCGTTCACGCGCTTCCGTGCGCATGGTCTCATCATTTCCGAAGGGGTCAAGATGAGCAAATCGAAGGGGAATGTCATCAACCCGGACGAATACATCAGGGATTATGGCGCGGATACGCTCCGTATGTATCTCATGTTCATCGGACCGTTTGACCAGGGCGGCGACTTCCGCGACCAGTCCATTGCCGGGATCCAGCGGTTCCTCCGGAGAGTGTGGGAGTTGAGAACTAAAAGTAAGGGAGATATGAAGATTGATGATGAATCGCACGACATCATGAGCGGAACCGTGAAGAAAGTCACGGAAGATATCGGTAATCTCCGTTATAACACCGCGATTGCCTCGCTCATGGAGTGGCTCAATCATCTGTCACGGAGGGAGGCAATCGCGAATCAGGAATATCGGACACTGTTGCTTCTTCTTGCACCGTTTGCACCGCATATCACTGAGGAATTGTGGGAAATGATAGGGGAGAAATACTCGATCCACATCCAGACGTGGCCGGTGGCAGGAAGAAGTGTGAAGCGCGCTTCAACGATCTCTGTACCGGTCCAGGTCAACGGCAAAGTGCGCGGAGTCGTGCAGGTGAATGCGGAAGAAGCTGATGAAGTGTCTGTCGTGAAGCGGGCGATGGAGGATGAATCCATCGCCCGCCACTTAGCCGGCAAGAAATACAAAGCGATCTATATACCCGGCCGAATCCTCAACCTCGTGAGTCTGTAGATGATCATCCTCAAGCTTGATCAAATAATAGACAAGCGGAGCAAAAAGCGATCGCATTTGGTCAATTGACGCATCTTACATCCCGTCGCTTCTTGACTGAAACACCTACATTGTACATACTTCGTAGTATGGATACCGTCATAAGTGTACGTACAAATAAACAGGTAAAGAATGCGGCACAGGAAGTTGCCGACAGTATCGGTATTTCTCTCAGTTCCCTCATCAATGCATATCTTAGGCAGTTAGCTTCAACAAGACGTGTGGAGTTTTATGCCGCAGAACAGATGACTCCCAAGATGGAGAAAATCATAGCAGAAGCAGAAAAGGATATTAAGGCGGGAAGAGTGAGCAAAGGATGCGATGACGTCGAAGAATTCATTAGAGATCTGAACAAATAAGCCGAATGACCGTTAGATTTACGAAAGAATTTAAGAGTCAATATAAAAAGCTTCCACAAAAAGTTCAGCAACAATTTACGGAGAGGTTGAGGCTTTTTAAATCTAACCGCTCACTTCCGGAACTTCGAATACATGAGTTGAAAGGAACAATGTTTGGTTATTGGAGCATGAACGTCAATTATCGGTACTCACAGTCAGTTGTACTGAAGAAAGTGATCAAAAAAGGGCCGCCCCGCCTTTGCTTTCAGCTCCGGCGGGGCGGCTCAATTACACACAATCGATTACATGCGATTGCGTCGGAAGTTATCATTCCCTCCCCGGAATCCTCCTGATCTGTTCTCACGCGGTTTGGCGAAGTTCACAACGATGTTGCGGCCTTCGACATCTTTCCCGTCCATTTCGGACTGGGCTTTCTCCGCATCCGCTTCATTCGCGAATGTGACGAACCCGAATCCTTTGGAACGTCCCGTTGCAGAATCAGAGATGACTACTGCATCGGTGATCTCACCGTACTGAACGAACAAATCTCTCAGAGAGTCACTGGTGACAGCCCAGGGAAGACTTCCGACGAACAATTTTTTCTTATCCATTATGTAATATCACCTCCTTCAAACGTACTTTGATATAAAGCAGTTTCCCGTGAATTCTGAAAGTATGACATATATAACTTGTTAAGTGTGGGGATCATACGACGAATGTGATGGCCGTGCCGATCCGGTCGGCACGGCCCGTCCTCCCGATACGATGAATATATGTTTCCTGCGACTCTGCCTGGTCGTAGTTGATAACGTGAGTGACGTTGTCAATATCAAGCCCGCGGGATGCTACATCCGTCGCAAGCAGAATTTTTATTTTATTTTTCCTGAAGTTCTCCATGATCCGCGTGCGCTGGATCTGGCGTTTGTCCCCGTGGATGCTGTCTGCGCTGAATCCGCGGCGCACCAGCTCCTGTCCGAGACGCTGTGCGCCCCATTTGGTACGGCAGAAAATGAGCACTTTCTCCGCTTCCGGCTTGCGCAAAATCTCTATAAGCTGGTCGATTTTGCGCCTTGTATCGCGCACTTTCACGATCTCCTGTTTGATATTCCGGAGGACGCTCCGTTTCTTGACCGATACCATCACGGCATCGGGCGCGAATCCGTTCAGGATATCCCGCTCGCCGACATTGATCGTTGCGGAGAAGAAAAGCGACTGTCTGTCTTTTGCGAGAAGGGAAATGAAATATTTGATGTCGTGGATGAAGCCGATGTCGACCATCTGGTCGACTTCGTCCAGCACGACAATCCGGAATTCCCCGAGGTTGAGGCTGCGCTGTCCGATGAGGTCGCGCAGCCTCCCCGGCGTACCGACCACGAAATGTGGCTTACGCTGGAGGTCTTTTTGCTGGCGGAAAATATTCTCCCCTCCGATACAGAGGGTGCAATAGATATGGAGTCCCCGCGTGAACCCGAGGAATTCGTCTTTGATCTGGAATGCAAGTTCACGCGTCGGCGCCACGATGATCACTCTCTTCTCCCTGTCTTCAAGAACTTTGTTGATGAGCGGGATGAGGAATGCGGCTGTCTTGCCGGTGCCGGTGTTCGCGAGTCCGATCACGTCTTTGCCTTCGAGAATGAGTGGGATCGTCTGATCCTGGATCGGCGTGGGGGATGCATAACCGCGGTCATGGATGTTTTTCTTGAGTGAATCATGAATGGGGAGAGAATCGAACGAATTCACCGGGATGTAGGGCTGGTCAGCCTCGGTTGTGATTTTCTGGGTACGCACGAGATCGGACGGATCGTAAAACGTAACCCGTCTGCGTGCAGCCCGTACGTTACCGTATCCACCAATGAATTTGTTCCGGAACATTCCTGTGCGATTAATCCGCTGTGTCCTGTACATATGCGAGTCTCAATACGAAGCAATTATGAAGTCGTTCTCAACTCTGGAATCATATTATACCACATAATTCATTTTGTTGTAAATCAGCTTCATTTTGCGGGGAGCAAACCTGATGGCGACTCAAGCTCAATAGGAGGGAATATTTCTGGTTTTCCGTCTGCACCTGGAGTAACTACAAAAAAGGGATTTCCTAATTCCACTTCAGCCAATCCAACACTAACTGATCCCGCAAGAGCACTTGCTACCGGTCGAAAACTCAACTCTACAGGTGGCAAGCCAACCGAAACAGGTCTATTCTCAATAGAAGTCATACGAGCGTATTATAGGATAGAAATATTTAATATTAATGTGATATGAGTCACTTAGTGGTACAATCAGGCATCATGTTAGTTGACAAGGCGAGAATAACGGTTCGGGCGGGGGATGGCGGTGATGGGGCCGCCACGCTGCGAAGAGACGGGCAGACGGCGCGAGGCGGCCCTGACGGCGGTGATGGAGGGAACGGAGGCAGCGTATTGATCCAAGGAGATCATAACCTGAACGATCTGAGCGAGTTCCAGCACAAGAAGAAAATAACCGCTCCGAACGGTGAGCCGGGAGGCAGACGCAATCTATACGGTAAGAGAGGGGAGGATGTGACGATTTTTGTTCCTCTTGGAACCCAGATACTCAGTGATGCCGGGGAGGAAATCGGCGAAATTATCAATGAAACAGCCTCGATTCTCATCGCGCGCGGCGGGCGCGGCGGGCGGGGGAATATGAAATTCAAATCAAGTACGCGCCGTACGCCGCGCATAGCCGAGAAGGGAACGGCGGGCGAGGAGAGGGTCATCACGCTCAACCTCCGGCTCATCGCCGAGATCGGGCTCGTCGGCTTGCCCAATGCGGGCAAGAGCAGCCTCCTCGCCGCTCTCACCCATGCCACGCCCCGGATCGGCAGTTTTCCGTTCACCACGCTAAGCGCCAGCATCGGCATGATGGACGGCCATGCGATAGCCGATATCCCGGGGCTCATCGAGGGGGCCGCGCACGGGCGCGGCCTCGGCACGCGATTCCTCAAACACATCGAGAAAACGCAGACGCTCGTCCACGTGATCGACGCATCAGTGCCTGATCCTATGAAAGCGTACGAAACAGTGCGCAGTGAATTCCGCCAGTACGGCTCCGACCTATTGTCCAAAAAAGAGGTGATTCTGCTCAACAAGATCGACCTGGTTGACCCGGACGACCTCCAAAATATTATCACACTCTTTGAAAAAAAAGGCTTCTCGGTCCTTACGAGTTCCGTCTATCGGCCGGATACGATCACCGGTCTGAAAAAATCACTGGCACAATTGGTTCTGTAAAAAGTGGCAAACGGGATCAAACTGGACTAAGATATGACTAGGATGGAACAACTGCAGAATCTGTGTTCCCACTGCGGCAAGCCGATCACACCGGAAGAGTTTTACTGCCCCTCCTGCGGGAAACAGCTCAAAGAAAAGCCGCCCTCCACGAGTGTCGGGCGGCAGATTTTCATTTATTTATTAAGTATATTGATACCCCCCTGGGGGCTCTACCCAGCCTCGAAGTATCTCAAACAGGACGATCCGACGTCCAAGAGCATCGGCGCATTTGCCCTGTTCCTCACCGTCATATCGATCGGAATCGCCATCATGCTCGCGTTCCAGATCTCCGAGCACCTGAACGAAGAAGTCTCCCGGCAGCTCCGCATGTATCAGGGCTATTGACGCGGAGCTGCCGTACCCTTATTCCAATGTGCCGATTCGATATTGCGGGAGGAGCGCACGTGCTTTGTCGTCGTGTTCCCGTTCTCGATCAAACACTTCCGTCGCATCTGCGCCGCAGTATCCGGCCATACCGGTTCCGCCCGGATGTTTGTCAATGTAGTTCGTCACATCGTATACCGTCCCGTCGATGACCATCCAGCAGTCACTTTTCTTCGCATGGAGAGCTACATCATCCATTGAATATGTCTGTGAATTCTGTACGGACCCGACAGTCGGAGAAGCGGCGGCAGGCTCCTGATTTTTGTATTCCGGGCCTGCCGCGCCCCATCGCCACCATACGACAACCACACCGGCTACCAGCACCACCAACAATCCAATTGCTTTTTTCATATGTTCATTGTACCTTCAATCGCTGAAAAAGTGCTGAATGAATGTGGTATAACATTGAATATGCATAGTGACAAACGGATTACGCTCACGTATCTCAACCTCCGCCAGAGCATCTCCGTCCTGATCGCCAAACTCATAGCCACGGACATCATCATGGCTTTCGTCGTCATATTTTTCTATTATTTGCTGGTGAATGGTCGGGATATTTTCGCATGGCTGCCAAGTAACGCACCGTTGTTTCTCGTCGTATTCACCATTGCCGGCCTCATCAAGATCTGGCTCAATATATTCACCGTATTGCTCTGGCTCAATGAATACTATGAGATCACTCCGGAATATGTAGTCCATAGGAAAGGGGTATTTTTCAAGAAACAATTCAGGTATAGGCTCGAATATGTGCGCATGATGAAGGTGGTCGACAATTTCATCGGAGAATTATTCAACTTCGGCACGATCACCCTCTACGACATCCGTCTCAACAAATACCTCGATATGTACCTCATCCACAATCCGCGCCGGTATGCGGCTATTTTCCGACAATTGTACCCCAAACTGGAGATCAAGGAAGATCATGTGTGGATCCCGTTCAAGAAAAAATCCCCAGAAGATATTAAAGATGTGGAGATTGAGACAGAGGATTAGTACTGAAATTAATCCCTTCAAAAAACCACCCATTTGAAAGAAAGTTGAGCGTATAATAAGGTCTATGTTAGGTGCGCTTCCTGCTTTGACCTATTACTGCGGTCTATTTGTCAGTTATGATATTTACATGCATCGTGCCGGCCTCATGTCTTTTAAAAAGGAACATATTGATTGGAGGGAATTTATTATTCCCAACTTAAACTGGTTTCTCATGACGATCATCAAAGCTTTATTCTGGCCGATTGTATTATGTATGTGGTTTATAAAGGGGAGGCCTCCCTCCCGATGGAAAGCCTATACCCAGCTCGAAGGACATGCGGTAAGAGCAATCAAAAGTGTGCGCCCTGGATTGTCAGATCAAGCACAGAGTGACCGTGATTCAAATAGGCATCAATAATCTGATATAATTGCGGCAATATGCCCAAATGTAGAAAATGTAACTTGAACCTTATCAAGTGCAAAGTCTGTAAAGGGAATGGTTCAGTGGCAGATGTTTTCACTGGCCGTAATCCGTGTACTCAATGCGATGGGACAGGGTGGGAATGTCCTCAACACGGCAAGCATTGGAGATAACTGGTCCGTAAACTTTTTCACACTCAAACGGTGAGTGCATATTTGCCCTCGACATAATCCCGCACCAATGCATTCAGAAGTGTCTGGTAGGGGATATTCTTGCGCTTCGCCCGGGCTTTGAGCCGTATCAGGTCTTTTTGATTGATGCGAAGCGTAATTTTCTTGGATTTCTGTAACTGTACATATTGTTTAGCTGCATCTTCAAACATTTTTTTAGTTTTTTTCTTATTTTGGACGCTTTTCCACTCACCGCGCTCAATAGACTCTTCCAATTTCCGTTCGTATTCATCCAGAATAAGATCAGTAAACGGATCGAATCGCGCCGAACCCTTTTTATTAATCATGGCTATTTGATATAAATTTTTGTCAATTTCCTATCGGGATACAATGTTTTCAGAAATATCATTCGTTTTTTGTTGTCTTTCACAAAAGGGACTTTATAGATATATGACCCAATCCTTACTATTAGTATCTGCTGGTGCGCGAACTTCTTCTTATTTGGATGCTCCAACACATCCACGTATCCGCCCTCGATAATCGCGTTCAACACATCGGCAAATCCAATTCTCCTCAACTTTTTCAAGAGCTCGTTTTTCTCCTCATCGTAATCAATATCAAAGTACACAATGTATTCTAGTCAAATGTATTGCAATTGTCAATACACTTTTACTTGGCTCAAGCGCATGGTATTATGTGAAGTTATGCATAACTCAGTTTGTCCGTACTGCAAAAAAGATGTTGGTAGGGAAATAAAACGAAAAATTATTTGTAGATTTTGCAATAAAAATATATTTATCAGACAAGGGAAAGTAGTATCTGAGCGGGAAAAAGAGATTATCGATTGGCAGCGATATATGGACTTTCTAGTTCCTGACATTAATCAAATACGACGAGCTGTGGAACAATCATTATCAAAAAGATTCGGAAGCGATCCTTCCAGTCATGATTTGATTTGGGGTATGTTCAACTATATAGTTGCGAGAAAAAGGAATGCGGGAGATTTAGAAACACTTTATAGTAATATGGCAATATTTCTAGATTCAGAGGGCAAGCACACTCAAGCCGCTGACTTTAAAAAACAAGCTTTTAAGATGAAGATCATAGATTTAAGGCGCAGTGATATTTATATAGGAGTTACTATAAAAAATAGAGAAGATGATTTTGTTTGCGAAGAATGTGTAAAATTGCAAAACAAAACATTCACATTAGCTGAAGCATTTCAGACGCCACCTCTTCCCGTTACAGATTGTTTAAACAAACAATGCAGGTGTTGGTCAGATTTTAGAACAAAATATGATGATGTAAGTAAAGTTAGCGAAACTACAAACACACAAACCATTTCAATCGAGATTGAAAAACCGCAGAAGAAAAAAAGCTTATTAAAACAACTTTTCGGACTATAGATAACTACAACGCAATTTACTTATGCTGGGCCAACTACTTTTATGTGCAACTTCGTTTTGCGAACTCGGCTGCCCAGCAGGGATTCGAACCCCGATAAACGGATTCAGAGTCCGTTGTCCTACCATTAGACGACCGGGCAAGTAGGTACACTATTGTACCAAATGGGCGGCCCGGAACGGGCCGCTTATGAGAGGAGAGCCCCGCCGTCGACAACCACCTGTGTGCCCGTCATGTACGAAGACATATCGGAGGCGAGGAACAGCGCCACTTTGCCGATATCATCGGGTTCTCCCATACGGTGCATCGGGATTTTCTTGAGGAACGTTTCCAGGAGCAGCTTCTGATCGACGCCGCTTGTAGCGGGGTGTCCCGACTGCATCTTGGCTACGCCGGGCGTCGCAACGCCGCCCGGCGCTATTGCATTGACCCAAATCTTGTGGGGCGCAAGCTCCAACGCGACATTCTTGGTGAATCCCCACAGACCGTGTTTGGACGCATCGTAGTGCGCGAGCCCAACGGATGATGGGTGAAGCGCATCGATCGATGTAATATTGATTACTTTGCCGCCCTTGCCTTGCTTGATCATCACTTCCGCCGCATATTTGGTGCAAAGGAATGCTCCCTTGAGATTGATTGCGAGTACCCGTTCGAAATCGTCGAGCGTCATCTGCATCACCGGAATCGTGGGGAAGATACCGGCGTTGTTGACAAGAATATCGACAGTTTTAAATTTAGCCACCGCGAGTTCGACCATCGCTTTTACCTGTTTTTCGATAGAAATATCTGCGACCGCGCCTCTGACAGAGAAACCCTTCCCGGCCAATTCATTGACTGTCCGCTCAACCTGTTCCTTGGTGCGCGATGCAACAACGACATTGGCGCCGGCCTCCGCAAGGCGGTACGCGATTCCATACCCGATGCCGACGGCACCAGTCACAATGGCAGTCTTGCCGTGAAGATCAAGTAGTTGATTGTGAGAAGTTGTGTCCATATCTATTTATACCCGCAATTTTAAATTCACACAAGATGTATTGGAAAAACAGATTTATATTGTCGCTTGAATGGGGAGAAATAGTACTATAATAGCGGTATGAAAGCCGCAGTACAGGAATTCCTCGAGGAACTTGATCCGAAGCTGTGTGTGCTCTCGACA
This sequence comes from uncultured Gammaproteobacteria bacterium, assembly GCA_964561915.1. Classification (GTDB taxonomy): domain Bacteria; phylum Patescibacteriota; class Microgenomatia; order UBA1406; family GWC2-37-13; genus CAZLQR01. The sequence continues at coordinate 14,318 of CAZLQR010000005.1, read as the reverse complement.
ATCGGGAGATACAAGCATCCGGAGTCGGCTGTCATGGCGTATGCGATGATGGATGACTTGAGTGTAGTGCTCACCACTCACGATGACAGCCGCAAGTATCACAACATCAAACGCAATCCGAATGTCGCTCTTACGTTCGGGTGGGATCTGGAAGGCCAGAATGTGCAGTACGAAGGGACGGCGAAGCTGGTGGAGGAGAGCGAGGAAATAGAACGGATTTATGACAAGGCAAATCCCGAGCATGGGCGATTCCGGGATTTGCCGGGAATGGTGTTTGTGCTCATCAAGCCGCGCTGGATCCGGTTCTCGGATTTCTCTACGTTCCACCCCAAAATCAAGGAAATGAAGTTTGATTGACGCAATGAAACTCCCTGTTGTGGTGATCGTGAATGACGAAGTTCAAAAAGGGTATAAATACATTTTATCCGAGCCGGCCGGCAGGAACTTCGACCCGCAGTTCAAGCCGGAGCTCACACCGAAGCAAATGCTCCGAATGGGAGTCTTCGGGGGATCATATCTGAACGACTGCAAAGAAGAATTTCCTGCAGACTGGTTCCGGGGTGCACGGTTATCCGCTGCCGGGAGCGATCCGAAACTCAATTTTTTTGGAGTGAGAGCGAGTCAGCCGCTTCAAGTGTGGAAGGAAAAAGGGTGGATCTATCACGAAGATCCGCGCGGCTGGCTCCAGTGGTATTGCAGGTACTTCATGGGGCGGCGGATCCCGGATGAGGATGAGCGTCAGATCCGCCGCTGGAGAGCGATCAGACGGCATATCGCGCAGATACGGAAACATTGCCGCGCGGGTGATCCGGCCTGCCGCCCGGTACAGCGGCAGGCCCTCCTTCACTGGGCATACGACAGCAGGAAAATGTAGTGCCGATGGCGTCTTGACATGGGACAACCGATTTTTTATAGTGGAAGAATGAAGAAATCTGCGTATGCACTTATTCTTCTTGCTGCTGTTTCAATCACTCCGCTTTTCCCGGTTTCCGCACATGAAAACGGCGATTTGTTGCATAGAGCTGACCACCTGGAGTCTCTGGCGGCGTTCCGCGAGGAAAAACTGAAAGCGATTCGTGCGTCGGTTGAAGCCCGCATGGATAAAAGGAAAGAAGCGATGGAGGAGCGCAAGGCTTCCCGCGAAGCCCGCCTGGCCGAGCTGCGGGAGAAGCTCAAAACGATCCGTGACGAACGGAAACAGGAGATCGTCGAGCGAATAGATATGAAACTGGACAATATGAACACACAGCGAACCGGGCACTTCACGGAGGTTCTCGCACGATTGAGTGCGCTGGTAACCCAACTGCAGACGAAGGTGGACAGCGCGAAAGCAGGTGTGCAAGATACTGCCGCGGCCGAAGATGCACTGGCCGCGGCGTCGGTATCAATCGAGTCTGCACAAGTCGCAGTTGATGCGCAATCTGCCAAAGACTATCTGCTCACGATTGAATCCGAAGAAACGCTTCGGGCCACGGTAGGCCAGACGGTATCGCAAATGCGCGCCGATCTGCAAAGTGTGCTTGACACGGTCAATTCGGCGCGCAATACTGTGAGAAGCGCTGCAATCGCAGTCCGCCAATTAAAAATTCCATCAAATCACATTAATGACGACAGACAATCCTCAGGATCAGCCTCAGAATGATAGTGAGCCGCTGACAGTCGACCTTACCGGCAATACCAATTCAGGTAGGAAGTTCCAATTCACCAAACGGACCGGATTCCTTGCGGTCCTCGGCGTCGTATCGGCCGCGGGAATTTTTTACTCTATTGCATCCGATCCGCAAGGATCCGAAGCACGGATGAGGAGATGGTGGCGGCGTCCGACCCGTACCCCAAGACCACGGACGGTCGTCACTCCCACGTCTTTCATCCCCCCGACCACTGCGCCAACCGCGACTCCTGTTATCACATATGCACAAGTTACTCCTACCAAAGCAGTCCCCACACCCACATCAGTTGCTCCCACTTCTTCGGTCCCGACGATTCTTCCGACCTCGGCGCCAACCGGCGCATTCCCGTCCAAGACGTCTACGGGAGTTCAGGCGGGTGTAACACTCACCCAGCACGCCGGCTCATACACACTAAGTTCCGGTACATATGAAGGTGTTCATTTCACCCAACCGGTCTATCTGTCTCCGGGTTCTCCCATCGTATTCCGCAACTGCAGATTCACCGGTGGTGAAGGACAGTTTGGTGCCCAAGTCACACTCCTTGTCAATCGTGGGGACGTGACGTTTGACCGGTCTGACTTCGACGGAGGTACGGGTCATACACGGGGCATCCTCACACTGCGTGACTACAGACGCGGAGATGTCTCCTCCAACCTCACCGTCACCAACAGCCGCTTCCTCCGCTATGGCGCGGCAGCCGTTGAGAGCTCAAGCGACAACGTATTGATCGAAGGGAATTATATGGAGGAGATCGAAGAGCTCCATGACAATCATGCGGATGGCGTACAGATCGAGGCAGGTAATAAAGTAACCATCCGCAATAATACAATATTCCTGAATACGGATATCTCCGGCACTCCCGATAGTGACACCGCACCCATTGCCGTGATGGCGGAGCTTGGGAATGTGGTGGACGTTGTCATTGAGAACAATCTCATTGCAGGAGGAGCCTTTGCCGTCTACATGGAAGTCAAAGGATATACCTGGACAGGCAACGCGATATTCCGCAACAACCGGATATCAACGCAGTTCTATCCCCAGGGCGGCCGGTATGGTGTGCTGTATCCCAACAGCCGCCCGAGCCAGCTAGTCTGGACGGGTAATGTGTTCCACGAATCAGGCGCCACTGTGAATAAGTAATAAGGTTGGCGCAGATGAGTTTAGTATGACAGATACTGCAATCCCGATTCCGCCGCCTCAGCCCAATGACGGGACGGTGAATACCGAATCGGACGGTACTATGCCCCAGGGGAGGGCAGTCCGTCCAAACCGAGGCGCATGGCTCGCGATTCTCGCAGTGGTAGCCGTTGCCGTCGCAGTGACGTTGATTTATTCTTTCACTACAGAACCTCAGAGTTCAAACGCCAAGAATAAAAAAAATGTGACGCCTGCTCCAACAGTACAGTCCGACGAGGAGCGGAGTATCGACGCGATTGACGTAGGTGACATAGATTCGGGCATGCAAGAAATCGAGAACGACCTCAACTCTCTTTGACCGGTACACCTTTCTTCCGGAATTCTCTGACCGAGAGTCCGAATACCATGATCATGATTGTCTGGCACATGATGCAGACCGGGCAGATGACATGCAGGAATGCAATCTCTACGATCCCTATATACAAACAGAAGGCAAGACCGAACGTTGCCATGCTTAGCAGCAGTTTTGTCTTCTTCAACGTGGCGCTTATGAGTATGACAATGTAGCCGACGAGCCCGATAAGCGGTGTCGGTATCCCGAGCGTTTTTGCGACTTCGCCCTTCACGATCGCGTCGCAATTGACTGTCGCATTGATATTACAGGGCTGGAACGCCGGGCTATACATCTGCTGCCAAAGGAGGTAAACGGCCAATAAAATTCCGAACACGGCAAGAACCTGTATTAGTTTGCTGGGGCCACCATCACCTGTCGCCATGCATAGATTATACTCACATTTTTCATGGTATAATGGCACAAATGAATTTGCGCGAAGAAACCCTGACTCTTGACAATGGTCTCACTGTGCTTCTTGTTGATACCAAATCGTTCCCAAGCCTCACGACTCTCCTCCTGGTTGGTGCGGGATCTCGGTATGAGCAGAAAGACAACAACGGCATTGCCCATTTTTTCGAACATATGGCTTTCAAAGGGACCAAGAAATATCCCTCCAGCTTCGAGATTTCTTCGAGAATCGAGGGTATAGGGGCTGTATTCAATGCGTACACATCGAAAGACCATACCGGATACTGGATCAAGTCGACAAACGAACATTTCGGCCTTGTGACGGATATCCTCTCGGGGATGATCACGGAGTCTCTCCTAGCCCCTGAGGAAATCGAGCGTGAAAAAGGGGTCATCGTAGAGGAGATTAACATGTATGAGGACACCCCGAAATGGAAAGTGAGCGATTTGTTTGAAGAGCTTATGTATAAAGGCACGTCGCTTGGATATGAAATAGCGGGTACCAAAGACACAGTGACGAAATTCAGCAGGAAAACATTCACCGATTATATGGGACAGCTCTATCACCCGGGCAATGCAGTCCTTGTGGTTGCAGGCGGTATGAACGGCAAGTCTGCGGAGTATGCACGGGTGGTCCGTGAGAAATTCGGCGCATGGAAAAAAGGGAAGGTGACCGGTTCGTACGAACCGGTCACAGAAAGCCAGAAAGAGCCGCGCCTGCTCGTGCGATACAAAAAAACGGAGCAGGCGCATTTTTGCCTCGGATTCAGAGCGTACAGCTTCCTCGATGAACGGCGATATATTCTTTCGCTACTTTCCATAATCCTCGGTGGGGGTATGAGTTCGCGCTTGTTCATCCAGGTGCGCGAGCGCCGTGGACTGTGCTATTACATCAGCGCTTCCAAGCAGGGATATCACGACGTGGGCAATTTTGTCACGTCGGCAGGTGTGCGCACCAATCTTGAGAAGACGAAAGAAGCCGTCAAAGTGACTCTGGCCGAACACCGGAAGATAATCGATGGAGACATTACGGATGCGGAGCTTGAGCGGGCGAAGGAACTGTTCAGGGGGAGGCTCTATCTCTCGCTTGAGGATTCTTCTCACGTCGCATCATTCTTCGGTACGGACATGATCCTCAAACGCAAGACTGCTACTCCCGACGAGATTATTGCGAAAGTGAACGAAGTCACGAAAGAACAGATCCGGGATGTTGCAGCGGAGATTTTCCGTCCGGAACGGCTTAACTTCAGCATCATCGGCCCGTACCGGGAACATGATTTTGATGCGGCCGATTTTGCATTCTGACCTTTCAACCGGAGGGGATATCGGGTATGCTTAAGCGTATATGGAACTCGTGTTTCTCGTCGTGATTGGCGTTGCAGTCGGGTCATTCAGCAACGTGCTCATCGACCGACTCTCGAATAACGAGTCGATCCTCGGAAGGTCCCACTGCGATTATTGCAAGAAAATACTCGGCCCGCTCGAGCTCGTTCCCGTCATTTCGTTTGTCGCGCAGCGCGCGCGCTGCGCCGCATGTAAAAAGAAATTATCATATCAGTATCCTCTCATTGAGGCGCTTACCGGTATCCTATTTGCGTTCTCATGGGTGTATACGGCGCCGCTTGCGGCGCCGGTCCGTATCCTCCATCTTGGCATCGTCACGTGTATTCTTGTCATTTTTTTTGCTGACGTCAAATACCAGATCATTCCGGACGAGATGCAAATAGCGTTTGCGGTATTCGCCCTGCTTATTGTTTGGTTCGCGTCCTATGACGTGATACAGGTGGGCCGACACATCCTGTCCGGCTTCGCAGTGGCGGCCCCCATCCTTGCATTGTATCTTGGAACGCGGGGGAAGGGGATGGGTTTTGGCGACGTCAAATTTGCATTCGGTATGGGTGCGCTGCTCGGCATCTCGGGCGGCTTCGCCGCCCTCTACATCGCGTTCGTGACGGGAGCCGTCTACGGCATTTTCGCAGTCCTCACGTACACGAAATCCATGAAATCCAAGATAGCATTCGGTCCGTTTCTCATTGTTGGGACAGTCCTATGCTTTTATTTACGTATAGAGCTCAATAGTATTTTCAATGCCTTTTCAAATGTATTGTGAAAACCGTTTGACACATTTGAATCGATCGTGGTATATTTGGTGGATATGCAAAATGCAGAAAATTCTCAAACCACATCCAAGGCAAGCGGCAACATTATTGTCGGCCTCCTCATCGGTATCGTTCTCGCACTTATCCCGTCATACTATTTTTACAATCAGTACCAGCAGACCCAGAAGCTGCTCAAGAATCCGCAGCTTCTCGCCAAGGACCAAACCAAGTCGGTCCTGGACAAGCTAGGCAAACTCATGGTCCTCCCGAAAGACGAGACGCCCACTATTGCGACCGTCCAGGACAAAAATAAGCTTAAGGAGCAGGCGTTTTTCGCAAAAGCCCAAAATGGCGACAAGCTCGTCATCTACATCAAGGCGAAGAAAGCTATCCTCTTCCGTGAAGCCGCGAATAAGATCATCGAAGTGGCTCCGGTCAATATAGAGAAGAATGCGGCCGGCCAGGGAGCTGCGAATACTGTGCCGACACGCACCGCCTCGCCGAGTGCATCACCGGCCGCTGTCACAGCGTCGCCAAGCCCGGCGGTGCGTCAATAATACCGATCTTCCCATCCCGCACCCGGATGATGTAGTGTTTGCTGTCGATTGTCAGGCTGTTCTCCGCTTCAGGATCGATCTTCTGAGCGAATGTCGTTTGAGTCACCTTATCGAATCCGTGCAAAATTCGGTCATCATGTGAATCGATCCACAGGATGACACCGTCACGAACGATAAGTGGAGAAGTGCCCGAATACGAGGGATCCGCGATGATTTTTTGCATATCCGTATCGTCGTTTGAGATGATGACTGTGGATATGTTTTTTTCTTGCGCAATTACATGTTCGTCCGGATCCAGGAGTGCGGCCGGTCCGAACCGGAGTGTGTCATAGAATTCATACTCGACAGGAAGGCTGTAACGGTAGCGAATTTGAGCCGTTTCGCCCTTGGACAGATAGAGAGGCCATGAGAGCTGTTTCGCAGCCGCATCCGAATCATTGAATTTTTTGATATAGCGGGCCGCATCGACCATCGAATCGTCGATCATGATCCCGAAATGGAGATGCGGCCCCGAAGAGAGTCCGGTATTACCGGATAAGCCGACCACATCGCCCTTCCTCACTTCGGTACCAAGCTGTGCACTCATTGTGCTCAAATGGCCGTAAAATGATTTGCCCCATGAGTGCTGGATAGCGGCCGTGATGCCATAGCTGTTTTTCTCCCGGTACGGCACGATCTCTCCGTCATCTACTGCATGGATCGGGACACCGGACGGAAGCGCGTAGTCTGTCCCGTCATGCCCCGCGATCCCGAAGTGGATATCGGGATCGACCTGTCCGAACGGGAGCGTGACTTCGTAATCCTTCTCAAACGGCATCCTGAGATTGAGCAGTTCCGGGCGCACACTCGGACTCGCTTCCGGCGCATCAATGAGAGCATTCAGCGGCACGATATCGGTGAGTGTCACCGGCCCGTCGCGCTCCGCGGTATATTCGATTACTGTTTCATATTTGCGCCCTGGTGCGGCGACGGAAGCGGCCGATCGGCGGAGCGTACCTGCAGGAACAGGTGGCACCGATGGGGTCGGACTGGGAGTGTAGTCAATTCCTTCCCTTACGAATTCCGTGTCAGCAAGAATCGATAATCCGGATGATATTTTGATGCGGTACATACCCGGTTCGGACGTATCCGGCGATTCGAAGACGAGCAGCGAGCTTTCGGAATCAGAATCTCTTAACACAGCCTTGAAGTGAAGCTGTTTCCCATCATGATCGGTCAGTTCGGCTGTGAGCGGTGTGGGCGGGCCGACGTAACGGAAGCTGAACGGCTCGCCGTACGCATATCTGGTCTTGACTGGTTCGACAACCGGTGTGTGAGGTGTGTGAAATGTCTGTGCATGTGCCGGAACTGAAAAACCAAATAAAATAGCGAGCGCAGCAAGGTAAATCATAGCCTATAAAAATCAGTATGAATTATTCCTGAGGCTTTGTCAAGCTCTCCATGGATACGCACGCAATTTCATGTCTGACCCTCAATGGCAAGGTCATAAAAATATCAAAAAAAGGTATTAATTAATACTAAATTATAAAAAAGCTTGATAGGACGACTCGAAGATATGTTCTAGAAAAATAAACAAAACCCGGTTAATTACAACCAAGCTGGGCTGTGAAGTAGGTGAGCATTGCCTGATCAGCGTTCTCCGAGAAGTGGACATAATCGCGGAACGGATAGGTCGAAGGCTTGCTTCGCTGTTCTGCATGGAAGTCGATGACGGACAGCCCGAGTGACGGACCGCTCGCAACTATATAGTCCCGCATTTGACCAATGTAATCAAATTCGGGCATGCTTGGGTTGTACGTCGGCGTGACCCAGACGATCGTTGCGGATGCATTGAGCGCTTTGATCTGATTGATGACCATCGGAACTCCCTGCATGAACGGTTCGGGACTGTCGTTGGCGCCGAGCATGATCACGATTGTATTGCTTTTCGCGACATTTGTCTTGAACGCCGAAGTCTGGAGGAGTTCGTAGGCGCTATTGGCGTTGGCGTAGGTACTGTACGTAGTGCGTCCTCCCTGTTGTGAAGTTATCGCACTGCATTTGGACGTCGTGAGCGTGCGGGCAAGGCGGCCGGTATTCCATGCATCCATCTGTTCGGAGAGGCTGTCGCCGATCCAGAATATCGATTTGGTACCAGTCTGTATCGTAGGTGTCGGTGTATTCGTTACCACAGGTGTCGGGGAGACGGTGATTGTGGGCGTCACGGTGACCCCCGTTGTGATAGTCGGCGTGACGCCCTGCGTGACCGAAGGAGTCGTCGATCCGGACTGGGTATACGTCCTTCTCCATAACTCATAATCTACCAGATCGACGCCTTCCACCGCGTTAAAGTCCGCATCAGTCGTGGTATCCGCCTTGGTGTATTCTCTCCGCCACCTCTCGAAATCGATCAAATCTGCTTTCCCATCGCAGTTGGCGTCTCCCTGCGCTTTCGTCGCGGGGCATGTCACTGATTGCGCTTTCGTGATATGGTTCACGGTGAGCGTTGTCATAAGAATAATAAACGAAAACAACAACCGTCTTAGCCTGACATTTTCCATAGAGTGGATCACACCTTCACAATTCATACTATCATATTCCGTTTCCGCGCGGTATGTTCATCAGCGGCGTATGGCTGGCCGGAAAGGAATAATAAAAATGCAATCGGATCCCGGGAGGTGCGTTCGGACGATTATTTCATAACATGTTCGTCCGAACGCGTGTATGAATGAATTTCTTTGGATGAAAACCAGAGGGGGATTTCATATTTGGCTTCTTCGACTGTTCCGGAAGCATGAATGAGGTTCTTGATCGCGCGCTGTCCGGTATTGGCAAGGTAGGCGGAATCGAATGAATAGTCCCCGCGGATCGTGCCCGGCTGAGAAAGCAGGGGGAGTGTGTGTCCGCAAATCTTGCGGACCAGTTCGACAGCATGGGGTCCTTCAAGAACAGCTGCGAATACGGGACCGGAAGAGATGTAGTCAAGAAGCCATACACGTACAATGTCGCCGATTTTTCTCGGATCTTTGGTGCCGAGGAGCTTCTCTGCATCAAGTTCGAGCGATTTGTAATTCTCAAGTGTCTTATGTCCTATACCGGTCCATAATTCTTCACGATCGTGCGGATAATGCTTGCTTGCATGGTCTTTCGTCACGCGCGCCATTTTTGCAGCGACTACTTTGAGTCCCGCTTTCTCGAACCGTCCGATGATCTCACCAATGAGGCTGCGGACGACGCCGTCGGGTTTGATCACGATGAGGGTTTGTTCCATGCTTCATTGTAACATCAGACGTGAGGTATTTCAATATGCGGCATGAATTATCAATGGTTCATTATCTCTTCCATCATCATCGCTTTCATCGCGGTCGTATCACAATAGGCGATGTCGGCCGGTTTCGCCATCGTTTTCGGGATCTTACAGATTGAGTCGTAGAGCTGCTGTGCGGGGATTTTATAGGGTCCTTCATACTGTTCACGGACTTTCAGGACTTTGCTTGCATTTGCATCAAGCCACCCCACTGCGCAGTCTGCGACTTTATTATTGCAGTTGTCCACCCATATTTTATTCACCTCGGCATTCCATCCGCTCCACCAGTCCGCATGATTCGTTTCTCCCGTTGGGCCCTTGAGGTTGTACGTCATAGGATCGACGTCTGATGATAGGAACCATTGAGATGTGTCCTCTCCCGGGAAGATGGGATAAATGATCTTGTACTCAAGATTCGGCATCTGCCTGGTATGAAGCGGCGGAGTGGAATCATATTTGCAGGGATGTGACAGCAATGCCACGTTATTTTTGTAGTCTGTCACATCCTGACCGTTCCAGCAGTCCTGAAGGAGCACATCAACTTCAAGTGTCGAGATACCGCTTCCGAGCTGTCTCCCGTTACTCTGGCAGTTGGGGATCGGGAACTCGGAATAATTCGACCGGTTCCCGTTGAATTCATCGTTGCATTTAAATGCGAGCTGATCGGCTCCCCGTGCCTGATGAGCGGCGTGAAGCACATCTTTGTCTATGACGAACCTCATCCGCTCAGGATAAACGATACCGTCGCCGACGTATCCCGCAAATAGTTTGTAATACACGAGAATTTTACTGGGCACCCGCACTTCGCCTGTCTTCCCGTCAATGATTGCGGGTGCCCAATATCCCGTCCTGTTCAGTTCATCGCCGTTGCATGTGGAGCCTCCTTTATTCAGCACATCATTGTTGTTCGGATCCTGGCCGGAATACGCGTTCATATATGTGTTACCGAAGAACATGTGGAGATGTGCCGCACCGGGTTTGTTGGGAAATACAATGGGATCGTCGTAGGCAAAATGGGAGAATTCGCACATCGTCCGGAAATCGCCTTCCGTCGTGAAATATACCGCATTGTGGACCTTATCATCCGGATGTGCGTCATAATCCGACCTGGACCCATAGAGATCCGCTTTGTTGAAGAGCTCCACGGACGGTGTGTTGAGATACGGTGATCCGTCATTTGCTTTATTGCGGTGCGGTGATGCGAGAATCATCTGGAGATTGGCGTCATACGAGAGATTCGACGGCGGGGGAGTTGTGCTCCCTGCAGGTGGAGTGGAGCTGCCGGCTGGGGGAGTGGTACTCGTCTGCGTGATCGGAGGCGTACCACCGCCGTTGGCATATCCCCGTCTCCATATCTCATAGTCAATGAGATTCACCACCGTATCTGTATTGAAGTTGGCGCTTGTCGTAGCCGCTAATTTGATGTATTCTCTCCGCCACTGTTCATAATCGATGAGATCAATCTTACCGTTGCAGTCGGCGTCGCCGCTGGATTTCGTCGTGCAGGATTGAGCGCGGGATATAAGGAGCAATCCGGAAAACAGGAACACAGTTATTCCGATGACAAAAGAGACATAGATTCGATAAGATGTCATGAGTGTCCGGTCCAACCATTGTAGGTAATTGGAGGAGATAAGTCAAAAAATGTGATCGAAATCACAGAATAGTGTATTATGGATTGACTGCCGTACCGGACTCATGAAATACATTACCCGTGAAGACAAGCTGACTTGGCCTGCTGTTGGGATACAATGCACCGTATCGTCCACCCTGAGGATAAAATTGGGTTGAAATCCTGTTGTTTCGGAATATTGCATCGCCTGTCCAGGGGTATCCTTTGACTTCGTAATACACGGCGAACGCGCCTCCGGCAATAAAATTATTTTCCGTCACAACGTTTGACACATTCCCGAGCTCCGCCATGACCGCGATGGGTGCGGTATCGCTGTCCGGCTCTCCCGTAATGTCGGTATTGAGGAGAATCGTATTATTCCGGATTGTGACGCCATTGCCGGCCTCAATCTGCACTCCGTCTGCGTGGGTACCGTGGAGTTCTTCAATCTCCTCCATGTAGTTTCCTTCTACGAGGACATTATCGCTTGAGCTCTCAACCGCGGCCGCGCCGTAGCGGAGGAAGCGGCTGTTGGTGACGGTGAGGTTGGAGGATACATCTCCGCGATCGTAATCTCTCAAAACCACAATACTTCGCACATGACCCGTACCACCATCGAAGTCAGACCGGTCAAATGTCACGTCGCCGCGATTGACCATGAGCGTGACCTGAGATCCGAACTGTCCTTCACCGCCGGTGAAACGGCAGTTGCGGAATACGATGGGGGAACCTGGAGATAAATACACCGGTTGAGTGAAGTGGACTCCTTCATATGTGCCGGAACTCAGTGTGTATGAGCCGGTGTGCTGGGTGAGGGATACGCCGGCCGGCACGCCTGTCGAAGTTTTTGTGGGGAAGGAGTCGGCCGGCGGGGTTGTCGGTGGTGTGACGGTCGCGCCGACCGTCGGCGCGACAGTGGCAGTCGGCGAAGCACCTTCAGTAACGGTCGGCGTGAGCGAAGTGATATACGACCGTCTCCAGATCTCAAAATCGATAAGATCCGGCACTGCATCGCCGTTGAAATCGGCGGTATTCGTATCAAGGGCGCGCGAAAACTCTTTTCTCCAGATTTCAAAATCGACAATGTCCACGTCGCCATTACAATCGGCATCACCGGACGCCTTGAGCGTACACGATTGCGCCCGGACAGGTGACGAAACCGCACAAATGCCAATAAGCAGGAAAAACAAAACAACTAAATTCAATTTCATACCGCTGATTATACGAACTCGAGATCATTATGGAATAATTCTTCACAATTGTCAAAATGGCACTCGTTTCGCTACAATGATTCAATGGACCTTTTTGGATACACCGTTGAAATTCATTGGAGGGAACTGTTCGGTAAGAAATTCAAAGCATTTCTTGTCACATCGGCACTTTTTGGCGTATCATCAGTCTACTTATATATCCGCAGCGGGCAATTCAATTTATTCGTATTAAACAAATCATTCGCTGACGCCGCAACGATGCTTGTCGGTATCGTATTGTTGCTTGGGCCGCTTTCGAGGCTGTTTGATGCGTATGATCATGCGCTGAAATATCGTAAGGTGCTTGGAGTTTCTGCATTCATTCTGGCGTTGCTTCACGGTGCAGTATCGCTGTTCTTCCTTCAGGAGGCTTTCACCCTTGAGGAATATCTCTCGGATGGACTTGTACCGTTTCTCTTCGGGCTTTCGGCACTGCTCATTTTCTCCCTTCTCACTATCTCGTCCATTAAGCGCTTCACGAATAAAATGGGATACCAACGGTGGTGGAAATTCCAATATTGGGGAGTCAGGATATCGTTTTTGGCCATTACCGGGCACGTATTCATCATGAAATTCCCCCGCTGGCTTACATGGTATCGTGAAGGTGCTGGCAGCGGGATCCCGCATCCCGAATGGCCCGATTTAAGCATACTGATCGCATGGTTCATGGCATTTGTTATCGCACTCCGTGCTGCTGAATTCATTAACGCCAGACTCGGCAAGGTTGTCTGGTATCTGTTCGTATTCCTCCTCCCGGCTGTTTATATTATTACCTTCTTCTGGGGGGTGCGTTTTGCCAAGTAGTGATTGGCACATGGAAGGGGTCCTCAGCGGGCATCGGACACGTATTGATGTGCGATGCAACGGGGCACGACGGTGATTCTGTTGTAGACTGATCGGGTGCGACAACATATGTCTGTCTCCACGTTTCGATACTTGCGGGATAGACCTCCCGTGAAATCGATTCTTTGCGCCACACTTCATAATCAACGAGCTCAACCGCTCCATTGCAGTCCATATCGCCTTGCGCAACAGGCACACAGGGAGTCTGGGCAGACACCCGGATCACGAGAATTATGGCGAAAACGAGGAATAAATCGACGGTAATGTTAATATTCCGTAGGAATTTACTGTTTCTCATTGACTATGAACCAGCTGAATCTGGCTTCGTCGCCGATCGGCTCGGCAATCTCGACTTTAAATGATACACCATCTGACTGCTCTGTGACAACAAGCGGATACCGTATTCGCGACTTGGGCGTGATAAATACCTTGGATTTCGAAGTCACTGCGGAGGAATTGACCACGACGCCAGTCTGGCCGGCAGGAATCGATGCTTCGCCGAGTGTTGCGGAGGACGTATCTGTCGTGTCGATACGAATCTCCTTTGCTGTGATTGTTTGAGATACGATGAGATTGCCGCGGGCGTCAATGACTGCTTTGCCGTTGAAGAAATCAACATCTCCCGTGGCATTGTTCTGGATCTTGAGCGGACCGGATAGGGTAGAGATCGAGGAGGCGAGTGTGGCCGATGTGGTCGCACTTAAGACATCTACGCCGCCGGATATGTTGAGGAGTCCGAAGTTGGCATTGCCGGCAACACCCAGATTGTAGAGGCTGGTGTTGCCGCTCACCGTGAGGTCGGACATGAGAGATGCGCTTCCGCTGCCGGTGAGGATCGTATCAAGCTGGCTGAGCGATGCCGATGCGGAAGCGCTCAACACCTGCCCTTGCAGGATGCTGAAATCGCGGGTGAGAAGATCGAGCTGGGCGGAAATGGACGACACTTCGCCGGAGGAGGCGACCGGAGTCGTGAGGGTGGCGCCGGGCGTCGCGAGCCCGGCGCTGTCTGAGGCTTGAGGCTGGGCCAAACTGATCTTTTGCGCCTCAAGCCTCTCAGCCCTT